>CAVYDZ010000003.1:0-177767 GCA_963767485.1 Terriglobia bacterium | reverse complement strand
TGAGTGCGCTGGTGGGGGACGGGTTTGTATCGGGCATTGCGATTTCCCCGATTCTGTGGATTGCGCGGCGGAATGCGCCGGTTCTGATTGTGGCGGCATTGGCGATTACGGCTTTTGTGTTTATTGGCGTGACGCTTTACGTAATGGTATCGGGGCGCACGTTTTCGGCTCCGCGCGGACTGATGGCGGGGCTGTTCTTTTCGATCATTGGCGCGGTTATCCTGAACGCCTTTCTGAATATCGGCGTAATCGGAATTCTGATCGCGGTCGCGATCGGCGCGCTGGGGGTTTTTATTCTGGTTTATTCCACCAGCAGCGTGCTGCGCTCGCCGTTCGCGGATAGTCCGATCCCCGGGGCGCTAATGCTGTTTGCCGGGGTATTCAACGTGTTTGTGGCTACGCTGAATATATTGCTCCGGGTAATGGGCGGCGGGTCCAGGACTGAACCTGCTCCGATTTCTGATTTGAAAAATCAACTGCCCCTCCCTTACGGTCGGGGTTCTGTTCTTTTGGAGCTGGCGAAGTTCAGCGGACTCCTTTTCGAAGCGGCGCGTGAGACGCGATTCCTGGAAGTTGCAGGTTGCGGAGCTGTTTTTCGTACTTCAGGTGCGTGTCGAGGTCGATCAGGGCGATGCGAAGAGCTACTTCTCTTTCCGAGTGGGCTTCGGCGAACTCGTGGCGGCCTTTGGCGTAGATGGCGGATTCGAGGGTGGGATGCGCTGCAAGCGCCATTGGGTGTCGGCCATCGACTGGACGAGCTCGCTTTCGCGCAGGCCTACGGGTTTGTATTCGGTTTCGTAATCAGCGATGAGTTTGCGATAGGCATCGGCGTCATCGGCGGGCAGCAGGACGGTGCGGCCGGTGAGTCCGGTTTTGACAGCGTTCATGGAAGCAATGCGCTTGCCTTCCGGGGTACGGGGACCGCCTTTGGGTACTTCGATCGGGGACATTGAGTGTTCCTGATAAAAAATACCATGCAATAGGAATAAATTACAGCCTTTATTGCAAAAAATAAAAAATATTTGTATCAAATTTATCGAAGACGATGGTGATCGGGTGAGGCTGGCCGGTTTGCTGCACGGTGAGCGTGAGCGTGCTTCCGTCGGAAGACAGTTCGTATTTGGTGTGGTCCATCACTTTGCCTTTGATTTTATCGGTAACCTCCAGCGTATGCGCGTCGATGCGCTTACCGGACGACGTAGAACCGGGCGCGACATCCGGTCCCTTCTCGGTATTATCCTTCCCGTCGAAGTTCATGCTGAGGGTGTCCTTATACGCAGGCGTATAGAAGGTGAGGCCATGAGCGCCATACGCGCTGATTTCCCACTCGTCCGGGGAATTGATTTTGAGATCGGTGCTCTCCCAGGTTCCTGACCAGCCGGAGCCACCACCGACTCGTTTGTCGGTGACGGCAAAATCGGAGGTAGCCCCGTCGGGCTTGGTGCTGGTTCCTTTTATGGTCTGAGTATTCCCGTCATCGGAAAGGGTGTGGATCATCGAGCTCACCACTCTGCCGTCCTTTTTTATGACCATTTTCAAGCGGGTCGGTCCCCTTTTTGGCGAGCGACATGGTGTCTCCGTAGTGAATCGGCTGATCGGTACCATTAGCCGTTACGGTATCGGAATCGTTTCCGGAGGTGAACTTGAATTTGTTATTGCCGAGATCCTCGATTTTCATCTGCTCACCCGTAAATTTGCTTTTTTCCTGGTTGAGCTTCCATTTGCCGCAGAAAGGGTCGCCGGCAGCGAAGAGCGCAACGGCGACAAAGCTACTGAGGGCGAAGGCAGATTTAGTTCGCGTGAGCATCTAAAACCTCGAGCAGAATTATAGGTTAAGAATATAGTCCCAACAAGTACTATGGGTACTTGCAGCCGTTCAATTATCCGCCGATGGAATACATGGGCCGGGGAGGCGGGACAAAGGTGGCTTGGCCGATCTGATGGCCGGCCCATTTGTCGCGGATGTTAGCGCGAATCGCGGATTCGAGAGCGGCTTCGGGGGCGTTGGCCGCGAAGAGCGGGCGGATATCGGTTTCTTCGCGGGCAAAGAGGCAATAGCGGAGTTTCCCGTCGGCGGTGAGGCGGAGGCGGTTGCAATTGAGGCAGAAGGGTTTGCTGACGGAGGCGATGAGGCCGAGGCGGTCGCCGTTTGGGAAGCGGTACTCGGTGGCGGGGGCGCGGGGGTCGGCGTCGGGCACGGATTCGAGAGGGCCGCATTCGGCTTGAATGCGGCGGAGCATTTCGGCGGCGGTGAGGACTTGGCCGCGGGACCAGAGTTCCTGGGAATCGAGCGGCATGAACTCGATGAAGCGGACTTCCATCTGGCGTTCGCGGGCAAAGCGGACGAGCGGGACAAGGTCATCTTCCGAGATGCCTTTGATGGCAACGGCGTTCAGCTTGATTTTCTGGAAACCGGTGGCGCGGGCGGCTTCGATGCCGGCGAGGACGCGCGGAAGGTCGTCGCGGCGGGAGATCTGGTGGAAGCGGGCGCGGTCGAGCGTGTCGAGGTGGATATTGAGGCGGCGGAGTCCGGCGGCGTAAAGCGATTGGGCGTGCTTCTCGAGGAGGACGGCGTTGGTGGTGAGGGCCAGGTCCTCGATGCCGCCGATGGCGCTGAGCTGTTCGATGAGCTCGCGGCAGGCGGGGGCGCAGGAGCGGCTCGCCTCCGGTCAGGCGCAGTTTGCGAAAGCCAAGACGGGCGGCAGTGCGGGCGAAACGGGCGATCTGGTCGAAGGTGAGGAGCGCAGAGCGAGGCGTGAATTCCGCGGCATCTTCGGGCATGCAGTAGAAACAGCGGATATTGCAGCGGTCGGTGACACTGATGCGGAGATCGGAGTGGATGCGGCCGAAGGTATCGACTACGGGTTGCAAAGCGTTATCTCACCGCCAGCATACGCTCGATCGGCAGGCGGGCGCGTTCGCATCAACTCGGGGGCAAGTTCAATGCGGGGGATAATCCGCCAGGCAATCGCGCACTTTTTCAAGCGTGTTCATCTTCATGTAGGGGCATTCGCTGCAATTGCAATTTTCGTTGGCTACGAAGTAGAACTTCTTGCCGGGGCTGATTTTTCAAGCGAGTAGCGGACGCCGCTTTCGGTCATGACGATGAATTCATCGGCGGATTGCGCGGTGCACCAGTGGATGATGGCGGAGGTGGAGCCGATGAAGTCGGAGATGCGGAGGACGTCGCTCGGGCACTCAGGATGGGAGGCGACGAGAGCGTTCGGGATGTTCGGCGCGGGCGGCGGCGAGGCGGCGGGCGGGAAAAGTCGCGTGGACGATGCAAGCGCCTTGCCAGATTTGCATATTTTGCCGGCCGGTTTGCTGCTTCACGTAGTTGCCGAGATTGATATCGGGCAGGAAGAGGATGGGCTTTTCGGCGGGGATGGAATTTACAATTGCGACGGCGTTGCGGGAGGTACAGAGGATGTCGCTTTCGGCTTTGACCTCGACGGAAGTGTTGATATAGCTGACGATCACGTGATCGGGATTTCTGCGGCGGAAGGCTCGGACGCCTTCGGCGGGGCAGCTATCGACCAGGCTGCAGCCGGCGTGAATATCGGGCAGGACGACGGTGCGCTCGGGATTGAGGACTTTGGCGGTCTCGGCCATGAATTTCACGCCGCAGAAGACGATAGTGTCGCCGGAGAACTTCTGGGCGATGCGGGCGAGCTCGAGGCTGTCGCCGATGTGATCGGCGGCTTCCTGAATTTCGGCGTCCTGATAGTGGTGGGCCAGGATGGTGGCTTTTCGCTGAGTTTTCAGGTCGAGGATTTCTTCGGTCAGGGTGGGGGTGGTGAGCATGGGAAAAGGCCCGCTAATTAGATGGTAGCGGGCCTTGAGTTGGTTCGGGAAAGGCCCTGGTCGCTTACGCTTTCGGCTCGGAATCAGCTTAGTCAAAATGGAGCGACCAATCCTTCGCAGTAGCGCGGGTTACGCTGCGAAGAGTTGAAACCAGCGGCGCAGAGCCGCATACGAAAGGAATTGGCCGCATGTCTAAGATACGTTTTATTGGATTGGATGTCCATGCCGGTACGATCGCAGTGGCTGTGGCGGAGCCGAACGGGGAGGTTCGCTCGCTGGGAGTGATTCCCAACAGCCTGCCGGCGATTCGCAAGCTGGTTGCGAAGCTCGGTCCGGCGAAGCAACTGAAAGCGTGTTATGAAGCGGGTCCGACCGGATATGTTTTGTATTGGCAGTTGACACAGTTGGGTGTGAGCTGTGAAGTCATTGCGCCGTCGCTGGTGCCGGCCAAGGCGGGCGATCGGGTCAAGACCGACCGGCGCGATGCCGAGAAACTGGCGCGTTGTTACCGGAACGGCGATCTGACTGCGGTGTGGGTGCCGGACGCGGCGCACGAAGCGCTGCGCGATCTGGTACGAGCGCGCGAAGACGCCAAGCAGGATCAGCATCGCGCTCGTCAACGGCTGGGAAAGTTTCTGCTGCGGCACGGAGCCCAAGCGCCTGCCGATATCAAAAAGAAGTGGACCGCAAAGTACATGACCTGGTTGAACACCCATGTTCATTTCGACCAGCCGGCGCTGGAAGCCACGCGGCTGGACTACGTTCACGAAGTGCATCATGCCGGGGAACGGATCGCTCGACTGGAGAAGGCAATCGAGCAAGCCATTGCCACGGCGCCCGAGCAGATTCGTTCCGTAATTGCCGCCCTGCAAGCTTTGCGCGGCGTTGCCCAGATGACGGCTGTGACGATTGTGGCCGAAACCGGTTCGCTGAGCCGATTCCAGAATCCCCGTCAACTGATGAGCTACAGCGGCCTGGTCTCGAGTGAGTACTCCAGCGGCAATCGCATCCAACGGGGCGGCATTACCAAGACCGGCAATGCCCATTTGCGACGCGTGATGGTCGAAGCGGCCTGGGCTTATCAGCATAAACCGTGGGTCGGCGGCTTTCTGTTGAAACGACAACAGGGTCTCGATCAGCAAATCAAAGATATCGCCTGGAAGGCGCAGTGGCGTTTGTGTACCCGCTACAAGAAGCTCGCGGCCGGCGGCAAAAACAAACCGCAAATCGTCACCGCGATTGCTCGTGAGCTTTTGGGCTTCGCCTGGGCCATTGCCGTCAAAACCGAACCACAACCGCAGCGGCAAGCTGCCTGAGAAAAGACTCTTGCACGTTTTAGCAGCAGCACCGGTGGCAGCCGAGGGGCTCACGGTAAGGAGAACCCTCCGACGTTTTATGCGATACGGCCTTGCGCCCCAACTCGCGTCCTTAGTCCGAGGCAGCTCCCGACGGATCACGATTGTGCGGTTCCGACCCGCGGATATCAGAGTGATCAACCGTCGCATTCGCTCCTCTCTGCCTCCCGTGCTGCTGCTGCTGATTCTCATGCTCCCGGAAATCCTCTTACGAGCATTTCCGGATCGCGTTTACCTCGGGTTTACGTGACACTTGACAGGTCGCTCCATATCAGAAATACAACTTAAGCCCAAGCTGGATATTGCGCGGCAAGTGGTCGCCAGTCAACCGTCCATAAGTGGCGCTGTCGACGTTGGTGTCAACCGCGTTGAAGGTGACATGATTAAAAGCGGCTGTCATGTGGTTGAGGTCAACGGGCATGATATCGTTTTGCATCTGGTATCGTCCTGTTCGATATCCGGCGTTGTTACGGACGAGCAAGGGAACCCCATTCAGGCGGCAAAAGTGGTTGTTCTAGCGGGCAATTCCAGCAACAAGTGGATTCAACCGGTCGATCAGGGAGGACGCACCGACGACCGAGGGGTCTATCGGCTGTTTGGACTTTCTCCGGGCCGATACTCTGTTGCTGCTGTTCCAAGCGGTGAAGACACGACCACACCTCCGTTTTTCACCACGTTCTTGGGAGCGCGTGATTAAAGACAAGCTCAATTCCTCGATCTCAAACCCGGTCAAAGCGCGGAATCGATCAATCTTGTAGTAGACCTCAACGCAAGCACCAGATCGAAGATAACGGGAACTGTTCTGAATGCCTGCCGGCCTGGCCAAATATGTCATGCGACTGTCATGTTGTTTTCGAGCAATGGTTTCGTTTCTCCGGTCGATCAGAGCTTTACCGACAACAACGGAAACTTCCAGTTCGACAACATCCCGGTTGGCAGTTATTTCGTCGCAGGATGGACGCCCGCAGTCGACTGGCCTTCGACGAATGAATTCCCCGTGGGTATCCGGAGGGCTGCTATCGCTCCAATATCGTTAACAGGCGCTGAGGGCAGGATAGAGATGCAGCTAACTCCCACAGCGACGATAACGGGACACATCAGTGCGACGAAAGCCTCAGATTTCTGCTACGCCCCTGATCGAATGGCTGTGCGCTCGGACGATGGTTGGCCTGGCTTATGGATGAGCGCGGTGAGCTCAAATTATCAAGTATCCTGGCGTCCACTACCGGCCGGATCTTATCGGTTCGTTGTTCCAACATACCCCAATTCATGTGAGTTAATCAGCATCCGAAATGGGAATCTGGTCACTCGCGGAGATCAGCCGGTTCACCTGGCTGCCGAAAACTCTAGCCTGGAGCTATTGTTCACGGCGATAAAGGGAGAGATCTCAGGCGCTGTAAATGGGGGCGCTGGTTCGTTACCACAAGGGTACGTTCTATTGCTGGGTTCGGGGCAAAGCCGTATTCGACGCGTGGTGCAGGTGGACAAAGGGCATTTCGTTTTTACGAATGTGCCAGCAGGATCTTACTCTGTGTTGGCATTTGCGGATTTTTACTCGGCTGCTAATTTTTCTTCCCGTGCATCGGCCGATGCTCCAGTGGTTACCATTGGCTACGCTCAGGAGCATGTCGAGAATCTTGTGTTGACTCTGCGCTAATCTCGATGAAACTCTTATTGCTCTTCCTTACGCTGTACGGCGGGATTTATGAAGCTGGCGCCGGCCAGGTATGGGAGTTATCGGGCGCAGTGACTTCGGATCAGGGACCGGTCAAAGGAATCATGGTTCAACTCGCGTCCGGAGTAGAGATAAGCGTTTGGACAAAAACTGACGGACGCGGAGAATATCATCTCAGCGGAACTAAGCCCGGTCAGTACACAATGATCATACAACGGAAGGACAACCTCCCTGATGTGTCACCCCACACTCTCAACCTGGAAGCGGGGGAAAAGATCGTTTTTGACATTCACATTCCCAGGGGAGCGGTGCTCGCAGGGCGAGTTGTCGATCGAGCGAAACGTCCGGTAAAGGGCGCTATTGTCCGCGCGCTTTCGGTTCGGCGCGATCAGAGCGGTGTGGTTCACTTATCGGAACGCGGCGGAGACCGTACCAACGACCGTGGTGAGTTTCGCATTCCGTATCTAGCACACGGCAAGTATGTTTTGGCAGCAACGCCTAAGATATTGTTATTCGAAACGCGGTCAACTCCACTGCCCGAACTGCAAGCGGCTAGCATGCGAACAACTTTTTATCCTGCAGGCCCAGATTTTGAGTCTGCCTTGGTGCTGGACCTGAACGTCGATCAGGAACTCACGAATTTGGAGATTGGCGCGTCATTTAAACCCGCTGCTTGCCTCGCCTTCACGGTTGGCCAGGAATTCTCGGGCGGTCATATCTCCGGATCAATAGAAAACCGATTGCTCACGAATGGTCCGCAATTGGCCGTGGCACCCAGCTTACGTCCTAATAACGCGTATCAAGTTTGTGGTTTAGCGAGAGGAGAATATACGCTCCAGATGAATCGCATTACTGAGCAGGACGGTCTTTGGCGAGTTACCGCCGCACAGGCGGAAACGGCAGACCTGAGTAAAGGCTCAGTCGATATGGGTACGGTGGAACCCCTCGGCATCGGTACCGTTTCTGGCGCGATTAGACTAGCTCAAGCCCAGAACGGAGTAGCTTTGTCTGGCATCACCCTTGTGCTTGCCCCGTTGGGACTGGAACTTCCGTTCACTCAATTTATACCTGTGCAACCGGACGGAAAGTTCTCGAACACTATCATGGTACGTGGCGAGTATCGGCTGAAGGTTATCAATGTGCCCACCGGCTATTGCGTCGCCGAAGCATCCCAGAACGGCAGAAACGTCCTGATACGCGGTCTGTTCCCGGGCGATGGCGATGTACAAATTACGTTAGCAAACGATGGCGCCGTATTACGTGGCTCAGTCGTGACGGAGGAAAATACGCCCGTGCTGGACGCCACAGTATTTCTTGTACCCGATGATGGGGCGCGCCTCTTACATGTTCAAACTGACGAGAAAGGGGAATATTCATTTAACTCGGGTGTGCGGCCCGGTAAATATCGAATAGCCGCTCAGTCCTCAGTGCCCGAGGGCCAGCGCGACGATTCCGACACCGCTATGGCGATCGTCGAACGTGGGAGCGAATTGCAGTTGGAATCCGGGCAGATGAAAACTTTCACCATAAAACTTTCACGGTAATCAAATGGAATCGCGAGTTGGGCGCCGCGGAACAATTCAGGCAAGGCAGCGCGGCGCGTACACGAGGAAACTGGACTCCGCAACTGCCAGGTAGCGCAGGCCAAACGTTTGCGTCACTGGCGAGAGATATGATTCGAAGGGAGCTATTTTAGCTGAAACCATGAAATCAGACGGCGTATCGAGACGATATTTCTTTTTTGGAAGCTTGCTGGCAGGAGCGGTTCCGCTGGCGGGGTTTGGAAGCGAACCCTCGCTCAAGTCGTTAGGCTATAAATCTCCTAACGAGAAGTTGAACATTGCGTCCATTGGCGCGGGCGGTAAGGCGCAGAGCGACATCGCTGCGTGCGCGAGAACCGAAAATATAGTGGCACTCTGCGATGTGGACGACAAGAATGCCGCGCGGACGTTTAGCCGGTTTCCGAATGTACCGAAGTTCAAAGACTTCCGGGAGATGCTCGACAAACAGGGGAACAATTTCGACGCGGTTATCGTGACTATTCCCGATCATATGCATGCCACGGCAGCGATCCATGCGATGTCGCTCGGCAAACATGTGTATGTGCAAAAGCCGCTCGCGCACACCGTCTGGGAGTGCCGGGAACTGCTGCGCGCGGCCGACAAGTACGGCGTAGCGACACAGATGGGGAACCAAGGCTATTCGAACGAGGGAACTCGGCAGTGTGCCGAAATGATCTGGTCCGGCGAAATCGGCGACGTGACCGAAGTGCATGCGTGGACTAATCGCCCGGTGTGGCCGCAAGGCGCGCTGCCGGCACCGACAGCGATGCCCGTCCCGTCGACGCTCGATTGGGACCTGTGGCTCGGCATTGCCAAAGAGCGCGATTATAGCGACGCCTATCTGCCCTTCACCTGGCGCGGCTTTTTTGACTTCGGGTCCGGAGCGCTCGGCGACATGGCTTGTCATATCCTTGGCGCACCAAATATGGCGCTCCGACTTACGGCTCCGACCAGCGTCGAATGCATCAACCTCGAAGGACGGAGCGACATGTTCTTTCCGGCAAAATCGGCGGTGCGTTTCGACTTCCCTGCCCGCGGCCCCATGCCGCCCGTAAAGATCTTCTGGTATGACGCAATGCGCGAGGATCAGCCCACGTTTCCGAACGCTCCGAAGGATCAGATTTTGGGCGATCTGCCCGACAATCGCGTGGGCAGCGCAGAATCGAAAGTCCAACCGAGGGAACGGCAAATCATCGGCGAAGTATTCACCGATCAATTCTTTTCGCCTAAACCGGCGCCGCCTCCCGAACCGCATCAGGAACGCCGCGAGCCAACGAACATGTCGCACCACGATCAGGAACTTGCAAAATGGATGAGTAAGATTGGCGAGGGCACCAATGGCAGTCTGTTCGTAGGAAGCAAAGGCATGATCACGACTGGGACGTACGGGGAAAATACGCGCCTGCTGCCCGTTGAGAAAATGCGTGATTACGAATTCCCGCCAGAAGTGCTGCCGCGCTCGCCCGGGCATTACCGGGATTGGATTCGGGCTTGCAAAGGCGGCACGCCAGCGTGTTCGAATTTCAGCGTATCGGCGCCCTTCACGGAATGGATTGCACTTGGGGCGATCGCAACAAGGCTAAAATGCCGGCTCGAATGGGATGCCGAAAAGATGAAGATCACGAACAACTCAGAAGCGAATGACTTGCTGAAACCCACGCCAAGAAAAGGCTGGAAGGTCACGTAGGCCGATGCGCGGGTGCCGCAACGGCAGAAGCGGCACTCCGCGCAAGATCGATAACAGCTGTTTCGATTTCACCACCGCGAGTTCCAATTTCGAACAGAAATTTCACTGCACGGAAACTGTAAGCCGTTGATTGCGCGCTGTCTTCGGATGGCTTTTCAATTGCTCCGCAGACTCGCGTGCTGACAGACTTGAAGTACGCGGCAAGGATGTTATCGAAAAATCCGGCATTTACTGCCGTGGCGATCTGTTCGCTCGCCATTGGCATCGGCGCCAATTCGGCGATCTTCAGTTTCGCCGACGCATTGCTGTTGCGCCCGTTGCCCGTGATGAAGCCGAGCGGCGTTGTCACGGTACGGTCGGGAGTTGGAGCTTCGGATGCGGATAGCGCAATATCGTATCCCGATTACGTCGACTTCCGCGATAAAAACCGCACCTTTGACGGGTTGATCGCTTATCAATACGAACAATTTGGATACGCGGCGAACCGGTCGGTCGTGCCGGAGATGCAGTATGGCGCGTTTGTTTCCGGTAACTTCTTCGATGTTTTGGGCGTGGATCCTAAGCTAGGACGCGGATTCCGGGCCGAAGAGGATGGAACGCCAGGGCGGAATCCGGTCGCGGTAGTGAGTCACGCTTTTTGGCTTGCCCATCTCGCTGGAACCGCCTCCGCGATTGGATCGAAGATCCGTCTGAATGGCATCGATTTCACTGTGGTCGGGGTCGCGCCCGCGGCCTTCACCGGCATGGACCAATTCTTAAGGCCAGCGCTGTTTGTGCCGCTCGCGATGTCCCCAGCGCTCTCCGGGACCGATAACCTGCACAAGCGTGAGGCTCGCTGGCTGGTCGTTAAAGGACGTCTCGAAGCGGGTACCACGAAGGCACAAGCTGCTGCCGATTTAGGCGCCATCGCCCAGGTTCTGCGGAAGACGTATTCTTCGGAACCGCGCGACCAGAAAATTCGCGTCGCGACCGAGCTTGCTATGCGAATGGAGCAGTCGCCGCCGGATACGGGATTGGTGGAGATGCTGGCGTTGCTCGCTCTCTGTGTTTTGCTGGTGGCCTGCGCGAATGTAGCCGGTCTGTTATTGAGCCGCTCTACTGTGCGGGGACGCGAAATTGCAGTGCGGCTAGCGGTGGGCGCGGCACGCTGGCAATTGATCCGGCAGCTCTTTCTCGAAAATCTCGTACTGGCGGTGTGCGGTGGAGCTCTCGGGATAGCCATTGCGCTGGCCGGCATGAGATTGTTTGCCAGTATTCCCATCCCGAGCGATATACCCATCTCGTTCGGCATCAGTTTGGATTCGCGGGTTTTGTTGTTCACGCTGATTGTAGCGATCGGAAGCACATTTCTCTTTGGCCTCATGCCCGCCTGGCGCAGCTCTCGATCGGACGTAGTCTCCGCCTTGAGAGCGCGTGACACGGATGGCGCGCGGAAGAGCCGGCTATGGGGACGGAATGTGCTCGTCTCTTCGCAATTGGCGATTTCCGCCGCGCTGTTGATCGTCTCGACCGTAATCTTTCTCGGCTTCCGCAGCGAACTCGCGCGGGGACCCGGATTCCAAACTGATCATCTCTTCTTAATGAGCTTCGATTCGCAGATGGCGCACTACAATACGGCCCAGAACAGAGACTTCTATAAGCAGCTTCTGGATAGAACGCGCTCGACTGCCGGTGTCCGGTCGGCTGTTCTTGCCTCGTTCATTCCCTTCAGCTTCAATGGCGATGGCAAGAACGTGGTGCCGGAAGGGCATGCCGTAGCGCGAGGCGAGCAAGCGCCCTCGATTCTCTATTCCGCGGTGAGCGACGGCTACTTCCAAACCATGCGCATTCCGATCTTGCGCGGGCGGGGATTCCTGAGTTCCGACAAGCCGGATTCGCCGCGCATTGCGGTAGTCAACGAGCATCTCGCAAACCGCTTCTGGCCGCATCAGGATGCGATCGGTAAACGGTTTCACCTGCAGGATGCCAAGGGGCCGTTAGTACAGGTGGTGGGCATTGCGCGGGATGCAAAATATTTCTGGATCAGCGAGTCGCCGACGGCTTTTCTGTATCTGCCGTTCTCGCAAAATGAGCAGAGCGCGATGACCCTGATCGCCGAATCGCCGTCGCGGGACGCTTCGACACTGGCGCCAATTTTGCGGCGCATCGTACATGGAATTGATCCAAACGTCGCCGCCTTCGACGCGCACACGATGCGAGATATGTTCACCGAGCGTGCGATTCAAACGCCGAACATCATCGTTGAAGCGGTGGCGGGCATGGGCTTGATGGCACTGGCGCTGGCCGTGATCGGGCTATATGGACTGATCTCGTATTCGGTGAGCCGCCGTACCCGCGAGATCGGAATCCGCATGGCGATCGGAGCGGACCAGCGCGGAGTTTTGCAAATGATCTTACGACAGGGTTTCATCCTGGCGATTTCGGGAACGCTGGTAGGCCTGGCGCTCGGGGCTGCCGCTTCCCGTCTGGTGAGATCGACCTTTATACTTTCGGTGGGCCCCATGAATCCGGCGCTGTTTCTGGCCGTTGTTGTTCCGCTCTTAGGGGTCGCCTTGTTGGCGGCTTACGCGCCGGCGCGGCGCGCTTCGCGGATTGACCCTAATAGGGCGTTGCGCGAAGAATAAGCGCTCCGGGGATTCAGGCGAAGGGGTGTTCAAGGGACGGACTTTGCGGAGTGAATAATTTCGCTGCTGATTCCGTGAGGTACATGTCGTCTTCGAGGCGCATACCAAACTCACCGCGCAAATAAATGCCGGGCTCGTCGCTAAAGGTCATGTGCGGCTGTAGAGCAAGCATGTTGCCTTTGACCAGGTAGGGCCACTCGTGACCGTCCATGCCTATGCCATGACCCACGCGGTGGGAGAAATATTTGTAACCGGGGCCGAACCCGGCATCTGAGATCACTTTGCGTGCGGCCGCATCGACGGTTTGGCATTCGATGCCGGGCCGGGCTGCCGCAAGCGCCGCTTGCTGCGCGCGGTGGACGATGTCAAAAACGCGCCGCATTTTGTCCGTTGGTTTGCCGAGCACGAACGTCCGCGTGATGTCGGAGTTGTATCCTTCGACGAGGCAGCCATCATCAATCATCACGATGCCGTTCTCGCGAATGGTTTGCGGCGTGGACGAGCCGTGCGGAAGAGCGCTGTACTCGGCTACTTCGACGCTTGCTTCCCCGCGAAAGCCGACGCGGGCATAGGCGGCAGCGATCAGGCGTTCCGCGTCCTCCTGAGTCATGCCAGGCTCCAGGGCATGGTAGACCGATTCATAGACCTTGAGCGTCGCGTCGTTCGCGAGTTGCATAAGCGCAAGCTCGTGCGGGCTCTTGATCATGCGGCAACCTGCGGTGACCGGGGTAGCAGAAGTGAGATGCAGCCCCGGTGCGGCGTTTGCGACTCCGTCGCTGAAGACAAATGGCGTTCGCTCTTCGACCCCCAGAACGCCGGTAGCCGCTCCGAGCGAGCGCAACCCCGCGGCTACCAGCCGGTATGGACTTTGATCTTCCTGCCAGGTCAGGACCTCCGCATCTTCGAGCGGTCCTTTGTTTAACTGTTCGCGGGCGCGGCCTTCCTCGAAAGCAGGACAGACGCAGAAGGCTCTCCCCCTGGCCGGGATCACGCAGGCGAAGAGACGCTCGCTATTGCCCCAGCGAATGCCGGTGAAGTAGGCAAGCGAAGTTCCGCCCGCGAGAAAAATAGCGCTGAGATGGTGCGCGCTCATCAATTCCTGCGCTCGTGCGATTCGTTCCCGGCGTTCGCCGACGGTGATCGGTTTTGCCTGCCCCCGGAGCGAGGACAGTGCCGCGATCGATGGTGGAAGCGGCGCAGATTCCGCAGCGCTGCCGATACCGCGAAGCAGGCAGACACCGGATCCGGCTGTCAGGATGTTCAGAGCCGAGCGGCGAGAGATAGGCATGGAGGTCTTCCGAATCTTAACGCGCTCCCGCTGACGCTCCCCACCAGGTTCGCAGGTTGCAGGCCTCAGGCGGAATACCTGTGCCTGAGGACCTTCGAGCGACCTGCCGACAGGCGCACGGCTTTCTACGGAGCTCCAGTTAGCTCTTGATGAATGGCACGTTCGGCCTTCGCGCGATCCGGTTCGCCCAGGCGATCGTAGACACGGGCCAAATGGTAATGGGGCATGGCTTCTTTGCCGTTCAGTTCAATACTCCGCTCCAATTCCGCCGCAGCGTTCCGGTAATCGTGCCTACCGGCAAGCAGCACACCAAGTTCGTAATGCGACTCCCAGTTATTCGGATCCAGCGCAATCGATTTCCGCAGCAAATCCGCCGCAGGTCCGCTCTGTGGATCGCCCGCCAGCAGCACTTTCGCGAGCACCAGGGCGGCTTGCGGGTTCTGCGGCTCCGCGGATTCCCAGGCTTCGCAGCCTTTCGTGATCTCGGCTAAATGGGGGCCGGCCTGATCAAGCATCTTGCCGAGAAAGACATAGGGCTGCTCGATTTTCGGGTCGATTTGAACTACCTGCAGAAAGGAACTGATAGCTTCATCGAAGCGCCGCTGTCCATAACGGGCCACGCCGAGGGCCAACACCAGCTGCGCGTTCCGCGGATCCTGCTTTAAGGCTCGGCTCAGCACGTCGGCCGCGTGCGTAAAATCCTGTTTCCGCAAAAGAAGCTGGGCGTAATGAAACGAATACAAGCCGAGCGCGTGAATCACGACCGGATTCTTTCCGCCTGTTTGTTCCGCTTTGCCCGCCGCCGTCTCGGATTTCGGCAACTCGCCCATGCGTAGGTATGTTTCCGCGAGCGAACTCCAAATATAAGGATTCTGCGGATCGGCTTGCGAAGCCTGCTCCAGCGAGGAGCGTGCTTCACTGAGCTCTCCGTGCTGCAGGGCGATCAATCCTTTTTGGAGAAGAGCCTTTGCCTGGTTCGGATCGGCCGCTAAGAGACAAAGCCAGAGGACAAAGAGCAACTATCAACATAAAACACAAACGGCTGCTGTGCCGAAGCACCGCAGCCGTTTGTTTGGAACGAAGGAGCGATTCTAGAACTGCAAGCGCAGTTGGAATTGGATGTGCCGCTCGGTGCCTGGAAGCGTACTGGTGATCTGGCCGAACTTCGCGTCGGTAAATGCGCTATCGGGCGGGTTGTATTGCGGCGTGTTGGCGATGTTCGTGCCTTCCGCCCGAAACTGTAACGCAAACCTCTCCGTGAAATTGAAGCTCTTGAAGATGGAGAAGTCGAGCGTGCGGTTCGGAGGCCCGTAATTGGTCTGCAGACCGACTTGCCCTTGGGTGAGCGGAGCTGCCGGTGCTAAGTTCGCGGTGTTAAACCACTCGTTAGGAGTGCGTCCGCCTGCCGGCACTGCATTTGGACCCCCTGGGCCAACTAGATCCGTGCCGCAGAAAGCGCCGTCACTCACAATCTGGCAGCCGCTTCCGGTAATCGTGTAAGGAACTCCGGTTCGCAGGGTCAGAATTCCGTTTACTTGCCAGTTACCGGCCAAGCTTTGCACAACTTTGTTCAGGCTCGCACCATATTGCTTGCCACGGCCGAAGGGGATTTCGTAATTGAACGCGGTTGTAAGGTTATGCCGGATATCCCAGGACGCGTTGGTGTACGACTTGTTGTAGTTCGTTGGGTCGATATTGCCAAGCCCATTCGAACCGGAAAGTGTGGTTCCACTGTTGGCCAGCGCATGGCCATATGTGTACGCGGCTTGGAACTGGAGGCCGCTGCTGAGGCGTTTACGGAGGGATGCGGTCATAGCCTCATAGTTTCCGAAGCCGAAAGTAGCCGTACCGGAAATGCTGCCCACGTCCGGTTGGAACCGTAGCGCGTTACAAGTTATAGCGGGGTTGGTTGTGAAAATAGTCGGACAGAAGTTGAAGTCCGGCTGCAACAACTGATGGGACTGATGGTTGCCTTCATAACCAACTTCTAAAGCCATCTGTCCCGGCAATTCATGTTGCACCGACAAATTCCACTCATTCACCATGGGATTTCGGAAGTCCGTGGCGACGCTGCGGAATTGTAACGAAGAGACCGGAAATCCGTTGAAGACGTTCAGCGGGTAACCATAAGTGACCCCGCCCGTGGGAGCGCCGCCCGCGAAGAACGGATCCGGTTGGAACTCGGTGACACCGCCGGGACGGTTCAACTGCGGGGACACGTTGAAAGGCGCCGATTCCCCGCGATTCGGATTGCCGCCCTGGTTCTCCTCGCCGCCGTAGAAGATCCCATAAAAGCCGCGGAACACTGTTTTCTGCCAAGGGTTGTAAGCAAAGCCGACACGAGGACCGATATCGGTCTTATCCCATGGAATCAAATACGGTCCAACCTGGCCGCGTGACACCTTTACGTTGGGAAACAGAGCCGGAAACTGAATACCGTTGATACTCGCGGGCGTGTTGAAATTGGGCGGCAAGGGTGTATTTTGATTCGGGCCCGCGGGAATGTAAAGCGTCGAATCCTGCAGCACGTAATTCGATTGCCGCGAGAACTGCTCGCCTATCGGCGAAAACAGCTCATACCGCACGCCGAGGTTCAAAGTCAGTTTGGGAGTTACCTTGAAGGAATCCTGCCCGTAGAAGGCGATTGCTTTCTTGGTCGAGGAGATGAAATTTGTGGTCGAGATCTGACCGTTATCGATCGCGCCCAGCAAGAACGAAGCCAGTTCGTCGCCGGTATCTGCGCTATACGTGCCATTTTGGCCGCCCGCATCCTTCACATTCGTCGGGTAGGCAGTTTCCGTGCGTGAGAAATTCATTTCGCCGTGGGGATACGGCACCTGGAAGAATGGGAAATGCAGCTCGCGAAACTCTGCTCCGAACTTAAAGGAATGATTGCCTTTGGTTACCGAGATGTTATCGATCAGGTCCCATTCGTTGTTGTATTCTTTTGTCGGCAACCAGTCGCCCGCGCCGATGGTGCTGTAACGCCCCAAGCCAATCTGCGGGATGCCGCCGTTCAAACTGGCCGCGTGAGTCGGGTTGTAGCCCCCGATTCCCACCGCTGAGAATTCATCGGTATTGGCGTTGGCTTGCGTGCGAGCCGTTACCAGGCGAGTGAAACCAACGCGCGCTTCGTTCACCAGAGTGGGAGAAGCGATATGCGTCCAGCTAATCATCCCGTTCCGGCCCAGATCCGTTTCGCCTATGCCGTTGAAGTTACCGTTGTCCCCAATTGGGCCTGCGAACGGTTGAACACTGGTTTTGGCGGTATTCGACCAGCTCACCGCTCCGAAAATACTGTTGGCATCGTTCAATCGGTAATCCACGCGTCCATCGCCCTGGTCCTGGTTGAGCTGACCTGGTGTGACTGTGTAATAGTCGTTTTGCGGATAAGTGTTATTTAGAAACGGCTGGTTGGGCGCCGGATAGTAGCTGGCGATCTTCATCGCGGCCGGATCCATCTGGCCGTAATCGGAATTCTATTGCCAGGATACGGATTGCGGGTATAATTCGGAGTTGCGCCGGCTAATGCGGTAAGCGTGCCGGGTACGCAGCCGCTGAGGCAAGACGTACTGGCTGGATTAAACAACTCGTTCTGCAATATGTTCTGGCCATTGACGATGCCGATCGATTTGCCGAGCAAATTCGAGAAATCGCCGCCGAGCATAGCCTGGGTAGGAATCGTATAGAACCCGCCGTATCCCAGATTCTGAATCGACCCGCCCGCGGTCGCAATGCGAGTTCCCTGGTAATCGCCGAAGATGAACAGCTTGTTCTTGATGATCGGCCCGCCGATCGCGGCGCCAAATTGATTTTGTTTGAAAGGATTGCGCGGTTTACCAGCGAGATTATTTTCCCAGCGATTGGCGTCGAGCACGGTGTTCTGCAAAATTTCGAATAGCACGCCGTGGACTTGGTTCGTGCCCGATTTCAGAGTCACGTCGAGGACCCCGCCGGCGGCCCGTCCGTATTCAGCGCTGGCACCGTTGGTAATCACCTGCATGTCGCCTATGGCTTCGACTGACGGGCCGATAACGAAAGGCCGTTTGATTGATGAAGTCGATGACGTTGACGTTGTTATCAACGCCGTTTAACAGGAAGTTGTTTTCGCCGGTGGAACGTACGCCGTTGGCCGAGAAGCCACCGCCTAGCGCATCGCGGGCGCCGGGTTCAGCGGGCACTACGCCGGGCGACAACCGCGCCAAATACGTGAACGTGCGCTGGCCCCCGAGCGGCGCCTCACTTATTTGCGCAGAATTCAGCGATGTTCCAATGGCTGGCGTTTCCGTCTGCAGCAAAGGAGCAGCGGCGGTGACATCCACCGTTACGCTCGCATTGCCGACTTGTAGCGGCAAATTCACCGCGATCGGCTGGCCCGGGTTCACAATGATGTTCTTCTGCTGCGCCTTTTGGAAACCCGAAGCCTCGACCGTCAGCGTGTACGTGCCCGGTGTCAAAGCGGGCATATTGTAAACGCCATCGCTGTTCGTTTGGCCGTTATTGACGACGCCGGTGGCGTCATTGACTAACGTGATCTTGGCATTCGGCACGGCCGCGCCCGATGCGTCGGTTATGGTGCCGCTGACGGTACCGAGGTCGCGCTGGCCGAACGCCATAGCGCAGAAAAACAGAAGCGAAAGACAATACGAAGCTAGACGATGCCTACGTGGCATACAGTCCTCCCATGATCAAGACTGAACCTAAACTGTGGATGATAGTATCACAGCATTAGAATCGCCACAAGAGAAATTTGTAAGCCCTTTCATCGAGCCGTTTGCTAGGCCGAATGGCGGAAGCAGCTTTCGAGATGATCATCCACCATGCCGGTAGCCTGCATAAAGGCGTAACAAATGGTGGTACCGGCGAATTTGAATCCGCGCCGGGCGAGGTCTTTGCTCATGGCATCGGATTCGGGGGAGCGCGATGGGATCTGATCCGACGTTTTCAAACGGTTCCGAATAGGCTTGGCCGCGGTAAATTGCCAGATGTACCGGTCGAATGTACCGAATTCCTTCTGCACCTCGAGAAAGGCGCGCGCATTGTTCACCGCGGAGCGAATTTTCGCCCGGTTCCTCACAATGGCCGCATTCGCCAGCAATTCGGCGATGTTTTCTTCATCGTAAGCCGCCACTTTTTGCGGATCGAAACGGTGAAACGCCGCGCGGTAGCCCTCGCGTTTTTTGAGAATGGTGGACCAGCTCAACCCGGCTTGCGCTCCCTCGAGAATTAGAAATTCGAAGAGCCCCTGGTCATCATGCAGCGGCACGCCCCATTCGGTATCGTGATACGCAATCATCAGCGGATCATCGTTCACCCATTTGCAGCGAGTCATGCTTTACCGCGCCACTGCTACGCCGGGTTGATATTTCCACGCCGTTTCGATCCTTGCGTGATCCGCAAAGCGCGTGTCCGTATATTCGGAAAACTCGATCTTCCTGTTAAGGACGCCAGTTTCTATCATCATGTCGCGCACCAGGTCGAAATCGGCCTTACGCGGGGCGAGCGGACTGTACATTACCCGATCCATCGGATGAGTCAAAGCCCACCGTAACAGCCCGGGGCGCTGGTGGTAATAAAAGCGCCCCACGAAATCGGCAGCGTCTTCGCGGTTCGGCTTGCTCTTATCAAGCCATAGACCCGAGCGCGCGATCCCATCCACCAAAACCTGAACAACGTCGGGCCGAGTATCGATCAAATCCTGGCGCACGATCAAGATGCAGGACATGTAATCGGGCCAATAATCACGCGCTTGAAATAACACGCGTCCATAGCCCGCGAGTTCGGCTTGGGAAGGGAACGGTTCACCCATCGCAAATCCGTCAATTGCTCCTGCCGCGAGCGCACCCGAGACGTCTGGCGGAGCCATTTCGACCATCTTAACTTCGTGCGGCGGGATGTTCCATATTTTCATAGCGCGGAACAACATGAGCCGTTCATCTGAAAAACGCGTCGGAATGGCAATTGTGCGGCCTCGCAAATCGGCGACCGTCCTGATTGGCCCGTTCTTCCGCACAACCACAGCACTGCCATAGCGATGGCCCAGATACACTACTTTGATCGGCACGCCCTGCGCTTTTAACGCAATCGCCATTGGCGCGACGATGAATGCCGCCTGCACTTTATTCGAAATTAGTGCTTCCTTCATTTCCGGGAAGCCCTGAAACATGCGCGGCAAAAACATTTCGCCGTTTTCCGAGAATTTCGATATGTAGTCGGTGACAGGGCACGTAAGCTGACACGTTACCGGAATGTACGCGACGATGATTTTACGTTTCGCAGGCGGACGATAACTGTTCAGTACAGCCGCCCAATTGACGTTGAGGAACGCATGTAAGCCTGAGACGACCACCAGCCAGGCTGCCGCAATCGCGAGGACTTTGCCTTTAAGCGGCACGTCGGAATCCCCAGCGCACGGCGCGAATTCTTTCAAGGCTTCGAAATGCGCTGTCGAGCACCAGGCCGATGACTCCGATCAGCAACATGGCCGCCACTACCAGGTCATAACGCTTACCTGCATTTCGCGAATCGATCACCAGATAGCCGAGCCCGGAATCGACCGCGATCATTTCCGCCGCGACAACCACCAACCAAGCGATGCCGAACGCAATGCGCAGTCCGACTAACATCTGCGGAATCGCCGCCGGAAACAGCACCTTCGCGAGCAGCCGCTGCGGCGAGAGCCCGAAGTTGCGCCCGGCCCGGCGATACATTACAGGAACATTCGAAACGCCATCGACCGCAGTGACTACGATGGGGAAAAAGGCCCCGAGAAAGATTAGAAAAACTGCCGCCGGATCGCCCACGCCGAACAATATTATGGCCACCGGAATCCAAGCGATCGGGCTGATCGGTCGCAGCGCCTGCATCACCGGGTTCACGACCTGATTTGCTGCCGGATACCAGCCGAGCGCCAGTCCCAAGGGAATTCCAAGCAGCGCGGCAGCGCCGAAACCAATTGCAACGCGCCGCAATGAATCGCCGATGTAGCGCCAAAGCAATCCTTTTCGCAGCAGCTCCGCGAGGCCCTTTGCGACGTCGAATGGCGAGGGGAAGACTTTGGTTGCGGTCCAGATGACTGCGAAGTGCCAAAGCGCGAGTAGCAGGGCGGTCGCCAGAAGCGGCCAGCAGAATTTCTCCCAGGTGCGAGGCGCGCTGTTCGCTGTCATACGCGGTGCGCCAGTCCAATCTGCTCGAAGATGCCGTCGCGCAGTTGTAGATAACGCGGCGAACTCATGTCGCGCGGGTGCGGGATATCGATTTCGACCACCTGCTGGATGCGCGCCGGCCGGGAACTCATGACTACCACGCGGTCGGCCAGTTGCACGGCTTCGTCAATATCGTGCGTGACAAAAATAATGGTTTTGCGTTCGGCTTCCCAAATACGCAGCAGTTCCGCGCGCATGGTCAGACGGGTAATGGAATCAAGCGCGCCGAACGGCTCATCGAGAAACAACATGTCGGGATTTACGGCCAGCGCGCGCGCCACTTCGAGCCGCTGCTTCATGCCGCCCGACAGTTCCGCCGGATACGTGTTCTCGAATCCCTCCAAACCGACCATTGTCACGTAATACGCAATGCGGCGTTCGCGTTCGGCGCGGGGCAGCTTAAACAATCCAAACCCGATATTCCCTTCGACTGTGAGCCACGGAAAAACGCCGCGTTCCTGGAAGACAAAGATGCGGCGCGGATCGGGTCCGCGAACGATTTCGCCATCGATTCGGACCTCGCCCGCGGTCGGTGAAAGAAATCCGGCAAGTGTACTCAGTAAGGTTGATTTACCGCATCCGGATGGCCCGAGGAGGCACACAAACTCGCCTGCCGATACTTCTAAATTGATGTCGTTGAGCACAGGCGTGAGGTTTCCGGGCTCGCCGAAGGTAACACTCAGATGCTCGATCAGCAGCTTTGTCGTGGTTGCGACACGTGTCATGGCGATGGGCATCATTCCTCCGAATAGCTCCAGCGCAGCGACTTTACGCTTTCAAGCGAGCGGATCCCGCGGTCCAGCAGCAAACCGATAATGCCGATCAGCACCATTCCCGCCACCACCAAATCGTAGCGGTTGCCGGCGTTGCGCGCGTCAATGATCAAGAATCCTAAACCGGAACTTACGGCGATCATCTCCGCCGCAACCACCACGAGCCACGCAATGCCAAGTGTGATTCGCAGCCCGACCACTAACTGCGGCATTACCGCCGGATACAAAACTCGATAGAGCAACGCAACAGGACCCAGGCCAAAGTTCCGCCCGGCGTTCACGTGCACAGCCGGAACACTTCGTACAGCGTTGATGGTGGTGAGCAGGAGCGGAAGGAAACAGCCTAAAAAAATGAGAAAAATGGCGGCGAGGTCTCCGACCCCGAACCAGAGGATTGCGATCGGAATCCAGGCGAGCGGGGAGATCGGGCGCAGAATCTGCAAAATTGGATTCAGCGCCAATTCGGCACGGCGGTACCAGCCGATCGCCAGGCCTAGCGGAATCGCTAGCACTACGGCCAGCACAAATCCCCAGGTCACGCGGAATAGTGACGCCACTATATATTTCAGCAGCAAGCCGTGCCTGACGAGATCGACGATGCCGCCTGCCACGCCCCACGGTCCCGGCAAAATATGAACGGTCGAACAGTTGGCGGCAATCTGCCAGAGGCCAAGCAGAATAGCGATGAAGATTGCTGGACGAATGGGGCGCAAGCGGGAATTGTAAGGCATAGCGAACGCCTGGTAAAGATGGAGCTTCATCCGCAACTTAAGGCTGAGCGCTAAATTGCGACCCTCTGAAATCGCGGCAGCAGCAATTGAATCATCAACAGCGCCAGCAGATACATGCTGCCCGCAATCAAAAAGATCGGGCCGTAGGCATCCTGCGAATAATCGAGCCAACTGCCAACCGCCCGCTGCGCGGCCGCGCCGCCAATAGCGCCCCCTAAGCCCCCGAGCCCCACCACAGAGCTTACAGCCGACCGCGGGAAACAATCAGACGCAACCGTAAACAGATTCGCGGACCACCCCTGATGCGCCGCTGCCGCAATACCGATCAGCATCACTGTAAGCCACAAACTTCCGGCCGTGCGCGGAACGAACATTACGCACGTGACGCACAAGGCACACACCAGCATCGCCGTTTTACGCGCTTTTCCCAATCGCCAGCCGCGCTTCAGTAAGTGCGAAGAGAGCCAGCCCCCCGCGATGGACCCGACCGCGGACAGCGCGTAAACCGACATCAACGGCGCTCCGAGATGCGTCAGATCCACATGGTAGTTATGGCTGAGAAATCCCGGCAGCCAGAATAAATAGAACCACCACACCGGATCAGTGAGCAGCTTTCCGATCAAAAACGCCCAAGTGGCACGCTTGTCGAGGATCTGCCGATACGGCACTGAGCGAGTGGCCGCCTCCTCCTGATCGGAGCGAATGAGCGCCAGTTCTGCGTGCGAAAGTTTGGGATGATTTTCGGGTTCGCGATAGACCAGGACCCACAAGATCACCCACGAAAGGCTCAGCGACCCGGTAAATACGAATGCGGAGCGCCAGCCGAACGCCTCGGTAACAATTGGCACCAGCAAAGGCGCGAGCACCGCGCCCAGATTTGACCCGCCGTTGAAGACGCCCGTCGCGAGAGCCCGTTCGCGCCGCGGAAACCAGTCGGCCACCGCTTTGATGCAAGCAGGAAAATTGGCCGCTTCGCCCAGCCCCAAACCGAGCCGCGCCAGCGCGAATTGGGCCGTTGTGCGGGCAAGAGCGTGTGCCATGGAGGACAAGCTCCATACGAGCGTACTCAATGAATAGCCGAGCCGGAGGCCGAGCCAATCGATCAGGCGGCCCGCCACCGGCATCATGATCGCGTACCCAATCTGGAACACGGCGCTGATGGTGCCGTAATCGGTGTTGCTCCAGTGCAGATCGCGCGCGATCGTGGGTTCGAGAATGCCAAGCACTGCGCGATCGATGTAATTTACTGTAGTCGCATAGAGCAGCAGGCCACAGATATACCAACGGAAGTAGCGAATCGTCCCCGGTTCTCGAGCGGGTTTCGCTTCACGCGATGTTGTGGCGCTCATGTCCGCTTCGCAGATTCACCCAGCGCTCGAAATTGGTGCGGAAAAGGAGTTGAACGTCGCGTTCGATCTCAGCCTGCGACACTGGCCGGCCGTCTTCGTTGAGCAGTTCGAAAGCTCTGGTCAGAATCGGCGCGAGTGTGCGGCGCGTGTTTTGCCATTTATAGATCACCTGCTCTAAAACACGAGCGTCAGAATGCTGCGGTATGAAACTCGCGCCGAGCATCTCAATCCGCTCGCGTGTGATCTCTTCCACAACAGAGGGATTATTCAAGAACCACCAGCAGCCGAACGGAAGCAGATTGCTGAATTTTCTGGCGTAAACGCAGAGCTCATGCTGATTTTCGCGGCTCAACACACTGATCAGAAACCGATTACCGGGGAACTCGACGCACAGGCGTTCCACCGCGCGCAGGTCTGCTTTGCCCGAAGCATCGCCGGCTAATCGGATTGCCGGATTGACCTGGTATCGCACGCCAATCATTACTGACAGTGGAATATCGAACTGGCGAGCGACTGGCAGCACGGCATCGCGCAGCAATCGGGCCCGTGCGCTTTCCTCCGGATAGGCGAAGGTGTCGGGCAGAGAACATGCCATGTAAACCGGTCGCATCCGGCCGCACCAATCGGTCAGAAAGCGCCGGACCTCCTGGACAGACTTGCCTGCAAGATTCTGTTCAACGCGATAGCCCTTCTCGTTTAAGATGTGCCAGTTTTGGTCCCATTTGTTCAGGACACGATCGAGGCGCAGTACAGGGTGGAACCGGAGGTCGGGCGCCGCTCCGCGCTCCCAGAGAGTTGCTTCCGCTGGATCAAGCGGATCGTTCGTCATGACCACTTCGCTGATTCCGGCGAGCTGGAACACCTGCCCGATATGGTCCTCGATCTTCTGCTTCTCGAAAAAGTCGCGGGCCTCCCGCAGATCCTTCGCCCGAGTATCTAAGCCGAACGCGTGCATCACGGCCACTACGCCGCGGGTTGCTTCCGATAGGGGCGTGTTTTCGACAAACAACGTTTTCCATATCAGATCCGCCTGTTCGCGTTTGGTTAAAGCCCAGTATTCCTGAGGCTTGACGCTGGAGAAACGGAACACTTCGGCTTCGAGATAGTGATACGTGATCAGCTCATCGATGCCCCACAAACCTAGCTTGCCTAGAGACGGCATGAAGAGGTGCGTATGAACGTCAATGAACGGAGTATCGGCAAGCGCTCGCGTCACTGCGGCTGCGATTTGATCCTTGTCCAAAGCATCGATATTAGTGGCTGGCATTGAAGTCAATCCTAACGTAAGCGCATGGCCTGTGCGATAGCGTGCTCGGCGAGTGGGGCCATGATGCCGTAGCCTTCCGGGGTTGGATGCACGCCGTCCTTGCTCAAGCCCGGCTTCATACCGCCTTCGCTATTCGCCATGGCCGAATAATAATCGAGATAGACATAGTGCTTTCTGACTGCGTATTCTTTGATCCAGGCGTTTAGCGTCTGGATTTTTTCCGCGGGATGCAGCGTCGGCCGCCACGGAAATGCGCTGGCCGGTGTTATCGACGCAAGCACCACGCGAATTCGATTCTGGGTTGCGATATCGGCCATCGACATCAAATTATTTTCCGTATCTTCGGGCGTCATTGGCCCCGTGTTTCCGGCAATGTCGTTGATGCCAGCGAGAATGACAACCACTTTCGGCTCAAGCAGAACGACGTCCGGCCGGAACCGCACCAGCATTTGCGGCGTGGTCTGTCCGCTGATTCCGCGATTTACGTACGGCTTACCCGGAAAGAACTCACTGCCCGGCCCATGTCCCCAAAAATCGGTGATCGAATCGCCCAGAAACACAACACGGTTTTCGCCCCGTTTGGGCGGTCCAAGTTTCGCATTCTCCTCGCGATAGCGCGCCAGATCCGGCCAGTCTTCCTGCTTTTTGTCGACCTCCGCATTTGCGAGAACCGCAAAGGACGCACCGGCAATCAAGAGTTTTCTACGATTCAGAACCATTTCTGTTCATGCTATCGCTGCTGCGAATTAGGAAGACTGTGCAGAAACGGGCCGATCGCGTTCGACATTCGATAATTATTGCGCCGGTCTTCATTGATGGCCCAGAACATGGCGCCTTTAAAGGTCGGATAACCGGGAAGGTGACGCAGCTTGTATTCTGCTCCGGCGAAAGGCTTGCCTTCGATGAGATAGCGTAGCGCGTCCTCGATCGCAGGGATCTGGGTGTAATTTCTGGCGCTAGTGGGCGTAGCGGGTAGCCCGATAGCTACTTTTTCGGGCGGTAGCGGCGGGAACATGCGGCTGCGATTGCCGCCCACGGGAAAACCGCGCACCAGCATCTCCGCCATCGCGACGTGATAATCAGCATTCCCCGGGAAATAATAGCCGCCGTCCAAACCCTCAAGGGGCGGAGTGTTGTAATCCTGTGCATCGACGAACGAGAGGATGTCGCGCGTGGCGTAAATCACTGGCAGAAACGATCCGAATTGGCCCCCGTAGGCCTGCATACCGGCTTGGGTCTGCGCGGCCTCGGGCACTTCGGCAATCATGAACTTCGGTCCGAAGTACTGCTTCATCTGACGTACGCCCGCAATTAGATTCACGATTGAAGGCGTGACTGGCTTGCGAAAATCCGTGTCACCGGGCTTGATCAGCAGTGACGGCGTCTCGATATCGAGATCAATGCCGTCAAAGCCGTACTTCTCGACGATTGCGGATACTGAGCTCACGAAATTCCGCAAGTCTTCGGCGGTATTCAAACTAACCACCTCGCCACCACCTCCGAGCGAAATCAATACTTTCTTGCCTCTGCTTTGCAGATAAGCTACGTCGGACTTGAATCGTTGCTCGCCTAACGCGGTGGGCGGCTCAAACTCCAGCAGACTCGTGGAACCCTTCACCGGAGCGGCAAACGTCGCAATGACTACGTCCCATTGCGGCGACACGTCCCGTAGCGCGCTGCTGGTTTGCGCGGAGGAATACCCTTCCCAATAACCGATCAAACTATGCCCATTCGGTGCATGCGTTTGAGGAACCGGCGAGGCCACGGATGGCGCATTGCTATTTTGGCGGCTCGAACACGCTTCAGCGTGAGCCTTGAGCGCCCTAGTGTTGGGAAAGCTGTAGGAGCCGGGAGCGCCGCTCTGTTCGAACCATGGCAGAAGCGCCATGTTTTCCAAATGATACGTACGTCCGCCAGCGCGCACCGCCGTCGCATTCGCCCCTGGCAAATGGTCGGCCGGTTGTTCCAAAAGATACGCACTGCTTTCGCCGTTGCCTCCGCAGCCGACGTTGTCCGGCGGTTCAAGCCAGCGCGGGAAAGCGTTTGCTCGAACGCCGTTAAGCGGATCGCTCATCCATTCGGCGATCTGTTGACTGATCCCCTGAATGTCGGTGTAACGCGGCATCACGTCTTCTTCGAAGTAGGATCCAACAACGAAGGGCTGCGATGTGGCCCGATCTGTTCCGTGCGTCCCCACTGAGCAGCACACGGTCGCGTCGCCCAGCGCATAAAAAGCCGTATCTTTCGTCACCGCAATCAGCAGCTCACTCGGCCCAACACCCAAGCTCTTGAGATGTTCGAACAGCTGCTTCTGTACGAAATCGAGATCCACTACGCCGAGTGATTTTGTCGTGCGCCGGGAATGCAAAACGTAGCCATTGGCAGCCGGAATATCGATTGCAATCGGCGGCGCTATACGCGGAGGTCCAAGCATTGTGTGCCAGTCACTCCTGGCGACAGCGCCGAATTGCGCTCGCTCCATCGCGTCCGTATACTGCGTTTTGCCGGACGCAAAGGCGTATGGTTCAAAAATCGGCGAGCGCAGAATTTCGGGCAATTCGGGTTGCGGATTCATCACGATTTTTCGCCCGCCGGCTTCAAAGGAAAGCGAAAGCGGAACAATCACCACCGGGATGGTCGTCGTTCCACCGGCTTCTGGTTTTTGGCCGGCAATGGTGTACTGATATTGCTTACCGTCCGCTACGAATGAACCAGTGAAGCTGGGAACCGTTTGCGGAGTCTGTGCCGCCGCGAACGGAATCAACAATACAGCGAGGAGCATCTTCATTATCTAATTGCGTTCTTTTGCCGCACTCTGCTATGCCGTACGGAATAGCTGAAGTAGATCACCAACCCGATAAGAAGCCAGATAATCAGCACGCTCCAGGTGAGGAGCGGCAACTTGATCATTAAGTAAAAGGCGCTAAGAATACCCAGAATGGGCACAAGTGGAACCAGCGGCGTTTTGAAAGGCCGATGCAGCTCAGGATTTCTTCTTCGCAAAATCCAGACGCCGGCGCACACGATGGTAAAGGCGAGAAGGGTGCCCATATTTACTAATTGGCTGAGCTTGTCGATAGGAAGCAGCGCTGGCAGAAACGCCACGATGATGCCGACCAGCGCCGTCGAAATATACGGAGTTCGAAAACGAGGATGAATCGCACTGGCCCATTTCGGCAACAGTCCGTCTTTCGACATTGAAAAGAAAACACGGGATTGGCCGAGCAGCATCACGAGCATGACCGTCGCCAGGCCGAACACCGCACCAATCTTTACGAGTAAACTGCCCCAACTGATGCCAGTGACATCGATGCCGAGCGCGACCGGGGCCGGCACATTCAACGCCCGGTAATTTACCAGGCCAGTGAGCACTAAAGAGACGGCGATATAAAGGACAGTGCAGATCGCAAGCGAGCCCAGGATTCCGATGGGCATGTCACGTTGCGGATTCCGCGCTTCTTGCGCCGCCGTCGAAACGGCGTCGAAACCAATGTAAGAAAAGAATACCGAAGCCGCTCCAGCCGCGATGCCATTCCATCCGAATTCACCGGATTTGTCGACCGGCGGAATGAACGGATGCCAGTTTGCTTTGACCAAGCCGGGGTGATGGAGTAAATACCACGCGCCCAGCACGAGGAAAATGATGACAATGGTCAGCTTCACACACACGATAATCGAGTTGAGCGTTGCCGATTCCTGAATGCCGACGATCAGTACCGCCGTGATAACCAAAATCGCAAAGAAGGCCACGAAGTTGAAGATGCCCGTGGTGTGAGGCAGTGACGAGAGCGCAACCGTTGTGGGAACAGACATGCCATCCTGCCATCGGCCCGCGTAGAAATAGAGATCGCTCCCGTAGGTTGTGGTGAACTGCGGAGGCAAGTGGATATGCAATTGGTCGAGCAGGCTGACGAAATACCCGGCCCACCCGGAAGCCACTGTCGCCGCACCGAAGGCATATTCGAGCACTAGGTCCCAACCGATAATCCACGCAACGAACTCTCCGAGCGTCGCATAGCCATAAGTGTAGGCAGAGCCGGCGATCGGGATGACTGAGGCAAACTCCGCGTAGCAGAGGCCGGCAAACGCGCATGTGATGCCCGCCAAAATGAAACTGAGCGACACCGCCGGTCCAGCGTGAATGGCGGCGGCTTGTCCGGTGAGCACAAAAATTCCGGCGCCGATAATGGCACCTATTCCCAGCGTCAACAGATGGATCGGACCTAAGGATCGCTTAAGTGTGTTCTGCCCTTCTTCGCTCGCTTCTTCCATGAGAAGCGTCAAGGGCTTTACTGCAAGCAAATTCGACATAAGAGTGAGACTAAAGACTGCAAACGCGGAGCTTCACAATTGTAAACAAACGCGAGCTGCGGCACAGTAGAATTTGAACATCCGGATGCCGCTCTTAATTCCAGTCGATGTTGACCAGTTCGATGCCAGGTCCGGCAAGCGGACCGTTTCGCTCACAAATCTGCGCAAAGTCTTTTGGCCGGAGTCAGGCAAAACCAAGCGCGATCTGTTGCTTTACTACTCGGCGGTCGCGCCCGTATTGCTGCCGCACTTGACGGAGCGCGCAATGGTGATGAAGCGCTATCCGAATGGAATCGAGGGCAAGTTCTTTTTCATGAAGCGCACGCCAGAGTACAAGCCGGAGTGGCTTGAGACTTGTGCCATCGAACACGCGTCGGGGAGCGTAATCGATTTTCCGGTCGTGCAGGATCTGGCTTCGCTGCTCTGGATCGTGAATCTCGGCTGTATCGATTTGAATCCGTGGTATGCGCGCTGCGACGACATAAACCGTCCGGATTTTCTGCACTTCGATCTCGACCCGGTCCCGCCGGCGGGCTTCTCTGAAGTCCGGCAAGTTGCGCTGCTGGTGCGCGACTATCTCAAGGCGCGGAGTGTTTCGAGTTATCCGAAGACAACGGGCTCGCGCGGCATTCACATCTATGTGGCAATCGAGCGCGGGCCGGTACAAAAGGAGGTTTGGAAAGTGGCCAAGGCGATTGCGGTCGAACTGGCGAAGCAGCATCCCGAAACGATTACTTCCGAATATCGAGTGGCGAAACGCCCAGCCGGGCGAGTCTTGGTCGATTACAACCAGAATGCCTGGGGGCGCACGCTCGCCTCTGTTTATTCCGTTCGACCGAAGCCCGGAGCCACGGTATCTGCACCGGTAACTTGGGAAGAAGTTGAAGCGGGCATCGACGGTTCTGAATTAACCATGGATAGCGTGCCCAAACGCGTAGCTGAATACGGCGATCTGTTTAAAGCTGTTTTGCAAAAGCGCGGCCGGTGCCGCCTGGAGATGTTGCCATGAGTCTTCCGCTAGCGACTGATTTCGCCCCAATGGAAGCGGAGAGCGCGAAATCGATTCCAACCGGTGAGGAATGGGAATACGAGCCGAAATGGGACGGTTTTCGGTGCATCTGCTTTCGCGATGGCGAGTCGGTGGAGCTGATGTCGAAAGCGGGCCAGCCGCTGGGGCGTTACTTCCCGGAATTGGTAGAAGCATTGCTTGCCCTCAAGGCGAAGCAGTATGTTCTGGACGGCGAGATCATCGTAACCGAAAAACGAACGCTCAACTTCGATGCTTTACTGCAACGGATTCACCCGGCAGAGAGCCGGATCAGAAAGCTCGCCAAAGAAACGCCTGCCACACTCGTCGTCTTCGATCTGCTGGCAAATGACCGCGCCGAGAACATCACCGGCAGAGTGTTGGAGCAGCGGCGCGAACAACTGGAACGCTTCGCTAAAAAGTATTTCGGCGCCCACGAGCGCATTCGCCTTTCGCCGCGCACGCGCGATTTCGAAACCGCGAAGACCTGGTTTAAGCGCATGGCCGGCCCGCTTGACGGTGTGATTGCCAAGCGGCTCGACCGGCCCTACGGCTCGGGCGAACGCAAATCCATGGTCAAGATCAAAAATCTGCGGACCGCCGATTGCGTGGTAGGCGGTTTTCGCTATGGATCGAAAGGCAAAGTAGTCGGCTCCTTGTTGTTGGGTCTGTACGACAGCTCAGGCCTGTTGAACCACGTAGGCTTCACATCGGGTTTGGCCATTGCGGACAAGGCCGAACTAACGAAAGAATTAGAGGCTTTGATCCAGGCGCCGGGTTTTACAGGAGCAGCTCCGGGCGGCCCAAGCCGTTGGAGTACGGAGCGCAGCGCCGAGTGGCAACCGCTCGCTCCAAAGCTAGTGGTGGAAGTGCAATATGACCACTTTTCCGGCCACCGTTTTCGGCATGGCACGAAACTGATGCGTTGGCGGCCGGAAAAACGCCCACAAGATTGCAAGATGAGCCAAGTGGTGCGGGAAAGCGATTCACCTCTGACGCTGCTCGACTAAGTCTTAGCGGCGCAAATCCGGGCAGACAAATTCCTGATCTACGGCCGCCTTCGTGAAAATCGTGCGTTTCTTCACCGCGCGCCAACGTTTGCCGGTAACAGCAACGCGCTTATTTGCAAGCGCCTCGAGATTCTCGCGGTCGTTAGAATCAACCTCCACGGAATTCACTTTCTTCCCTCCAATGCTGCGTTCTTCTTCAAGATCGATGAGCCAGCCGCTCGATTCGCCGCAACGGCCATAGCGCGGATCGGTTTACTGGTCGCGGTGACTTCCTGCTCCTGCTCGCGTGCCACCGGACAAATGAGTAGTAGCGCCAATATCAGGATTTCGGGAGTTCTAAGCATGTGCAAAGGAGTTCTTATGAGGACAAGATCTGCTCGTAGTTTAGAATCAAGAATGCAATCACGCATGGGCGCGTAGCTCAGTTGGTTAGAGCGCCTGCTTCACACGCAGGAGGTCACAGGTTCGAGTCCTGTCGCGCCCACCATCCCTCCCTGAGCTCCCTTGACGGCTTTGAGAGTGTCTTGGTGTTGACAAGCGACACCAATGCGAGTTACTGTCGGATGACGACATCAATGTCCGATAAACGTTGAGACCTCTGGCACTAAGATGATTTTCCGGCGTATTCTTGTCCGGCTCCGCTCGTTGTTACGCCGCGAGAGCCTGGAGCGTGAGATCGAGGACGAACTCCAGTCGCATCTCGAACTCCAGGCGCGCAAATACATCCTTTCGGGAGTCCCAGAAAACGAAGCACGCAGGCGAGCAAGTATTGCTCTTGGAGCCAAGACGCGTTTCGTGGAAGAGTGCCGCGAAGCTCGCGGAGCTCCGATCGTCGAAGAATTTCTCCGTGATTGCGGCTACGCTCTTCGCATGTTTCGCCGGTCACCTGCATTCTCCCTGGCAATAATATTCACTTTCGCGGTGGCAGTGGGGGCCAACACCACCGTCTTTGCCTTTTGCAAAGCTATCCTGTTAGCGACTCTACCCGTCCCAAACCCGCAGCAACTTTACCTGGTTTCGATTGAGCTTCCCGGTGTTGCCCCATATCCCTACTTCACTTTCCCGGATCTGCGGAAACTCCAGAAATCCGCGAACGGGACTGCCCAACTCGCTGGATTCACGGAGCCCGTCGATGTCCACCTCCAGAATGACTCCGGGACCACCAGCACGATCAAGGGGCAACTTGTTAGTGGAAACTTATTTTCCGTTTTGCAGGTTCTGCCAACTGCCGGCCGAGTACTCAGCGAAAGCGATAACGATACGGGGCATGAAGCGGTCGCCGTCCTCAGCTATCGATTTTGGAGAGAGAGGTTCGAAAATGATCCCCGCGTCATCGGCAAAAGGCTGTTGATTCAACGCAAGCCAATCACGGTTATCGGAATCATGCCGCAAAACTTCGATGGTGTAGTACCCGGCGTTAAGCCTGATCTTTGGATGCCCTTATCGGTTCAGGCAGCCATTGGATTCCAGGGCTATGCCAGCATGAACGACATCGACTCGAAGAAGCCGTGGCTTTGGCAGGACGTATCGTGGCTGCACGTTCTAGCACGTTCCGCGAATGATCGGAACGGGACACGTCTGCACGCCGAATTGACGCAAAGCATAAGCGCCGAAATAGCCGCTCAGCTTCCTCATGTCACCGATGCACGCGCACGCTGGATGATGCTGCACGCTCGAGTGAAACTCACCGGGGCGGCCGGTGGTTTGCCGCGCTTACGGACGCAGTTTTCGCTGCCGTTACGAATATTATTCGCGCTGGTTGCTGTGCTTCTGTTTTGTGGTTCCGTGAATATCGTTAATCTGCTCTTCGCCCATGCCCGAGCACACCAGCATGAGGCCGCTATCCGGATAGCGCTCGGTAGCGGTCGCATCCGCTTGATAGTCGCCCGGTTGACGGAGACTCTGCTACTGCTATGCCTGGGCGGATTAGTAAGTCTTCCTTTAACATTGCGGGGCTCGAACGTAATTCTGCATTGGCTCGTCACGGGCAAAGATTTGCAAATCGAGATCACTCCCGATTGGACGATATTTGGGTTTACGGCTGCCGTCACTTTGATTGCCGGGCTTGCTGTTGCGCTGCTGCCTGCGTTACGAACAGCGGACCTTTCCGTCTCGCCTGCTCTTTCCCAGCGAGCGCAGACGAGCGCCGTAATAACCCGCCGGGCTACCCATCTTTCGGCGATGTTTGTAGCCGGTCAACTCGCTTTGTCCATCGCTTCACTGGTAATCGCGGGTCTGCTTACCCGCACGTTGATGAATTACGAAGGCCTGAATATCGGTATGGATCGCGAGCACGTCCTCAACGTCGCGATCGATCCTTCGGCTGCGGGCTATAACAACGCCGCGAAATTAAATAACTTGTATCGGGAATTAACAGCGGCAATCGACAGACTACCTGCGGTCATGTCCAGTTCCGTTGCGGGCTGCGGCCTCATGGATAACGGTTGCGCCACGATTCCGGCCTCTGTTCGGGGAACCACCAACAAATCGAACGATTCGGTAGTCGAACGCAATTACGTCGGAGCCAAGTATTTCTCGACGGTTGGCATGCGCTTGCTGCACGGCCGTGGAATTACCGAACAGGATACATTGCGTACGCTTCCTATAGGTATCGTCAATCTGGAATTCGAACGGCAGTTTCTTCACGGGCAGAGCGCGATCGGCCGTATCGTCGGTGTCGAAGGCCATGACATTCATGTTGTCGGCGTAGTAGAAGATGCGCGTTCCGATAACATCCACAAACGTGCGCTTCCGTACCTCTTTTTGCCGGTTGAACAGGCCGACGGCGGATGGAATGCCTCTCACCTTGAGATTCGAACCCGAGGCAAGGGCAATCCCGCAGCCATTGCCAAGTCCGTTCGCGCGGCGATCCTCGGGATTAACCGTGCGCTTCCAGTTGGACAGATCGCAAGGCTCTCGGACGAGGTAGACCGCGGCCTGGCTAGCGAGTTACTCGTTGGACGACTGGCGGGACTATTCAGCGTGCTGACTCTGGTGATTACCGGAATAGGTCTTTATGGAATTTTCGCTTACGAAGTGACTTTGAGGCGGCCTGAATTCGCCGTGCGCCTCGCGCTTGGAGCGACAAAGCGGACCATAATTCAGATCGTCTTCATGCGAGCATGCCTAGTTTGGATTGTGGGAACCAGCGCGGGTCTCGTCGTATCCATTTTCGTTGCTCGCCTCATAAAGTCTCTTCTGTTCGAAACCGGAACTCTCGATCTCTGGTCCTACGCCGGTTCGCTACTCGCACTCGGGGCAGTTTCCAGCATCGCGATATGGCTGCCCGCGCGGCGTGCCGGAAAACTTGACCCATGCTCCATCTTGCGGAATGAATAAGTTCGCGGACCACCGTGGCTCGTTGCCGCATAACTCGCGCATGATCCGCCTGCAAGTGGTGCAGCGCATCGATTTCGATATTATCGGTTCACCCGCCCTGAACCATGAAGACTATAGACGCCGCTTTTTATGCCCCTGCCATCCTGTTTCTCGCGACCGCGATGAGCGTCAATGCCAAACCCGTCGATTTACGTTGTGAATACTTAACCAATCCTTTGGGTATCGATGTACCCCAACCAATGCTTTCCTGGCGCACCGAGGATAGCGGTCGCAACTGGCGTCAGGCGGCGTATCAAATTCTCGTTGCTTCGCAGCCGGAACTGTTGCAGCAGGCCAAGCCCGACATTTGGGACAGCGGAAAGCAAGCTTCTCAAGAGTCCACCAGCATCGCCTATCGCGGGCCGGCGCTGAAAAGCCGAAATCGTTATTACTGGACGGTTCGAGTTTGGGATGCACAGGGAGAAAGAACGCAGTCCTCCGAAATGGCATGGTGGGAAGCCGGTTTACTCGATCCTTCCGATTGGCGTGCGCAATGGATTCGGTGGAATAATCCCGAAGAGGCGGCGGATTTCTCCGGGATACGTTGGATCTGGAGCGCCGCCCCGCAAATCCCCCCCTCACCCGGCCAGCTTCACTCGGATTTCCATCTCGATTTCACGCTGGCAAAACCGTTTTCACGGGCGGCGCTGTTTCTCATCGCGCGCGGCGATTGGAAAGTAACGGTAAACGGACATGATGCCGGAGCTAAGCCGCACTGGAACGAATTCGACCGCCGGGAGATCGGCGGATTTCTCCTGCCGGGAAAGAACGCGATTGATATCGAGGTGTCCGCTACGGCTCCTCAGCCGTTCCAGCCCGGTCCCCACTATCCGCCGGTCCTCGCCGCTCTGCTGAAGATACGCCTGGCCGATGGCACAGTAAAAAGATTTCCGACCGACACAAGATGGCAGGCCCGCAGCGAGCAATCGGAAGCATGGGTCCCCGCGATCGTCGAGGGAACTCTCGACGATCCGCGCTTCGGCGATCCTGGATTGCTTCCGCAGTCAGCGGCTCTTTTGCGTAAGGAATTCACACTCGATAAGCAGGTCGTAAAGGCGCGTGTGTACGTGACGGCTCTTGGCGCATACGAACTCTTCTTGAATGGCAAACGAGTTAGCGAAAACGTCCTCACACCAGGGTTCACGGATTTCTCGAAACGCGTCCAATACCAGACCTATGACGTGAGTCATCTGCTCACAAAGGGCTCTAATGCAATCGGCGCAATGCTTGGCGATGGGTGGTTTGGCAGCGGCCTCTCCTGGACCGCCGAGCATTTTTCCGTGAAGCCCCCGACGCGCTTTCTGGCTCAACTCGAAATCGAATTCAGCGACGGAACGCGCCAGATCATCAAGTCCGACACATCGTGGAAAGCCGCGATGTCGCCGATCCTTCGCTCGGAAATTTATGCGGGAGAAACGTACGACGCGCGGTTGGAGCAGCCGGGCTGGAGTGACACCAGTTTCGACGATCACGCGTGGCAACCGGTCATCACAGCCGATTCTTATATCGGGCAAGTATCGAGCCAGCTTGACCTTCCGCCGCGCATTGTCAAAACCATGCGCCCGGAAACAGTAAAGGCACAAGCCGATGGTTCCTACGTCTTCGATATGGGTCAAAACATGGTGGGTTGGATATCGCTCAGAGTGAAAGGCAACGCCGGAACGACTGTGCGCCTGCGCTTTGCTGAAATTCTGAAGCCTGACGGAATTATCTATACACAAAACCTTCGTAACGCCGATGCCACCGATTACTACACTCTGAGCGGCAGAGGCGAAGAGACATTCTCGCCGCACTTCACCTTTCACGGTTTTCGGTACGTCGAACTCAGCGGATATCCCGGTACGCCTACACTTGACGATCTGACGGGCGAAGTTGTTAGCAGCCTGCGCGGCGAACCCACCGCGACCGTGACGACTTCGAACGCGATGGTGAATCGCATGTGGAAAATCGGGATTTGGGGGCAACGCGGTAATTTTTTGAGCGTACCCACCGATTGCCCGCAACGCGACGAACGTCTTGGCTGGATGGCCGATGCAGCCGTCTTTTGGCGCACGGGAAGTTACAACTTTGATATCGCCGCTTTCTCGAATAAATGGACGCGTGACATCCGCGATGCGCAATCCTCGGCCGGAGCGTTTTCGAACGTCTCGCCCAGCATCGGGGTTGGCACGATCGAGGGCGCCCCCGGCTGGGGCGATGCGGGTGTGGTTGTTCCCTGGACCACCTGGCTGCAGTACGGCGACACCGCAATCATCGAGCGCAATTGGGATGCGATGGAACGCTGGATGAATTTCATCGAACAGGCCAATCCCGATCACATACGTAAGAACAAAGTCGGTCCGGATTTTGCGGATTGGCTGGCGCCTGATCCCACTACGCCGAAAGCGTTGGTCGATACCGCGTATTGGGCGTATGTTGCAAATCTCATGACCGATATGGCGCGCGCAACGCATCACACGGAAGCCGAACTCAAGTACAAAGAGCTATCCCAGAAGATTCGAACCGCTTTCGTGCAGGAATTTGTCAAGCCGGACGGTCAGGTCGGCAGCGGCAGCCAAACTTCTTATATCGTGGCTCTACAAATGAATTTGGTGCCGCCCGCGCTTGAGAAGGCGGCGGTGAACAACCTGGTAGCCAATATCGAAGCACATGGCGGACATCTCACCACGGGTTTCCTTGGAACACCGTTCATCTTGTTCTGCCTGACCGAGCACAACCGCCTCGACGTTGCGTATCACTTGCTGCTGAATGACACATACCCGTCCTGGGGCTACATGCTGAGCAAAGGTGCGACGACCTGGTGGGAGCGCTGGAACGGCGACACCGGAGATCCGGCCATGAATTCGTATAATCACTACGCGTTTGGTTCGGTGGTCGCGTGGATCTATCGTTCGGTCGCCGGGATCGACACGAGTTCGGATCAACCGGGTTTTCATCAGATAATCATTCGTCCGCATCCAGACAAGCAGATGACCGCAGCGCGCGGCGGTTACCAATCCGTTTACGGCCCGATCGGCACCGATTGGCAGGGTACGCCCGAAGGGCCATTCACACTTAGAGTCTCGATTCCGCCGAACACCACAGCTAAGGTGTATTTGCCGGGCGCGCCGAATACAACAATAACGGAGGACGGGAAAGTAGTGAACGCGGAAACCGAAGGCGGCAGCCGCATGGTAGAAATCGGATCAGGATCATACGAATTCGCAGTCCGCTAAGGTTAGTACTATGCGCGATGAACAAGTAATCGAAGCTGAACTGATGGAGATCAGCACGATTCAAGACGATACGACAAAGTTCGAAAGGATCATCGCCTGGTGCGCAGCGTATCCGGAAGAGATACCGGTTGCGCTGCGTTTCTTTCGCGGCCGTTTGCACCGGGCCGAACCAGCTGCCGAGCCGGAAAGTTGAAGAGAGCCACGCGAATGCATGGCTCTCCGGTAGAGACTAGATTAACGCGCGAATCGTTTGCGTCCGGTCAAAGAAGCGCCAAGCAGCCCGAAACCGAGCAACAAGAGTGAGGTCGGTTCCGGTGCAGCGTTTGTAAACTTACCCGAGTAACCGGCTGCAACGAACCCGTGTTGTGCGAGATCCGCAAGGAGACCGGCGATCAGACGATTTAGGTAGTCCGACCAGTTCGGGTACTTAGAACAATCCGTTAGTTCAAATGCTGGTTTAAGCGCAGGGCTTTGCCGGGCAATGCCTGAGTCATTTTGCCGCCCGCGATCACTGGGACGCCGTTCACGAGCACATACTGCATGCCTACTGATAGTTGATTCGGCTTCTCAAATGTGGCTACGTCGTGAATGGTGGCCGGATCGAACACGACGATGTCCGCCCACATGCCCGCTTTCAACACACCGCGGTCTGTCAATCGCATGCGCTGTGCCGGTAACGCGCTGAACTTCCGCACCGCATCTTCTAGCGTCAACAATTTTTCTTCGCGTACATATTTTTTCAGAATGCGTGGGAATGTGCCGTATGCTCTGGGATGCGGATGCTCGCGCGAGAGCACGCCGTAAGGAGCAGTCCCCTGCGAATCGTTGTCGACCGACACCCAAGGCTGCTTCAGCGCATATTCAACATCCTGTTCCGACATGCCCGAAACCGCTACCGACACGGACGGATCTTCGGCCAGCAAGTCGAAAATTGTGTCGATAGGATCCTTTCCTTCCTTTGCAGCGATTTGCGCAATGGTTTCGCCTTGCAATGCAATCAGCGAGGGTTTGGTGACCACGCAAACCAGAATTGCCTGTGGCCCCGGAATTTCCAGCCACTCGTTATCCCAGCCGGTTTTATCTGTGAGCATTTGCTGGCGAATTCGCCTCCTCGTCACCGGGTTTTTCAGCCGTTCAATCATCTTGCTGTCGCCGCCCTCGTGTACCCAGGGCGGCACAAATGCCGAGAAAGAGTTGAACCAGGCGGTGTAGGCGTAGGTGTCGGCTTCCAGATCCAGGCCATTGTGCCGGGCTGAGTCGATGCGCTCAACGATGTGAGGCATTTTGCCCCAGTTCTCTTTGCCCGCTGCCTTCAGATGCCAGATCTCGACCGGGATATGCGCTTCGCGTCCAATACGAAACGTTTCATCGAGCGCGGCATCAATGGCGTCACCCTCACTGCGCATATGCGTGGCATAGATGCCGCCGAATTTTGCCGCCTCGGCCGCGAGTGCAATTAACTCGTCCGTACTCGCATAGGGAGCAGGCGCGTATTGCAGCGCTGTCGAAAGGCCCATCGCGCCCTGACGCATGCTGTCATCGACTAACGCTTTCATGCGCGCGAGTTCGGGCGCGGTGGGCGGGCGGTTTGCGTCTCCGATTACCACGCGTCTGACCTGCGTGGCGCCGACATAGGTCGCGAGGTTGATCCCCATGCCCTGTTTTTCGAGGCTCGCGAAGTAGCCGTTCAGATCGGTCCATCGCGGTTTGATGCTATATCCGTCGAGGCTGGCCATGTCCTCGTCGAACAGCTTCGGCGTAGTGGGCGCAACGGAATTCCCTTCGCCGGTGATCTCGGTGGTAATGCCTTGAAAGATTTTCGATGGCACGTGGGGTTCGACGAGCATCGACATCTCCGATTGCCCAAGCATGTCGATAAATCCCGGGGCGACCGTCAAACCGGCCGCGTCGATCGTTTGTGCGGCGCGAGCATCCGCCAGATTCCCGATTTCGGCTATGCGGCCATGGCGGATACCGATATCGCCCGCGTACCACGGCGAGCCCGTCCCGTCCACAATGTGGCCATTACGGATCACCACATCGAAATCGGCGGCGCAGAGCGGCCGTGCGAGCAAAAAGATGGCGCAGCCGAAAAGGAAGAGCTTCACCCCTACTGATTCGCGGAAGTCGGCTGTTGCGACAGGCTGGCTACGTTTTGCTTATTCACCATAAAGGCCCCAGTGTCGACAAACGTAGGATATGGCGAGAACACGTTCTGCGCCCAATTCGCTGAGAGCGGCTTGGCCGGATGCAGATGAATGTCGCCTAACAGCTTGGTGCCATAGTACGCCATGGTGTACGGTTTCTGAGCGATGGTAGCGGAGATCACGCCCTTGTTAATCCACTCGACGGTGCCGGGATCTGTATCCATGGCGATGATCTTCACCTTGCCAGCTACATTTGAGCGATTCACGACATCCGCAACGGCCGGGCACGCCAACGCTTCCAGACAGATAAACGCGTCGACTTTAGCTTTGGAGTCTATGAGCTTCTTTGCCGAGTCGAAAGCTGTATCGGAGTTCCCATTCATATCGACAGTCTGCATAATCTTGACGTCGGTATGATCCGCGAAGGCCGCTTCGTAACCCTGCAGCCGATCTTTCAAATTGCCCTGGCCGCCAATCGTGTAAATCACAACATTGCCTTTGCCGTCAAGCAGCTTCGCGGCCAGCTTACCGCCAAGCACGCCGGCATTGTAGTTATCGGTGCCGACGAAGAACAGGCGCTTGCTGTCGGGGGCATCCGAATCGATGGTAATGACGGGAATGCCCTGATCGACGGCCGCATTGATGTCGGTGCCGAGCAGGCTCGCATCCGAAACGGAGACCAGAATGCCGGCGGGTTTCAGGGCCACGGCTCGCCGGAACGCATCGTGCTCACCCTGAGGGTCGTGGCCGTCAGGTCCCTGCACTTCCGATTTCACTTTCATCTCCGCTGCGGCCTGGCTCAGGCCACGCGCGGCGAGTTGCCAGTAAGGGATCTTTACGTTATCGGCAACAAGGATGTAGTTCTCGTTCGGCGCGTGAGGATTCGTGGAGCAAGAACTCATGCAGAAGATGGCGGCCGGAATAAGGGCCGACGTGATTATAAGCCGGGCATTTCGCATCAAACTGTACCTTCCTCGGGAGTCTACCATGACTCTGCGGAAACGTTCGGGCGCGCTCGCGAACATTGGCTTTAAAGCCGCAAAAACAGTACTGAGAGCGGCGGCAAGTCGAGGGTCAGCGAGTAGGGATGGCCGTGCGAGGGCAGCGGGCGCGATTCAACCCCGCCGAAATTTCCGCGCCCGCTACCGCCGTATAACTTGGCATCAGTATTCAAAAGCTCGCGCCAGAATCCGGGATTTGCCACACCGATGTGGTAGTTCAACTGGGGCACGCCGCTGAAATTGCAAACAACGGCAATCCGCTCTCCCTCGGCGCGGCCTTTACGCCAGAAGCTCAACAGATTTCTTTCCGATTCGTTTGCGTCGATCCACTCGAAACAGCCGCGCGTGTGCTCGCCTTCGTAAAGCGCGGCCTCCGAGCGATAGAGGTGGTTCAACGTGCCCACCAGCAGGCGCATGGCAGCATGCGATTCCGTGTTCAGCAGGCTCCATGGAAGCGAGGCTTCGTGATTCCACTCATCGGGCGCGGCAAATTCATTTCCCATGAACAGCAATTTTTTGCCGGGCTGCGCAAACATGTAGGCAAACAGCAGACGCAGATTTGCAAATTTATGCGGGCTGTCGCCAGGCATTTTTTCGAGCAGCGATCCCTTGCCGTACACCACTTCGTCATGCGACAGCGGAAGTACAAAATTCTCTTCAAACGCATACACCATGCGAAAGGTCAACTGGCTCTGGCGGAATTTGCGGAACAGCGGATCACCCGCCATGTATTGCAGCGTGTCGTGCATCCAGCCCATATCCCATTTCAGGCCGAAGCCGAGACCGCCCTGGTACGTCGGCTTAGAGACGAGCGGATAAGCGGTAGATTCTTCGGCCACGGTTTCCACATCGGGAAACAGACGATACACGTCCTCGTTCGTGCGGCGCAGAAAACCGATGGCGTCGAGATTTTCACGTCCGCCGAATTCGTTCGGCCGCCACTCGCCGGGCTTACGGGAATAATCCAGATACAGCATCGAGGCTACGGCATCCAGGCGCAAGCCGTCTACGTGGTACTTTTCCAGCCAGAACAGCGCGCTGCTTAATAGAAAGCTGCGCACCTCACCTCGGCTGTAATCGAAGATGAAACTGTTCCAATCGGGATGAATGCGCCGTTGCGGATCGGCGGGCTCGTACTCATGCTTGCCGCCGAAATAGCCGAGGCTGTGCTCGTCCTGCGGAAAGTGTGAAGGCACCCAATCAAGGATTACGCCGATGCCGTTCTGGTGGCAGCGGTCGATCAACTCCATAAATTCCTGCGGCGTGCCATATCGGCTGGTAGGCGCGAAGTAGCCGGTGGTCTGATAGCCCCAGGAGCCATAAAACGGATGCTCCATCACAGGCAGAAACTCGATGTGCGTGAAGCCCATTTCCTTTACGTAGGGGACGAGTTGTTCGCTCAACTCCGCGTAGCTGAACCAACGCTTTCCGGGACTCTGGGGAGTTCGCCATGAGCCGAGGTGCACTTCATATATGGACTGCGGCGCAGCGAGGCTGTTAGATACATGTCGCGACTCCATCCACGCGCGATCCTGCCAGGCGTACTCCAGGCTCCAAACGACGGAAGAATTGTCGGGCGGCTGTTCGTGCCACAACCCTAGGGGATCGGCCTTATCGATTGCCTGGCCTCCAGCGAATTCGATGTGGAACTTATAGTGCTCACCCTTGGCCACGCCGGAAACAAAGCCTTGCCACACGCCCCCTCCTATAAGGGAAAGGGCATCCGTTTGTCGCTTCCAATGGTTGAATGAACCAACTACGGAAACGCGTTGTGCATTCGGCGCCCAGACGGAGAAGCGCGTGCCTTGTTTGTCAGGACGGTAATGGGCGCCTAAAAAATCGGCGAGCCGGACCTGGGTTCCCTCTTTGAAGTAGTAGAAATCGCTTTCGCCCCAACCGCGAATGGCACTATCCATGGTTACTTGTTGCACCGCCGAGCAGGCGTAATATTCCGCCGACCGGGATCTGGAGCCAGTCGGGCCGGTTATTCAATTCGTACGCGACTTCGTACAAGGCCTTCTGGAGCAGGAAGGCGTCAAGGAAGAGACGCTGTTCCTCATCGCTGTGCGGCACGAAATTCGCGGAGCCGGCCTGCTCGAAGTAGCCGCGTAGATAGGCAGCCGAGACCGCCTGGTTCCAACCAGCAGCCCATTTCTCAATCGACGCCTTGTTTTGACTGTTGACAGCAACGCCGGGCACTTGCCCAAACAGCACGGCAAAGGCGGCATACTCGAACGAGCGCAGCATGCCGGCCACATCGCGCAAACCGAGAGCCTTTGCGCGGCGCTCGGAAAGTGGACGCGCTGGCTCGCCTTCAAAATCAATAATCATGAAGTCGTCGCCGGTGAACAGCACCTGCCCGAGATGGTAATCGCCGTGATGCCGAATGCGCTTGGCGGAACTTGCCTGATGGTTGACGGCCTGCAAACGCTCTGCTACAGCGGGCTCGAGCGCGATTAGTTCCCGGACGCGGTCGGCTAACGGACCATGCAAACCACTCGATTTGCGGCGAAGTAATTCGAACGTCGTTTCCGCTTGCCGGACCAGTTCCGCATGCAGACGGTTTCCATCGCCGGCGGCGAAATCTTCGGGAGCAAAATCGGGACCGCCGTTCGGGTCGGCAAGCGCGGCGTGCATTTCGGCAGTGCGTTTGCCGAGCAGAGCGGCGGAGGCGAGATACGGGCCAACCTCCGGAGCGTTGTTGTTTGCGAGCGCCCGCTCGAAGAAGTCTTGCAGTGATTCGAGCGTGTATGCCCAGGCGTCGCCGCGATTCGCGACAAACTGCTGCAGAATCCCGGCGCCGTAAATTTCACGATTGCTGTTCAACTCGTAGGTCAAGCTGCCGAGTGCCGGGGGAGTGTTGCCGAAACCCCGCGCGGTGAGAAATTCGCCGATCTCGAGATCGGGATTAATCCCGGGTTCGAGTTTCCGAAAGATTTTGAGGATGTATTTACCGCGATAAATGACGGATGTGTTGCTCTGCTCAGCGCGCGAAACGAAACTGTCGAAATGCGGGGGGTCTGGAGCGCACTCTTCAGAGAACGCCCGGGTGCGGTGGGCGTGCAGAACGCCATTCTGGCCTTCGTACGATTCTTCGCAGGCGATCGCGTGAATCAACCGGTCGCGGAACCCGGCGTCGCTGAGTGCGCTCGAGAGCACACCTTCTTCCCCATTTGCCGCGACTAAGTTCACCACGGCTTCCTCGCGGGCTGGCTCGCCTCCGGGAGTGGCGGATACCGGAAGAATGTAGAGGTCAGGTTCGCCCTCCTCATACCCGATCTTCAGGACTAATAAATAATCCTGTTGCGGACCGAGCTGCACTACGTCTTCGATGGCAAGTTCACGAACGGTGCGGGCTTTGGCGCGGTACCAGCGCCGGGTCGCCACATGGGCAGGAAGTACGCTGCCAAGCCGCACAATTGCTTCGGGATCGAAGGGCGCCTGAAATGAGCGAATCGCGATAGAGGGAAGTTTCTCGGTATCTGACATCGGCTCACCCAAAGTACTCAAAGTCATTTTCGACGCGCAGGCGCCGCCGGATTTGCAGGATATGCCCTGGAACGCGATCGGGCCTTAGCTCGACGTAATTTCGGCGGCCGCTCCACACATATTTCGCTCCGGTGAGCAGATCGTGCGCCTGATACGGCCTGTCTTCTTCGATGCCGAGCTTGTCCAAGGGCAGGTCGACGAACCCGGCTTGCATGTAATTCGGGTCAAGATTGACGACAACGAGGATCAAGTTGCTTCCATCGGCGGCCGTTTTGCTGTAGCAGAGCAACTGCGGATTGTCGACGGGATGAAATGCGAGGGTCCAATCGGTTTGCAAAGCGGGGTTCTGACGGCGAACGCGATTGACTAGAGCCATGAACTCGCGCAGGCTATCGGGCCGGTTGAGATCCCATTCGCGGATTTGATATTTTTCGGAATCGAGATACTCTTCGCTGCCGGGGCGCACGGCTCGGCCTTCAAGCAATTCGAACGCCGGTCCATACACGCCGTAATTGGCACCAAGAGTTGAAGCGAGCAAGAAGCGGATGAGGAAGGCGGAGCGGCTGCCGATTTGTAGAAACTCGGTAAGGATATCGGGCGTGTTCGGCCACTGATTCGGGCGGAAGAATTCGCGCACCGGCGTTTGGGTCAGCTCGGTCAGATACTCGATCAGCTCGAATTTAGCGTTGCGCCAAGGGAAATAGGTATAGGACTGGCTGAAGCCGAGCTTGGCCAGCCGGTACATGATTTTCGGCCGAGTGAAGGCCTCCGAGAGGAAGAGCACTTCGGGCGTTTTGCGCTTCAGCTCGGTGATGACCCACTCCCAAAACGGGAACGCTTTGGTGTGCGGATTATCGACGCGGAAAATGCGCACGCCCTGCTCAATCCAGAACGTGAAGACGCTTTTTAGCTCTTGCCAGAGCGCTTCCCAATCTTCGGTTTCAAAATCAAAAGGATAAATGTCCTGATATTTTTTGGGAGGGTTTTCGGCGTATTGAATAGTTCCGTCGGGCCGTTTCTTAAACCAGTTCGCATGCTCTTTTACATAGGGGTGATCGGGCGAAACCTGAAAAGCGATATCGAGCGCGACCTGCATATTGTATTGGGAGGCGCGCTGGACGAAGCGGCGGAATTCATCGAGCGTGCCGAGATCGGGGTGGACCGCTTTGTGGCCGCCTTGGGCGGAACCGATGGCCCACGGACTGCCGACATCGCCCGGGTCGGCCACGACGGAATTGTTCTTGCCCTTGCGGAACGTCGTGCCGATGGGATGGATCGGCGGCAGATACACGACATCGAAGCCCATTTCAGCGATATAGGGCAGGCGCTTTTCGCAATCGGCGAAGGTGCCGTGGCGTCCGGGCTCGAGCGAAGCGGAACGCGGGAACAATTCGTACCAGCTGCTGAAACGCGCTCGGAGGGGATCAACTACGATTTCGAGTTCGCGATCGTACTCGGCGGCAAAGCGGCGATCGGGATAGCGGCGAACCGTTTCGTTCAGCTTGTCATCGAGCGCCCGGGAGCGGTGGGCAGCGAGATCGTTTTCGCCGCGCAATTCGGCGGCATGCTGCTCAAGCCAGGCGGCATCGGATGCAACGGCGCGCGCAGCAGCTTCCGAGATCAAATCGGCGCCGATCAGATAGTCGACGGGCGTATCGGAAGCGGCTTGTATTCGTTTGCGTAAATCTCGCAGCCAGGTTTCCCAATGGTCAATCCAGGCGACAACCGTGAAACGGTAGCGGCCAAGTTCCGTAACCGGAAAACGGCCGGTCCAACGATCGTTGACGAACGCGGTGAGCGGACTTTCGATCCAATCCGATGCGTCTTCTCTCTTGTAACGAACTGCGGCGGAGATCGCATCGTGGCCATCGGTAAAGATGTCGACGCCAAGGTCCACGATATCGCCGATGGCGCGCTTTGCGGGGAAGCGGCCGCCATCGACGGCGGGCATCAAGCCCTCGATGACCACTCGCTTGCGGCCGTTCGCGGTGCCTACTGTTTCCGATCGCTTCATCTCTGGTGGGACAGGGGTATGAGCCATCGAGTTACACGGCCGATCGAGTTTTTTCGACCAGTGAGCGATACAGCTCGACGGTTTGAGCGGCGATGGCGCTCCAACCGAATTTCTCCTCGGCGCGGCGGCGTCCGGCTTCGGCAAATTTTGCGCATTTTTGCGGGTCGGCGAGCAACTCGGCGATGCGGGTTCCTAAATCACGTGCGAACTGGGCAGGATTGAGAGGGAAACTGGTTACGGGGTTCTGCTCGAAGGGGACCAGGTAGCCGCTTTCGCCATCGACAACAACTTCTTTAATACCGCCCGTCGAGCTGGCTACCACGGGCGCGCCGCACGCCATAGCTTCGAGATTGATGATGCCGAAGGGCTCGTAAACCGAGGGGCAGCAGAATACCTTCGCGTGACTGTAGAGCTCGATGACTTCGGGTTTTGCGATCATCTGCTCGATCCAGAGGACGCGCGGATTGTGCGCCTTCGCTTCCGCGACTTTGGCGCGCATTTCTTGGGCGATCTCGGGCGTGTCGGGCGCTCCGGCGCAGAGCACCACTTGCGTATTGGGCGGCAGGTAGCGGATGGCGTCGACTAAATGCGTAACACCCTTCTGTCGCGTGATTCGACCAACAAAGAGAACGTAGGGCGAAGCGGGATCAACGCCGTATTTCTCGAGCGCAGAGATAGACGTCTTTTTCCGGTACTCGTCGAGATCAATGCCGTTGTAGATGACGTGTACGCGTTCCGGTGCGACCGGGTAGGAGCGCAAGATATCTTCGCGGGTGCCGCTCGAAACAGCGACAATTGCGTCTGCGTCCAGGATCGCAGTTCGTTCCATCCAGGAACTCATGGCGTAACCGCTGCCGAGTTGCTCCGATTTCCAGGCCCGCAGCGGTTCGAGGCTGTGGGTTGTAAGGACAAACGGCACGCCGTAGAGTTTCTTAGCCCAGAAGCCGGCCATGGAAGCGTACCAGGTATGGGTATGGACAACGTCGGTGCCCTGGAGCGCTTTGATCTGAGTCAGGTTCAGGCTCAAGGCTTCGAGCGCGGCTTTAAATTTACCCTCTGTGCCGTTGCTGATTTCGCTCCATGGTTCCGCACCCAGGACCCGCAAATTGCCGGTTTCGCTCTTTTGCGTGCCCCAGCAGTGGACGTCCACCTGAATCCTCTTGGCCAGTTCCCGGCTCAGGTATTCGACGTGCACTCCGGCTCCGCCGTACACATTCGGCGGATATTCGCGTGTAAATAGTGCGGCCCGCAAGGTCCCTCCCGATCCAAAACGAAAGTAGCACGAGAGGGCTGGGCGAGAGCGAGGTCTTGCAGGCGGTTAACGGCCTAGATGCTCGTTGCTAGCTGGTGACGGTTGCGGCGGGTAGGCGTTCGCAGAATTCGGGGAGTCCGTCCCGGCTGATTCCGCAGGCGCATTGCTTGACCCCGGGTTGGTTTAGTGTCTCGCATTGCGGGCAGCGCCATCGGCCAGCGGTCCAAAGGCGGAGTTTGGGCTCGTAGATCGATGCGGCTAACGCGCGAACGTCTGCGATCGTGAGCTCGCCAGGGAGTCCCTTTTTCATATATGTCAGAGGAGTGGGGAACGGGCGGGGAAATTCGCACGGAGGGTAGTCCCGGTACTCCCAAGCATTTTGCTTGAGAAATTACCAAACGAACTCGATGGCCGCGGATAAACACCGATTTACGCCGATGGCAAAAAGGGAAAGAACATTATTGCTTTCGGTTGAGTAACTTAGGTCGGTCGTGGATGCCTTGGTCGACGGCTTTGTTTGGGAGACTTCGCGCGGCATGGAAAAGAAGCGCGGCGCCGCGGCTCGGATATAGCCAGGCGTTACCGCGGCGCTCCATCGAGGGCCTGATCGAGGTCGGCGAGGATGTCGTCGATGTGCTCGATACCGACACTGAGGCGCAGCGTTTCGGGGGTGACCCCAGCGCGGCGTTGTTCGTCCGGGGACATCTGGCGGTGGGTTGAAGAAGCGGGGTGACAGGCCAGGGATTTGGCATCTCCCAAGTTGACGAGCCGCTTGACAAGTTTGAGCCGGTCATAGAATTGCTTGCCGGCCTCGAATCCACCCTTGACGCCAAACGTCATTAAGGAGCAGCCGTGGCCGCCGAGATACTTCTGTGCGAGCGGAAAATACGGGCTACCCGGGAACCCAGCGTAATTGACCCAATCGATTTTGGCATGGGCGGCGAGGAATTCGGCAACGCGGCGGCCGTTGGCCACGTGGCGCTCGATGCGCAAGGGCACCGTCTCGATCCCCTGGAGGAGCAGAAAAGCGTTCATGGGCGACAATACAGCGCCGAAGGTCCGCTGGTACACCGCGCGGCAACGGCCGATATACGCGGCGTTTTTGAAATGATCGGTGTAGACCAGATCGTGATAGGAAGGATCCGGCTGGCTGAACATAGGGAAGCGCCGGGCGTGCTCTTTCCACGGAAAGCGGCCGCTATCAACGATGGCGCCTCCGAGCGTTGTACCGTGGCCGCCGAGAAACTTCGTCAGCGAGTGGACGACGATATCGGCTCCATATTCGATGGGGCGGAGCAGAATGGGGGTGGCGACGGTATTGTCGATGATCAGCGGTACGCCGTGCCTATGGGCGACGTGTGCGATGGCTTCAATGTCGCAAATGTTTCCGGCTGGATTTCCGACGCTCTCGCAAAAGACGGCGCGGGTGTTGTCGTCGATAAGCTTTTCAATAGACGCGGCCCGATCCGACTCTGCGAAGCGCACCGCGACCCCCTGGTTCGGCAGCCCGTAGGCCAAAAGAGTTTGCGTTGTGCCGTAGAGTTGCGGAGCCGAAACGATGTTGGCGCCCAGGCTAGCGAGGTTGAGCAGGGAGTAACTGACGGCGGCTTGTCCCGAGCTTACGCACAACGCATCCAGTCCGCCTTCGAGGGCCGAGACGCGCCGCTCAAGTACGGCGGTGGTGGGGTTGTTGATTCTGGTGTAGCGAAACCCCTCGGCTTCGAGATTGAACAGGGCCGCGGCATGGTCGGCGTTATCGAAGGAATACGCGGCGGTTTGGTAGATGGGAACGGCGACGGAGTGAGTGGTCGGGTCGTCCTCGTATCCGGCGTGAATGGCTAAGGTCTCGCGATGCATGAATCTATTCTGCCGTGTTGAAGATCCGGCTCATCTCTCCGACTACCCACTCGATCTCCTGTTCAGTTGTCCGGAAACTCGTAACGCAGGCGCGCAGGACCACTTCGCCCGAATCGAGGTGGACTTCGGACATCCAGGCGATCTGACGTTTAAAAAGTTCGGCGAGGAACCGGGACGCGACCAGGCCATCGCGGGTAAACAAGACGAGCGGAAAAGGTGTCTTATTGATGATGCGCCACCCGACACGTTCGAGGGATTGGCGCAAAAAGACGCCCATTTTTGCCTGGTGGTCGATCATTTCGGCGTACCCGGATTCACCGCGCTCCGCGAGGGCGAGGAACAGTTTCAACCCGATAAAACGGCGAGACCACTGTATGGTCGAAGTATAAGGATCGAGAATGGCGGGCGTTTTACCCGGCATAAAGGAGACTTCCGATTCGAAGACGCGCAGGACGGGTTCGGGATGGCGGCAAAAGAACATGCCGGCGCCCATGGGTACGGAGAACCACTTATGAGCATCGCAGGTAATGGAATCGGCTTCGCCGATTCCGTCAAGATGGTTCCGCAAACCCGGCGAGAGGATGGCGGCGCCGCCCCAGGCCGCATCGGCATGGAACCACAGGTTCTCGGTGCGGCAGAAGCGGGCTATTTCCGGCAACGGATCGATCACGCCGGCGGCGGTGGTGCCAGCAGTTCCGACGACCATCAACGGCGCCAGGCCGTTCTTGCGGTCCTCACTAACCTTTCTCGCAAGATCCGCCAAATCCATTTTGAAGTCGTCGTCGAGGGCGACAGTACGCAAAGCACTGCGGCCCAATCCGGCCATGCGGGCGATTTTCAGAAATCCGTGATGCGCGCTGGCGGCGATATAAATGACAGGCGATGCCGGAAGCTGGCGCAAGCCGCCTTCAGTGAAATCGGGAAACGCTCGCGTGAGGGCGACGACCACTGCGGAAAAATTTGATTCCCCGCCTCCGCTCGTAAAAGTCGAAACTGAGCCTTCGGGAAGGCCGAAGCGCTTAGAAAGCCAGCTGAGGGTGTGGCGTTCGATTTCGTTGGCTGCGGGCGAAGTACGCCAGGTGGCCAACTGCGGGTTGTACATCGCTACCAACAGGTCAGCAACGACGGAGGCAAACGTGACGCTCGGATTGAATAGGCCGAAGTAACGCGGGTGCGTCACATGCACCTGCCATTTGCGCAACATTTGTTCTACGTCGTCGATGACTTCATTGAGTTCGCGGCCCTTCGAGAAGTCGTAGCGCGAGGTCAGATAACTGCGAATTTCTTCGGGCGTTACGTGGGGAACGATGGGCCCGTCGGCAATGAGACCGTTGAGTTCCGCAGTAGTTTTTCGGACCTCCTCGAATGCGGATTGTTCGAGAGCACCGGCGTCCGTTCTCACCCGTTTCTCCACTGGAACGCCCACGCGATGGAATCGCTATCGTCGTAATCCAGCGAATCGAGCGGGAATGGCGGCGCGCCTTTCGGTACGCTGACGAAAGCGAGCGGGGCCTCTAGTTTCCTGGGAATCACGCAACGGCTATATTCACTATAGTCAACGCCCGATTGCCAGCGAAAGAAAACGGCATCAGAGGCGGTGCTGGCGACGCGCAGGATTCCTTGAAAGATATCGCCGAAATCCATCTGGGAGCGGGGCCAAACGGCATCAAGCAAAATGGACGCACGGCAGGGGCCGCGTTCTCCGCGGATGAAGCGTCCGAGGGAAAACCATCCCTCATTACCCCGTTCGTCGCGAACCAGATAGACACGGGAAGGCGAGGGCGCTTGCGCGCCGTGGCGCCATTGTAGGAACTCGGGCGAGCGGTCACTGGCGACACGGTTGGGGGCCTGATGGCGGCGGGAAAGCGTGGAAAGTTTTTCCCAATCCTCGCAGGGCTCGACGGCCAACTTCGGGGAAGGCCTCGTCAGGAGGCGCAGGATTGGATTGGCGCTTTTTCCGCACACGCGGGCAATGCGGGCGGCCAACTGGCTCGAAGTCCGATAGGCCACGTAGGCGGAAATCATTGCGTCCACGCGAATGGGGAGAATATATTCCGTTTCGGAATGGGGCACTGCGAAACCGCCGAGCCGCTTCCAAAGCTCACTCGAGCTGGCGTTACAGGTGGAAGCGAAGTAGAAGTCATAGCCCGGGGTGGTCAAAAATTTTTTAAATAGATAGAATCCGAGCGAACGGGCGGGCGGCTCCACAAAAAAGGTCCCGGCGCATAAACCCAGGAGCCGTCTGCCGCCGGCGAGGAAGGCGGAAGGAAACCAGAGATTGACTCCGCGGATTGCTCCCGATTCGTCACGCACAGAATAACCAAAGGTAGAGGCGCCCTGGGCCTCGGGATTTTCGGTGAGCAGCCAGACGAGGCGGCGTTCTATCGCAGCTGGCGATTCGAGTAGCGAGTGCTCGTCGGGTGCATTTGCCTGCTTGTTGCTGCGCCAGCGGTGCAGGAAAGCCGCCACATCCGGCAACGCGGAGCGGAGGACCGGCTGTAAATCGAAACGTTCCATCGCGCTCCAATTTTATCCGGCATCCGTTTTCGGCGCGAGCAGGTCCGGGGCAGCGGTTCCGGCGCCTGAGAGATTGTAGGCAAGCTGTGGCTGCCGAATTTCGAGAGTCTTGCTCTTTTGCTCGGATAAATAGTGCAGCCAATTCCGGTAGAACCGGACGGCTTCGGCGCGCCAGGTACAGGCGGCTCGGAGGGCCGGGAGGAAATCCACGGATGGGGGTTGGGAGCGCCCGGCCAGGACACGTTCGCGCAGGGCGGCTGAGAGGGCCACGGATTCTTCATCGAAATAGCCATGCGGCATGGCTGGGTAGACGTCCCGCTCTTTATACAGAAAGCGCCGGATGTCTCTCCGATATTCGAGCGACAAAGAAGCAGCTTCGTATTCCGGATGGCCCTGAAAAAAAACAAAAAGAGTTTTCCGTTGTTTTACAAAGGTGTCGGCGCGCCCGTCTTTCAATTGGGTGAGAATGCGATAGCCACAGGCGGAAAGCGCATCGGCTGGCAGGTCGTTCCAACGGGAATGAGGCAGCCGAAATTGGGCGGGGATGCCGGCGGTCAAAAGATGATCCGAGAGATTTACGCACTCGAACACGCCGAAGAGCTTGTCGGCCAGGCGGCGCCGCGCGATGCCGTCGATTTGCAGCACAGCGGCGTGCGCGGCGAGACAACTCCAGACGGAGGAATACGTCTGGTATTCCGCCCATTCGATTAATTGGGCGAGGCTCGGCCAGTATGGCTCGTCGGCGAGGTTGGCAGCGATGGGCTCAGCACCCGTAACGATTAATCCGTCCAGTCGGCTGTCCCATAATTCGGGGACGAATGAATAGGAACTGGCGATGCGGCGGCGTGCGGATTCAGAGCGCTGGACTTCGGGGAACGCGAAAAATGACAAGTTCACTGCGATACCGTCGGCGGCGTCCGAGAGCAAGGTTCGGAACTGCCGTTCGGTGGCCTCGAGCGCCGAATCCGGCATATTATTCACCAGGCCGATATGGATGGAGTTGGCATCCGCATGCCACGGACTCGTAAGGCTTTTCATAAACGCACTTGTCCGTTCCTGAGGCGGCCGTACAGTTCCGCATCGAGCGGCACGAAGCAACCGCTAAGCCGGTCGTTGAAATAGAGTTCGCCGCCGCCGGCCGGATCGTATCCTTCGCGCATTAGATTTGTCTTTGTGTATTTGAAGGTACCGGTAAGTTCGACTTCGCTGCGAATGCGCAGGAATAGCGGGTGCGCGTATTCGGGAAGGCGTTCGCGCAAGTGGGCGCGCAAGCGGGCGAGATCCAGTGTTTCGTTTGACACGACGAGTGCCATGCCGGCGCGGCCGTCGGCGCCCGGCACCGGGACGCCGTACACGTTTGCCTGGGTGACACCGGGGAAGGCGCAGATCGCCTCCGACACCTCATTAGTCGAGACATTCTCCCCTTTCCAGCGGAAGGTGTCGCCAACACGATCGACGAAATAAAAATAGCCCTGTTCGTCTTTACGCATCAGGTCGCCGGTGCGAAACCAGGCATCGCCCGCCGCGAACACGTTGCGCAGTATCTTTTTGCCCGAATCTTCCGGGTTCGAATAACCTTCATAGCGATTACCGGAATTTGAAGGGTCTTCGAAAATCCTGCCGAGGGCTTCGCCAGTTTCATTCGGAGCAGCGCGCAGGCAAAAGCCGTCTTCGTTGCGCACGGGTTCTTCTTTTTCGAAATCGAAACGGGCCAGTGCGGCTGGGAAACGATGGGCGAGATAGGATGGGATTCGGCCAATTGCGCCGGGCTTGCCTTCCACATTAAACATCGAGACGTTGCCCTCGGTGGCGGCGTAGAATTCCAGAATTCGCGGGATTCGGAAACGGGTCTTGAAAGCGTTCCAGATATCGGGCCTCAAACCGTTGCCGGCACACATTCGGATGCGGTGTTCGGTTTCGGCGCGATTCTCCGGCGAATGCAGCAGATAGCGGCACAGCTCGCCGATGTATTGAAATAAGGTACAGTCCCAGCGGACGATATCGGTCCAGAACTGGCTGGCCGAGAAATTTTCGCGGACGACGACGGAACCGCCCGAAGCCAGAACGGCGCCGGTCGCGACAATGCCGCCGACGCTATGATACATGGGCAGACAGTTATACAAACGATCGTCCGGCGCAGTCTCCATCATGCCGGCGAACCAATGGCTCCATTGCATGAGCCTGGCGTGACTAATGTTGGCGGCTTTCGGCAAGCCAGTAGTGCCGGAGGTATAGATATAGAGGGCACGATCCGCGATGGTGATGGCCGGTAGTTCGGGGGCCGCGAGCTTTTGGGTGGAATAGCGCTCAAGCGAGAGATCAAGCCGGTCGAAACCGGCGGGCGCCGGGCCGTGAACCCAAATCCGTGCTGGGCGGCCGGAGCCGGCGAGTGCGACGGTGACCCGATCGAGGAGTTCTGCAGCCACCAGGATGTGCCGCGGGGCGATCAGGGTGAGGCTATGTGCGAGGGAAGGCCCGGTGAGATTGGTATTGACGAGCGCAACCGCGCAACCGGTGCGAGTAATGCCGAGCCAGATGGCCAAATACTCCGGCCGGTTCGGCATAACGAGACAGACGGCGTCTCCTTTACCGAGGCCTTGCGCAAGCGCCCAGCGCGTGCATTGGTTCGAGCGTTCGGCGAGCGCGCGATACGTCAGCGATTCACGGGTGGAAAGGAGAGCGGGAGATTCGGGGGATTTGTCCGCCCAGTCTTCGATAACTGAGGAAAATAGCCGCTCCGGGCTTTGGCCGATCGGCGCCGTGAGTTCGAGCGCGCGCAACCAGGTTTTCGCGGGAGAAGAATTGCCGGGGGCAGGCGGCCGGGCAGTCTCGCACTCGGTGACACTCATGGGCGATGCCTTTCGGCGGAGTTGGCAGCCTGAAAAGCCGCCCCACAGAGCATTTGAATTGCGGCAGTTCTGATCCCGAGTCCCATTGTTTCTTAAGCGGTGGTGCCGGCATCGACGGTGAGCACCGTGCCGGTAATGCTTTTTGACCGGTCGCCCAGCAGAAACTCGACCGCATCCGCCACATCCTCAACAGCCGGAAAGCGGCGCAGAGCACTGCGGCGCGCGATCTTCTGACGCAGCTCCTGATTCATGGTGCCGGTCATGGCCGTATCCATAAACCCCGGAGCGACCGCGTTTGCGTTGATACCGAGGCGCCCGACCTCGCGGGCGAGCGAACGGGTAAACCCGACCATAGATGACTTGGTGGCAGCGTAAACGGAAAGTCCGCTGTATCCGGTGAAGGCGGTGATCGAGGCGATGTTAACGATTCGGCCTCCGCCATCGGCCATCATGCGCCGCACCACATACTTGGTCAATACGATCGGCGAGAACGTGTTCAAACGGATCAAGCTCTCGATCTGCGGATTCGACATAACCGCCAACGCGCCATCGAAGGCGAGTGCTGCATTGTTTACTAATCCGTGAATCGGCCCGAACTCCCGGTAGATGTTCCGGACTAGCTCGGGGATCGCCTCAACTTCGCCGAGGTCAAAAGGGATAAAACACAGCGAACCGGGCCGGGAGTGCTCGAGCTCTTTGATGGCGGCAGACAACTCGTCGCTCATTTTCCGGGCAACTGCGAGTGCCCGGTAGCCGGCGGCGGAGAGGCGGCGCGCCACTTCGAGACCGAGTCCCCGGCTACCGCCCGTGACGATTACATTACGCACAATGACGGACCAGCTTCCCCGCGGCGGCGACTTCCAAGGAAGGTACGCACCGAAGCACCGCCGGAATTTTGTAAGGGGCGAGATTCTGGCGGCAGATCTCGAGGATTTCGGTCTTGATGGCGGCGGAAAGACCATCGACGCCACGGGATTCGAACTCTTCTTTGAGCATGATGTCGGCGGCCACGAGGGCTCCCGTCAAGGGATTCTTTCTCGGACGGACAACCGACATGCGCACCGCCGGATGGCGATTGATTGCCGCCTCCACTTCTTCCGGATACACCTTAAGGCCGCCGACGTTGATGACTCCATTTCGGCGGCCGAGAAAATAGTAGCGCTCGTCGCGCAAATCGAGCATGTCGCCTGTATCGACAAAGCCTTCGCTGTCGGTAAGGGGCCCGATTGCGCCATCCAAATAGCGCGAAGCGACTCGGTTCGATCGGATCTTGAGGGAATCGTTCGAGACTTTCATCTCGACATCGCCGTGCCGACCTAACAAAGACGCGGGGAACCCCGCGAAGCCATCGTTTACTTCGAAGGCAACGCCCGCTTCGGTTGAAGCAAAAGCATGACCCACGACCGAACCCGGGTAAAAGGCTTGCAACGTATTAAGAATCGCCTGATCGGCGATTTCGCCAGACAAGCGAATATAGCCCGGCGCGATTTGATGGGCCTCGGGACACATCAGAGCGCGCCGCCAGTGAGACGGGGTTCCAGAGAGATGGGTGACGGCGTGCCTCGCGAGGCGCAACAGATGCGCTGCCGGAGCTTCGCCGACATTCGTCAGCACGAGCGAGCCGCTGCCCATCATGGCGCGGAGAAAAATCTGCAGTCCGCCGTAGCGGCGGATATCGTAAAACGTGCCCCATACGATGCGGGTCCAGGGATTGACAGCGCCTCTAATGGGAGCGGTAAGGCTGGCGAGCGTATGCACGATCATTTTCGGCGCGCTCGTAGTGCCGGAGGTGAGCAGGACCCACTCGGTCGGGCGATGATCGACTTGCACCGCTTTCGCGGATTTAACGGAGGAACCGCATCTGACGCGCGCGAGCCCTTGCATGCAGGGGTGATCGGGCAGCTCGTAATCCGAGACAACCGTATCCACCGCGGCTTTCCGGATCAGGGCGGGAAACTGCTCCCAGGGGGTCTCCGGCGGACAGATGACAATGCGATCCGCCAGCCCGTCGAGTTCGATGAGAGCGAGCGCGGCGGCGAGCTGGTCCTGCGTCGAGAGCAGGATCGAGCGGCCCAAGAGCGCGTTTGTACGGCCGCCGAGGCTAGAGCCACGCAGTATGTCGTCGATCGCTACACCGGCCGTGGCACCCCACAGAAAGCGGCAGCGGGACCCATCCGCGGTACTAAGCTTTTCCCGAATGGATGTAACGGATGTTGTCAGCGTGCTCATACAACTGGATAAATTCTCCGAGGGTAACCGGCGGAACCGTGATATCAGAATCGGTAAACGGATCGAGGCCGAGCGTATCCTCGAGCCTGGTCACGAGAATGGCCAGGCCGAGGGAATCGAGACCGGACTCGAGCAATACCAAGTCATCGGTCAGCGGAGGAAGAGGTTTCTGGGACCCGCCGCGAATCTCTTCCAGCCGCGCGACAATAGCCGCTTTGATAGACATTTCGATAGTTGCCCCGCTCCCGGCTATGCCGCCACAGCCGACTTATTCGTGAAGATGCTCACGATGAGCGCGCGCAATAAGTGAACGCCTTCATACAGCTTGTCGGACGACTCACGCGTGTCGGGCTCGAGCGCAATCTCCGCCTCGAGGCCGCGGAAGAGTCCTTCGGAATGGGCGATATCGCACACGCCGTGTACCTGGGTGTATTCGAGTTCGTCCGACCCCTGCAGCACAGCGAGTTCTTCGAGATACGCCATAAAGCGCTGAATGAAACTTTCAAAGAAAGCCATGGTTGCAAGAATCGGCGCAGGCGAAAGCTTTCCGATAAACAACCGGACCTCGGTCAGATTCGGATAGACGACGCGCGCATCCTCTTCGGTCGGTTCGGCGTGGGCGGCGATTTCGAATTTGCGCAGCATTTGTGGATGGCTGTCGCGCACCTCTTCCGTAAGATTATCGATGATAATCTCGCGGGCTTCCTCCGAGCGGGCGGCCAGATAAGCGCCCGTCATCCAATAAATAAAATTCCCTTCGAGCACGGCGCTATAGCGGGCAATGATTCCGCGCCGTTCTTCGGCGGACAGCTGTTCTGCCGGCGGCAGCGACGCTAAGAGATCGTCAGTGAGACGAGCCAGATACACTTTCGAGGAGTCTGTTTGAGGCAGACTGGGGGCTACAAGGGTAGAAACAGCAGCATTCTTCATGGGGTCACCTGGAAGCATGCTACACCAGTTTCGGCCCCTTCCCAAAGTGCCCTTGTACTAGTCGACCGCCTCCCTGTACTAGTATTTTTTGGAAATTACTTGGCCTAATCGATAAAGCAACGGCCTTTCCGGAAATTCCCCGGCCTTCTTGGGACTTAGGAGGTTAGTTCGGCCAAGATAAACGCCTTCGTTTTGGATTCGGTGGTAATTTCCGATCATACGAAAGGAGGCGAGGTGAAAAGGGCAGGCACGCCGCGGGCCGTCGAGCAGCGCCTAATAGCGTCAAAGCCCCGTTTCAACAGCATCACGCCAGAAGGAGGACTTCGAAAGAAAAGCGGAGCGGCCGATTAGAATCGTGACTAGCCGAAAGTTGAGCGTTCGATAAAATAGCTGTAAGTTCCGACGAATAAGTACGTAATTACGTCGAGGTAAGTGGTACCAGTACTTACACCTCGTTTCGCCTGGCGACGCACTAACTCCTGTAACTACGCGCGCAAAACACCAATAGGCACGGCCATTTGCGCCACGTATTCCGGTTGACAAGCGCTCGCACCGCTCCCACAATAAAGTTCAGACTCGGTCTTACAAGAAGCGCAGTGCAGTTAGATTCTTTTCGACGTGCTTTCTTGGGCAGCCCTAACCCGTAACACGGATCGAGTCGAAGACTCAGGGCCGCTCAAGCGTCGTAAGAGGGCGGAGCTGCGCAAGTCGAGTGAAGAAGAGAGGTTCCTGTGTATCCGGGAAAGACCGCTGAGTGGTTCGCCGTTTACGTAAAAGCACGGCATGAAAAAAACGTCGCACTCACTTTAAAGGGAAAAGAATTCGAAGTTTTTCTGCCGACATGTGCGAAAACTCATGCAAATCGCAAGAAATTCGAAGTGCCACTGTTTCCGGGTTATGTTTTCTGCCGGATTCCCGTGGGGAGAGTTCTGCCCGTCATGACCGTTCCGGGCGTGTTCGCGATCGTCGGCACCGGACGGCACCCCGAGCCGATTCCGGAGAGCGAGATCGATTCGCTGCAGCTCATGTTGGACGCCGGGTGGAAGGCTTACCCGTGGCCGTATGTGGCGGCTGGCCAGCAAGTGCAGTTCGAAGCGGGTCCGCTGCGCGGCTTACAAGGAAGTGTGGCCGCCGCGAGCAATAGCAAATGGCTGGTCGTTTCCATTCACTTGCTGCAGCGTTCGGTGGCGGTAAAGATGGATCGCGAGTCTCATCCGCTGGGCGCGATCTCGCCGCGCCCTCCGGTGAGGGACGGCGGAATTCTTGCGAGCAGAGGCCGTAGGGCCGCACGGGTCGGCATACGCCGGACCGACATAGAAAGGAGCTTCCCTTGTCCCGCTTAAAGGCAAAAACAGTTTCCGGAGCGATGGTGATTCTCTGGCTCGGCTGCGTGAATTTCGCAGGATCGGGGAAATGCGCCGCGGCCGATTATCCGAATACGAAGGCCGCCGCGAGCCCGGCAACCCCCGTGCACGGCAGCGGCGCCGATTACGTGCTGGGGCCGGGGGATCAGATTCTGGTGCGCGTGGTGAACCTCGACGAGATCGGGGACAAGCCGACCCCCATCGATATGAGCGGACATATCCATCTGCCGGTGGCGGGCACGCTAAAAGCCGCTGGCCTGACGGTAGCGCAACTGCAGTCGGCGCTGGCCGCAAAGGTCAGCAAGTATGTGCTTGCCCCGGACGTTTCGGTCTCGGTGGTTGAGTTTCACAGCCAACCCGTGTCGGTAATCGGGTCGGTGAAGAACGCCGGGGTGCTGCAGGTCCAGGGGCGCAAAACGGTGGTTGAGATGCTGTCGCTTGCGGGCGGCATCGATGCGACCGCGGGTTCGACAGTAGAAATTACCCGGCGGCTCGACTGGGGCCGCATTCCGCTGCCCGACGCGCACGACGATGCTTCGGGCAAGTACAGCGTGGCGCGCATCAACCTCAAATCTCTGATCAGTGCGCGCAATCCGGAAGAAAACATTCTGGTTGAGCCGTACGACGTAATTTCGGTGCCGCGCGCGGAAACCGTGTATGTGATGGGCGAAGTCATGAAGCCGGGCGGCTTTCCTCTCGATTCGCATGAAGAAGTGACGGTGCTGCAGGCGCTCTCGATGGCCGGAGGCTTCGATAAGACCGCATCCGGGCGGAAGGCACGGCTGCTGCGGGTGAACGGGAACGATTCGCGCGCCGAAGTGCCGATCGACTTGCTGAAAATCCTCGATGGAAAAACGGCGGACGTAGCGATGCTCCCGAACGACATCCTTTTCGTGCCGAACAATTTCTCGAAAAAGGCGGCCATCAAGGCAGCCGAAACCGCAGTGCAGATCGGCACGGGCGTGATTGTCTGGGGCCGCTACTGATAAGCGGCCGGGAGAAGAGTTTGTGAACAGGCGAGAAAATCGCGCCAAAGGTAAGGACAACTGATGGAAACCATATTGCCGCCCGACGATGCGAAGCCGCGGATGCTCACCGCAGCTTCGAGGAACTATAACTTCACGCCCGACCTGCAGGCGCCGTCCGCCGCGGATTCGGTAGGGCTCAACCAACTGACGGCCGCGCTCTGGCATCGCAAGGGGCGTATCGGCGCGGCCATGCTGATCGGCATCTCGATCGGTATTGCCGCGGGCCTCGTGAAGCGGCCGGTGTACCGGGCGCGCACCTCGCTACAGTTGCAGGGATTCAACGAGAATTATTTTCTGCGCGATGTAAGCTCGGCTTCGCCGGTCGTCGGCACCGGCACGGCGGAGACCTATCTCCAGGATCAGGTGAAGATTCTTGAGAGCGATGCCGTGGCGCGGCGAGTAGCCGACCAGATTGGCATCGCGGCGCCGGCCTCGAAGAAACCGGGGCTGCTGTCGCAGGTCAGCTATTTCCTGTTTCCCCACCGGCGGCGATTGACCCCCGAGGAACAGCGTCTCAACTCGGTCAAGAAATCGATTACGGTGCGCACCTCGCTGCAGTCGCAGGTGGTTGAGGTGTTCTACGATTCGCCGAATCCGGAATTGGCGGCCAAGGCGGCAAACGCGGTGGCCGCGCAATACATCGAGCTGAACCGGGAAGCGAGATGGCAGCTTGCACAGGACACGACGGACTGGTTGAACAAGGAAACCGGAGAGCTGAAGATCAAGCTCGAGAAATCGGGACAGGACCTGCAGGACTATGCACGCTCATCGGGCCTGATGTTTTCGGGCAATCAGGGGGGGTTATCGGAAGACCGGATCCACCAGCTGCAGGATGAGCTGTCGAAAGCCGAGGCGGACCGGGCGGCCAAGCAGTCGCGCTATGAAACAGTAGTCGCGACGCCGCCGGACGAGATTCTGTCCGACGCAGTAGCAATCGGTCCGCTGCGCGATTACCTGATCGCGCTCGGCACCATGCGCCGTCAACTGGCGGATCTGAAGACGATGTACACGCCCGCCTACGACAAAGTGAAGCGCTTAGAAGCGCAAATCGCAGAGACCGAAGCGGCCGTCCGGCGAGAACGGCGACGGACCATCGAAGCGCTGCGGACGGACTACACCTCCTCGCTCGCCTTCGAGCACCTCTTGCAGCGCATGTACGGGGCGGAAGCCAAGAAGGTGCAGGATCAGAGCGACAAATACAACCGCTATAACATCATGAAGCGCGAATTCGATACGACCCAGCAAATCTACGATTCGCTACTGCAAAAGGAGAAGGAAGAGGCGGCGGCTTCGGCCCTAAGCGCGACCAATATCCGGCTGATCGACGTCGCGAGTCCTCCGGCGCTGCCGTATTCCCCGAATTTCCCTTTGAATTCGGCGCTCGGCCTGGCATTTGGTGCAGTGTTCGGCCTCGGTTTGGTGGTGGTCGGGGAACACTCCGATAAGCTGCGGGGTCCAGGCGATTCGAGCCTGTTTAATCTGCCGGAGCTCGGAGTCATTCCATCGGTCAAATCGAATCATCTGCTGAAAGGCGGCACAGGCGGGGCGGCAAACAAGACCGGCCTCGGGCTGGTCACCTGGAACCAGGAGACTTCTTTCCTGAGCGAGTCGTTTCGCGCGACGCTCGCTTCGATCCTGTTCAGCACCGACCGGAATTTAAAGACAGTGGTGGTATCGAGCGTCAACCCGCAGGAGGGGAAGACTTCGGTGCTCTGCAATCTGGGCATTTCGCTTGCCGAGACCAAGCAGCGGGTGCTGCTGATCGATGCCGATCTGCGGCGGCCGCGGCTGCACAAGATGTTCGACGTGTGCAACGACTGGGGATTGACGAGCCTGCTGCAGCAGCCGGAAGCGATCGAATCGATGCCGGTGCAAGGCCTCGCGCGGCCCACCCGTATTCCGGAGCTCTGGGTGATGCCGGCCGGACCGGGCACGGCGACCATTTCCGGGCTTTTCTATTCGAATGAAATGAAGCGCCTGCTGCGCCGGTTGCGGAAAGAGTTCGATTTCGTGCTGATCGACACCCCGCCGGTGCTGCCCTTCTGCGATGCGCGCGTGCTCGGGCAGTTATCGGACGGGGTCATTCTGGTGGTCCGGCCGAGCAAGACAGGCCGCGAGCAGCTCAAAACGACCTGCCTGCGGTTCCTGCAGGACTGCACGCCGATCCTCGGAACGATTCTGAACGACGTCAAGGTGGAGGCGAGCCCGGAAACGAAGCATTACTACGAGCCGCTGCCGAGCGCCTGATTGGGTCGAAAGAGCGGCGGAAATTTTCGGGGACCTGTGCCAGAAATAAGCGAAGTTTCGGAGGCGAGCGCGGCGAGCGCGGAACCGGCGCAAGCGGCTGGTCCGGTTGACACGGGCACGGGCGGAAAACGCAAGATCCTCACTGCGTTCGCGCAGCTTGGGTTGATGCGGATCGCGGTTTCGTGCTCGGGTCTGGTACGCAACAAGGTGCTGGCGGCTGTTTTGAAGCCGGCCGGCTTCGGCGAGTTTACGCAACTGCTCACGATCGCCGAGACGGTGAACGTGTTTGTGCAGTTCGGCACGCTGGTCAGCATGAGCCGCAATGCCGCGGCCGCACCTGACAGCAAGGAGCAACAGAAACTACTCGAAACCGCAAACTTCCTGACCGTATGCCTTGCCTTGGGAACGTTGACGCTGATTGTTCCGCTGTTACTCAGCCCCACCGGAAGCGTGCTGCTCGCAAAGCTAGGGCTGCAGCCTGGCTTGCGGGAAAAAGTAATTCTGATTGCGCTGTTTTCGCTCGCTCCGATTGAAGCGCTCCGGGTAAATTACCTGAGCTTCCTTTCGGGCCTGCTGGATATCAAGGGCATCAGCAGCAAGCGAAGCCTGGCGGTGATCGTGGCGACGATCGTTTCGATTCCGCTGGTCATAGTATTCGGGATCGCCGGCGCCTGTATCCAGGCGGCGCTCGCATCGCTGTTTCTCGCTTATCTGCTTGGCCTGCGCTGTAAGCAGCTCCATTTCCGGCCGCTCGCTTTTGCCTGGCATAAGCATGCGGCTATGCTTTTGGCGACCATCGGAACCGCATCGCTCATCAGCGGATTTGTGACTAACGCAACGAATACTCTGATCCGGGCCTATCTGATTTCCCACTGGGGTGAAGCGGAAAACGGACTATACCAGGCGGCCTTCTCGCTTTCTTCGCAAGTACCTACGCTCATTCTGACAAGCATCGGCACTTACGCGGTCGGTACCTTGAGCCAAACGCGGGACCCAAAGGCGCTGACCGCGCGAATCGATGAACTGCTACGGGTGATTTTCCCGATGGTGACGGTAAGCCTGGGACTGGTAGGTCTGTTCTCGCGGCCGCTGTTCTGGATTTTGTTCTCGTCGCAATTTCATGCGGGCGCCAAGTATTTCCCGCTGCTCCTGTCGAGCAGCTACATGCAGGCGGCGGCCTGCGTAGTAAGCGCACCGCTGCTTGGATGCGGACTGATCCGGACCTGGACGGCCATTCAAATTATAGGCGCGCTCCTGTCCTATGGCTTCGCAATCATGTTCGCTCCGGCGTTTGGGATTTATGCGATCCCGGGGGGCTTATTAGCCACCACCCTGTTCGATCTGGCGGCAAGCACGGCAGTATGCAAGCTGTCGATCGGAATCGTTTTCAAGTGGCAGACGGGAGTCACCCTGCTCGTGGGAGGCGCGGCGGTACTGATGGCGGCGCGGATTGGCTGTTCCGGCGCGGGCTGGGGCCTGTGCCTGTCCTCCAGTGTTGTCCTCGGAGCGATCGGCGCCGCCATGGTCTGGCGGGAGTCGAGCGCGGCTTTTCGGGGATTTCTCTCGAACCGGTCGATGTGGATGACACGTTAGATGCAAACGCAGGATTTATCAAAAGCGGTTCGTCTCTTCAACGCCCCGGCGCATGCTGCTGAGGCAGGAGCCGCGAATCTCGTACGGAATGCCGCCTATTTCTGCCTATGGCTGTTTATTTTTGCTGTGCCCTGGGAAGAGCAGATCGCTCCCGGTAGGCCCGGGATTGCGGTCAGCCGCTGGTTCGGGCTGGCGGCCACAGTATTTGCGATCGGATGCGTGATGCTCACCCGGCGGGTGGCGAAGCCGGAGGTCGCGCATTACTGGATGGTCGCGTTCGTCCTGTGGGCTTCCCTGAGTCTGATCTGGACGGTCGATCGCGAAGATACCGCGATTCGGGCCGGTACCTACCTGCAACTCTTGCTGATGGTGTGGTTGTTTACGGAACTGGCGACCACGGAATCCCGCCGCCTGGGGCTTCTCTATGCGTATGCCTTCGGGACGGTGGTCCCCTGCTTGACGACCATTCATGATGCGCTTTTAGGAAGAACCAACGGCAGCGCAATCCCGACGGGAGGCGGGGAGGAGCGGTTTACCGCTGCGGGCATTAATGAGAATGATCTGGGCGTGTTGCTCGTGTTAAGTGTACCGATGGCCATTTACCTGATCACCCGCCGCAAATCCAGCGTGTTTTCCTATCTCTGCTGGGTGCAATTGGGGCTGGCAATCACGACCATTTTCCTGACCGGCTCCCGCGGTTCTCTTATCTCGCTGTGCGTTGCCCTGTTGATCGTACCGCTCTGCGTAACCAACATGTCTAAGCCGCACAGGTCGGTTTTATTCGTAGCTTTTTTTGCGGTGGCGGCGGCGGCATTCTATTTTGTGCCGGCGGAAACCTGGGAACGGCTCTCGACCATCGGCTCGGAGATTACGCAAGGAACTCTAACGCACCGGACCTCGATCTGGGCGGCGGGCATCGACGTATTCCGGCATCACGCGCTGCTCGGCGTAGGCGCGGGAGCCTATGGCACGAGCGTGCGGAGTTTGCTCGACATCCCGTATGTTTCGCACAACTTATTCCTGTCGGTGCTGGTCGAGTTAGGCGTGGTGGGCGCGCTAATCCTGCTGGTTCTTCTGTCGACTTTGTTTTACTCGGCCGCACAGCTGCCGAAGCTCGAGCGGCGGTTTTGGACGGTGCTTCTGCTGAGCTGGATGGTGGGCGTGTCTTCCCTCACCTGGGAATACCGTAAGCCGACCTGGATTGTGTTCGGCCTGCTCGCGACGCAGTACACATTTACTCAAACGAAAAAGAAGCGAAGGCCCGGAGCCTCTGCCCGACCGCACGGTTACAACATCCAGCAACTACAGGTTGCTTCGACCGGCGGGAGCGCGTTCCTCGCCCGGAATCGCCGGCCGTTCGAAAGCCGGTTCAGGCAATAGGACCATACCACTTGCGAATATTACACATTCTGCCAACACTGATCGTCAGCGGCGCTGAGAACATGGCGGCTTCGCTCATGCTTGGGCTTGCAAAGACACACGAGGTCGCGGCCGTCAGCGTGCATTCGGCTTCAAACAGCGTGATCGAAGAAACGCTCACGCGAGCGGGCATCCCAATATGGTTTCTTGGTAAGCGCGACGGCTTCAATCCGAGAATGTACGGAGCGCTTGACCGGGTATTTCGCAGCGTAAGGCCGCACGTGGTACACAGCCATCTTTCGGTCCTTCGCTATGCTCTGCCCGGCTTGCTACGCCGCCGGATTCCGGTGTGTGTTCATACCGTTCATAACCTCGCAGAACGCGAGGTAGAAGCGAGGGGCCGCCTCGTTCACCGCTTGGCTTTCCGTGCGAATGTGCTTCCGGTCGCGATCTCGGAGGAAGTGGAACGCAGTATCAAACGCCTCTACGGTAGAGACGCGAGAGCACTGATCCCGAACGGGATTCCACTAGCAGACTACCGCTTCGATGGCGAAGCGCGCCGACACTGGCGTGCTCAGGAAGGATTCGCTGAGGACGCGCTCCTCTACCTTTCCGTTGGACGTCTGATGCGCCAAAAAAATCCGCAGATGCTGCTCGACGCTTTCGCCTCTCTGGCAGACCGGCGCACTCATTTGCTGTTTGCTGGACTCGGAGACATGCGCTCCCAATTAGAGAGCAGAGCGCGTGCGGCTCAAGTTCAGGACCGAGTTCATTTCTTGGGGGAACGAAACGATATTGCGCAATCGATGGCCGCTGCGGATGTGTTTACGCTCAGCTCCGACTGGGAGGGGAATCCACTCTCGGTGATGGAAGCCATGGCCTCGGGATTGCCGGTGATTGCAACGTCTGTCGGCGGGGTTCCGGAACTAGTCGGCAGGGATGGGATTCTCGTGTCGCCAGGCGATTGCATCCAGTTCGCGGCTGCCATGCGGCGCCTGCTCGAGCATCCCGAATTGCGCACGGCGCTCGGCTCAGCGGCTCGCGTGCGTGCTCACCGCCGGTTTGGAGCAGAGCACATGGTCGAGGCGTACGAACGTCTGTATCAAACCGAACTTGACCGGTACCGGGCGCGAAAAAACCCGTATTGGACGCCGGCGGCCGAGGCTGCTTCAGAAGCGAGGGAAAACGAAACGGTAGCGCCACGATGAAAATTATTTACGTGACGGCGGTCCTGCCGTACAACACAGGCGAGGCCTATGTCATCACCGAAGTAAACGCGCTCGTGCGGTTGGGTCATGAAGTACTCGTCGTCCCCCGCTCCCCGCGCGGGAGCCTGGTGAACGCCAAGGATCTGCTGGGCGAAAGCCTCGCCGAGCCGCTCGTGTCGTCGCGGGTGATGCGCCGCGCGGCAAAAGTGTTTCTTGCTTCTCCGCGCCGCGTAGCTCGCGCCGCCGGATGCATTCTGGGCAGCGGCCCGATGCGCATTCGACTTAAGAATGCAGCCGTCCTTCCCAAGGCTCTGTGGCTCGCGGACGTCGCGGCGAGATGGCGGGCCGATCATATTCACTGCCATTGGGCTGGGACGACCGCCAGCATGACGCTTGTCGCGAGCCGCCTCTCTGGAATTCCCTGGAGCTTGACGGCCCATCGCTGGGACATCGTCGAGAACAATCTGCTCTCGGCGAAAGCAAAATGCGCTTCGTTCCTCCGTCTCATCTCACAGGAAACGCTCAAGATGGCCAAGCGGCTAGGGGTCGAAGAGAACGGAAACGTGCGCGTCTTGCCGATGGGCGTGGAGATTCCCGCCATCGTCTCCCGCCAAGCTCCGCAGACTCCGGTTCTCTTATGCCCGGCCAATCTGGTCGAAGTGAAAGGGCACCGCTATCTGCTTCGCGCGTGGCGCATTCTGCGGGACCGCGGGGTAGCCGGGGAACTCTGGATTGCCGGAAGCGGAGAACTCAAGCAATCGATCGAAGAACAGATTCGCGAGCTCGATCTCGCCGGAAGCGTAAAGATGCTCGGCGCTCTCCCGCACAAAGAACTGTTGCGCTTTTATGAGACCAATTGCATTTCCGCAGTGGTGCTCGCGAGCCTCGATCTCGGGAACGGATTGCATGAAGGAGTCCCAGTCGCGCTCATTGAGGCGATGAGTTATGGAATTCCGGTGATTTCGACCAGGACGGGCGCGATTCCTGAGCTAGTGATCCCGGAAACCGGTTTGCTGGTTCCTCCGGCGGATGCGGACGCACTCGCAAACGCAATCGGAACGATTATCGGAAACGTTCAGCTGGCCGAACAGATAGGATATGCGGGGCAACTGCGAGCGAGCAAGGCGCATAACATTCGCACAATCGCGAAAGCGCTCGAAACTTCATTTCGGGCGAGCGCTTCGGCAGCGGTGGCGGCACGGTAATGCAGCGGAAGCGACCAGAGATACCGCGATGATTCGAAGTGCCATCGAGCGCGCGGCTGCAGCGCTCATTCTGCTCCTTTGCTCTCCGGTGCTGCTGGTGGCTATGTTGGCGATTCTCGTTGAGAGCGGGGCACCGGTTTTTTTCCGCCAGACGCGCGCCGGCCAGCTCGGCAGGCCCTTCCGCCTGATAAAGCTGCGCACGATGCGTGCGGGCGGGACGGGGCAATTGATCACGAGCGGAGGCGATCCGCGCATCACGCGCGCAGGAGCGGTGCTGCGCCGCTACAAGATCGACGAAATCCCGCAACTGTGGAACGTGCTTGCCGGCCATATGCGCCTGATCGGACACCGGCCGGAGGTGCTGCGCTATGTCGACGTGAGCGATGCCCTTTGGAAAACGGTTCTGCTAGAGAAGCCGGGACTGACCGATTTGGCGACGCTGGTCTATCGCAACGAAGAAGAGGTGCTCGCCCAATATACGGATGCCGATCGGGCGTACCGCGAAGAGATCCTGCCGCGGAAACTCGCGTTAAGCGCGCGCTATCAGCGGAACCGGAGCCTCAGATCCGATCTGAAACTGCTGATGCTTACCGCAACCTTCAGCCTGCTTCCGTCCCGCTTCAGCCCGGACCGGATCGAGCAAATATTTTCCGAGAAAATTGCATGAACAAGAATCCTTCCTTTATCCCCTTTCACCGTCCTTCGATCGACGAATCCGAGATCGCCTCTGTCGTAGCAACGCTGCGCTCGGGGTGGCTGACGACGGGTCCGCGCACAGCCGAATTCGAAGCCGAATTCAAACAGTACGTGCGGGCGCCGCACGCGCTCGCGGTGAATTCCTGTACGGCGGCCCTGCATCTGGCGCTCGCGGCTCTCGGTGTCGGCGAGGGCGATGAGGTGATTACGACGCCGCTCACGTTTTGCGCGACGGTGAATACCATCCTGCACGTAGGGGCGACGCCGGTGTTGGCCGATATCGGCGCCGATGGCAACATCGATCCCGCTTCGATTCGCGAGAGAATCACCGCGCGCACACGCGCTCTACTGCCGGTGCATTATGCCGGCGCGCCCTGCGACATGAATGCGATCTGGGAGCTGGCGCGCGAGCACGGGCTCTTTGTGGTTGAAGACGCGGCGCACGCCGTAGGCACGCGCTACCAGGCGCGGCCGATCGGCTCGGCGGATGAGGCAGCGGGGGGAAACCAGAGCGATGCGGTCGCCTTCAGCTTCTACGCAACCAAAAATCTCGCGACAGGAGAAGGGGGCATGGTCACCTGCCACGACGAAGAACTCCACCGGCGGATGCGCACGTTATGCCTTCATGGAATCAGCAAAGATGCCTGGAACCGCTACACGGAACGCGGCCGGTGGTTCTATGAGGTTGTCGAGTGCGGCTTCAAGTACAACCTGAGCGACATTCAATCTGCAATCGGCATCGAGCAATTGCGCAAGCAGGAAAAGCTGTTGCAGATTCGCGAACGGTACGCGCAGTACTATCGGGACCGCTTTGCCGATATGGAAGAGCTAGAAACACCGCAGCCGCCGCCCACTGGCAGCCGGCATGCATGGCATCTGTTTGTGCTGAAACTGAATTTGGACATGCTCTCGACCACGCGCGATGAATTTATCGAAGATTTGCGGCAATTGGGCGTGGGCGCAAGCGTGCACTTCATTCCGATTCCCAAGCATCCTTGTTATGCGGAACACGCGGGACTGAGTTCTCGCCTGTGCCCGAAGACGATGGCGCTCTATCCACGCATTCTTTCGCTGCCGTTATATCCGGATCTATCGCTGGACGAACTGGAACACATCGCCAATTCGGTCCAATCCATCGTTCATAAAGCCAAGAAGCAAAGAGTATTCGCGGCGAATTATTAGAGGCATATCTCAAATGTCAATTGCAAGGCGTAAGGAAGTATTGTTAGTGCCCCTGCTGGTTGCGGCGGCGGTGTCTTTGTTGCTCGCGTTTCTGCTCCGCTTCGACTTTACAATTCCGCGCGACCAGCGCTGGATTTTGGGAATAGGCATTTGCCTGTTCTTGCCGGCGAAGGGGCTGGTTTTTTATCTGTTTCGCTTGCACCGCAACTGGTGGTACCTAGTGGGCCTGCTCGATTTGCCGAGGATCATTGTGGCGAATGTGTGCGCTTCGGCCGCAGCCTGCGCGGTGGCGCTGCTCGTGGTGGGACCGCCTTTCCCGAAATCCGTTTTCATCATGGATGGATGCCTTTGCCTGCTGATTGTTTTCGGATTCCAGTTCAGCGTTCGCTGGTATCGGGAAGTGCTGGCCATGAAATCGCATGTGCCGGCGAGCCGCAAGGCGATTCTGGTATACGGAGCGGGATCGGCCGGCCTGACGCTCGCCAAAGAGACACGCTCGAATTATCATCTGGCGACCCGAGTCGTGGGGTTTCTGGATGACGATCCGAACAAGCTGAACCGCTCGCTGCTGGGCGTGCCGATTTTGGGCAGAGGGCGGGACGCGGCCCGTATCGTAGCGGGGTTGCAGCGGCGCAACATCGGGATTTCCGAGATCGTAATCGCGATGCCGTCGGCGAGCGGGCGCCAGATGCGAACCGCAACGGCCAACTGCCGCGCGAGCGGGGTGCCGTTCCGGACGGTTCCGGGAATGGCGGAGCTGCTCTCAGGCAAAGTGTTGAGCCGGCAGTTGCGCGAAGTATCGGTGAACGACTTGCTGGGGCGGGAATCGGTGAAGGTAGACGAAAGCATGATCGGCGCCAAGCTGGGCAACCGCTGCGTGATGGTGACGGGCGGGTGCGGCTCGATCGGTTCGGAGATCTGCCGGCAGGTGGCTCGTTTCGCGCCGAGCAAGCTGGTGATCTTCGATCAGGCAGAGAGCGATGCTTTCATGCTGGCGATGGAATTGCGCAACCAGTTCCCTGCCCTACACCTGGTGATCGAAATCGGCGATATTTTCAAGCAGCCGCGGATCGAAGAAGCGATCGCGCTGCATGGGGTCGAGACGATTTTTCATGCTGCTGCTTACAAGCACGTTCCGCTCATGGAGGCGAATCTGATCGAAGCCGTCGAGAACAACATCATTGGCACCTACAACGTGGCGCAGGCGGCGCACCGGAACAGGGTAGAGCAGATGGTTATGATCTCGTCGGACAAAGCGGTGAACCCGACGAGCATTATGGGAGTGACTAAGCGGATATCGGAACTGATTATCTCAGCGATTCCGCTCGACGGGGGTCCAAAGACAGGCAATTTCGTTTCGGTGCGGTTCGGCAACGTGCTGGCGAGCGCCGGGAGCGTAGTTCCCATCTTTAAACGCCAGATCGCGGCCGGGGGGCCCATAACGATCACACATCCGGACATGCGCCGCTACTTCATGAGCATTCCGGAGGCGGTGCAATTGGTGCTGCAGGCTTCGACAATGGGCAAGAAGTCCGAGGTATTTGTGCTCGACATGGGCGAGCCGGTTCGAATTATAGAGCTGGCCCGGCAAATGATCCGGTTAGAGGGCCTGGTGCCGGACGAGGACATTGAAATCCGCGTTACCGGGTTGCGCCCTGGCGAGAAATTGTTCGAGGAGTTGCGCTTTGCAGCGGAAGACATTATGCCTACGTATCACGACAAAATCAAGATCTTTCACTCGCCGCTGCCGGATGCGAAGCAGGTGGCCGGGTGGCTCGAGGAAATGCGTGGGTTACTGGAGCGCAGAGATGCGGTGGAAGTCAAGGCACATCTATTGAAGCTGGTACCGGAGTACATCGGCACTCCGGCTGCGGCGCCGCGCCCGGCGGAGGGCAAGCGCGCAATGCCGGAACTGGAAATTCGGCCGGCCCGTGTGTTGCCGCAGACGGTGCTTCATCCGGCGGGACCGGTGGATGCCTGAGAATGGGACGCTGGCCCCGGCAGAAGCGGGGACCGCGTCCAGGTTGGAGACAAGATTCATTTTGCGCTGGGGGGTAGCAAGTGACGGTTCTTGAACGGATCATGAAAAACCGGGCGGGGGGCTTTGCGCTGGCCTTCCATGAAATATCGGCAGCGCGGTTTCTGGAGCTGGTTGAAAATCTCGGACCTTTTGAAGCGGTCACGCTCGACACGCTGGTCGAGCGGAGCAAAGCGGGGAAATCGACGGCGGGCCTGTTTGCGATTACGGTGGACGACTGCGTGGGGGCAAACACAAAAGAACTGATTCCGGCACTCAAGAAAAAATCCTGGCCGGCTACGTTCTATGCGCCCACGTGGTACGTGGATAGGCACGAGGAGATGCCCTTCCAATGGTGGTTTAAGGCGGCGCCCTTCCTCGAGAACCGGATTTTGGAGTTGAAATCGCGGCGTCTTGATTTCACTCAACCGGGGTCCGTCAATGATTACTTCCGAAGGCTGGAAACCCTGTGGCACACCGAACGCCGGGAGACGTACGTATCGACCACTGCGGAAATTATCGAAGTGTTAATTCGCGATCATGGCGTTAGGCGGGAAATGTTGTTGCCGGATGCCCCGCTTTCCTGGACGGAGATGGCGGAAATGAGCCGCGACGATTTAATTCGCTTTGAGAGCCATGGCGTATCGCATACAGCAATGTCGGCCCTGAGCGAGAAAGAGCTCGAGGTGGAAATGGAGCAAAGCCGACGAAGAATCGCCGAGCACACCGGGCGCGAGTGCCGGCACTTAGCGTACCCGTTCGGCAGTTCGCGCAGTATCGGAACGCTCGCGCCGAGCGTAGCCGCGCGGTATTACGATTCGGCAGTGACCATGAACCTTGGTTCGGTCGACCGGGCGGATCCCTGGCTGCTTCCGCGCATCCCTCTTTACCCTGAAAACTCAAGTGCGGTGGCGCGCGCAAAGATTCTTTTGAAATGCTGCAATCCTTTGCGCCGGGCTGCCGGATAGGCCAAGATTTATGCTCATCTCCGTAATCGTTCCCTGCAGAAACGAAAAACAGCACGTCCGCGATTTCCTCGATTCGGTTCTCGCTCAGACCCTCGATCCCGGTTGGGAGATCGAAGTTCTGATTGCGGACGGGGAAAGCAACGACGGGACGAGGGAAATCCTTGAAGCGTACGCTCGGCGCGCTAGTGCGGTTCGCGTTGTGGACAACCCCGGGCGCATCGTATCGACGGGGCTCAATCGGGCGCTTGCCGAGGCGCGAGGCGAGGTCATCGTTCGACTCGACGTACACACAACGTATGCTCCGGATTACGTGCGGGAATGCGTCCGGAGTCTCGGAGAATCGGGCGCAGATAACGTAGGCGGCCCGGTCGTAGCGAAAGGCCACGGATTGTGGGGCCAAACGATTGCGGCCGCGTATCGTTCTCGATTTTGTTGCGGCGGAGGACGGGCGCACGACCCAGAATACGAAGGCGAAGTAGATACCGTTCACTTAGGCTGCTGGCCCCGCACGATTTTCGACAAAATCGGCCAGTTCGATGAGCGGCTCGTGCGGAATCAGGACGATGAATTCAATTTTCGGCTGCTGCGCTACGGGGGTAAGATTTGGCAATCGCCGCGCATCCGGTCTTGTTACGTTGTGCGCTCTTCCCTCAAGCGGCTTTTCCAGCAGTATTTGCAATACGGCTTTTGGAAGGTCGCGGTGATCCGCAAACATCGTGGGCTCGCTTCCTGGCGACACATTGTTCCGGCTCTGTTTGTCGCTTCTCTGCTGCTCATGCCGCTCGCCATTATCGGGAGCTGGCTCGCTCACTTTGAGACTGCGGCCCTGGGATTCGCGATGGCGTTTTTTTGCGAGTTGCTCATGTACGCGATCGCATCGGTAATCGCGGCAGCTGGATATGCGCGGGAACTTCCCAAACGCTCGCTCGGATTGCTGCCCGTGGTATTCGCGGTTTATCACATGGCGCACGGGCTGGGGTTTCTGATGGGAACTATAGCGGCGGGAAAACGGGAACGCGGTGTACAGGGGAAGGAAGCGCTGTTCTCAGCGTTGACCCGATGAGGCAAAACGAGGTGTTCGCCGCAATACGGCAAACACCTCGCGTACGACAGGGACTTAACGCCCTAGTGCAGGGTTTCCGAATAGAGAGCCGTCACCTCAGAAGCGCTCAGAGCGCGGTCATAGATGTGGACACCATCGAGAAGTCCGTTAGCGAAGTACTGTTTGTCGGCGTCGGTACCGATCAGGAAGCCGTAGCTCATGGCCGGCAAAACCTCTCCGCCCGTGAACGTATTCTGCGCAAAGGGAATGGGAGCGCCGTTCACATAACCGGTAACTCCGCCGCCGGTCGAGAACGTGAATACAACGTGCTGCCACACCCCGGTGGGAAGAGAATAGTTCAGCATCGCGTATTTGCCATTCGAAGTGAACTGCGGATAACGCGACGCTCCGTTCAACTTCACGTCCCAGCTGTAGGACTTGGTCACTATGCGGGCATCGTAAGCCGTGGTGCTGGCATCTATCCAGAACGCCACGGTCAATCCAGTGGATTGCTCGAGGGAAGGCGACTCATTCACTTCGACATAATCACTGGTACCGTTGAACGACAGTGCGGTTCCGTACGTGCCGGTCACCCAGGCGGGAGCTCCGACCAGTGTGCCCGTGTTGTTATTGCCGGAAGAATCCGCTGTGGTCAGTCCCTGGCCTTCACTGAAGCTCCAGAATCCGACCAAGCCGTTCGATGGTGCCGGTGCCGGAACAGGTGTCGGAGTCGGTGTAGGAGTTGGGGTCGGCGTAGGACTGGGAGTCGGCGTAGGGCTTGGAGCCGGTGGCGGTGAAGCCTTGGAGCCGGAGGCGTATTCGAACGCACCGATGTCGTAGCCGGCACCTTGCGGGCGGCTGGTACCGGCGAAATCGTGGGTAATGGTCGAAATCGTCATTCCAGCGTCGATTGCCGGGCTGGTGGATTCCAACTGATAGTCATTCGTGGCAGCGCTCACGAAACCAGGACTGGAAACGACTCTGGTGCCGGCTGTGTTGCAGCCGCTCCAGTTATTGAGGGTTCCCGATCCGGAGATAAGGTTGTTGTCCATGATGCAGCCGCTGACACTCGCGGTGTAGCTGGTGAGGCCCACGCCCGGCGGGTTATAGAAAATGTTATTCCGCACTGTCAGGTTGTTGTGCCCGTTCCATACCATAATTTGCCCGTTTTGTACCGGATTGTGGGAAGCGAACGTATTGTTTTCGATGACCACGTTATTAGCGCCCTGGGCCAATTGGATGTCCCAGCCGCGATCCTGGTTGTAGAAGACACAGTTGGTGATTGTGACGTTACTCGCTTCCATATATAAGCCGTGATCCAGGCTGCTCGTGTAGCCCGCGTTCGACCGGCCGACATCGTGAATGCTATCGCTGTCGAAGGTCAGGTCGTGGGTCGAAGGGCCGGCAAACATGGCATCGCGGCCGTAACTATCGGTAGCAGTGACGTTGGCGATGTGGTCCATTTCGGTCCGGCGGACGGTGATGAAGCTGGCGGCACTATTGTTATGGATCGCTTCGTTGCAAGTTGCCGTAATCCGAAAACCATCGATCACGATGTGGGATGTGCTGTTGAGGTTGAAATACGCGTATGCGCCGTTGCAGGCGCCGTTGCCCACCTGTCCGCCACTCAAAACGGCGCCGCCTCGATTTTCAGCGGCGAAGGTGATCGGCGCTGAGACGGTGCCGGAATTGTAGAGGTTGACCACGTAGTTCGGCGCAACCTGCCCTTCATTGCCGTAGGTGCCGTTCTCGACGATGACGGTGTCTCCGGCGCCCGCTGCGGAAGCACCTCTTGAAAGATTACGGAAGGGCGCTGCTTGCGTCCCAGGATTCGAATCGTTGCCGTTGGTCGCGACGTAATATGTCGTCGCCTGCAGACCTGCGGGCAGCAACAGGAGGAACAGCGGAAGAACTCCCGCCAGGGACCGCTGCCCTGACAGGGAGCGATTGGAATTTGAAATGTTTTCGGAGGATCCGTTTTCACGAGTGCCGTGAAAACACAGTTGTATTAATCTCTTCATTGTCCTTTGTTACCGAGTTAAATTGAGTGAGTTAATTCCGAACGAAGCCGAGTTTGTACCTTGTCGGCATCACGTCGCGGCGGACATGGCAGACCTGCGTCAAATCGCCAGGCTTTGGTCTCTGCAAACCACTTGGTGTAAAACTTCAATCAAATGGTGTCGCTCGGTTGAATTTATTCCGCCGGAGACCCAGTAGGAATCCGGTAGGAAAAATCCGGCGCTCGCAAACGATGTCCAGTTGGGCTGCATTCTTTCTCAGGAAGAAAGAAAATGAAACCTTTAACCCCGTTTGCGGGTCCAGCACGAGTGCGAGCCATAAACAAGAGTTATAGTAACATCAGTTTTTGACCTGTCCATAAGAAAAAAACGCAGCCTCCTGTACGCAGCCAGGGGAACTGCAGTGATTTCAGTAGCTTGCATTACAAATTTTTTTTATTAAAGAAGTTCCTACCTTCCTGCTAAGAGGAGGACAGGTACGAGGTACATTCGTTCGGAGCGAATAAGGCTATTGCAGCCTTAGGGACATTGCACGCTCAACTTTTTCTGGCATCAGTTGGCGCTGGCTACTTAGATATCCAAAGAAGGCAGCGATTTTTACGAGTGGAATATTAAGGAAAGTACGCCCGTTTTGACACACCATTCCGGAAGTTGCTCTGGATGAGTAATGTGACGCTCGGGCATGCCTTCTGGGCGGACCTGTGAAATGATCGAGTGAGAGGTTCGCTTACTTGCGCGGGCCAAGCGAATCGTGTAGATTACAACAAAAGTTGGGAAGAGGGTGCAGAGAGCGCTATGAGCACGCACGAGATGCGAACACCGTACGTTTGCGGCGAGAGGCTGCCGCGCCGGTTCCGAAAATGCTTCACGGCGCTTGGCCTGGCATGTGTGATCGGATCGGTAACCGCGTCCCTATCGGATGCGAAAACCTATGTCGTGGCGACGTATGGAAAAGATTCTAATCCCGGAACGTTGGACCAACCGTTCCGGCATCTTTCAAAAGCGGCGGCGGTAGCGGCGGCGGGCGACACGGTGATGGTACGGGATGGCACTTATGATAATGAGTCGGTCGTCGCTCCGCGCTACGTCGTGACCCTCCATCACTCGGGAACGCCTTCGCAGCCGATCACCTTCCTTGCGGAACACTTGCGGCGTGCGGTTTTGGATGCGGGAAACACGGTCACCGATGCGAGCCCGTGTAACGGCGCGGCCGCTTATATCGATCTTGGGAACTCGGCCTATATTGTGATCCAGGGCTTCGTGATCACGCGCGGTTGCGACGATGGAATTCACAACAACGCGAAAGCCCATCACATCGTGATTCGGCAAAACGAAATCCACCACATTGCGAACCGGGTCATCACGGACAATTACGGCCGGATGGCGACTGGCTGCGCGGTGACGGGACATGATATTACGGTAGACCGCAACATTATCCACGACATAGGCCGGACGAACACGAACTTTACAACCAGCTTGGACCACGGGCTTTATACCGGTTGCAGCAACGAGAAGATCGTCAACAACGTCTTCTACAATCAATCTGCGGGCTGGGACATTCAACTGGCTGCGGGGGCGAACAATGTGCTGATTGCCAAGAACATCTTCGCTTCGCACAACCGCCGGCAATCCGGCCAGATTATGGTCTGGAACTCACATACGAACCTGAAAATCCAGCACAACATCTTTTACGATGCTCCGAAATTCGCGGTGACTTCCTATTCCGAGCATGTCACCGACTGCGACATCAGCTACAACGTCATTTCCGGCTCGGCGGGAGTGTATAGCGGGAAGGGCTGCCACATCGGCATCAATCAGCTGCATACAGATCCGATGTTCGTGGATCCGTCTACGCACGACTATCATCTTCTTCCGGGAAGCCCGGCAGGCGGAATTCACAGCTCGGGGATTGTCCGAGACCGGCCGTCCAGTTCCCGGCTTGTGTTGAGCCGCTACCAGTAAGGCGCACGTTGCGAGGATTGGAAGTGGTTTCGGCAAGGCTAGCAGCGCACGTTTTTCTTTCAAATCCATGTGGTCACCCAATCGACTCTCAGGCCGCCTCCGCGGGCGGGGTCCGTTTTTCGTGTTGTTTGCGGCGCTCATCGTGAGCGTCTGCGCCCCTTTGTGGGTGCCGGGCATATTGGCCGGGTGGACGTATCCGGGCGATCATGGCGAATGGACCTATCAAGGCGATGCCGCACAGGCAACGTACCAGGGCATTCACACCGATGCTTTCAACAAGGCGGCGGGCGAGTATCGCACGGCCGTCTTGGAGCTTTGTTGGGGTTTCATTCTGATTTATGTATTGAGCCAGGCGGTACGGCGGGCGCGAAGTGCCGAAGAGCTCCAAAAAACGCTCGAAAATACGCTGGCGCTGACCCGGGAGGGCCAAACCACAGAGCGTATGCTCAAAGCCGCTGCGCAGTTGGCGGCCACCGATCCACACGGAGTCAAGCAGGTGGAACTGCGCCTGGGCGGGATCTTCGCGCTAGAACGAATCGCAAAAGAATCGCCGGAGGACCACCAGAGCGTAATGGCAATCCTCTCGGCTTACCTGCGGCGAAATTTTTCGTCGACCCCACTGTCCGGTTCGCGTTCCGGCGATGATGAGGATATTCACGCGGTGCTCACCGTTTTGGGACGCCGCCAGCACAAGCTCGATTCGACAGCGCTGAATCTCCGGGGAGTTGCCGTGCCTTGCGCCGATCTGCGAGGGACATATTTCAAGCAGGCGGATCTCTCGGCAGCGAGTCTGGAGGGGAGTGCGCTCGGGGACGTGCACCTGGAAGGGGCGCTGCTTGCGGGAAGCAGCCTCGAAGGAGCGCAAATGGAAGAGGCGAATCTCGACGGAGCCAATCTTGCTGGAGCTACATTAAACGGTGCGATGGCATACCGGGCGCAGCTTCAGCGAGCGGACCTGACCGATGCGCATCTGCAGCGGACAGTACTGATCGGAGCGAACCTGCGGAAAGCCGATCTGACCAGGGCGCGGCTCGAAGGTGCGAAGCTGAGCGGAACTCATTTGGAAGAGGCGCTGCTGGTGGATGCGCGGTTGGATGAGGCGGATCTAAGCCGGTCGTTTCTGCACGGCGCGAATCTCAGCGGGGCGGTGGGGGTTACGCAGGAGCAGATCGATTCGGCATTTGGAGACGGAACCACGCTACTGCCATCGGGACTAACGTATCCGCCGTACTGGTCGGATGCAACGGTAATTGTTGCGGCCGCTACTGAACCGCCGCGGATAATCGACGCACGCGCCAAAGGCGCTGCCTCGAACGCTCGCTAATTCTTCTGGCGGGGTTGATGCCAAACTGTAAGCATCCATGAAATTGCGGAATGGGAGTGTTGGCGCAGTGTGTCTGACTGCGTTGCTTGGGCTGATCGCGTTCATGTCCACTTCTATCGCGGGCGACACCTGCGACCGAACATTCCACTCGGTGATGGCCTTCTTCTTCAAGGGGCGAAGCCGCGGACCAGTTTTCGGGATGCTGCATTTCGTTGCCGAAAAGGGACTACATTTTTGCCTATTTCTGGCGCTGGCTCTGCTGCTGTGGCAGGTGCTACCGCCGGCGCGATGGAGAGTGCCCTTCATTCTGGCCGTGGCGCTGTTTGCCGGAGCGTCCAGCGAGTGGCTTCAGAATTTTTTTCCGAGGCGCGATCCGACGCTGCGGGACGTTGCCATCGATTTCAGCGGAGCGGTTTGCGGGCTCCTGCTGCGTTACATTCTCGACCGGAGAACGGGACGGCCGGGCGCGCACCGGCAACCTGCCGGGGTGGCTCGGACGAACGCGGAAGTAAGTAAGCTATGACTTCACACACCCAGCTCTTTATTAATGGCAAGTGGGCAGACAGCGAGACCGGCGCAACGCTGCCGGTCTTGAATCCAGCGACGGCACAAGCGATCGGCACCGTTTCCCGTGCGGCTCAGCCTGACCTCGATCGCGCGCTCGAAGCGGCCCGAACCGGGTTTCTCGCATGGCGCAAGATTTCCGCATTTGAACGTTCAAAGATTCTGCGCCGGGCGGCGGACCTCATTCGGGCGCGCGCAGACACAATTGCGCGAACTCTTACAACGGAACAGGGCAAGCCGCTAGCTGAGGCGACGAGTGAAACGCTGAATGGCGCCGACATCATCGACTGGTTTGCCGAAGAAGGAAGGCGCACGTATGGCCGCGTCATTCCGCCGCGGGCCGAAGGCGTGTACCAGCTCGTGATCAAGGAGCCGGTCGGCCCGGTCGCGGCTTTTTCTCCCTGGAACTTCCCGATAAATCAGGCGGTGCGAAAAATCGCGATCGCGCTGGCGGCGGGTTGCTCGATTATTCTCAAAGGACCGGAAGAGACGCCGGGCCCGTGCGCGGAACTGGTGCGTGCTTTTGAAGATGCCGGGGTAGTCCCGGGAGCCGTCAACCTGGTGTTTGGCATTCCCGCCGAAATTTCGGAGTACCTGATCGCGAGCCCTGTTATCCGCAAGATATCCTTTACCGGGTCAACCGCCGTCGGCAAACGCCTCGCGGCGCTCGCCGGTCTGCATATGAAGCGCGTCACGATGGAGCTGGGGGGACACGCACCGGCGATCGTTTTTGAGGATGCCGATCTCGACGTCGCGGCGAAGGTTCTGGCGGCGAGCAAGTACCGCAATGCGGGACAGGTGTGTATTGCACCCACCCGATTTCTCATTCAGAAGAAGGCATACGACAGCTTCGTCGATAAATTCATAGCTGCGAGCAATCAGGTACGGGTGGGCGACGGCCTGCAATCGGACACTACCATGGGACCGCTCGCGCATGAAAGGCGATTGCAAGCCATGGAAGGCTTCGTGAGCGATGCGGTGGAACAGGGCGCTAAAATCCAGACCGGCGGCAATCCGACAGGAGAGAAGGGCTACTTCTTTCGACCCACCATCCTAACGCACACTTCTCAAGAAAGCCGGGTGATGAACGAAGAGCCTTTCGGGCCGGTGGCGGTAATGATTCCTTTCGCCGAGTTCGACGACGCCGTGGCCGAAGCCAATCGCCTTCCCTACGGGCTGGCAGCTTACGCCTGGACCAAGTCCGCCAAGACCGCTAACCTCATTGGGGCGGCGGTCGAGAGCGGTATGGTTTCCATCAATCATGTGTCTCTGGCGCTGCCAGAGACGCCGTTCGGCGGCGTGAAAGACTCTGGGTACGGATCGGAAGGCGGATCCGAGGCAGTGGAAGCGTATTTGAACGGCAAGTTCGTCACCCAGGCTGGGCTTTGAAGCGGCGCTGGGCCGCTTATTTTATTTTCCCCGGCAATTCATAGAGCACCTCGGCAGCCAGGAGATTTTCCCCGGCGAGGGACGGATGCGTATCGCAGGTCCCGTTGGGGAGTTTGAGCAGCAAGCCAGCTTTGCAGGGGTCTTCGCCAAAAGCGGCCGACGCCAACTCGAAGGCTCCGTATTCATCGACCACCGTCACACCGAAATGAGCGCTTACGGCGGAAATCACCTGATTCAACGCCGAGAATGCTTCGATCTGCTGCGAATCGGTATAGTTGAACGCATACGCGTTCAGAGCGGCGATCGGGCCGAGATAACCAACTCCTCGGATCTGACTGAAGATCGTTGTGAGGTTTTGCCCGAACGCGGCGAGCACGCCGGGGAGGCCCGTCTCTTCGCAAAGCGTGATTGCAGCGAGGTTGGCTGGCGTCTTAGCAGTGCATTCCGCTTGTAGAACGCCGATATCGTTCACGCCGATGTTGATCGTCACGAGCTTGGGATTCGGGTTAGCTTCCAGGTAGTTTACGGCGTAAGCGAGCTGATTCGGTGCTCCGTTATAGGGAACAAACAAACCGCCGTCGCTCTCAAGCGGTGCGCAGTCATAGCCGGCAAGATATACGGCGGAAGCGCCGGTAAACGTGCCGCTGGTTTCGCCGGGACAAGAAGCGTTAGCAACTTTTAAATGCAGCACCTGGGAGACGATCTTCGGATATCCGATATATTTCGAAAGATCAGGCGGCTGAATCAAAGGGTTCAAGCCGAAAGCCAGCGAATCTCCGAGTGCGAGATAACGCGTGTCTTTGGCGGCATTGGCCGGATTCTGCGCATTCGCAAAGGGCGAATACGTGGCGACCAGGAGAAGGCCGAAGAAGATTGAGGGAATAGATTTGTTTAGCATTCAACGATATCTCGGCGGATCGAAGCCCGCCAGAACCGAAAGTCTAGCATTGGAAAGTACCTTCAAACACAGGTACAAAGCTTGATTCGTTACCGATTTTCAAAGGATGATGGAAGCTGTATGACTTCAGATAAAGAGACTTCTCCTCATCGCGACAAATTACACCAGGGTGTGAGCCGCTTTCATAACGATATTTTTTCAAAGAACCGGGAGCGGTATCAGAGGGCCGCAAGCGAGCCGCAGAAACCGCATACGCTGTTCATCACTTGCGCCGATTCGCGTATAAGCCCTGAGGCACTAACGCAGTCCGGTCCGGGAGAAATCTTCGTCACCAGGAATATCGGCAATCTGGTGCCAGCGTACGGCCAGACGCCTGGAAGCGTGACCGCGGTAGTTGAGTACTCTGTGGTGCATCTGAATGTGAGCCAGATTGTGGTCTGCGGCCATTCCGATTGCGGCGCCATGAAAGGCCTGCTTAACCGCGAGTCGCTCACCAACCTACCGATGGTAGACAAGTGGCTGCAGCATGCGGACGCGGCATTGAGCGTGGCGCGGGCGCGGTATCCGCATACTAGCTCAGGCGAAATTCTGACCAGGCTTATTGAAGAAAACGTGTTATTACAGATGCATCATCTCCGCACGCATCCATCGGTGGCGGGGCGCGTGGCCGCAGGCAAACTTTCCGTATATGGATGGGTGTACGAGATCGGCGAAGGATCGGTCAAGGAATACCAGCCGGAGCGGCAGGAGTTCGCCTCGATTCTCTAAGCTAATCTGGCTTCGCTTCACACGGAAATAGCGCGCGAATCTTCGTTCCAGAACACCGGCTTCTTCTGGAAATACGATTCGTTCGCCATGTGGCAGGCGAGCGCGGCGTGATTGCCGAATACGCCGTTCTCTACAACTTCGCGGCGCGTCCTTGTCGCTACAAAGAAATTCCACAGATGCGGCTTTAGATCGTCCCAGTCCGGTCCTTCGAAGGCGAGATTATCGGTCAGCGGCTCCTTGCCCAAATCCCGCGGATGCGCCGCGTGCCATTGCTTGTCATACTCGGCGCGCATCTTGGCGGGGAAGCTGTTTGTGTAATAGCTCGGCTCTGTGTCCTCGCCGGTTTGCGGAGAAATGCGCAAGCTGGTGGGCTGCGCTTCCATGACGCCTTTGGGACCAAGGAAGCGCGCGATTTCGGGCGTCGCCGAGCCCAGATCCAAGCGCACGTAAACCGGAATGCCGTGATAGTCGAAGAGAACGGTGTGAAAATCAGGCATATTGCGGCCGTCCTTCCACCGGAAAATGCCGCCGAGCGCGGAGGCGGAGCGCGGAGCTTCATTCCAGCCGAGCGTAACCAACATGCCGCTGATGAGATGGACCATCAAATCGCCGCCTACGCCCGTGCCGTATTCTTTCCAACAGCGCCACCGGGCAAACCGCTTTGGATTGAACGGAATTTTAGGCGCTTGATTCAGCCACGTGTCCCAATCGAGGTTGCTGGGGGAAAGATCGGGCGGCGGCGGATATTCCCAGGCTCCGGTGGGACTGTTGCGCCCGTAGGTAAGCTCCACCATTTCGATGTCGCCGATCGCGCCCGCAGCGTAGAGCTCGTGCGCTTTGGCGCATAGCGCGGAACTAACGCGCTGGGATCCGATCTGCACGATCCGCTTGTTTTTCTCCGCGGACGCCACCATTTCGAAACCTTCGGGCGCGCTGTGCGACATCGGCTTTTCGCAGTAAATGTCCTTGCCGGCATTGCAGGCATCGATCACTACGCGCTTATGCCAGTGATCGGGCACCGCGGCGAGAATGCAATCGACATCTTTGTGATCAAGCAGCTCGTGGTAATTGCGAGTTGTGAAGAGATTGGGGTTGCCGGTAATTTGCTTTGCGAGCGTGTGGCGTCCGTCGTAGAGATCGGCCGCGCCCATACACTCGACGCCCGGCAGAGCGATCGCATTTTCAAGCAGACCCGAGCCCTCCATCCCGACACCGATGATGCCGAAGCGGATGCGTTCGCCACCGGGCGGCGCCGTTGGCGTTTGCGCTTCGAGCGCCAGAGCCGAAAGCGATAGGCCACTGGCTTGCAGAAATCGACGGCGTGGAATTGGGGAGCTCATACAGTTGCCTTCTCATTATTAGACAGCACGAACGGGGGATCCGTCTTGCACGGGCTGTAGTCTGAAACAGACGATGCGAATTTTGTTTCTTGCCGCGTGCTGCGCCGCATGCAGCGTAGCCGCGGGCATTCCCGAATATGGCTACACAGTGGTCCACGCTTATCCTCACGATAGCCAGGCGTTTACTGAAGGGCTTTTTTATCGGAACGGCTTTCTATACGAAAGTACGGGGCTTGCGGGGCATTCATCGATTCGGAAAGTGCAGCTTGAAACCGGGCAGGTGCTGCAGGAATTGAAGCTCCCCGAGCCGTACTTCGGAGAAGGAATCGTCGCGTGGAAGGACCGCCTGATCGAACTTACTTACACGACGCAAGTGGGATTCGTGTATGACCTCGCCACATTCACGTTTCAGAAAACGTTTCGCTATCCGGGAGAAGGCTGGTCGATGACGAGTGACGGCAAGCGCATTCTAATGGACGATGGGACGCCGGAGATTCGCTTCTGGAATCCGGAGAGCCTTCAAGAATCAGGGCGGCTGAAGGTGACCGCTAACGGGAAGCCGGTCGAGAACTTGAACGAGTTGGAGTGGGTGAAGGGCGAGATCTTCGCGAATATCTGGCATACCGACCGGATTGCGCGCATCGATCCGAGCAATGGGAAAGTCACCGGCTGGATCGATCTGGCCGGCCTGTGGCAGCCGGACGATCCGGAGCACGTGCTGAACGGAATCGCCTACGATGCGGCGAGCAACCGCTTGTTTGTCACCGGAAAATGCTGGCCGCACGTGTTCGAGATTCGTCTGCACGGGAAGCGGCCCCAGCAAACCGTGGAGAAGGAATCGGACATTGCCGGTCAATCGTGGCGAAGCGCAGTCATGGGATCTAATCGCGCCCCGCGGCGAGCTGGAATGTAGCAGGCGCAAAGAGCCGCGATGATTAGGCAGAGCGAAACCGCTATAAACGTTACCGAATCGGCGGCCCGCACACGATAGAGCAGGTGCGAAAAGCTCGACAGCAGCCCGGTAAGAATTGAGGCTGCTATGGTGCCGGTGACAATGCCAACGAGAGCGAGCCGAAGTCCCTGCCCAAACAGCATTCTGAGGACCTCCCATTTGGTTGCCCCGAGCGCCATGCGAATCCCAATCTCCGGCATGCGCTGCGCTGTTGAGTAGGAGATCACGCTGTAGATTCCAACGGTAGCCAGCAGCAACGCCAAGCCCGCGAAGGCAATTAGCAGAATCATCGGAAAGTTCTCTAGGCATTCGACGTATCGGTCTCCGGTATACGTAGAACGTCTGGGTGCTCCCGGCTATTCAGCGCTCAAGAATCGGAGGTGGTCCTAAAAGATCGCTCTTCAAGTCACCCTCAACCCCTATTCCAGGAATACTCAGCGAATCGGGCGCACTCCTCATGACTCCAGATGAGCAAGAGCTCGTCCTGCATTCTGTAAACTCTTCGAATATAGAATGCGCCACACATTTGTTCTCTGCGCCGCGGTATTCTCGACCGTTCTCTGCAGCCGGTTACTCACCTCGGCACTCTCCAAAGACGATGCGGGCGAAACGTTCTCACCCGCCGATCTGCGTGCATTCGCCGAGATCGAACCCGTTGATACACACGCCCATGTCTTAAAGGACGATCCAGAATTCGGAGCATTCCTCCTGCGGCTCCATTTGCATCTCCTCGACATCGTTGTTGCGAACAAAGATGACCCGACGTTCCCTAATCTGAAGAGTAAAATCGCAGCTGCAAGAGCTTTCGTGAGAAATAGTAGGGGGCAAGCTGTTCTCTGTACGACGTTCGATCCCTTCAAATTTTCCAATCCGAGCTTCGCAAGCGACGCCGTCCGGCAACTAAACGAGGATTTCGCTCAGGGAGCAGTTGCAGTAAAGATTTGGAAAAACGTCGGAATGGAATTGAAGGACAGTTCCGGCCGCTTTGTGATGCCCGACGATCCCCGTTTCGACCCGATCTATAAGGACATCGCGAATCACGGGAAGACGCTTATTGCGCATCTGGCAGAGCCCGATTCATGCTGGCAGCCGCCAAACGAGAAATCGCCGGATTATAGCTATTACAAGGAACATCCGGAATGGTACATGTTTAAGCAGCCCGATCACCCCCAAAAGGTCACGATTATTCGAGCCCGCGACCACGTCCTCGAAGACAATCCCGAGCTTCGTGTGGTGGGCGCACACCTTGGCAGTCTTGAGGTGGACCTCGACGGGCTCGGGCGACGACTGGATCGCTATCCCAATTTCGCCGTGGATGTTGCCGCACGAACCGTGTATCTGACTCTTCAACCGCGCGATAAGGCCCGGGAGTTCCTGATTAGATACCAAGACCGAATCCTGTATGGGACAGATCTGGAGTTGTCCGGCCGGCAGAACACCCGAAAGGTCGAAAGATCATGGGACAAGCAGTACGCGGCGGATTGGGCCTTCTTTTCCTCGGATGCGATAATAACCTACGAAGGAAGGCAGGTTAAGGGACTTGCGCTTCCACCGCAAGTCCTTCACAAGCTCTATCACTACAACGCCGTGCATTGGATTCCCGGAGTGGTGCCTCAGTCCGTCCGGTAACAGGACCGAATTCTAATTTTCCCCGTTGATCGCGATCCCCAACGCTTCGGAAGGATCGAGCACGCTGTTATTTAAGATGGACTGGTCCGCCCAAATCGACTGGTCTCCCCAAATGCTTTGGTCTCCCCAAATCGACTGGTCACCCCAAATTGTTTGCGAACTGGTAACGGCCTGATCGCCCCAAATCGACTGGCTGCTCCAAACAGCCGGGCTGCCCCAGGGGCCTTGCACCGAACAAATGGTGCTGCTCCCGCAAGAGAGTGTCGCGGTTCCTGACGCGTAAACGGCGGTGGGAGACAGCGCGCTTCCCCAGAAGGTCGTGTGGGTGGCAAGCGCCGCCGCTATGTCGAGGTATCCCGCGCCTACCGTGAAGAGATCGTATTCGCTCGTGTAGGTCTGTCCCGTAATCGGATCAGTCGCCGTGCTCGATGCCGGAAAGTTCTTGTAGGCCGTCAGCATCAGGCGGGCTTTCACCTGATCGGGCGTCAAGCGCGGATGAGCCTGCAGCAGCAAAGCCACGGCTCCGCTTACCACGGGCGCGGCCATGCTGGTTCCACTCAGCGTGAAATATGAAGTGGAAAAAGCAGTAGAGGTGGTCTGCTGATAATACGTCAACGGAACCAGGTTCTGCGGATAGAGTGTCTGCAAATTGCCGTTCGATGATTCCAAAGAAACGACCAGATTGCCTGGTGCGACCAGATCCGGCTTGACGACGTGGTCGACGGCAGTCGGCCCTTTGGAGCTATAACTGGCAATCAAGTCATCTGACCTTTGCGGCGTACCCATTGCCTTCATCGCGCCTACTGTAATCACGTAAGGGTCGTTGCCCGGCGCGGTGATCGTGCCGTACCCGTTATTGCCCACGGGATTGTCGCGCCCCTCGTTTCCAGCCGCCGCAACAACGACAATGCCGGCCTGCCAAGCCGATTCCGCTGCCTGGCAGAGCGGGTCATTCGTGTAGCTTTCGTACACCGGCCGTCCGATAGACAGATTGATCACCCGGATATTGAACTGCTGTTTCAAGGCAATCGCTTGTTCGATCGCAGCGATTACATTGCTATCGCTGCCTTCTCCCGTGCTGTCAAGAACCTGCAGATCAATCAGGTTCACATTCGGCGCCACGCCGCGAAACCAGCGGGTACAAGTGCTGCATTCGGAATCGGCCCCGGTTCCTCCCAGGATCCCGGCTACGTGCTCGCCGTGGCCGAAAGCATCGGTGCCATCCCCCCCAACGAAGCTCTGGCTGTAAACAATTCTGCTTCCCCTTGCGCCCATAAGATCGTCGTGTGCCGAAATCCCGCTATCGATTACTGCCACGCCGATACCGGAGCCGTCCAGCCCGTAATTCCAGGCAGTTGGCGCATTCACCGCAGCCGTTGTGTTGTCGAGCAGGACGTGGACCTTGCGATCCGGCCAAATGGCGGCTACCCGCGGGTCCGACGCGAGGGCGGCCAGGCGGTTGGCTGGGACAGAATAACTTGCGCTCCGGATCGATTTCAGCTCCAAACGGAGCCGCCCGCCAAGGCCACGAATCAGTTCGTGGTGCGTCGCAGTAACGGGTTCTTTAAATTGCACAATCACGCGTAGCTGAGAATTCGCCGGTACTTCTCGTAATTCCCGGGAAACGTAGGCGTGCTGCGCCGCAGCCGACTGAAGAAACGCGGCTGCCAGAGATACATATAAGGCTATTCTTTTCATGGGCTTGGTTATTCTCTCATTGCTCCGTGGGGGATGGATAATTGCCATCGAACCCCTCCACGCAATGTCCGAAACCTGCATCCGGACGGTACACAAGGCAAGATCCGATAAAAAATTCTCAGATAAGAGTACTAATTTTCTAGATTGTAGGTTATATTAGGCAAATATTCCAGGGTTAAACGCCAGAACGAGAAAATTTTTCAAGGTCTTCTGAGAATTGTCACCCAAATATGCCACCTTGGCCGCACTGCTGCTGAGCAGCCTGGCCGTGGTCAGTCCTGCTAAAGAACCTGATCTCTCACCTTTCCGCCCGATCACCGGGCTCCATCTGGATACCTGGAAAACGTCAGAGGGACTGCCGCAAAATACCGTTCCCGCGATTCTTCAGTCACGCGATGGCTATCTCTGGATGGGCACCGAGCTCGGTTTGGCTCGTTTTGACGGCGTGCGTTTTACGGTTTTCGACAAAGACAACACTCCGGAGCTGAGAAGCAACAAGGTCGATGCGCTGCTCGAAGATCGCGCAGGAAATCTTTGGATCGGTACGCTCGGAGGGGGCCTGAGCCGGTTGAGCCAGGGTGTGTTCCATACCTACACTACTCGCGACGGCCTTTCGAGCGATTCCATTCTCAGCCTGCTCGAAGACCGGTCGGGAGATATCTGGATCGGCACGGACGGCAACGGTGTAGACCGACTGCACGCCGGCCGCTTCCGGACCTATACGACCGCCAGCGGCCTGGCCGACAACGAAGATTTCGCCCTTGCCCAGAGCCCAGACGGGGCGATTTGGATCGGTACGCACAGCGGACTGAGCCGCCTCTCGGACGGCAAGATTCGAAATTACTACCGGGCCGATGGGCTGCCGAGCAATTACATTCGTTCTCTCCTCGCCGTGGATCGAACCTTATGGATCGGAACGTTCGGGGGCGGCCTTGCAGAGCTCGAAAACGGCTCGTTCCACACCTTAACCACACGGGACGGCTTGGGCAGTAATTCGATTGCGGCTCTTCGGCGCGATGTTCATGGCGACATCTGGATCGGCACGTACGGCGGCGGCCTGAGTCGGCTGTCGCACGGGGTCTTCAGCACGCTGACGACAAAGAACGGATTGCCGGTGGACGATGTTTGGTCGGTGTATCAGGATCGCAGCCGCAATTTCTGGATCGGCACTGGCGGAGGCGGCCTGGTGCGCCTGATCGCGCCCTCGTTTAGCGTCTATGACAAACCGGGCGGCCTCTCGAGCAACGTAGTGCTTCCAATTTTCCAGGATCGTGCCGGCGACATCTGGATCGGCACTAACAATGGAATCAACCGGCTGCACCAGGGGCAATTCTCGAACCTAGACGCGCGCCACCGGTTGGCCGGCAACCTGGTCTTCACGATCTGCGAAGACCTGGAGGGAGCGATCTGGGTTGGTACCCGCAAAGGACTGAACCGGATCAAGGACGGCAAAATCTCGACTTTTACGCAGAAGGACGGTTTGCCGAGCGACGTTGTGATTGCGACCCTCGTCGGACACGATGGCACGCTTTGGATTGGCAGCCGTGCCGGATTAAGCATGTGGCGCGACGGCCATTTCATCACCTATACGACGGCAAACGGCCTTTCGAACAACGTGGTACGGGCGATCTACGAAGATCCCAATCACCGCCTATGGATTGGAACGTCCTCCGGTTTGAATCTCTTCGAGAATGGCCGGTTCAGGATCTTCAACTCGAAAGATGGCTTGTCGAGTAACGCGGTGCTTTCCCTTTTCGGAACCGCCGATGGCGCGCTCTGGATCGGTACCGATGGCGGCGGTCTGAATCGCCTGAGGAATGGAAGAATTTCGGCATTTACCGCACATGACGGGCTCCTGGATGACGCGGTAATGCGCATTCTCGAAGACAATTCCGGCAAGCTGTGGCTAACCAGTAATAAAGGAATTTTTCGCGTGGATCCGGCGGACCTGGATCGCTTTGCCTCTAAGAAGATAACGCGTATCCCTGGCCTCGTGTACGGGACCGGAGACGGCATGGGCTCCAGCGAATGTAACGGCGGCTTTCAGCCAGCGGGCTGGAAGACCCAGGACGGCAGACTCTGGTTTCCAACGATGCATGGCGCGGCCGTGGTGGATCCGGCGAAGCTGCCCTGGAACCCGGGGAAAACACGCACGGTTATTGAAGAAGCAATCATCAACGATCACGTCGTTCCGATTGCCTCGCCTCTGCGGATTCCGCCGGGCGACGGCAGCCTTGAATTCCGCTACACCGCGCCCACATTCCGGTCTCCCGAACGGACCAGTTTCCGCTACCGGCTGGAGGGCTTTGACAAAGCCTGGATTGAGGCGGGCCAGCGCCGCATCGCGTATTACACGAACATTCCCGCCGGTTCTTACACTTTCGAGGTGACCGCCCGCAACACCGACGGCACCTGGAGCCCCTATGTTGCACACCTGGGTTTCTCTCTACAGCCGCACTTTTACCAAACGGATCTATTCTACGGATTTTGTCTTTTGCTGCTGATCGGCGCAGCAGTGGGCGCGCACTTCGCGCACGTGCAACAGCTGCAATGGCGCAAGAAAGTTCTGGAAGAGCATGTCAATGAGCGGACGTCCGAACTGCAGAGACAAATCGCCGAACGCGAGCGCGCCCAGCGCGAGTCGATCAAGGCGCGCGAGGCCGCCGAACGTGCCAGCCGCGTCAAGAGCGAATTTCTCGCCAATATGAGCCACGAAATTCGTACCCCAATGAACGGCATCGTCGGCATGACCAGCTTGCTGCTCTCCACCACGCTAACCAAACAGCAGGAGCAATATCTTGAGATCATTCAGGATTCGGCCGATTCGCTATTGACGATCATTGATGACATTCTCGATTTCTCAAAAGTCGAGGCGGGCAAACTGCATATCGATCCCATCGATTTCGAACTGCGCGAAAGCCTGGAATCCGCCGTACGTTCGCTCGCCTTGCGCGCCGAGCAGAAAGGCCTGCGCCTTTCCGTGCACATCGATCCCAAGATTCCGCGCATCATCCACGCCGATCCGGTTCGCTTGCGGCAAATAGTGCTGAATCTAATGGGGAACTCGATAAAGTTCACAAAAAAGGGATCAGTCGGGCTCTCGGTGCTGTGCGAGTCCAAAGATCTTCATGCGACGCGCCTGCATTTCGTCGTCCACGACACGGGAATGGGCATCCCGGCCCACAAACTCAGCTCGATCTTTGAGGCTTTTTCGCAAGCGGATTCTTCCACTACGCGCAAGTTTGGAGGGACGGGCCTCGGATTAGCGATTTGCGCCCGGCTCGTGCAACTGATGGGCGGATTGATTTGGGTTGATAGCGAGGTGGATCAAGGCAGCCAGTTTCATTTTACGATCGAAGCCGGCGTTGTCAGTGACACAAAGCCATTCACACCTGGAGAAAAGAATTCCGGCGAAGAGGAATCCGTTGGGGCGCTTCCCGCCCGGCGGAACGCACCGGTGAAGGTGCTCCTGGCGGAAGATAATCCGGCGAATCGCATGGTCGCGCGCCTCACCCTCGAGCACGCCGGCTTCGAGGTGCATGAAGCCGATAACGGGCGCGACGCGCTGCACGCCGCGAGCCAAACGGCGTTCGATCTGATTCTGATGGACTGCCGCATGCCGATCATGGACGGCTATGTGGCAACCCGGCACATCCGTCAGTTAAGCGGGCCCGCCGGGCAAGTGCCCGTGATCGCGATGACCGCCAGTGCCTTTCAGGAAGATCGCGAACGCGCTGAGCGCGCCGGCATGGATGATTTCGTGCCAAAGCCATTTCAAGCGCGCGACCTCATTGCCAAGTGCCTTACCTGGGCGGAAGCGTCGCGGCACGCCTCCCTCCCGAGTTGCGCGATAGAAATCGACTCGTGCCCCCTAATGCCGGCCGCCTATCCCCCCGAGTTTATGAAGAGCATGCTCGAGATCTTTCTGGCTACCGCGCCCTCTGTGGCCGAGACGCTCCTGAATGCGCTCGGCCAGGCAGATTTTGCGCAAGCCAAAGCGTCTACTCACTGGCTGCGCGGAGGCACCCTGCGGTTTGTGGACCCGGCGCTCCAAGTGCGCCTTGAAAATATCGAAACACGCTGTCACAGCGCTTCCTGTTCCTTCTCGAAGGAGGAAGTAACCGAACTGAGCAAAGCCTTGCGGGGAGCGTTTCAGACCGCTGAAAGCCGGTTGGAGAGCACCGACACAAAGCTGGCCGCGACCGGCGTACTCTAGTTACCTGCTCCCCGCGGCTACAGTAAGAATGGGTGCCCGAAAACCTATTCCTTTTTGAAAACGAGCAGCTCAAGTTTAAAGACGACCTGCGCTTGAAAGTAAAAGCGCTCGCAGCGCAAAATCTGTTTCTCGGAACCAGTTCCTGGAAGTATCCAGGCTGGCTCGGCCAGATCTATTCGCCCGAGCGCTACTATTCCAAAGGCCGCTTTTCTAAAAGGCAATTCGAGCAGACATGTTTAGCCGAATATGCCGAAGTGTTCCCCGTCGTCTGCGGAGATTTCGCGTTCTACCAGTTCCCCTCGCGCGACTTCTGGAGCAAACTTTTTGCCACCGCACCCGAGCAACTCCGCTTCACCTTCAAAATCCCCGAAGAGATTACCGCCCGTTATCACGCCAGGACGGCCGTTTCTAACAACCCGAACTTCTTGAATGCCGATTTACTCGAAACAGAGTTCTTACGGCTGCTCTCGCCTTTCGCCAACCGCATCGCCGCGCTGATCTTCGAATTCAACGCGTCAACTGGCGGCGCATTTCCTCCCGAAGAATTCACAGATCATCTCGCCGCGTTCGCAAGTATGCTCCCGCAAACGTTCCGGTATGCCATCGAAGTTCGCACGCCCGAACTCCTGCAGCCCGCCTATTTCGATTTGCTTGCCCGTTACCGCCTCGCGCATGTCTTTAACTCCTGGACCCACATGCCACCGATTGAGGAACAAATGCAACTGCCCGGCGCGTTCCCGACCGACTTCACCCTGTCGCGCGCTTTGCTGCGGCCCGGCAGAAAATATGGCGACGCGGTGCGCCAATTCGCTCCCTACACCAAAACGCAGGATCGCAACCAGGAAGTGCGCGATGCTCTTCTGAACTTATTGCTACGCGCGAAGTCCAGGGCGGAGCCAACCTACATGTTCATCAACAATCGCTTGGAAGGGAACGCCCCGAACACGATCTACGCGCTGGCCGATGAATTCTCTATTGATTGATCACCGTGCCATCAGGCAGCCGCACCACACCCCAGCCGCCATTTAAATATTTGTTCGGCCCCCTCTCGGTGCCAAACGGATACTTTTTCGCCGCCTTCTCGTCGATCTCCACGCCCCATCCCGGCTTTTCATTGGCGAACACGTACCCGTCCTTATATACCGGATATCCTGTAAACACTTCATTAATTCTCTCGTTCGGGAAGGTCCATTCTTGAATGCCGAAGTTGTAGGAAACCAGATCGAGGGTCACATTCGCGCAATGCCCGATCGGAGATACGTCACCCGGCCCGTGCCAGGCCGTCTTCACTTGAAATTGCTCGGCCAGCATCGCGATTTTGCGCGCCGGCGTTAGCCCGCCTGCTTGCGATACGTGTACCCGAATGTAATCGATCAGCGAATTCTTTATTACAAAACTCCATTCGTGCGGATTATTGAACAGTTCGCCCATGGCAAGCGGAGTCGTGCATTGCGCCCGTATTTGTTTGAAGTAGTCGATGTTTTCCGGCGACAGCACATCTTCCAGATAAAACAGCCGGTACTGCTCCAGGTCTTTGGCAAATTGCACGGCTAAGCGCGGCGAAACCCTCTCGTGCGCGTCGTGCAAGATTTCTATTTCGGGTCCCAATTCCTTGCGTGCTGCTTCAAAGAGCGCGAGCGTGCGCCGTACATACGTCTCCGGTTCAAAGGTGGGATCCTCCGGCGCACCGCTTTCTACACCCGACTCGTGCTTCACACTGCCATTTGAAGCCCCATACGCCGCCTGGCCCGGAACGCCCACCTGCAGGCGAACGGCTTTAATTCCCCGCTCCATTATCTTCTTGGCCTGCTCGATGGTCTCTTCTTTTTCCATGCCCGAAGCGTGCGAGTAAATCATCGCGCCGCGCCGGCATTTGCCGCCCAGCAGTTCATAAACCGGCATATTCGCCTGGCGTCCCTTGATATCCCAGAGCGCCTGGTCCACACCACTGATAGCGTTGTTCAGCACCGGCCCATTGCGCCAGTACGAGGAGTTGTACATCACCTCCCAAAGGTCTTCGATCGCGTCCGTCGGCCTGCCAATCAGGAGCGGCTTCAGATAGCGCTCTACCGCGGGAACGACCAGATCCGCGCGCTGGGTGAAGGTGGCGCACCCGTAGCCATATAGCCCGTCCTGATCCGTTTGGATCTTCACTACAACCAGCCGAACGCCAGCCGGCGCGGTAGTAATTACTGAGACGTCCTTGATTTTAGGGACCGGCATCCCTCGTAGCAATGGAGCGGCCGCCATCGACGCCAGAAACTCGCGCCGTCGCAGCCCTTTTAAGATGGACAATGACTTCCTCCCGAATTCGTGATCGTATCAATTGGGAAACCGGGAATTTTACTTCGATGCAGCGAGCAACGTCTGAATGTGTTTCTCGAAAGCTTCTCGGTTCACCATCCCGACACGCCACACGGTGATTTTGCCGGTGCGGTCGATCAGCAGTGTCACGGGCATTTCCGTGATCTTATATGCTGCCGTGACGTCTTTATCAGTGACCACAATCGGGTAATGAATCGGATGCGCAGCCAGGAATGGCTTGACAGCTTTCCAGCCGTCCTCATCCATAGAAACGCCAATCGCCGTAAGCCCCTGTTTTCCATACTCAGATACGAACTGTTCATACCAGGGGATCTCCAATTTGCAGCCGCCGCACCACGTCGCCCAGAAATCAAGCAGCACTACCCGCCCTTTGTAATCCGAGAGCCGGATCGTGTTACCGTTCTGGCCCATTAGCGAGAAGTCCGGAGCGGCGCTACCGATCGACGCCGTAGGCGCGCTGGCGCCATAGCTCATCGACAATCCGAGAATCAAAGCTAGGATCGTTTTCATACTTTTCTTAATCGCTCCCGTGCTGTGAGCACGATCAGATACGCTGCCGGCCAGCTCAGAAACAAATATCGCAGCGAACGCTGAGTCCAGGGAGCACCCGGATGCCACACGCCCTCGCTCCAGCGCACCATTGCTTCCTGCCACCAACCGCTGGTCCACGTCATCAGGGCAACCATAAATCCGACCCAAACGCCCCAGCAGATCGCGCTTCGTAAACGAGGTGTGCCCCGCCTTCCGCAGTTGATCCCGATCAGCACGGGAAACACAAACACGATCAGGTCCATCGCTACAGCAAACATGCGTAACGGCATTGCATCCCGACGGTCGAGATTCAAAAAGATGGCGTTCGGAAGAACAAACCAGATTGCGCAGAATACGAGCGCAGTAAGCCACCACGTTTTTCGAGCCAGCACGCCCGCCAGTAACCCGCTCGTCCATGACCAGGAAGCCACCGCAATCCAGCCTGAGACTACGATGAATTGGTTTTGTCCCGGAGTGAGTCCGTTTTCATAAGGCGCGCCGAATCTCGCCCGGGTGGACCAGTCGTTCACGAGCGATACGCTGTTTCCCAAAGCCATCCAATACAGTAAAAAGCCGCTGACGCCAACAATGCCGACCAGCGCCAGCCAGGGGCGCCAATCGCCCCACAAGCTAATCTGCCTGCGCGCAACCAGTCCCAGTACCTGGCAAATTGCCTGCCTGCTGCTGGCGTTCGCTTCGATTAGATCGCCCAGCACAGCCTCACGCTCTGCGGCGTTCAACCCGCGCGCGCAATGGTTCACCCAACGCTCTCCTGCCCGCGTCATCGCTTGCTTCCCGGCCGCAGCGGCACCCACTTCACCCCTTGGCTCACCTGCGTCACAGCGTTATAAAACTCCGCTGCCGCACGCTTCCCCGCCCCGGTCACGTCCACCATGCGTCGCGCCCGGCCGCCGCGCTGTGGAGTCGCCTCACCCATCCAGGTCTTAATAAATGACTTCGCTTCCAACCGGTCCAGCGTCGTATAGAGCGCTCCAATCGAACAAGAAATCCCGGTGGTTTCCTCTATCTCGCTCCGAATGGCCGCGCCGTAGGCGTTCTCGCCCAACCGGGCCGCTGCGGCAAGCAGCAGATATTCAAATTCGCCCAACATGTTAAGATCACATTGTAGTACAAATACGGCGGCGCTGGTCAATTGCGCATCAGATATCGCTTATAGAACGGACCGAAGTCCCAGGTGCTTTACAAACGGATCGAAGTCCCGGTCATTATGCAGCAGATCGTAGCCGTTCTCGATGCAGCGCGTGGCAATCACCAGATCGATCGTCTTGCGAACCGTAACGCCTCTGCGGCGCAGTGCTCGAGAATACTTTGCTGCCTCAAGGGCAATTTCGCGGCCGCCCAAATCGATCACGTCGAGCGATAAAAAGAATCGTTTGGCCAGATCAAAATCCCGGTCGGCGGCAAAGCCTTGCAGAACTTCGGTGAGTATCAGGTCGCCGATCGCCAGAGGCTCCGATCCCAGCAAGCCATCCAGGCGGTCGGTTTGTAGCGTTGGCACTCCATTGAAATAGTCGATCCATACGCTGGAATCGACCAGAATCAACGATCCGTCCTCATCGCGTCAAGATCGCCTCGCCACGCCAACTTGCCGCGCAAGCCGCGAATTTCCGCCTGTTTCCGGAGACGCAACAAAGTCTGCAACGCCACTTCAACGGTTTCGCGCTTGGTCTTTAAGCCTGTCGCGCGTAAAGCGTCACTCATCAATTTATCGTCGATGATGATATTAGTTCGCATCGTGTGTATCCGTACGATCAATTATACACATTGATTCCCCAAAGGCGAACACATCCGCACTAGTTAACGCCGATGCCCAAAACTGCGGCCAGCCGACCGCGCTATTCGTCCAAACCGCTGGCCCGGCGACGACTGGAACGATTTCCCAAACCGTTTTCCAAAGGCCGAGTGATCCTCATTCGCCTTCCCTGCAAACGAGGGCCTGGCCTCTCCGCTAGCGTTGTGCGCAGCATACTTCGAACCGGCAAACCCGCCGTGCTGCACATACCGGCTATCCGCGTAACTTCGCCGCGTGAACGTTCCGCTCGAACCATACTTTGGGACCCCCGCTGCGTCACGCCCGTAATAGGTCGTCCCGCTGCGCTGCGCCTGCTGATAGCGCGACCAATCGACACTCGGCACCGGCTGATACGAGTGATGCCAGAGCACATCGCGCAAGATCAAATACTCCGGCAGCCACGTCCAGAACGAACCGCCATCGCGATGCTCCCAGTAACCATATTGATTGCGCCCCTGCTCCGGCGTCGCCATATAGGCAAAGCCGGGAGGCTCGGGAACCGTATTCGCCTCACTATCGTACTTGCCAAAATCTTTGTGCGCCAGAGTCATGCCGATGTCGTGCTCGAGCCGTTGCCATTCGGGCTCGGAAATCGGATGCCATGCCTCGCTCGTTTCCACCGTGCCTGTCGCGCCCGGGGCCGGCACTGTCGTCACGACCTGTTCGATCCGGTCCCGATACTCGTTCGACCCGCGATCGAGGTCTTCGAGAATCTTGTCCCATTCGGTGTAGAGTTGATTGGTCTGGTTCAGCAATGCCTTTGCAGGGTCCGCACCGTCGCCGCCGTCCATCTCCTCTTTTAACGCTGCACCGGCCGTGTAGTCAGCGGCGGTTAACGCATCCGCTGGCTTACCCGCCAATTGCTTCGCGGCCGATTGCCATTCCGCTGCCTTCTTCTGGCGGGAGACTAAAGCCGCCAGCCGCGTGCTCAAATCCTCGCGCTTCGCCGGCCAATCGTTTTCGGCCTGCTCCACTTTTTTAGTCAGAGCCGAATAATCTGCCGAGGCGAGCGTAGCGGCGGAAGCTGCCGTCGATTGCATATCGGCCGCAAACTCGCGCTTGAAATTTTCGCGCTGATCGTACGCGCTGAAGATCGAGCCCGACTCATCGACCGCTTGCGAACGCAGATGCCGCTCTTCAGCGAGCACACTTTTGATTTCTGGAACAGACGAATGTTTATTTGCCCGCACTAGCCGGTCGAGCTTAACGGCGGCGGCATCGGCTTGCTTTAACTTCGCATTCGCATCCTTCAGCCGCTCTTGCCAGGCGGGATCAAAGGCCGGCCCTTGGAAGAGCTGCGGATCGCTCGCAATCGATGCCGCCACCTGCTGCTGCCGCGCTGCGAGCGATTGCTCCACTTCTTTCAACTGCCGCTCGCTGCTTGCGACATCGGCCTTCAACTCGGACGGTACGCCTACCAATAGCAGAGCGATCAAGCCGATGAGCCCCGCCACGATCATCGCCACAAAAAGCGATGCGCTGCTCAGGCTCGATTTGTTTTGCATAACTGCCTCACCCGCGATACACGGTCACATCCCCGGCATCCACACGCTGCGACACATAAGCGGCAAATGGCTCGCCAGACAACTTGCGAACCGTCAGCACGCGCTTCTTATCGTCTTCGAAGCGCCACACGTAACAACCCGTCCCTTCGAGCGACCGCTCGCCGAAAATGCCGATTTCGCGGCTCCAGCGGTACTTCCAAAGCACATCCTCAAACTCGAAATTATCGGCCGCATTTTGCCGCCGGTCGATCTCTCCGAGATCGTCTTCCGAAAGCCCCAGTTCATCGAGCGTAATCGTCCGGCCGTCCACATGTGCCAGTACCTGGACTGTGTCGCTTCCGGTCAAAGCTTCTAACGATACTCTGCGATTGCGATATAGGCCGCTCAATTCGAGCCACCGCTCGCTTCCGATCTCGAGCATGGCCCGTCGATCGACCGTGAAATCGAGATCTGCAAACTCGTCGCCCGCGCCCACCACGGAAATCGTGTCGCCCGTGCGCGCGTCCGTTACTTTCAGATTGGCGAGATCCTCCACCTGCGAAGGATCCACATGCGCCGGTCCATTCTTCGATCCGAAAAACATGCGATTACTTGTCTTGCGGGGCCGGCAGGCCGATTGGCATGCTCGGTTTTGGCAGTGCGCGCTCCCGTTTCAAAGCTTCCAACTGCGCGTCGACTGAATGATCGCCAAGCTGCGCGAATTCCGCCTCTAAGCTTTGGTCCTTGGTCGCCGAGCCCAACTGCTGAAACGCCTTTGCGGTCGCTTCCTCTTTAGCCACGCGTTCTTCAAACCGGGAAAGTTGCGCGAATGCATTGTCACTTCGAGCCACGCCCGCCATGGCCTCGGCCACTTTCTTCTGCGCGGTAGCCGCATTCTTGCGGGCTACCAAAGTAGTAGCCGTGCGCTCGCCCTCATCGATGCGCCGCTTAAGCTCGATCACCTGGCCTTTCAAATTGTCGCTCGCCTGCTGCGCTTGCTCAATGGCCGACTGCATGGAAGAGACCTGCTGGTCCGATTCCGCTTTTTTCGCTAGCGCTTTCTTCGCCAGCTCCTCGTTTCCCGCGTCGAGCGCCTGATTCGCCCGCGCCTTCCAATCCCCAGACTGCCGCACATATTTCTGGTATTCCGCGTCGAGCCGGTTGTAGTTACTCATCGCCACCGCCGACGAGCGCACCACGTTGTTCAACTCTTCTTTCATATCGGCGATGGTCTGCCGAACGGTGGAATCGAAGTTCGCATCTTCAAACGCGCCCACCGCGTCATTGGCCTGTCCGCGCACGACCCGCCCGCCGCGTCCGAATAGATCTGAAAAGAAACCCATGTTCTGTCCCCTGATTTAAGTCTCTCTGGCTACGCCAACTGCCCTAGTAATTTTTTGGCAACTGTCAAGTCCGCCAGCAGAAAATTGAGGCACGAAAGAATATCGTCCTCGTCGTCCGGTCCAAGCTCCTGCAGCTTGGCAAAATTGCTGAGCGCAATGGCGGTTTGCCCATTCCCCATTTCATACAACTGAAAATGAGACGTCGAAATACCATTGTCAGCCTTAAGCATGAGGCGCAGCACGTCTTGCGTCAATTTACTCGCGGCAACCGTCAGGCAGGTAAGTGAAAAGTATATGACTTGCCCCTCGAGCACAGCGTGAATCGTCACCCCGCTCTCCGGCTGCCGGATTGAAAATACACCCGGCGCGGCATCCTCTACTTCGAAGCCATTTTCGGCCAAGAGCGCGTGTAAATGGGCGCTCGTCAGTGTCTCAGTTTCCATGATCGATTGCATCTAGCTCCACCTCCACAGTAAACGAATCCAGGAAAGGAAAAGTTCCCGGCCTACGTCGGATATACAGTCGGATATGCTCACCAGAGCCCTGAGAACCGTCGCGTGTGTGCTTCTTTTTTCTCCGCTACTCTACGCACAGGAGAGCAAGGATCCTATCGACCAAGCACTGGACGCGTGTCTCGCTGGTACGGCCGCTAACAGCACTGCCGGCCAGGTGAATTGCACCTCGAAAGCAGCCGCCGCGTGGGATCGCGAGCTGAATCAGGTCTATCAGAAGCTCTTGAAGACACTCGATCCGGCATCCCAAGCCTTACTGCGCAATTCGCAGCGCCAGTGGCTCGCCTTTCGCGAGGCGGAAAAGAAATTTGATCGCGGCCCCTGGATTTCGAAGCAGGGCACGGTGGCCCAGACAACAGTCGCCTTGGCCAATGTAGACATACTGCGCAGCCGTGTACTCACTCTGCGGAATTATTCCGGTGGAGGAAACCCGTCTTAGGGCTTTCGTATGTTCACGCAAACGGTTCTCGATTTTTCCGAAGCCTGCCGGGCGTTCGACCTGCTCACTACTGAGATACAAAAACGGAATAAAGCCGCCGTGATCGCCATTTGTGACCCGCACGGCGAACTGATTCTTCTCGCGCGCATGGATGGCGCTCCGTTCTCTTCCATTACGATCGCTGCCAACAAAGCCTATAGCGCTGCCCGCGAGCGCAAGCCGTCTGCCGAGATTGGCCGGGCGGCGAGGCATGCCGGGAATGCGTTCGATATCGGCTATTTTGGCGATCCGCGGTTTACCGGCTGGGGCGGCGGCGTGCCCATCTGGCGCGGCGGCCAGGTCATAGGAGCGGTGGCGGTCAGCGGCTTGCCGGAAGCGGAAGATATGGAACTTGCCGAACTGGCCGCCAGAGCCCTTGCCGAGCCGTAATAACGTTCCATGTCCGGCGCAAACAGGGGCGAATCGAAACCGGTCTGCATAGCGGGCGGCGGTCCTGCCGGCATCGCAGCGGCAATCGCTCTTCGGCAAATGGGCGCGCCCGTTGCCGTTTTCGATCACGCTCATCCTCCGCAAGATAAAACCTGCGGAGAGGGCCTGCTCCCCGGCAGTTTGGACGCACTCGCACAGCTTGGCGTCCGCATTCCGCCTGGCTGCGGTTATCCGTTCCGCGGCATTCGCTTTACCGATTCCACCCATACCGTAGCTGCCGATTTCCCCTACGGCACAGCTCTCGGTTTGCGCCGTCCCGTGCTCCACGGCTTGCTGCTTGCGCGCGCCCAAGAACTTGGTGTCGAATTTCACTGGAACGTCAAACAACTCCCGGACCCAAACGGATATGTTCTGATTGCCGCCGACGGCCAGAACTCTCGTTTACGCCGCGAGCATGGGCTCAATTCCGCCATCAGCGAACGCCGGCGCTACGGCTTCCGGAGACATTACCGGATTACCCCCTGGTCTCCCTACATGGAGCTTTTTTGGGGGCGCAATTGCCAGCTTTATATCACCCCGGTCGCCCGCGACGAAGTCTGCGTAGTTGTTATGTCGAGCGATCCACACTTGCGGTTCAACGACGCCCTTCCGCAATTTTCAGACCTGCAACGCCGGCTGTCGAATGCGCCCGTTTCGTCGCGTGATACCGGCGCTCTCTCGATCTCGCGCAAATTGAAACGCGTTTCGGCGCCCGACTTTGCCTTGATTGGCGACGCCTCCGGTTCGGTCGATGCTATCACCGGCGAAGGCTTGGGCCTTGCATTCCGACAGGCCCTTGCCCTGGCTTCTGCTCTCAAGAATGGCGACCTCCGCGCCTATGACGAACAGCACGCACGATTGAGCCGGCGCCCTCACCGCATGAGCGGATTGCTTTTGACGCTCGACCGCTATCCACGCCTGCGGAAACCGGCGCTGGCGGCGCTTGCCGCATATCCGCCCTTGTTTGCATCCTTGCTCGCCATGCATACTGGCCCAAGCGTACCGTAAGAATATGCCGTTGCTTATCGCGATCCTTCTCTTAGGAGCCATTGCCCCTACGGGTCCTATTGAAAAGCAGGTATTAGCGAACGACCTTCCGGGCGGCTACCAGGTTCTGCCTTGCGATGTTAACGGCGATGGAAATCTGGATCTGATCGCGCTCGCGAGCAACATGCCGGATCTCGTCTGGTTTGAAAATCCAAGCTGGAAGCGCCACACGCTCGCCACCAATTTCTCGAACATGATCAACGCCGCTTGCTGGCAGGAATCGCCGCACCAGCCCCCAATCATTGCTGTAGCCTCCGGCTTCTCCATGCACCCGGAGCAAAGCGAAGGCATTGTCTCGATTCTGACCCCGCAAGCCGATCCGCTCAAACCGTGGAGCAGCCGGGTCATCGACAAGCTGCCGGCTTCCCATCGTCTGCGCTGGGCGGACATCGACGGCAGCGGCCATAAAGTCCTTATCAATGTTCCGTTAGCCTCGGCCAATGGCCGTGTGCCTCTGGTCTATTACCGGACGAAGGATTGGAAGCGCCGCCTTATCGGCGATGAAGAACGGGGAATGGTTCATGGCATCTTTGTAACCGACTGGGACGGCAATGGACGCGATTCGATTCTGATTGGCAGCTTCCTGGGTATTCATCTCTATCGATTTCTTCCCGACGGCCAGTGGTCTCGCACCGAAATCGCCAAGGGCAGTGCGGCGCCGTGGCCCAAGTGCGGCACAAGCGATGTTGCGGTGAGTTCGTTCGGCAAAAAGCGAATTATCGCCGCCATCGAACCCTGGCACGGCAATGAAGTCGCCGTGTACCGCAAAGGCAGCGGAGGATGGCAGCGCGAAGTGATCGACAACACGCTGCTTGACGGCCACACCATCGAGTTCGATGCGAAGGGCCGCATCATCGCGGGTTTCCGCGGAAAACCCTACGGCGTCTACCTTTACTCCTGGAACGGCGCAACCTGGTTGCGCCAGATTCTCGAGCAGGGCGAAGTCTCGGCCGCAAGCTGCGCAATGATTGGCACGGATCTTGCCTGTATAGGCTCCGCGACTCATAACCTGGTGCTGTACAAGAACGTCACGCGTTAGCTCTCCCAGCCATCTCACCGGCCCCAAATAGGGTTACGATAATAGGTCCAAGTGAATTCGCAGTCCATGGTTCGAGTAATCCTTGTTTCGCTACTGATGCTGGCAGCCTCTGCGTGGAGTAAGCCGGTAACGTTCGCCCGTAACATCGCTCCGATCATTTATACAAATTGCGCCCCGTGCCACCGCCCGGGCGAATCGGCTCCCTTTTCGCTGCTTTCCTACGAGGACGCCAAACGTCATGCTTCGCAAATCGCCGATGTGACAAAGCGGCACTTCATGCCGCCATGGCTGCCCGAAAAAGGCTACGGCGAATTCGAAGAAGAGCGCCGCCTGACCGATCCGGAAATTCAACTGATTCAAGAGTGGGTAGCGCAAGGCGCGCTGGAAGGATCGGAGAAGCGCGAACCGCCGCCTCCAAAATTCAAATCCGAATGGCAGTTAGGGCCGCCCGACATGATTCTGCACGTAAAGGTGCCGTATCACTTGCCGGCCAATAGTACCGAAATTTTCTGGAACTTCATTCTGCCGGTCCCGATTTCGAAAACGCGGTGGGTGCGGGCCATGGAAGTACGTCCAGGGAATCCTCAGGTTTTCCATCACGCAAATGTGATCCTCGACCGCTCGGGTTCGGCCAAGCGCCAGGAGAAAGTGGCAGGCATTGGCTTCCCTGGTATGGATTTGTCGGTAGAAGAAAGTAAGTTCGATCCGGATGGGCATTTCTTATCCTGGAAGCCGGGCAGCGCACCGGTGGTCGAACCGGAAGGCATGGCGTGGCGCGCGGATCCCGGCATGGATCTGGTCCTGAACGTTCACTTGCGTCCCACCGGCAAGCCGGAAACAATCGATCCGGAGATCGGACTATATTTCACCGACCAGCCGCAGACGAAGTTTCCCATGCTCGTCCAGCTCGAGCACGACGGCTCGATCGATATTCCCCCGGGCGACAAAGATTTTCTGGTGAGTGACAATTTCAAATGCCCGCTGGATTTGAATGTGCTCGCCATTTATCCCCATGCGCATTACCTGGCGCGGTTGATGGAAGGCTATGCCACGCTGCCCGATGGCACTCGCAAATGGCTCGTGCGCATTCCGGATTGGGACCTGAACTGGCAGGGAGTGTATCACCTGAAAGAGCCGATGTTCCTGCCGAAGGGCACGGTCGTCTCAATGCGCTATCACTACGACAACTCGGCCGCGAACGTGCGAAATCCCAATCATCCTCCGAAGGAAGTCAGGGCCGGGATTCGTTCGACCGATGAGATGGGGCACCTCTGGCTGCAGGTGTTGCCGGTTGCGCCGGGCGATCAGCGGGAGGTGCTGCAAGCGGCTCTGGCGGAAGAACGTATTCAAAAATATCCGCGGGACTTTTCGGCGAATTACAACATGGGCGATCTGATGCTGACCAGGGGCGATCCCGTGCAGGCCGCATCGTACTTCGCGGTAGCGAGCAAAGCGAATCCCGACAGCGTGGTGGCCGCGACAGAATTGGGAATTGCACTCTTCACGCAGGGCAAGATGCCCGAGGCGGCAGAACAGTTTAAACGGGCGCTCGAGATCGATGCGAAGTACACCGATGCGCGCTTCGATCTCGCCAGCGCGCAGGCCGAAGAAGGTGACCTGGAGAACTCAGTTGCGAATTTCCGGGAAGTGCTGGCCGAACGTTCGGATTATCCGAAGGCGGTCGATCATTTGGGCGACGTATTGTTTGCCTGGGGAGATCAGTTGGCTAAAGCGGGAGACAACGCCCAGGCGATCTTACGGTATCGCGAGGCACTCGTGTACCGGACCGGCGATGTGGAACTACGTACCAGCCTCGGGGCGGCTTTGGCGCGAATTGGCAAAAACGCAGAGGCGCGGGAACAACTCCAGAGCGCACTGCGGCTGAATCCAAATTTCGAACCTGCGCAGAGAATCCTGGCGGCTATTCAATAAGTTCTGTTGTGCCGTAATGGCGCAATGACGGCGGGCACAAGGGGAGTAAGATATGCGGTAATGGTTCGATATGTCCCGTTTCTATCGCGAATTGCACGATCGTGAGCTGCTGGCGCAAGCCGCGGCGATCCTGCAAGAAGTGCAGGACCGGAAGTTACTGGACATCCTGCTGCCGGCGGACGCGCGCAATGAAGATGAGGACAACAACGTCTTCCCGCGGCGGCTAGCTTCCGTTATGGCGCACAAGGGCCGGCTAGTTCTGGCAGTTGAGCGGCGCTTTTTTCAATTGTCTAAGCCGGCAACCAACGGCAATTCGGCGTAGCCGGTTATTTCCCCTGATGCGCTACGATCTTACTTCTGATTTTGGCGTAAGTGGAGGCCGGGATAATTTTCTTGGTAGTAAGTTCGGTCTTCGTTTTATAAGGTCGGCCTGCGATGATTTTGGAAGCCAGCGCGGGACCGATGCCCGGCAGCGTGTCGAGCTGATCGGCGGTTGCGCTGTTTATGTCGATCAAGTCAGTCTCGGGAGGCATCGCAGCGGCGGAATGAGTTTTACTGGGTGCGGTAGCTTGGCTCGGCGCGACCGCGTAAGCGGACATAATCACGACCGAGAATGCCAGAACAAGTAGCCAGCTGAGTTTTTTCATAAGACGGATTCTACCAGTAGTTCACGCATTCCTGTTACTCCGGAGAGCCGAGCGGACCATAGCGCCGAAACTAGTGGGCTCAAAATCGGCCAGACTCTCAATCAGATGCGGATGATCGGACCAGCTCCAGGCGGCCCAGCCGATATTTCGAGCGCGCAGATACTCGATCAATTTTTCTCCCCAGGTAAGATCCGCCTCCAGGCCGCCAAATTCTCCTATAAACACCGGATGGGATTCAGATAATCGACCGAATGCTTTTTCCCAGGACTTCTTTTTGCTCGAATACACATGAGAGGAGTAAACGATGTTACTCGCCTCCGGTAACGGGAATCCTGTCAGATCGTAACCCCAGTCTATGCCGGAGACGAAAATCAGCGCGTCCGGGTGCTGGCTGCGAATGGCCCCAATCAACTGCGTAGCCCAAGGCTGCCATTGCGCCATTCCGACCCGGCGTACTCCACCGCATTCGCCCGCGTCATCGGGCAGGGGATCGTGCGGCTCGTTGAAGATGTCGTAGAGGACCGAGGGTTCATTCCGGTAGCGCGCGGCGAGTTGCGACCACAGCGCGACGGAAGCGGCATTCGGCAGCGGTGGTACAAAATTGGGTCGGCCGCTCTTGAGCGTTCCCCGGGGCGAAACAGCGTCGAGCCATTGCAGATCGAGCAGCGTGTAGATTCCGCGAAACCACGCCCGTTCGATCACCCAATCCAAGATCTGCAAATAAGGTTCGGGATCGTAAGACGGCCGCGCAAGCGCCCAATCCTGATTGAAAGGCAGCCGGATCAGGTTGGCCCCCCAATTCGCCATCTCGTCCAATTCCCGTTCGGAAAGACCGGCTCTGGAATATTCAAGTCCGGACCGATTGATTCCGCGCAGGATAACGGGCGTCGAATTCTCAACCGTGACAATCCGGTTACCCGCGGTTTTTAAAGAAGAGTGCAACGATTCGGCTGCTTCCTGTGTCAAACCACGCGGAAAGAGAACCTATGGACAGACTTGAAGAACTGAAGCAAAAGTATAGCGCTGCGCTGCAGACGATCCAGCAGAAGGGCGTGCGTTTGACACACCTTCATGTGCAGGATAATAAGCTTTTTATTGAGGGCGCGGCCCCTTCGGAAGACATCAAGAACGACGTTTGGAACCAAATCAAGGCGGCCGATAGCAGCTATAGCGATTTGACTTGCGAGTTGACGGTGGATTCGAGCCTGCCTCAGCCTACTGCGGCGGCCCCGCAAGCGGCAGCGGCGGCGGCAGGGTCCGGCTCGTCTTCAAGAACGTACACCGTGCAATCGGGCGATACGCTTTCGAAAATCGCGAAGCAATATTACGGCAACGCCAATGATTACAACAAAATTTTCGAGGCGAACCGGGATAAGTTGAGCGATCCGAACAAAATTCAAGTTGGGCAGGAGCTTGTTATTCCGTCTTAGCTGTCCGCTCCAGTTCCAGAATGCGCCGGGCGTGTTCGCCTAGTCGCTTCTCCCACTCGGCAGCATCACCGGGCGCGTAGGCATAAAACCCGCGCCCGTTTTTTACGCCCATACTTTCTTGATCACGCGCATCCCGCATTGTAGCCGGCAAATCTGTCGCGTTTGCCAAGGTTGGCAGAATACGTTCCATGGCTTTCGCGTAAAGCCAGGGACCGCCAGTGATATCAATCCAGCGGAATGGCCCGCACAAAGAACCCCAGAATCCCACGGAATTGTGGAAGGCGCGATCGATCGTTTCCGCGTCCGCCACGCCGGATTCAAGCAGATAAATTGCTTCGCGGTACATGGCGTAAGCAAGACGATTCGCGATAAATCCAGGCATATCTTTTTGAACCAGGGCGGGTTCCTTCCCGAGCGCAGCGCCGAGTTGCGCCGCCGCTGAGAACGCCGCGTCAGACGTTGCTTCGCCACGGATCAATTCGAGGAAGCGGGTGGCGTATGCCGGATCGTTCCAATGCATGCCGAGAAAGCGTTCAGGATGCCGCCGCGTGCTCTGCAGAACCGTGATCGGGATAGAAGAAGTGTTGCTGCCAATTGGTACATCTTCGCCGATCACCGCTTCGATCTCGTCAAAGACTTGCGTTTTAATCGCCAGGTCCTCTACCACGCTTTCGATCACGAAGCGGCAGGGAGCGAGTCCGTTTAACTGCGGCGCTTCGATGAAGTGGTGATCCCATTGGCCTGGTATGGCTTCCCGCACGTAGCTGCGCGCCCGTTCGAAAGTATCCGCGCCGGTAGTGAACCCGATCACGCGATAGCCATGGTCCAACAGGCAAGCGGCAATTCCCCGCCCCAATTGGCCCAAGCCCGCCACACCTACCGGATCAAACTTGTCCCCCTTCATTTCACCTTCATCACTAAGAACGTTAGATCGTCGTGCTGCGGCGCATCTCCGATCCACTCGCGTAATCGCGCGGTGATTTTCGCAGACATCTCCTGCACCGGTAGATGCGCCAGGCTCCGGAGCAACTCCTTCAGTCGATCTTCGCCGAATTCTTCCTCGCCGGTGTTGAGCGCTTCGGTTACGCCATCGGTAAACGCGACCAGCACATCGCCGGGATGAAGATCCACTTTCGCCTGCTCATAGCTGGCGGCCGGGAACATGCCGATGACCATGCCGCCGGTCGATAACTCCTCGACTTCGCTCGCACGCAGCAGGTAGGGCGGATTGTGCCCGGCGTTCACATAAGTCAACTGCCGGGTTTGCTCGTCCATCTGCGCGTAGAAAAATGTCGCGTAACTGTTGAAGCCAGTAGAGCGATGCAGAAAGCGGTTCATCTTGGCAACAAGATCGGGAAGCGTAACGTTGTCTTCCTCGGTGAGAATGCGCAGCGAGGCTTGCACGACTGCCATGATTAAGGCGGCTGCTACGCCCTTGCCCGCGACATCCGCCAAAGCAATTCCGATGCCGTGATCGCCTACTTTGATGAAGTCATAATAATCGCCACCCACGCTGCGCGCCGGCAGAGTGAACGCTGCGAGATCGCTCATACTCGACGGCGGGAAGGTGTCGGGGAGCAAGCGGCGTTGCACTTCGATCGCAAGCGCGAGGTCGCGGCGCAATTTTTCCTGCTCAACCATGCGGCCCGTGAGTCGTCCGTTTTCGAGCATCAGGGCGAATTGATCGGCGGAGATGCGGAGGGCGCGGCGCGCGGCCGCACTGTAATCGTCGGCGTCAATGCGAGGACCGAGCAGCAGCACCCCAACGATCTCTTTGGTAGTGCGAAGGGCGACCACCAGGCGCACCTTGGCGGCGGCGAGCGATTGCAACTCGGATGCGACTTGCGGCTTGTGTTCCTCTGCCCAGCGTTGCCAGGACTCAAGATCGGCTTCAGTCAGAGGCAGCGGCAGTGAGTAAGATTGAATGCGCCGTACGAGGAAGCCGTTCGCGGGCACGCCGTTCAGTTCTGCGGCGCTGACCTGGGCCGCGCAGTGAAGCTCACCCTCCGAAACCCGTTCAAGCAGCCAGGCGGATTCGGCTCCGAATGCTCCCGCGAGTTTATGTAACGCCGATTGCAAAGCCGTGTCAAACGATTCCGCTTGACGCGTGGCATCGACGAAACCGGCCAGCAGAGCCGATTCGGAGACCGGCTTTTCATGCACGTCGTGTGACAGGAATTGGCGTAAGCGTTGCCGGGTTTGCAGCCACATGCTTTCGGGATCATTGCGGATCGCCACCATCGGCGAGAGCTGTGTGGCCCGCCACGCTGGATAGAACGAGGCGAGCAGCGCAATTGCCGCGATCGCAACGGTGGAATAGATAAACGGCAGCGGGGCGATCGACTGAATGACCGATGTTTTCAACAGAACGACAGTCGTGGCGATGACCGCCAATGCGCCGAGGATTAGCCCGCCGGCGGCCATATTCAGGCCGCTGCCAAGCACCAGGCGCAAGAGATCTTTGCTGACAGCTCCAAGCGCCATGCGCGTGCCGAATTCAACCGTCCGTTGACGGACCGAATAGGCGACGACCCCGTACACGCCGAGCGACGCCAATATCAAAGCCGCCAAAGCAAAGAACATCGTTAGCAGTGAGGTGGCGCGCTGGAGCGAAAGCGAGTCCGCAGCCATTTTCCGCATAGAGCGGAGGTCGTAAATGGGCTGCGTGGGATTTACGCGCAGGACCGCCTGCCGGATTTCAGGCCCAAGAACTCGCTCCGGCACAGTGGAGCGGATGACGAAGTGCATCGGGTTTGTGCTTACCAGAACGGAGTTGATATACGCTTCCGGTTTGGGCGGATTGTTCAGCCCGTTGTTCCGCACATCCCCCACGATCCCTGCCACTTGAGCCGCGGCTCCGTTTGGGCTATCGAAATGTCCATACGAGCCGACCGGATCGAATCTACCGAAGAAATATTTTGCAGCCGTCTGGTTCAGCAAAATAGCCGGAGTTTTTTCGTTGGTATCGTGATCCGTAAGTGCACGGCCCGCAAGCACGGGAATCCGCATTACAGCCAGGTAATTCGAATCGACAGATTGGAAGTTAATTCCGGGTGAGGCGTTCTTGGGCAACGTCCGGCCTTGTGGGAAGAAGGAACTCCCAAAGCAGCAGCCTTCCAGAGGCAAGTGGTTGGCGAAACCTACGCCAGTCACCCCGGGAATGGCGCTGAGTGCGTTGGATAATCGCTTTTGATACGCCACCAGTTTTGAAGTGTCGTTGTAAGCCGGATCCGTGGTAGTCAATTGGAACGTCAGCAAATTGTTCGGATCGAAGCCTGGCCGGATTTCACTCCAGGCTGACAACTGATGAATCAGCAGCGCGCTCGCGGTCAGCAGCGTAAAGGCAAGCGCGATTTCGCAAACCACCAGGCCTTGCGAGAGCCGTTTACTTTGCAGGCTGGCCGAAGCGCGGACGCCTTCGCTCAATACCTGATTGGGGGAGACGCGCAGCGCCTGCCAGAGCGGCGCGAGGGAGGTGAGCAAACTGGCCACAAACGCAACACCGGCCGCAAAGGCAACCGCTGTCCCATCGACCGAGATCTCGTCGGCTAGCGGGATATAGTCGGCCGCCAGAGCGAGTATGGCGTGCAGAATTCCGTAGCTCAGAAACACCCCGAGCGCAGCGCCGATGAGAGAAACCACCAGACCTTCGAAAAAATATTGTGCAACCAGTTGGCTTTGGGCCGCACCGAGGGCCAGGCGGATGGCGGTTTCGCGACCTCGCGTAACTGCGCGCGTCACCAGCAGGCCCGACACATTCGCACACGTGATTAAAAGCAGGAGGCCGGCCGCAGCGAGGAGCAGCAGGAGCGTGGGCCGGACGTCCCTCGTGGCCGTATCGCGCAGACTGATTAATGTGGCCGTGTCGGAGCCCATAACGTCGGGGTGCTCTTTGCCGAGCTGGGCAGCAATCCGCTTCACATCGGCGAGAGCCTGCGCAAATGTTACCCCAGGCCGCAGCCGCGCGAAGCAGATGAAGAATCCGCTGTTTCCAGCTTCTTTGGTAAACGCCGGATCGATCGGGATCCAGATATCGTTGTTGACTGACCCCCCGCCGACGTCCGATAAAGGCAAGCGAAACCAGGGCGGCATCACTCCCGTTACGCTATACGAGCTCTTGCCCAGCGTAACCGGACGCCCCACAATGTCTGCCGGTCGTCCGAGCCGCTGCCAGAGAGCATAGGAAAGCACCGCCAGATGGTAATTGCCGCCTTCGCGCGAGGCATCCTGAAACCAGCGCCCCATCCGAGGATTTACGCCGAGACCATTGACCAGCGACGGCGTCACCCGCAAGCCGTTAATGTGCTGCGGCTGACCCGGCGAACTCAGGTTGAAATCGGCACTCACGAACCAGCCGAATACGTCGAAGCTGTGATTCCGTTGCCGGAAAGCTTCGGCATACGTAGCGGAGAAGCCTGACCACCGGCCCGGTTCGCTCTTCAGCGCCCCGAAAACGCCGACGAAGCGGTTGCCTTCGCGGTAAGGCAGCGGCTTGAGAAGAACCGCATGGACTACGGTGTAGATTGCCGTGGCGGAACCGATGCCGAACGCCAGCGCAACCACTGCCAGCAGCGCCACTCCCTTGGCGTTTTTCCAGGAATTAAGCGCCTGGCGAAAGAGCGAAAGCATACCCGACAATCATATTCTTCTCCAGCAGGTTAGCTGGAGGGACGCCGCTTCACTTCGATGTTGAGCCGTTTGATCTTTTGATTGAGCGTGGAGAGCGGAATTTTTAGAGCCTCCGCAGCTTCCGTTTGGCTGTAATTCACGGCTTCGAGCGATTCGATAATTTTGCGGCGCTCGAAATCGGCGACGATCTCGAATAGCGATGCGTCGGAGGCGAGCAGTCCGTTCGGATCGCGCGAAATGCGCATGCCGCTCGCAAGCTGCAAAGGATCGGGCAGCACGTGTGCCGGCACAGCCGCCGCGGTAGCGAGGACGACGGCCCGTTCGACTACGTTTTCGAGCTCGCGGACATTGCCCGGCCAATTGTGCTCAAGCAGGATCTGCATGGCTTCCGGTTCGAAATGAAGCGTTGCCCGGCCGTCGTTTCCGACGAACTTCTCGTTCTCCTTGCAAAAGCGAGTGAAAAAGTGATCGATCAGCAGCGGAATGTCATCCTTGCGATCGCGCAGAGGGGGCAGATTCAGATTGATTACGTTGAGGCGGTAATACAGGTCTTCGCGAAACTTGCCCTCTTCGACTAGCTTGCGTAAATCGACGTTAGTTGCCGCAATGATGCGGACGTCTACCCGCACGCTGTCGTTCGAACCGAGCGGCATAAACTCGCGGTCCTGGAGGACGCGCAGGAGTTTCACTTGAATCTCAGGGCCGACAGTGCCGATTTCATCGAAGAAGATCGTGCCGCGATTGGCCGATTCGAAGTAGCCTTTGCGGTTGGCAATGGCTCCGGTGAACGATCCCTTGAGGTGCCCAAACAGCAGGGATTCAAGCATCTCGGAAGGCAACGATCCGCTGTTTACGGGGACGAACGCCTGGTCGGCGCGCGCCGAATGAGCATGAATGGCTTTGGCGATAAGCTCTTTACCGGTGCCGGTTTCGCCTGTGATGAGAATGGTGGCCCGGCTGGGGGCGACTTGCGCCACCTGATCGAGCAGGCGCACCATGCGCTCGCTCTTCCCAACAATGTTCGGGAACGCGTAGCGCTGCTTCAGGGCGCGTTTGAGCTGGGTGTTTTCGCGCTCCAGTCGGCCCTTCGCGATCATCCGGTCGATTTCAATCAGCAGCTTGTCGTTGTCCCACGGCTTGGCAAAGTAATCGTTGGCGCGCGCCTTGAGGGCCCGTACGGCGACTTCGACAGATCCGTAGGCAGTCAGCATGAAAATCGGCGTGTCGGTGTCGCGTTGGCGGATATCGGCCAGAACTTCGAGTCCCGATCGATCGGGCAGCATTAAATCAAGCAGTACTAAATCGTAAGAATTGGCTTCGAATTTCTGTAAGCCGCTGGTTCCGGTTTCGGCTAAATCGACTTCGTAGTTCTCGCCAGTGAGGAGTAGCTCCAGGCTTTCGCGTATATCGGCCTCGTCATCGATGACGAGAATGCGCCTCCGCTCTGGGGCGCTGATGCGGTCAACCGGCAGATCTTCGGTGGTGATAGGCACTACAGTCGTTTTAGCAGAAACAGCGGTCGGCGATCAGCCGAGTTGCTTCGCGGTGCGCTGACAACTTGACTCTTCGGGTCTCGGAGTTTACGCCGGCAGAGCCTGGCGGCGATCCGCGGCGGCGGGGAGCGCGAGCGCGTTCATGGCCGGAAACTCGAGATGGAAGCGGGTGCCGCGCCCGAGCACGCTATCCACTTCAATGATTCCGTTGTGCTCCTGCACGATTCCATAGGTGATCGACAACCCGAGACCCGTGCCTTTCTTGGGACCTTTGGTGCTGAAGAACGGATCGTAGATGCGCGCCAGGTTTTCGGCGGCGATACCCTGCCCCGTATCCGCGACTTCCACGTGCGCGAAGCCGCCTTCGGCCCAGGTTCGCACGCTAAGTTTTCCTCCCGCGGGCATGGCGTCCCGGGCATTGATAAGCAGATTCAAGAAGACCTGCTGAAGTTTGCCGGAATTCCCGCGCACATTCGGTAAATCCGACGCAAAATTCATCTCCGTGACCACGCCTGTCTTCTGGAATTGATGTTCAACCAGCGAAACGGTCTCCCGCAGCACTCGATTCAGTTCCAGTTCGCTGTATTCGGTGGGGGAAGTGCGAGAAAAATTGAGGAGGGAGTTGACGATTTCGCTCGCCCGAAAAGTCTGCTTGGCTATTTTTTCGAGCAGCTTCGATTTGTGGTCGTCTTCCGAGACTTGTTTCGCGAGCATCTGGGCGTAGGTCGAGATGACCGCTAGCGGCGTGTTCACCTCGTGCGCTACGCCTGCTGCCAGCAGTCCGATAGAGCTGAGCTTGTCGGCTTGCACCAATTTTCGTTCGAGCTCCTCACGGTCCGTGACGTTATCGAAGATGATCAGTCGGCCGATCTGCTTGCCTTCCCGGGAAATCAGCGGCGCAATGGCCACATTTACCATCGATTCGCGCTGCGGCGAAGCGGGCCGAGCGAGTTGCAGCCCGTTCCCGGCGGCGTGCAGTTCAGGTACCTGTTCGTTTTCCGGAAGAGCGCGACGGCGGAGCGGGGTCTTATAAAGGTTGTGTACGCCGGGGGCGCCGAGAGACTCATCGAATCGTTCGCAGAGCTCCGGCGGGAAGAGGTCAGCAAGGCGATGCCCGACAGCATCGGCGCGAGCGATGCCGGTGAGTCGCTCAATTTCGGCGTTCCAGCTTTCAACGCGGTCGTCGAGGCCCGCAGCCAGAATGCCCACATTGATCGATTCGACAATGTTTTCGCTGAATTCTTTAAGCCGTTCGTACTCATCGGCTTTGCGCTGGAGCGAGCTGTAAAGCCGTGAATTCTCAATAGCAATGGCGACGTAATTCGAGAGCGTAATCAACAGCTCGATATCATCGGAGGAGAGAAAGTCGCCTTCGGTGGTGCGGCTGACGGCTACAAAAGCAATCGTGCGGCCGCGGGACTTACATGCCACGTAATACGTGAAATCGAGTTCAGCAATAGTTTCACGAATCGAGAGGGGCCACGCCTGCGAGACGATATCGCGCAGGTGCTTCGGTTGCTCGAAGAAGATATATGGACGGTCGCTCGCCGATTCCAGAAATTGCAGATCGAGTTGATGAATTAAGCCTCTCGGGTTTCGTCCGGGCTTTTGGGTTACGGAATGCAGTTGAAAGGCGCCGGTCGATTCATTCAGCAGAAAGAATCCGATTTGCTGGATCGAGAGTGTGCGCCGCAGTCGGTCGGAGACTTTGGCGAGCATGGCGTCCTGATCTGTTTCTGAACTCAGTTCACGGGCGAATTCAATCAGGGTGACACGCGCATCGTAGCGGTCGCGGTAGAAAACCCAGCGGTCCAACTGCTCCTGAATCCAGCGGCGAATCGGCTGAAACACAAACGTAGCGAAAGAAATCAGCACCACAAACGCGGGCGGAGTAATTGTCCGCAGATTAAATATCAGGAAAAATAAGATGTAAAAAGCCCCGATGACAGCCAGCGCGGCAAGCGTATAAACGTACCCTTGCTGGAAAATGATATCGACGTCCAGCAGCCGGTAACGGGTTATGGCATATGCCCAGGTCAGCGGAATGAGCCCCATGGAGAGCACGCTGAGCGACATCAGATGGCCCGGGATAAAGCCCGCCGCGTACGGAATGGCGTAGAACAAGGCAAACGGAAGCACGCCGACGAACGCCCCGTTCCGCAGATACTTAAGCTGCCGCCGGGCCATCGGGTCTTCCGAGCGCCTGTACTCCCAGGTCAACGCGGCCGCGCCGAGGAGATAGACCAGAATCGAGAATCCTTCGATCAACCGGTCAAAGAGCAGCCGGACTTCGAGCAGCGGACTTTGAAATTTGAGAAGTCCGGTGGAGGTTACGGCCACCAGCGCGAGCAGGGCAAGCGACGGCAAATAGAGCAACAGCCAAGTTCGACTCCCCTGCAACCACTTCGGGGTCACCCGGAAGGTGAGGCAAAAATGCACAAAAATGGCGGGGGCGAGCAAGCTGGCCGCCAAATTTCCCCAGTAAACTACCTCGTCAAAGGTATTGAGCTTTCCCGAGTAGTGGAAACAGCTTCCTATAAAGGAAGCGAGACAGAGCAGATAGAAGAGGCGGGATTTCGCGGCGCTGGTACGCCGGTAATACACAAAGAGACCGATGAACAGGTAAAAGGCGCCTACAAAGTATTGATAATAAATGGCGCTATCCCACGGAGCAGCCTGAATGTAAATGCGATCCTTGCGAAAGGCGATGCCGTGGCGGACGAGGGTGTAGGCCGTGGGGCCCGGGAGCGAGATCTTCCACAGAGCCTGCGGCACATCTAGCGCATCGTGAATTGGCGACCCGCCGATCGCCTGAAGCTCGTCTCCAACCCGGATATCGGCCTTGTCTCCAGGGCTGCCGGGCGCCACATAGGCGGCCGTAACCGTGTGTTGGCCCTTCGATCGCCCCTGGTCTACCCACGTAACCCCATCATCATGAAGAGGATACGTATGGAGATTCTTAAAGCTGAGGATGGCCGCGATGATCGCCGCCACTGTCAGGAACAGTAGCAGAGTACCCGTAACTTGGTTTCGCGACTCGCTCAATCCACACCCGACCGAATCTCAGAATTCAGGCGCACACTTCACCCATTTCGGTTAAATCGAAACAGCACGCCATAGGCCATTCTCATATTACGGATTTTTATTCGGGAAAACAGGCATTATCGCGTGCCGGAAGAAATCCGGCCCCCGCGAGTTCTTTGAAACGGGAATGCAGATACAGAATCCTGTAATTTTGGTCTGCTTGCCTACGCTTCCGGCCTTGAGACGGGTTTCGGAAACCGCAGGCGTTGACGTTGCATCGAAACACTCTTAGACTTGAGTTTGTAGCCCTCTCAGCCTACAAAGGTGGTTTTTCCCTATGAAGTATCGCTCTGCCTGCCTGCGGTCCTCGGTCGGCATCCTGGCAATTTCGCTCGCCGGCATAGTTCTGGCCGCTCAAAACAGTAAAGACAGCCCCTCCTCGAGTTCGAGCAACGAGACCATCTCAAAGCCGCTCACGAAAAAGCAAATCGCCAAGAAGCAGAAGGCTCTCGAAAAGGAACTGCAGGGCCCCTGGAAGAAGTGGCTCGATACCGACGTGGTTTATATCATTACGGACGAAGAGAAGCGCGCCTTTAAGCAACTCAAGACCGATGAAGAGCGCCAGCAGTTTGTCGAGCAATTCTGGCTGCGGCGCGATCCCACGCCCGATACGGAAGAAAACGAATATCGCGATGAGCACTACCGGCGCATTGCTTACGCGAACGACCACTACGCCTCCGGCATTCCCGGCTGGAAAACCGACCGCGGCATGATTTATATCAAATACGGCGCGCCGGACGAGATCGATTCGCACCCCTCCGGAGGCAGCTACGAACGTCCTATGGAAGAAGGCGGCGGAGAGACTTCGACCTATCCATTTGAAGATTGGCGTTACCGCTATATCGACGGCGTGGGCACGAACGTCATTATCGAGTTCGTCGATACCACGATGTCGGGCGAGTACAAGATCTCCCTCGATCCGGAAGAGAAGGACGCGCTGCTATATGTTCCGGGCGCGGGCCTCACGATGTCCGAGCAGATGGGCATGGCGGATAAGACGCAGCGCTTTCAACGCACGGACGGCACCCACCTGGGCACGGGCGGCCAGCCACTGCCCGAGAGCATGAATGAGTTTACGCGGCTCGAGCAATACGCCAACCTGATGAAGCCACCCACGATCAAGTTCAAGGATCTGGACTCCATCGTCAAGTCGAACATCCGCTATAACACGCTGCCGATGCACGTACGAGTCGACTTCATCCGTGTGACCGACGCCACCGTATACGCAAATATCTCGGTGCAGTTCAAGAACAGCGATCTGAATTTCACCACAAAAGACAAGATGTCGCAGGCGACCGTCAATATCTATGGACGCATTACCACGCTCACGCGCCGTTCGGTGAACTGGTTCGAGGACACCGTGAACGCGCAAGTGCCGGCGGAAATGCTGCAGCAGGCGATGGATCACTCGGAAATTTATTCGAAGCGCGTCCCGCTCGCGCCGGGCACCTACCGGTTGAATATCGTTGCGAAAGATACCGTCGGCAACAACGTGAATAACTATGAAATGGCGCTGGTTGTGCCGCACTACGACGAAGACCAGCTTGCGTCGAGCAGCGTGATTCTGGCCGACGAACTCGAACGCGTACCCACCAACAGCATCGGAGCCGGGCAGTTCGTGATTCGCAGCTCGAAGGTGCGCCCGCGGATAGACGAGACCTTCAAGCAGAACGAAACCATGGGAATCTATACGGAGTTTTACAACTTCGGTATGGATCAGAAGACCAAGAAGCCGGAAGGCACCGTGACCTACGACGTGGTGAACGCGCAGAATAAGACGGTGCTCACGCAAACCGAGCCGCTTACGACGATTCCGAACGCTTCGGCTTTTCTCGTAACTGTGGAAAAGAAGCTACCGCTTAAGACGCTCGCGCCCGGCAAATACACTTTGAAGCTGGTCGTAACGGATAAATTGCGAAACCAGAGCATCAGTCCGTCCGCGCAATTTACGGTAACATCGTAGCTTAGGCGCGGTGCGCACGAAAGGGACTTTTGAGGCCGGTATTGGCGGGCAGACAATTCGCTTCAGTCATTACACTGGCCGGGCTTGTGGCTTCGCTCGGAACCCTTCGTGCCGCCGATCTCTCGCTTCCGATTACCGGGGAACTGCTCGGTACGGTAGTCGATGGAACGGGCATTCCGCAGATGGGCGCCACCGTCCGGGTCCTGAACAAATACCAGCGATTCGTCAGCCGTACCATGACAAACGCCGACGGCCGGTTCGCCTTCGCCGGACTTGCTCCCGATGTGTATTCGGTAGAAGTTTCGCTCGCCAGCTTTCTTCCCGCTTCACGCGACCGGATCGAAGTAAAGCCCGGCTTGAACAGTTTTCTGCAGATTCATCTGGCGACTCTGTTCAGCAATATCGAAGTCAGCTATCGAGTACCTACCGGCGCTATGTCCGACGACTGGAAATGGGTTTTGCGGTCGTCTCCCGCAACGCGTCCCATCAATAGGCTTCTGCCAGTCGACTTTCCTCCAAGCCAAGGACCGAAAGCCCGCCCTCGAATCTTTTCCGATACGCATGCCATGCTTGCCGTCTCGGGCGGCGATGGCGGGTTAGTCGATACCGACGATGCCGGAATCGATCTGGGAACCTCCTTTGCTCTCTCGACGAATGTCCTCGAGAAAAATCAGTTGCAGGTGGCGGGCATGGTTGGCCAGAACGCCGCCTTCGGCCCCGCTGCCGTGGCTCTTTGCGCTATTTATAGCCGCAACGATACCGCAGCATTCGCCGCTCCGCCCGAAATTACTCTGACCATGACGCAGATCGGCGGACTAAGTTCACAGTTGACCAACAATGCGCCGAACTCGACGGCCATCAATACGGGCGGCGTACCGGCGTTGCGCGCCATGTCGCTGAGCATGTATCAGGTGGCCGACCCGCTCGATAACGTCCACCTTGAATACGGATTAACCGGGGAAACGGTCGAATACTTGCAGCATGCCAGCCGGATCAGCCCGTTCGCGCGATTGACCGTCGATTTGGGAAGAGTCGGATCGATGATCGCCTCCTATAGCGACGGAGGGCGTCCCGATGAACTCGCCGCTCACCAGGAGCCGTTGGCCGCCGCGATCGATTTGCCAACCAATGATCTGTCCGTGCCGCTTGAAAGCCTTTCGCGCCTGCCGCAAGTTTCCGACCGTAACGGCCAATTGCAATTGCAACGAACACAAAGCTACGAACTGGGCTACAAGAAAGTGAGCGGCTCCCGCACCTATGCCTTCAGCGGATTTTCCGAGCATGTTTCAAACGGCCGGCTGAATGTCGCGGGAGATCTTGCGCCGCTCGATCCGGGCGATCTGTTCTCCGACGGAATCTCGCCGGTTTCGACCTACAATATCGGCACCTACAATCGATCGGGCTATTTGCTTTCGGCCGATCAGCGGCTCAATGAATTCGTTGAAGTGGGTACGGGATATGGACGGCTGGGCGGATTTACCGCAAGCGGCGGCCCATTGAGTTCGGGGCCTTCGTCGCAAGCGGCTTTTCTTAGTGAGGGCCAGCATAATCTGGCAACAGTCAATCTAAAGACCACTGCGCCGCGAGTGGGCACTCGCATCGTAATCAACTATGGGTGGACCGATCCGCGGGCCATTCTTCCGCGGCATACCTTTACGACGCAGGACATGATCGCGACCCCCGGCTTTAACATTCTGCTCCGCCAGCCGCTGCCGGCGCTCTTTGGATTTCCGGGGCATTTCGAATTGACCGCGGATCTCAGGAATCTTCTGGCCACCGGTTACGTGCCGCTCAATGCTGGCAACGGACAACAACTTCTGGTAGTGGAAATGCCCCGCGCGATTCGCGGCGGAGTGAAGTTTACTTTCTAGCGTGCGTACCGTTCTTCTTTTCCTCCTGTCGTTGAGCGTTTCGCTTGCCGCGGCGCAGCCGGCTACCGATCTCGCTCGTCATCCGATTGATCCATTTGCCGTGTCCGCCCCGGCGAGCGTTCTGCTTTTCGTGCGGACCGACTGCCCGGTATCGAAACGCTACGCTCCGGAGCTTGGACGCATCGCAAAAGAGTTCACCGGCCGCGGCGTGAAGTTCTGGCTTGTGTTTCCGGATCGCACCGAAACGGTTGAGAATATTCGCAAGACAATTGCCGATTACCAGTTTCCGGGCACGCCCATGCTCGATCCGGGCTTTGTGCTCGTCAAACGCGCCCACGCCGTTACGGCGCCCGAAGCGGCGGTATTTGACAAAACCGGCAAGCTTGCCTATCACGGACGCATTGACGATTTATACGTGGACATCGGCAAATCCCGGCAAACAGCACAAGTGCACGACCTTGAGGATGCGATCCGTGCCGTGCTGGCCGGCAAACCGGTACGCGAAGCGGAGACACACGCGGTGGGATGTTCTTTAGCCGACGTGGAATAACTGCGCTCTATTTCCTATGCGCTCCGCTGCTTGCGGCTGCAGGTCCGACGTTTAACCGGGACATCGCCCCGATCATTTACGCAAACTGCGCGGCGTGCCATCGGCCGGGCGGGAGTGGCCCTTTTTCGCTGCTCACCTACGCCGATGTTAAGCGGCATGCCCACCAGATAACGCAAGTTACCCGCCGCCGTTATATGCCGCCGTGGCTGCCCGAGGCGGGCTTCTGGACATTTCGCCGGACGAGCGGCGGCTGAAAGACGCGCAGATTCAGACGATTGCGTCGTGGGTGGCGGCCGGCGAGCCCGAAGGCTCACCGCAAGATCTGCCCGCCGCTCCGATCCTCGAGCCACTGGCTGGAGGCTTGGGCCGCCGGATTTGATCCTCACCTGCGGGCGCTCCGCTGGTTGTGCCTGCTTCCGGACCCGATGTGTTCTGGAATTTCACTTTCCGCCCGGTCGTTGAGAAAGACGCGCTATGTGAGCGCCATAGAAATCAAACCGGCTGGTAATGCGGCGCGCATCATCCATCACGCGAATTTGTCGGTGGATCGCTCAGGCTCTGTACGCCGGATGGAGCCGAAGCCCGGTGCCGGGTTCGGCGGCATGGAATTGACGCTCGACCGCAATCCCTTCGATCCGGAAGGCCACTTTTTGTTCTGGAAACCGGGCAGTCCTCCGGAGCGCGAACCGCCCGATATGGCCTGGCGCCTTGATCCCGGAAACACGCTTGTTTTGAATACGCATTTGCAAACCAGCGGCAAGCGCGAAGTGATTCAGCCGGTGATCGGCCTCTATTTCACAGACCGCCCTCCCACCCGGTTTCCGCTGCTCGTCGAACTCGAACATGACAACGCTCTGAAAATTCCTGCGAATGACTCCGACTTTTTGATTGCTGACGATTTCCGTTTGCCGATGGACGTCGACGTACTCGCGATTTATCCGCACGCCCATTATTTAGGCAAGCGTCTCGAAGCGTATGCGACACTACCGGACGGCACCCGGAAATGGCTCATTCTCATTCCCGATTGGAATTTCGCCTGGCAAGCTGTCTATCGCTATAGCGAGCCCGTGTTTCTGCCAAAGGGGACGGTAGTTTCCATGCGCTTTCATTACGACAATTCGTCGAACAATCCGCGCAATCCGAACCGTCCGCCAAAACTTGTGGAAGCGGGAAATCGAGCCACGGACGAAATGGGTCATCTCTGGCTGCAGGTGTTGCCGTTAGGCCGCGGAGATCGACGCCGGGAATTGCAGGAAGCGGTGGTGCGGCACCGGCTCGACAAAGTTCCCGACGATTTCGAGGCGCATGTGAATCTGGGCGCGCTGATGATGTCCCGGCTTCAAACGCAAGCCGCAATCGATCAGTTCCAGATCGCACTACGGCTAAATAACCGTCTGCCTGAGGCGCACGACATGTTGGGGTCCGCATTGCGCAGTGTGGGCCGGTTGCAGGAAGCCATCGGTCATTTCGAAGAAGCGCTGCGGCTCGATTCCGGATATGTCGAGGCACGTTATGATCTCGCCACATCGCTGGCGCGCGCCGGGAAGCTTCCAGCAGCGATAGAGGAGATGCGGCACGTAGTCGACGCATTCCCAAATAGCGGGCGGCTGCACAATGAACTCGGAGAGATGCTCGCACAAAGCGGTGATTTACACGCGGCCCTCACAGAATTCGAGCAAGCGGTCGCGCTTGACGGCGCAAACTCGTATGCCGCGAAAAATCGCGATTGGGTAAAACAGCGCTTAGCGCAGCAGCGCGCAAGCCGCTAAAGAACAGCGGCGCAAGTCTTCTTTCTTATCCGTTTTCATCCGTGGCCAATCTTCAATGCGCCCCAGCCGTAGCCCCCGCGCGAGCCCGAATCTTCTTTAAGCCCCACACAAACGGCACACAGCAGAAGCACGCGAACGCCATATAGCGCATATCGTCGATGTACGACCACAACTGCGCCTGTTGTCCAAGCAGCCGTCCCGCCTCAGCCACTGCTTGCGCCTGAGCGGTCGCGTGAGTGCTGAAGTTTGAGAACAAATTTGTGAAGTAATGCAGCCGTTGTTGATAGAGGGGGGAAGTGGGCGCGAGATGCCGCACCATTTCGTTGCGGTGCAGTTGCTCATGCCGCGATAAGAGCGTTTCCACCACCGAAATGCCGATGCTGCCCCCGATGTTGCGCATCAGATTGTAAAGTCCGCTGCCATTTCCGATCGAAGCCGGCGGCAAGTCCCCGAGCGTCACAACCGAAAGCGGTACGAACACCAGACCGAGCGAAAATCCGCTGATAACAATCGGGATCAACATCGACCACGGCGAGACCTGCAGGGTCAGTGTTCCCCAAAATAAGCTGCACACTCCGAAGATTCCGAAGCCGGAAGATACGAGCACGCGCGTATCGATACGCGAGACGAGCAGGCCGACGATGGGCATCGCAAGAATCGATCCAATGCCGCGCGGCGCGACGGCTAAGCCGGCCCACCACGCCGAATAATCCATCATCGATTGGTAATAAAGCGGCAGCAGCGTGATGGCCGAATAAACCGAGCCGCCAAACATGAAGATCAGCAGGCAGCCCATAGTGAAGTTGCGGTTTTTGAATACCCGCAAATCGACCAGCGGCTTTTCCCTCGTCAACTGCGTAACGACAAACAGCACCCCGGTGATCAACATGATCACGAACGCATAGCGGATCCAGGTAGCGCCGAACCAGTCGTCGATTTGTCCGCGATCCAGAATAATTTGCATGCAGCCGAGCGCGATGGCAAGCAGGCCGAAACCGATACTGTCCAGCTTGCCGGGGTTGGCATTCTTAATGTAAGGCGGATCTTTTACATAACGGAGAATTAGAAAGATCGCCAAGACTCCGACCGGTATATTGATGTAAAAAGCCCATCGCCAGGAGTAAGCGTCGGTGAGCCAGCCGCCCAGGGTCGGGCCGAGCACAGGCGCTACGACCACACCCAAACCGAACACCGCCATGGCTTGTCCGCGCTTTTCGGGCGGGAAGCTTTCGGTCAAAATCGCCTGGGATAGCGGCTGCAATCCGCCCCCGCCCGCGCCTTGCACGAGACGCGCGATTAGAATCACGACAAGGCTATTGGCCGCACCGCAGAAAAAGGATGAGATTGTGAAAATTACGATCGAGGCGATCAAAAACCTTCTTCGCCCGAAGCGTAAAGAAAACCAGGCACTCGCCGGCAGCACCACGGCATTCGATAACAAATAAAACGTCAGCACCCAGGTTGCTTCGTCGTTGGTAGCGGAAACGCTGCCCGCAATATATGGCACGCATACCGACGCAATAGAGGTGTCAATCACCTCCATAAAGGCCGGCAGGATCACCGCTATTGCAATTAGCCAGGGATTTATTCCTGGCTGCACGTTTTGCGCCGAGACGTCTTCGGGCATTCCTAGTAAAGCTCCGGTGTGGCCGATCTACGGTCACGTCTCTCTATAATCGCAGGTCATTCGCTAATTACCTTTTTTGAATTAAATGAGCTTTGCCACCAAAGTGAAAGGATTAGCTCGGCGGGCAAGCGAACCTATTTTGAACATCCGGGAAAGCCGCCAGAAGGAGCCTCTGTATCGGGCGGAACACGGCAATACCGATCCCGAACGGCACCTGCAGGAAGCCATTGCCTGGTTGGAACGCGCACAGGACTTTGGTTCGGACCGCGGCGTATCGTACGGCGCTGATTTCGGATCGGGTTTCTTGCCGAGCTACCCGGAGACAACCGGTTACATCATCGGAACTTTTCTGACGCTTGCAAATTATTATGGAGAGCCCGCCTATCGCGACCGCGCAATCGCGATGGGCGAGTGGGAGTCGGCAATTCAACTCGATTCGGGAGCAGTCATGGGCGGGATGTATAACACTGATCCCACTCCGGCCGTGTTCAACACGGGAATGGTGCTGCTTGGCTGGTCCGCGCTCTTCGAAGCGACGGGCATCGAACGATTCCGGTCTTCTGGCGAGCGCGCCTGCCAATGGCTGCTCGAAATGCAGGAGCCGAATGGGAGCTGGGTGCGCGGCAACTCCCAATTCGCTAATGCTTCGAGCACGGTCTACAATGTGAACGCCGCGTGGGGCCTGGCCAGCATGGGAAAAGTGCTGGGTCGCCGTGCCTATGTTTCTGCCGCCGTACGCAACGCTGAGTTTGCGGTCTCGAAACAATTCGACAATGGTTGGTTTGCGGATTGCTGCCTGGAAGATCCGTCTCGCCCTCTGCTGCACACGATCGGCTACACGATGCAGGGTCTCCTCGGCGTTGGTGAAATTGCCGGCCGTCCGGAGTTTGTCGATGCGGCTGAACGCACCGCCTATTCGCTGCTCCACCTGATGCATGCCGATGGATTTATCCCTGGCGCAATTACCAGCAACTTTCGAGGAGCGGTTAACTGGGCATGCCTGACGGGAACGGCCCAGACATCAATCGTCTGGTCGCAACTGGACCGCCTCCGCAATAACAGAGCTTTTGGCGAAGCCGCGGAGCGCGCCAACCGCTATCTCATGCAGCGGCACGATATTTCGAATCCAGACCCTTCTATCCGCGGCGGCTTGCCCGGCTCCTGGCCAGTCTCCGGCGGCTACGGCCGGTATAAGATTCTGAATTGGGCGACTAAATTCTTTGTAGACGCTCTCTTGATGCGAAAATACGTCGGGGCCGCCAAGTATCTTGCTTAATTCGATCGCACGACCGGCCAAGGATTTGCTGCGGGGGCCATTTCGCAAGCTGCGCACGCGCTATGTCCGCCTGCGCTATGGCTTCGGTCCCGGCGAATTGCTGGCGTTTCTGCGCCGCAGCGGAATTCGGTCTGGAGACGCAGTTTTTCTGCACAGCAGCATAGAGGCTTTCAAGGGCTTTCGTGGCAGCGCAACCCAAATCATTCAGGTATTTCAGGAAGCTGTGGGCGAGCGCGGGTCTTTGCTGATGCCAACGCTATCGTTTACCGGTAGCGCGGTCGATTACGCCAAACAGGATCGCGTGTTTGATCCCCGCCTCACCCCGTCGCAAGTGGGCCTGCTCACCGAGTTATTCCGCCGAACGCCGGGCGTGCTCCGCAGTCTTCATCCTACACATTCAGTAGCTGTTTGGGGCGATAATCCGGAATGGTGGACGAAGGATCATGAGATGGCGGATACTCCGTGCGGCAAGGGGACGCCCTACGCACGTCTGCTCGAGCGCGACGCCAAGATCGTGCTTGCCGGACTTTCGATTGCCCCTCTGACGTTCTTTCATTTCGCGGAAGAGGTTCTGGCGCCCCAAATGCCCTTTGACCCGTTTACAACGGAACGCTATACCCTGCGTTACCGAGTCAACGGGCAGGTCTTCGAAACTGCTTCTATGCGGCTTTACGATCCCTCAATTTCAAAGAGACGGACTCTTGAGCCGCTCGCTCGCAACTTGCAGCAAGCGGGCCACTGGCACGAGGGAGCCGTGGGTTCGCTCCGCGCGCCCGTGCTGCGAAGCGAAGCACATCATGCAAACCCTCGAAGACATGGCCGCCCGCAACGTATTCTGCTACCGTCCGCAATGAGACTGGCCGAAGCGCTGAAGATTGCGAATGCGCCCCAGAGTGGACCGGAATTCAACGTGCTGCTGGCGTGTGGATTTACTCCGCTTCACTTGGAAACGATGGTGAAGGCGCACCTGCGATTGCGCTTCCCCGAACGTACGATTCGCATTGCGACCGGATTATACGGCGACCTCGCTGCGACCCTGGAGCGCGCTCCGGAGAATCTCGAAGGCGTGTTGATTGCTCTCGAATGGCCGGATGTCGACCCGCGTATCGGATGGCGAGCGATGGGCGAGGTGGACGAATCGGTTATTGATGATGCCCAAATGCGGCTGGCGAGAATCGGGACGGCGATTGCGCGGCTCGCCGCCCGGCTGCCAGTAGCTCTAACATTGCCAACCGTTCCGATAGCTCCTGCCTTCACGACTTCCTCGCGCGAGCTAAACCGTTTAGAAGCGCGTTTGCAGTCAATGCTTTATCAATTAGCGGCTGAGACGCCGGCAGTGGTGGCCTATCCGCAACCGTTATTACCCGATGGGCATGACCTGCGCGCCGAATTGATGAGCGGCTTTCCGTTCTCCGTACCACAAGCCGCTCTACTCGCCACCAGTCTTTTAGACGCGGCCTTTCCCGCTCCTCCGAAAAAAGGATTGATTACCGATCTCGACGAGACGCTGTGGCGCGGAGTGCTGGGGGACGACGGTGTGGAGGGGATAACCTGGGACCTCGATCATAAGAGCCATTTCCACTCGCTCTATCAGCAGTTCTTGAATTCACTGGCCTTGAGCGGCACGCTCGTGGGTGTTGCGTCGAAGAACGATCCGGACTTGGTGCGCTGCGCGCTGGCGAGGCCTGATCTCGTGGTCAAATCCGATCTCTTGTTCCCCGTGGAAGCGCACTGGACGTCCGAAAGCGGAGTCGATCGGCCGGGCGCTCTCGCTCTGGAACATCGGCGCGGAGAGCGTTGTCTTTGTAGACGACAACGAACTCGAACTCGCCCTGATCCATGAAATCTTTCCGGCAATCGAGTGTGTTCTGTTCCGGCGCGACGATCCGGCGCTCTTGCGCAAAATGCGCAGCATGTTTGGCAAGCGGGAGATCCGGGACGAAGATCGCTTACGGTCGCAGAGCCTGCGTCAGAGCCCGGCTCTGCAGGCCGCCACCGGCGCCTCTACCCTCGACGCTCTACTGGAGAGCGCTGAAGCCATCCTAACTCTCCATTGGGCCAAGGATCCGCCAGACCAGCGCGCGCTCGAACTCATCAACAAGACCAACCAATTCAATTTGAATGGCCGGCGTTTTACCCCGCCCGCGTGGGAGCAATTCCTGCGCGATGAAGCGAGCCGGTTGTTGGTTGTCGATTATTCGGACCGCTTCGGCAAACTAGGGAAGATATCGGTGGTAGCTGGCTGCGTCCGCGGGGAAACTCTGCATGTTTCCACTTGGGTACTGAGCTGTCGGGCGTTTTCACGGCGCATCGAACATCAGATCATGCGAATCCTCCTCGAACAATGGCCCAGGCTGGAATTTGAGTTTGAACGGACTGATCGCAACGGGCCCATCGCGGACTTTCTCGCGGGCATCGGGGCCACCCGTACGATCGACCGCAAGGCGTTCGCGGATCGCTGTCCTCCCTTATTTCACAAGACGGTAACCTTTGATGAATGATACTCAAGCTCGCTTAAATCAGTGCTTTCAGGCTGTGTTTCCCGAACTCAGCGACAGTGAAATTCCGCGCGCCGATGCCGATCGCGTGGGCCGCTGGGATTCGATGGCCACCGTCACCCTGGCTGCCGCCATCGAAGAAGAATTTGGCATTCAATTCGATCCGGCCGAAGTTGAAAATTTGACTTCTTACAAACAGTTTCTGAGGCGTGTCGAAGAAAAGATAGGGCGGTAAAGCGAGTGCCGTTAATCCTGCATCATCTCGGTCTCCTTGTGCGAGATATCGGGAAACGCGCAAACTTTTATGCAGACCGGCTTGGCTACCAGGTTTGCAGCGCAGTTATCCATGACCCGGTACAAACCGCTTTCGTTCAGTTTCTTAAGCTGCCGGGCGACACCTCCTATCTGGAATTGATTTCTCCGGATGGGCCGGGCAGCAAATTGTCGAACGCTCTCTCCAAAGGCGAAGGGTTGAACCACGTTTGTTACGCGACGGATGATATCGAGGCGGAGTTCGCGGCGCTGCGCAGCGGCGGTTTGTTTCCCGTAGCGCAGCCGGTTGCGGGAGCGGCTTTTGGCGGAAGAAAGATCGCGTGGCTGGTTGGCTCGGATCGTTTGCTTATCGAATTGCTTGAGCGCGGCGGAGCCGGTGAACTGTAGTGATTGACTAAGGCGATGTTTCGAAGTCCGCAATCAGCGGCAAGTGATCCGAAGCAGCCAGCGCGAGGCGCGTGCGCAGCAGGCGCATTTCCCGCAATCGAAACACAGGATCGTAATAGATGTGGTCGAGGTGGAGAAACGGGAAAAGACCCGGATACGTTTTCCGCCGCTTCAGATGCAGCACAATATCCGCGCTGCGCAAGTGTTTCCCCAACATGCGCGTGGCAAGGCCTCGTGTCCATTCGTTGAAATCCCCGGCGACGATACGCGCGCCCTTCACGTCCGCCCGCTCCAGAATTTCGGCCGCGACGAGGCGCCTTGCCTGTTCCCGCCGCTCTGAAAAGGATGTGCCCAGATGCACCGCGAAGAAGTGAACCGGGATTGCCTCGCCGAGTGATACCGTTACCCGCAGGCATTGGCGCGGCTCGCGTACCCGCGCTGTCAAATCGTAGCCCTCCGAAGAAAGCACCGGCAAACGAGTAAACACCGCGTTCCCGTAAGGCTCATCGTCATGCTGTCGGGCGGCCCCAAACAGGAAAGGCGTCCCACTGCGGCGGGACACTGCTTCGGCTTGCGAGTAAAGAATTTCCTGCGCGGCAATCATATCCGCTTGAGTTTCACCCAGGACATCCGCAATCCGATCTGAACTGACCCGCCAATCGATCCCCTTGCACTTATGCACGTTGTATGTGGCGACTCGGAAGCGAGTCATTCCTGGCGTTCCAGCAGCGAGAGTATGCGGTCGGCCATCCGGAACCGGGTCTTCTTACGCCAGTCCTCGTAGGTGATCTCTTTGCTGTTCGAAAGATCGCGCTCGAAGTCCCGGGCGACACGGCGCGTTACGGCCGGATCGAGCAGTGCGAGATTCACTTCATCGTTGATTGCAAACGATCGGTAGTCGAAATTAGTCGAGCCCACCACCACCCAGCAATCGTCCACCATCAACGCTTTCGTGTGGTTCATGGCGGGCAAGTATTCGTAGATCTGAATCCCGTGTTTGAGCAGCGAACCGTACAAATTGCGGCTCGAGGCGCGCGTGAGCCGCTCGTCATTGTTATCCCCGGGTGTCAGGATCTTCACTTCGACCTGGCGCGTGCGTGCCGCCTCGATAATGGCACTGCGGGCGCTCCGGTCGGGCAGAAAGTAAGGGCTCGAGATGTAGATGCATTTACGCGCGCTTGCGATGAGCAATTGAAACAGAATGCGAGCCTGTGTCGCGCCCGCAGCCGGAGTGCTGCCAACCACCAGCGCCGGCGTGCCGTCCTCCGCGCCAGGAAACTGGAAGTACTCTTCGCCCGTAAGGATCTCGCCCGCAACCCGCAACCAGTTCTGGGCGAAGACCGCCTGCAGCGCCGCCACCGACGGCCCCTCCACCCGCATCATCATGTCACGCCAGCGGCGTTTCCCGTTGATGCCGTCGCGATACCACCAGTCGCCAATACCGGCGCCCCCGATGAACGCAGTCTTCCCGTCGACAATGAGCAGTTCGCGGTGTGTGCGGTTATTCAGTTGTAAAACCCAGTTAAGCCGCGCCGGGTGATACCACGCCACTTGCCCCCCTGCCTCCGTCAGTTGCCTCAGGTAGGAATCGACGGTGCTGAAGCTGCCGATGTAATCGAGCGTCAGCCGGACTTTGACTCCATTGCGCGCGCGTTCGGCCGACGCCTCGATGAAGCGCTTCGAGATGTCGCCGCGATGAAAAATATATGCTTCAAGATTTATGCTCGCTTCCGCTGAAGCGATGGCCGCAAGTTCGGCCTCATAAAAACATTCGCCATCCGTAAGCACCTCGACGCGGTTGCCGTGAAGTAGTTTAGCTTCAGTTGCGAAGGCCAACAAAGAACAAAATTCCGGGCTGTCCAGACGGCAGTCAGGAGATTCTTTGACTTTATACGGCAGCTCAGACCCGAATAGTGCTAGATAGAGGCTTAGTGCCTGCAGCGCAATAGCAATGATGGCAATGACTAGAAACGTCGTGTGCACGTCGGCCCTGCTGATACAGACTGTGCCGGACGCGACTTCGGAACAGGATTAATCGGAACTGATCGCAGAACTCGGGCTCATTCTTAAAAACGCAGGTACGCTCCGAATTGAATGATCCTGGGATTTCCCACCGTGTTTACGATTTTGCCGAAGTTGTTTCCGTTTACGTTGTAATTCGTTGCGGTGGTATCTCCATCCTGCCCGACCGTGAAGTTCGGGTGGTTAGTCAGGTTGAAGAACGCCGCTTGAATATCCAGATGCAAGCGCTCGGTGATGTGGAACTGCTTAGCGATTTGCGCGTCCCAATCGAAGAACCACGGCCCGGTGAAGTCGCGCCGTTGAAGCGTTCCATAAGTGCCCGGGTCCGGATTAAAGAAAACTTGTCCGGTAAACGGTGCGCTTCCATCCGGAGCCACTCCGCGTCCAGTGTCCGGAGCCACGGCGCTCGGATTGATGAAGTAAGGGCCATTCCCGGTCTTGAAAACGCCGAACAAGTTATCTAACTGAGACTTCGTCAAATCCGTGTCGACCGTGTTATAGGTTGCGCGCGAACCACCGCGATTGAGAGTGCCCCGCCGCGACACAATCGAAAACGGAGAGCCCGATTGATAGGTAATGAAGCCGCTGAAGATCCAGTTCCCGAGCACGGCATCTACAATACCGTTGTTGCCAAACCGATGGTTCTTGCCAAACGGGATTGGCACCACGTAGTTAGCTTTGAACGCATGGGTGAGATTGAAAGGAGCGGGTGCGCGATCCAGGTGTCCGTTCTGGTTATCCAGATACGGTTCGAAGCGGTCGTTATTTAAATCCCCGTTGGCATCGGATAAGGCTTTTGAAAAGGTGTAGTTGAACTGTAGTTGCTGGCCTTTCGCTAATCGCCGGCGGATATCTACTTGCGCGCTGTTATAGCTCGACGAAGATGCATTGGTCAGAACGTTCACGCCGTAAGCATAGGGATTCGGGAAGAAACTGTAACCGCCATTCAGTCCCGGTTGAAAGACGCTTTGATAAGTAGTTGCAAGCGATCCTGGCTGGCCCGTGCTGATTAAGTTCGCTTCGTTGGATTCATTTAGCAAGCCTCCTCCCGGCAAGTTGGGCAGGAACGTGAGCGGCTGACTGCCGGGGATGCCCGGATTATAAGTAGGATCATTTCCATATCCCGCATTCTCAGCCAGGAACAGATTGCTGCGCGCCCGAAGAAAATCCGTCAGAAAGGGAGTGCCCCCCACATTGACCTGGTTGAGATCGATGCCGCGCAGTTCATGCACGCCATGGTTTCCCACATAGCGGGCCTCAATCGTGAAGCTCTTATATTCTTGTTGTATTCCGAGACTGTACTGCTGAACGTACGGAGTCACCAGATTGGGATTGATAAGTCCTTCCGCATTGCCGGTGGGATTCAGCGCAAAGTTGTCGGCAAAGGTGCGGGGTACCTGCAAGGTCGGCACTGTCACGCCCGGCAGGCCCTGGCTGATGTAAGCGGCCGTGTCCGGATTCGAAACCGTGGATTGCAGTCCGGAGTTGGTGCCAATGTAGTTCTGTGCTGCAATGATCGTGTCATCGTTCACGTAGGAGATGCTGTAGCCCCCTCGAACGGCCGTCTTGCCGTTCCCGAAGACATCCCAGGCGAAGCCGACGTTTGGCGCGAAATTCTTCTTGTTGGCTTTGTAATAGGGCCGCCCCACGGAATTACCGCCGAAATCCAGCGTCGCATTCGAGAGGCCGGTGGTGATGTAGTTATTGTTTATTAACTCGGGTGTCAAAAATAATGAATCCCGCTCGTTCAACGGGGTGTAAAAGTCGTAGCGCAAGCCAAGGACAGCGGTGAGGCTGCGACTCACTTGCCACTTATCTGTTACATACCCGGAGTAAGTGCCGAACTGATAGTTCCGGGTGTTCGCAGCGCCGGGAACAAAGCCGGAAGTCCTACTCGTAACGTTAAAACCCTGGCTATAGGACCCGATCAACCCAGTTAACGTTGAAAGAAGGCTGTTTGCCGTGTTCAGATCGTTGCTGCTCACCCCGGGGATCTGATTCTGCGTCAAGCCATTCGGGTTCGACGGCCCGAAGCCCAGCGTATAGAGGGGAGCAACGTCATTGTTGTTGTCGAATGAGCGGATCCGGATCGTTTCTTGTTGATATCCGAAGCTGATGTTATGTTTCCCGTGATACCAGTTCGCATTGTCCTGAAGATTATAAGTGTCCGTGTCGCGTCCCTGGGGAGCAAACTGGTTTTGTCCCGTAATGTCGAACAGACCGCCATTCAGATAAAATTTCGGGATTCCATAGGTAACGGCAAAGACTGCGGGCGCAAAGTTGAATCCCCCGCGCAGCTCGTTCGTCAGGTTCGTCGTGATGCTCGATCTCCAGCCGAGCGACAGTAACTTCGCGTAGTCGTTGTTGTAATAAGGGGGCACGGACGTATAGAACGTATCCAAATCGGGCCGGTCCACGATATCGCGATTCCAGGAGTACGTTCCGAACAGGGTGTTCTTTTCCGAGAGGATGTAATCGACTCGCCCTTGTGCGTTATCGCGCGTTTCGTTATCCCGCGCATTGAATGCATATCCGGCCGTGTTCAATCCGTCGCCGATAGAGCTGCTGTTTGGATTCGGCAGCGTCTTCAACAAATTCGCAATGTATGGATCGACCGTCGACCCGGTATTCTGCAACACGTTGTATTGCTGGATGGAAGTCGGATTGCCGTTCGCGTCATACCCCTGATACGTAAAGATTCCGTTGCGCGCGGCGGGCGTCAGTACCGTATTGAGCTGCTGGGATTGCTGCCGCAGACGATAGGCCTCGTACGCGACATAGAAGAACAGCTTATCTTTCTTGATCGGTCCGCCCAAGGTCCCGCCGATCTGGTTCAGGTTGAGAAAACTCTTTCCGGTATCGTTGAAATTTGCAAACCAGCTTGCCGCCGAAACTGCGCTATTGCGGTTGTAATAGTAACCCGATCCGTGGAATTGATTGCCGCCGGATGGCGTAGTTAGCGTGATTTGACTCGCGCCTATGCCGTAGTTACTCGGCGCGTTCGCCGTAGAAATCGTAAACTCCTGTACTTGCGCGATGGTGATTTGGTTCGGCAGAAAATCCAGCCCGCCCAGCCGGATGAAGTTATCCTGCACGTTGATGCCGTCGAGGGTCACGTTTGTCATTTGCGAGCGGAGTCCATTGATAACTGTGCTCCCGCCGGACATATTAGAAGCCACCCCGGCTTGCGTCGAGAACAGATTCGTGATCTGCCGGTCGAGCACAGGCAAATTCTCCACCTGCTGATTGGTGATCGTGGTTGCAACTTCGAAGGAAGAGGTCTGCACCGCGGGGGTCGCGTCGCTTACGCTGACCGTCTGCGTGCTGCCCGAAATTTGCAGCGTGATCGGAGGAACGTTACTGTCTTTTCCCGGGTCGATCGATACGTGCTCCAGCACCGATTTTTCGAAGCCGGACGACTCGACTTCGAGTTTGTACAGGTCCGGCCTTATCGCCACAAAGTTATAGATACCTTGCGAATTTGTCTTGGTTGTAGCGATGGGCGAGCTGCCGCCCGGCAGCAGGAGATTCACCGTCGCGCTAGGTATAGCCGCGCCCGATGGATCCATCACAGAACCGTTCAAGTTTCCGTTGTTTTGCGCATCGAGCGCCCCGGAAGTAATTAGCGCTGCCAAACCGGCCGCTAAAAGTACTTTTGGAAATAGAGACACCTGGTGCCCTCCCCCCAGTTTGCTCTACGATACTACATCTTACGTGCGTTTTCCAGAATTTTCAGCTAAGCATCAGAGAAGCAACCGGCGGTCACTTCGCTTCGGGTGGCGCCGCGTCTGGGAACAAATCCTTTCAATGGCGCGGTCTGCTGATCGCGCAGTTCCGGATGCGGAAACGGCTTTCGTGGAATCATCTCATCGCGCATCGCCGTGTTGTAAACGAAGATCGCTTCTACCGTCGCCAGTTGCGCCAGATCGCCCGGCTGCAACCGCTCATAGGTATCCATATTCGAGTGATGCGACCGGCTCTCATACGCGAGCGGATCCTGGATGAACTGAAAACCCGGAAGGCCAACAGCATCGAAAGACAAATGATCGGTCCCACCTGTGTTGCGCATTGTGATAGTCGTCACTCCGAGATCTTTGAGTGGCGCGATCCATTGCCGGAAAATCGGTCCCGCCGCAGCGTTTCCTTGCAGGTAGATTCCGCGCGCCTTGCCGCTGCCGTTATCCACGTTGTAATACGCATCCAGCGTTTTCCATTCGGGCTTGGTCTGAATCGGACCGCCCGCCTTTCTCAAGTACTCAGGAATTTTCAGTTGGTCTGGCGCAGTCGAGCGCGGGAACGATCCGAAGTGCTCTTTCACATACCCTTCCGACCCGAACAAACCCTCCTCTTCCCCGCTCCACAGCGCGATGCGAATGGTACGCCGCGGCTCGATCCCGAGCGCTTTCAAAATTCGCACTGCTTCCATCGCAACAACCGAACCGGCTCCGTTATCCGTCGCCCCCGTTGCCGATGCCCAGGAATCCAGATGGCCCCCGAGCATCACTACCTCATCTTTCAGCTTCGGATCCGTTCCGGGAATCTCGGCCACCGTGTCGAACCCGTGCTCGTGTTCGCCCGTCACCTTTGTCTCCACATTCATCTCGATCGTCACCGGCACTTTATGCTCAAGCAGGCGGGAGATTCGGCCATAGTTTTCGATAGCGGTTACGATCACCGGAACTTTTACAGCTTTCTCGCTCTTGTAAGGCGCCGTTCCCAGGGCAGCTCCGTTGTCGTCGAAAAACGTGCCGCCGCTCCCGCCGCCATTGTGCCCGTCCCGGCTCGGCACAATTACGCCCGCCACTTTTTCGTCCGCCAGAAACTGTGGAATTTTGTCGCGCAGCGCGTGGCGCTTGCGGTAGCGCTCCATTTGTTGCTGGAAGTTGCGATTGTTCGGCTCCGTCGGAAATTTTTCCATGTCGGCCAGTTCCTGATCCGTGTAGCGGCGAAACAAAGGCTGGTCCACCGGAGGCACGTTGCGCATCGCCCCCAGCAACACGATCTTGCCGGCCAGCTTGCCCTTGTATTTATCGAAATCTTTTTCGTCCTCGATGACCACTTGCGTAGCTTGGCCGGAGATCGGCCCGCGCGTTGCAGCAGACCACGGCGTCGCTTGCACAATTAGTGGCGCGATATCCGGAGACGTCATGCGCGCCCAAACATTGATCTGCTGCCATCCCGTGCCGAACTCGCCCCAGTCATCCAGATGCGCATTTTTCAAACCGATGCGAGTCAACGTATCGCGCGTCCAGGCATTCGCTTTGGCCATATTGGGCGAACCGGTTAGGCGCCCCCCGATATCGTCCGCCAGCGCCGAAGCAAATTCCATTACGTGCGAGTGCGCCAGGCCTTCTTCCCGGATGCGCCCGTACATAGCGAGGTCGATCTTTTCGCTCTGCGGCTGTTGGCCCAGTTCGGCTTCCGGAGTCTCGACGGTGGCCTGGCTTTGACCAGGTATTTGTGCCGCAACGAAAAGCGCTGCGCCGAAAAGCGCGGCACTCAGGCAAGATTTCTGCATATGGACCTGACCCAAAAGATAGCAGGCACACTTCTTAAAGGTGTAATAATCCTACATGAATCCTTCCCTCAGGTAATCCATGGCCGAAAAGTATATTGGGCAGCGGCAAAAACGCGGCAGCCTGCTGTTCATCGTTGTTCTCATTCTGGTTCTCCTGCTGTGCTCGCGCTATCTGGCCGGCACCCTCATCGCGTACGGCTGGTGGTCGGAGATGCATCAGTTGGACACCTGGTTCAACTTGCTTCTCTATGGCACCGGTCCGATTGCAATTACCGCGATCCTCTTCTTCCTCGCATTTCTTATTTCGTTTAAAGCCGCGCTCCGCCATCAAAGCGCGCGCACGCCGCTGTTCGGCTTTTTCGATCGCCGTACGTTTACCCGCATCGCTCTGCTCGTTCTGGCGCTATTTTCAATTTTCGTCGCAAACGCTACCGTCGATAGCTGGACCGTCGTCCGCTACTTCGGCGGCCTCCGGTTAAGCAACACGGGCCAACAATATATCGATCCGATCTTTCACCAGCCCTTGCGCTTTTATTTCTTCAATCTGCCGTTCTACGGTCTGCTGCTGCAGGTAGTGCTGGTGGGCGCGGTATTGACGCTGCTGATCTACTGGTTTCTTTCGAATGTCGATAAATTGCGCGAAAGCCTCCCCACCATCACCCCCGGCGGCGGCCCGTTGCAGTTCGGTTCTTTCTCATTCCGCGAAACCTTCAATACAAACTTCGTGCGCGTCATTGCCGCCATTTTTCTGGTTGCGCTGGCTATCCGAATTTACTTCGACCGCTATTCGCTTTTGTTCGACGATCACGGCCAGTATCTGGTCGGAGTGGATTGGATTGCGGACCATCTGATCATTCCGCTGCAATGGATGCTGATTCTTGGCGCTCTCGCAGCCGCTGCATTAGTTCTATTGCGCAAGGGCCGCATGGCTTTGTTGCTCCTTATTCTGCTGCCCGTACGCTTTTTTCTTCCGTCGCTCGTCTCCGGATTATATGTGCGTCCCAACGAGTTGACGCTCGAAAAACCCTACATCCAGCATCACATCGACGCTACTCGATCGGCTTACGGATTGAATACCCGAGTGAAAGAAGTTGTCGTTGAAGCGTCCTCCGAAACGCCCATCGATTACTCGAAACATCAGGCCGTGCTCGACAACGTTCGGCTATGGGATTGGCGCGCGTTTCACGACACTATCTCCCAGATCCAGCCGCTCCGGCCATATGTATATATGGGCACCGATGTCGACCGCTACACGATTGAGGGCCGCTTGCGGCAGGTGCTCGTCGCCCCGCGCGAGTTGGATGTTCAACAACTGGGTTCGGCCGGGACGCGCTGGATCAATACGCATCTCATGTACACCCACGGCTACGGCATGGTCATGGCGGAGGCGAACCGCATTACCCCCGATGGCTTGCCGGTTTTGTTTATCAAAGATGCGCCGCCAGTTTCCACCGTTCCCGGCCTGCGGCTCACGCAGCCGGATATCTATTACAGCGAGGTCGCGCACGAGCCGGTCTATGTCGATACCAAGCAGCAGGAGTTCGATTATCCGTCGGGCTCAGAGAGCAAATACACGACCTACAAGGGTACCGGCGGCTTTCCGGTTTCGCCACCGCTGATGCGCCTCGCGGCCGCCATTTACTACGGCGATATGAACGAGTTGCTGACCTCTTATCTGCACAGCGGCAGCCGCATCATGATTCACCGTTCCATCGTGAACCGGGTCCACCGCTTGGCCGGGTTCCTTACCTGGGATTCGGATCCTTACCTCGTTGTGACCGACTCCGGAAAGCTTGTCTGGATCCTTGATGGCTACATGTCGTCGAATGCGCATCCATATTCGCGCTCTCTCAGCATCGGCGGCGACGATGGGATTAATGTGAATTATCTCCGCAATTCCATAAAAGCCACCGTTGACGCGTACACCGGCGAAACAAATCTTTATGTGTTTGACCCGAACGATATTCTGATCCAGGCGTACGGGCGGCTTTTTCCCCGGTTGTTCAAACCGGTCTCTGCCATGCCGGCCGATCTGCGCCGCCACACTCGTTATCCGGAAACGCTTTTCAGTGCACAGGCGGAGATCTATCGCACGTTTCACATGCGCGACCCCGAGGCGTTCTACAACCGGGCCGATCTTTGGGATTTGGCCAAGACGGCCAGCCATAGCGGCGAAGACGGAGCCGCTCAAGTCTCCCCCACCTATGTAGTGGCCGCGCTTCCGGGCAGCGATACCGCCGAATTTATGCTGATCACTACCTTCACTCCGGCCAACAAAGATAACCTCATCGGCGTAATGTACGCGCGCTGCGACGGCGAGCACCTGGGCGAATTGCAATTCGCGCAGCTGTCGAAACAGAACATTATCTACGGCCCGATGCAGGTCGACGCCCGGATTAATCAGGACCAGAATATTTCGAAAGACCTGACCCTTTGGAATCAGCAGGGCTCTCGCGTAATCCGCGGGCAAACGCTCGTCCTGCCAATCGACAAGAGCTTCCTGTATGTCGAACCGATTTATATACAGTCTTCGCAGGCGAGCATGCCCCAATTGAAGAAGGTGGCGCTCGCCATGGGGAACCGGCTGGCTTACGCGGATACATACGAAGAGGCACTTTCGCAATTGATCAGCGAGGTGGGCGGCAACGGACCTCCGCAGGAAAACGAAACTTCTACCACGCAGCAGCAGCCCGTGCAAAACGCAGTTCCTCCCGCAGCGGCCCAGGCCTCCGCCCAGAGCCAGGCAATCCTGACTCTGAGCGAAATTCGCGATCACCTGCGGCGTTATCGGGAACTTAGCGCGCAAGGCAAATGGGCCGACGCAGGAAAAGAGCTGGATGCCATTCAGCAGCTGACCCAGAAGTAGAAACGCGTTACTGCTCCAGGTGTTTTAGTTCCGCAGCTTGAATTTGTTGGTAGCCGGCCGGGACTTCGAGTGTTGCGGCGTCAACCTGCTGCGAGAATTTGCCAACTTCTGTCAGCGATTCCACCAATACCGCGGAGGTTGGGGGCGGCGGTGCTTGCGTCCCTGGCGTGGTATCCGCCGCAGCGGGTTTTTTCTTTCTCCCGAAATGGCCGAAGCCGCCGATCGCTGACCCGAGATTACTGCCGAATGCGCCCCCCAATTTGCTCGAGACCTCCTGGGCGGCCGTTTGCTGGGCGACCTGGGTGCCGCTTTTGGCCACGTCCCCGCCCAATGAATCGCCTGTCGGTGCGGGAAGCGGTGCTTCACTTGCGGCGGGCAAGGGCTTCCCGTCGGTTGTCAGGCCCATGCGCATGATCTGACGCACAGGAACGCCTTTCAAATTCGCCATCTCCTTCGCCATCGCTTTCATCGCGTCCGACGCGGAGGCTTGTTGCACTAGCTTCGAGAAGTCCGGCCCGGCCGTCAGGCCGCTCATTTCCGAGCTCATTTTGGCTGCGAGTCTACGATCGAATTCGCGAATCTCGGCATACCCGGGCAGGTCCGGCGCCATCCACATGTCGTTTGTCACCGCGAGTGAACCTTGTTGACCACTGGTTTTATCTTTTCCGTTCATAGCAAGCGTCAGGATGAACTCTTTGGCGTCGATCCCGGAGATCTGCTGCGCCGCTCCGGTCTCGCGGACATGCGCCTCAAAGCTCAAGTCCACGTTCGGATTCTGGTCCGGTGCCTTACTGGGAGCGGAGGGCGGCGCATTCTTCCCCTGCGCCTGGGCCTTCGCCATCGCCTGCTCGACAGCCTGCTTCATTTGAGAAAACGTCACCACGGAATACTGGTGCTTGATTTTGTCGATATGAGTGATGGTTTCCTGATCGAGGTCTATGATTTCCGCGTGATCCTGCGAGCTGCGTGCCATGCGGTTGCCTTTCACTGAGACCGTGGTCACGGTAGGCTGCTCGAACTGGCGGGCATCCTTGCTGAAAGCGCCGGCGAACTTCATAAGGCCTACCACGGAGCCGCCCGTTATCTTTGTGGTTTCTTCATAACTTGCGTCGCCGGCAAAGACACACCGGACGGCGAGGCAGGTTAGTAGTACGAGACAGGCTTTTGCGTTCACGTGCACACTCCTTGGGAAGAGACTAGCACGATGGTGGCCGAAGTCTCAGCGCACTCCGTAGCATCGCTGCCGCTGCGAGCTCTTGCTAAGCTCATGGTTCATGCGTAGTTGGCGTCGCGCACTACCGGTCTGTTTCAGCCTCGCCTGTTTCGCGCTTTCCCTCGGCGCGCCTCGCTCGCTGCGCGCCGTCGATCTCGATAAGCTTCCCAAACCAACCGGCTATGTCAGCGATCTCGCCCACGTCATAGGTCCGTCACAGAAACAACAGCTCGAAGCTTTCTGCACCAGCGTCGAGCAGCAGCTCGGCGTCCAATTCGCCCTCGTCACGATCGACACCCTCGACGGCCGGCCCATCCGCGACGTCGCGTTAGATATCGCACGCAAATGGGGCGTCGGCAATCAGCAGAACCAGGGCCTGCTATTGCTCCTCGCGGTCAAAGATCACCAGAGCGATCTCGAAACCGGTCGCGGCATCGAACCATACATCACCGACGGTTTCGCCGGAAGCACCCTGCGCGATATGCGGCCCGACTTGCGCAACGGCGACTATGGTCAGGCGCTCATGACCGCGGCTAACTCCATGGCCGTGCATATCGCCCAAGGCAAAGGTGTTAATTTTTCCGGTGCGGCGCTCCCCGAACGCCGTCCGCCTCCACCCTCACACGGGGGCGGCGGCATCCCGTTTCCCTTAATCATCCTCGGCATCTTTATCCTGCTCTGGCTTTTCAGCCGTGGCGGTGGCCGCCGTGGCGGTGGCGGCAATTTCCTCACCGGTTTTCTTCTCGGAAATCTGTTCGGGGGAGGCCGTAACACCTGGGGCGGCGGTGGCTGGGGTGGCGGCGGATTCGGCGGAGGCTCCAGCGGCGGCGGCGGTTTCGGCGGCTTTGGTGGCGGAAGTTTCGGCGGCGGAGGCGCAAGCAGCAATTGGTAAACGACAAAACAACATCCAACACAGCAACCAGGCTGACCGAATTAACCGAGCGGCTAAAAAAAGCCTTCGGCCCGAAACTCGTCTCAGTCATCTTGTACGGCTCTGCCGCTACCGGCGATTGGAATCAGGCTTACTCCGACCTCAACGTCCTTTGCGTGCTCACCCAAATCACGCCCGAGGAACTCCGATCCGGCCAGCCTGTCCTTCACTGGTGGCACGAAGCCGGCAATCCTCCGCCCTTGCTCTTGACCGCCGAAGAGGTCCAAGCCTCAACCGATTGCTTCCCCATCGAGTTCCGCGACATGCAGCAATATCGCCGCGTGCTCTTCGGCACGGACCTGATCGAGAGCTTGGCTATCGATCACAAGTACTACCGCGCCCAGGTCGAGCATGAACTGCGCGCCAAGCAGCTGCGCCTTCGCCAGCGCGCCGCCGAGGTTCTGCCGGCCCCCGAACGCCTGCAGCGTCTCATGGCGGATTCCGTCTCCACATTTTGCGTGCTGGGCCGCCACGCGCTGGTCCTCGCTGGCCAGCCGCCCGTCTGGAGTAAACAGGAAGTTGTGGCGGCTTTAGAAAAAACACTCGGACGATCGCTCCCGGGCTTTACCGGGTTGCTCGCCGCCCGCCGCGATCCCAAAAGCAAGCTGGCCGCCCCGCAAACCGCTGCCATGCTCGACGATTACTTGAACGATGTGTCGGCGCTCGTGCGCTTTGTAGATACACTGGGAACTCATTCCTAAAAGAAACTCAACTTACAGGGAGATGTTATGAAGGGCGGACTCGTAGTTGTTGTCGTAATCATTCTGGCCGTGTTAGTCATAGGCGGCCAATTGGTCAGCGGCAGAAATACGCTTGTAACAGAAAAGAATCAAATCGACGCCAGCTGGGCCCAGGTTGACAACGACATGAAGCGGCGCGCCGACCTCATTCCCAACTTAGTCGAAACCGTGAAGGGATTCGCCAAACAGGAGCAAACCGTCATCGGAGAAGTCACCAGCGCGCGCGCCGCCCTGTTGGGAGCTCACAGCAAACAGGATGAAATCACGGCCAATGGCCAGCTAAGCGGCGCACTGGGCAGGCTGCTGGTGCTCCAGGAAAACTATCCGCAGCTTAAATCCAACGAAAACTTCCTGCGCTTACAGGACGAGCTCGCCGGCACTGAAAACCGCATCGCCGTCAGCCGCCGCGATTACAACCTAGCCATTCAAAAGTACAATACCGACGTTGAACTCTTCCCGCGCAACATCGCCGCCTCAATCTTCGGATTCCAGAAGGACAATGCCTACTTCAAAACCACGGAAGAAGAGAAGAAGGTGCCCCAGGTGAAATTTTAAAGGGTGTTAGCCACGCGGTTCGGGAACAGCGCTAGCGCTTTCTCCAAAAGTTCATACCGGTTCGCCCTCTTCCCATTCTTCAATGCCGCCGCGGTATCGCTTCAGAACGGAGAAACTAGTGTTGGAGCTGAATCCCGCCGTCCGTAGCCGCCGGTATGCGGCCGCCAGGTTTTTCTCCTCTTTCAAAAAACTTGCAAGATCTTTCCCGCGATACTTCCGCGCTAGAAATTGCTGCGCGAGTGCGTGCTCGTCGGTCTCGGCAAAAGCGTCCGCCACTGCTTTGTCGGCAATCCCGGGAGCTACTTGCTTCGCCCGCAGTTCTCGCAGCACGCGGAACCGCCCGAATCCCTGGTTGGCCAGGCGCGATGCGGCGAACACCTCGGAAAATTTCCCGTCATCCGCCAACCCGTATTCCTTCAGCTTGCTCATCACTGCCGGCACGTCGGACGAACTCTCTGCCCGGCGCTGCAGCTTCTTCCGCAGTTCATACGTGGAGTGAGCACGGTCGCCAAGCACCCGCAGCGCATAACTCCAAAGCTCGTCGGCGTTCAGCTTTTTGGGCGGACGATTTGCAGCCATCCTGTTGAAACATTTGCTACTGTAGCACCCTCTACACATTGTAAAGTTCGGTAGAATAACAACAAAAAGAGAAAGGACGGAGTTTCAATATGGAGGAAAAAAGCGGATTCGGGTATTTCTTGCTGGGTCTTGGCATTGGAGTTGCCGCGGGATTACTCTGGGCTCCCAGATCGGGCGAAGAAACCCGCGCCCTGCTGGCCGATAAGGCTGGTGAAGGGGCCGACTATCTTAAGAGCCGCGCCCAGGATGGAGGCGATTATCTGAAGCAGCGCACAGACGATTTAAGAAGTTCCGCGTCTGATATTTATGAGCGAGGCCGTACCACCGTGGCGCACCAGAAAGAAAATCTCAGCGCGGCGGTCGAAGCCGGGAAACAAGCCTATCGCGATGCAGTAAGCGACGTCAAATCGACCGGTGCCAAGGCAAATTCCGGTTTTAGCTCGGCAACCGATCAGCCCAACACGTAGGATTTCCAGGCACGGCGTCAGAGTCTGGCCCCACCATGGATCAAAACACTTTACTAACTATCTTCGTTGCGATCGTTGCCTTGGCGATGATCGGGCAAGCCGTCGCCCTCCTCGGATTGCTTATTGTGGCCGCACAGGTTCGAACCAAGATGTTCGACCTGTGGCCGCAGATCCTTGAGATCGTCGGCATCACAAAGAAAACCGCGGCCGGCGCCGAGAAGCATGTAGAAAAAATCGGCGCCACGAGTGTCGGCATTCTCGATGTTGCGAAACAGCAGGTTGTAAAAGTAGACGAACTGCTGAACGACGCGTCCACTCGCGCCAGAGTACAAATGGAACGGGCCGAGATGGTCCTCGATGACACCATGACCCGTGTACAAAGTACGGTCTCGGTTGTGCAGCGCGGCGTGATTCGCCCCATCCGCGAGATCCACGGCGTTGTGAGCGGTATCCGCACCGCCGTCCAGCACTTTGGCCGCGCTTCCCGGTCGACTGTCGATCATGCCACCTCAGACGAGGAGATGTTCATCTGAACATCCGGTAGCCCCGAAGTTTCTCTTAAGAAAACCCCATCCCCAGGCCCGGGATATCCCTTATCAACTTCTTGCCAGCAGTAGCGATAAGCCTCTTGAGTCGCTATGCATTTCATTCCACGAACGCTCGCCTACGCCGCCAGCTTGGCGCTCACGCTTTTAAGTCTCCTCCTCCTCTTCGGAGGAATTCTACACGTTCTGGGGTTTCTGTTTGCACCTTCGGCACAGTCCCGAGCGGCCGTCCGAAAACAAAAGCGAATGGCCTGATGCCGCCGCTCTGAAACTTATTTCGAGGGAGCCGTCATCGCTTCCGGCCGAACCCATTGGTCGAATTCGGCCTCCGTCAAAAATCCAAGCTGGATGGTCGCTTCCCGCAGGCTCAAACCTTGTACGTGAGCCGTGTGCGCAATCTTCGCCGATTTGTCATAACCCACCACCGGACTTAACGCCGTCACCAGCATCAGCGAGTTCTGCACGTATTCGGCTACTTGCGACCGGTTCACTTCAATGCCCTCTGCGCAAAAATCCCGGAAACTCCGGCAGCTATCGGCCAGCAGGCGTACCGAATGAAGAAAATTGTAAATAATTACAGGTTTAAATACATTGAGCTCGAAATTGCCCTGTGAACCTGCAAATCCAATCGCGGCATCGTTGCCCATCACCTGCGCCGCCACCATCGTTATCGCTTCACACTGTGTCGGATTCACCTTGCCCGGCATGATCGACGAACCCGGTTCGTTTTCCGGAATCGTAATCTCTCCCAACCCGCAGCGCGGGCCCGAAGCCAGCCATCGTACGTCGTTCGCGATCTTCATCAGCGATGCCGCAAGCGTCTTCAACATTCCGCTCGCCGCGACCAGTTCGTCATGCGCCGAAAGCGCCGCGAACTTATTCGGATGGGAGCGGAACGGTAGCCCGGTCAGCTCAGCGATCTTGCGTGCCGCCCGTTCGGCAAATTCCGGATGCGCGTTAATCCCGGTTCCAACCGCCGTACCGCCGATCGCCAGGTCATAAAGCCCGTCCAACCCGAGCTCCAAACGCGCAATATCGCGATCGAGCAGCGCCACCCACCCTGAAAATTCCTGACCCACCGTAATCGGCGTCGCATCCTGCAAATGCGTGCGCCCGATCTTCACTACTTCCCGAAACTCCTCCGCTTTCGCCCGCAGCGTATCCCGCAACTGCTCAACGGCCGGAATAAGCACCTGCTTAAGCCGCAGGGCAGCCGCAATATGCATCGCCGTCGGAAACGTGTCGTTCGAAGATTGCGACATGTTCACGTGATCGTTCGGGTGGATCGGCTTCTTACTCCCCATCACGCCCCCGCTCGCCTCAATCGCCACGTTCGAGATCACCTCGTTCGCGTTCATATTGGTTTGCGTCCCGCTGCCCGTCTGCCAGACACGCAGCGGAAAATGCGCATTCAGTTCGCCTGCAATCACCCGGTCCGCCGCTTCGGTGATGTGTTTCGTCTGCTCGTCTGATAGCTTTCCCAGGTCGTGATTCACCAGCGCCGCCGCTTTTTTAAGCACGCCAAACGCGCTGATCAGCTCGGGCGGCATCACGTCCTCCCCGATATCGAAATATCGCAGCGATCGCTGCGTCTGCGCCCCCCAATAGCGGTCCGCCGGAACCTCCATCGCCCCCATGCTGTCTGATTCGCTGCGCGTAACAGAACCCTGCATCACTTCCATATTCCCCATTCTCTCCCCCGGCGCTTCCCACCGCCCCGAAGCGACACGGAGCGGATTACTGCACTTCCGTACTACTCGTCTCGCAAAACGATGGCGGGGTCCAAACGCGCTGCGCGCAAAGCCGGAATGAGCACAGCGGTTATGGCGGAAATGCTCAGGACGGCAGCAGCTGCGGCGTATACGTTCGGGTCTAGCGCGGATACACCAAATAGCAGCGCGGCAAGTGTGCGATGCGCCGCAAACGACAGAAGCAGCCCAACTGCTAACCCCCAGGCGACGATCACGACATTGCGACTTATTTCGAGCCATAGCACATCTGCTCGCGTTGCTCCGAGCGCCATACGTATCCCGAACTCGCGCGAATGCCGGGCGACCGAAAGGGACGCCACGCCGAAGAGACCGAGCGCAGAAAGGAAGAGAGCCGCGATCGCGAATCCAACCAGCAGATCTGTTTCAAAGCGGCGCTCTAGCGTCGCGGATCGAAGGAGGTGTTCCATCGTTTTGGCGCCGCTCACCGCTAGGTCAGGATCCAAGCCCCAGATCGTTCTTTCGACAGTCGGAAGAAGGCTCAGCGGATCGGCCTTTGTGCGGACGGCGAAGCTGTTTGCGTAACCAGGGAATGCAACAAATGATGAATAATATTGCATCATCGGCTGCGTTTCGAGTGCTCCACTATGCACATTGCCTACAACTCCGATAACTCGGATCGGCGGTCTGCCGTTATCTGTGAATTCGCGGCCGATCGGGTTCTCTCCTGGCCACAGCAAATGGGCCATTTTCCGATTGATAACGGCAACCTTTCCGGAATCGTCCTCGCGAAGCGCCCGGCCTGCGATCAGCGGAATGTGCATCGTTTCGAAATATCGTGGATCGATAAGGCGGGCTTCCGCCCCCGCGTCTCTGTTGAGCGGTTTTCCCACTGGCCCGATTCCGTGAATTTCGGAATCCCCCGTAAGTGGAAGAACATTCACGATACTGGCCGATTCGACACCCGGGAGCGCCCGGATGCGATCGAGGAGCTCGCGTTGCGTGGTCACCATCTTCGGCGGGTCGGCGTAAAGTTTCGGGCTAAACGAAACGCTGAACGTCAGCAGGTCCTTTGGATTGAATCCAGGGTCGACATTCATGACATTTAAGAAGCTCGCCGCAAGTAGGCCAGCGCTTACCAGCAGCACCATGGAAACCCCAATCTCCGCCGTAATGAGCGCCGCGCGAAGCCGCTGAGAGCGGCGATCGCCGGTTGAAGAGCGACTCTCGCTTCGAAACCAGCCAGTTGAATTGGGAAGAACGACAAGCGGCAGGACTCCGAAAATCAACGCCGTCGCCAAAGCCAAGCCGGCCAACACGAGTACGGTGTGCGCGTCGAGCGAAAGTTCATAGAGCCGCGGCACGCGGACAGCGCCGACCTTGCGGAGCACTTGGATCCCCCAGCCGCTGAGACCTAAGCTGAGGGCGGCGGCAAGCGTGATGAGAATGCCTTGTTCGGTTAACGCTTGGCCGAACAGTTGCCAGCGGTTTCCGCCAAGCGCCTGTCGGATTGCATACTCGTGCAGACGATTGGCATTCCGCGTCACCAGCAGGTTGCCGAGATTGAACAGCACCAGGAGCAACAGCAGCCCAACAGCCGCCAGTAGCATCCAAACGACATTGCGAACTCCCAATGCCATGCTTTCGCTTAAGGGCGCGACCTGAATAGCGATTATCTTGGCAAGATGTTCGAGGGGTTCGCGATACTGCGGATTCTTCTCGACAATGTAGTCGAGACTTTGAATTGCCGACACTTTGAACTCGGCCGCTGCGCGGGATGGAAGAATGCCCTGGCGCAAGCGCCCGAGTACGTAATAGCTGTAATTGTTCTGGTCAATCATCTTTTGGGTTATGACCAACGGCGTCCAGAATTCGGTTTGTTCCGGAGCGAAACGCATAACGGCGCCCACATCGGCCAAGCGAGGAAAATCGAAACGGCGCGGCGCCACCCCAATTACCGTCATGGTTGCGCCACTGAACTGAATACTTTTGCCGATGATGGCAGGATCGCTTCCAAACCGGCGCGCCCATAATTCATGGCTGAGAACCAGAACCTGTTCGTGCCCCGGGACCGCGTCTTCCTGACGGAAACCTCGGCCCAGAAGTGGTGAGATTCCGAACACACGAAAGAAGTCCGGGGTAACCTTAGCACCAGACAGGAGCTCAGCGCGATCCCCGCCGGTGAGAGTTAAATCGATCGTGTTGATCGCGGCAGCGTAATCGAGCAGACCAGATTTCTGCCAGCGCTGGAACTCGTCAAGCGTACAGATATGAGGACCACTTCCCATGAAGGGTACAGTTTCGGTGATGGTCACGAGGCGATCCGCATGCTTGAACGGCAGCGGGCGCAGGATTATCGTGTTTAGCACGCTAAACATGGTGTTGACCCCGGCGAGACCGAGGGCTAGGGTGAGGACAAAAAGAGTAGCGAACTTCCAACTCATGCGAAGTCTGCGAAGCGCGTAACGAATGCCCGACGGAAGACTCATCCTCCTAATGATGCACCGCGCGGCCTGTGAATGTATTCCAATTCCTCCGCGTGCCGGCCCCCATCCCGAATAGATCGCCCCCGCGGCCTCTCAGCCCGCCTCCTTTTTCCCGTGATACCATCGGAGAGATCCGAAAGCTTCCGGCCCGCCTCTCTGCGCTTCCGCGTAGCTGGCTGCTGCCGTGAAACCGAGCGATGAGTAGTCTCGAAGTGTTCCAAATCGTCCCCTCGATATTCGCGGCTGACTTCATGCGCCTGGGCCAGGAAATCGCGCGCGCCCAGGAAGCGCCCATCCAGATGATCCACGTCGACATCATGGACGGCCATTTCGTGCCCAATTTCACCATGGGCACCCCGATTACTGAATCCATTCGCCGCTCCTCCAACGTCCAACTCGATCATCACCTCATGATCGAGGACCCCGATACCTACGCCCCCATCTTCATCAAAGCCGGAGCCGATTGCGTCAGCGTCCATTACGAAGTCTGCCGGAATCTCAATCGCACCCTCCACATGATCCGCGACCTCGGCGCTAAACCCGGCGTCGTCATCAATCCCGCTACCCCCGTCTTCTTACTCGAAAACGTACTCGATCTGCTAGATTACGTCCTCGTCATGAGCGTCAATCCTGGCTATGGCGGCCAGAAATTCATCCCCAATTCTCTTCACAAAGTACGCCAACTGGCTCGCTTGCGGCTCGAACGCCAACTGGACTTCGCCATTGAAATCGACGGCGGCATCGGGCCCGAAAACGTTGTCGAGGTCGCGCGCGCTGGTGTCGATTGGGTCGTAGCAGGCTCTTCTGTTTTCGGTACAAATAATCCCGCCCAGGCAATTCGCGATATGCAGCGGAGTGTCCGGGAGGCCTTCGAGGTTAAGGTTTAGTGCTTATGCTTTTTGACTCTATACGGCCGCGTACCGGCGTGCTTCTGGTGCTCTCGGCCGGTCTGCTGGCCACTTCTTGTACCCATAAATACGAAACGCCGATCGTCAAGAACACCCAGCAGCCGGATAAAGTTCTCTTCGATCAGGCCATGAAAGATATCGAGCACGGCCGCTACGAAACCGCCCGCATCTCGCTCAACACCCTGATGAACACCTACGAGTCGAGCGAGTACATGGCCAAAGCCAAGCTCGCCGTCGCCGATAGTTGGTACCGCGAAGGCGGAGCCAACGGCATGGCGCAAGCCGAAGCCGAATACAAAGATTTCATCCTGTTTTATCCCAGCATGGAAGAGGCCGCCGAGGCTCAAAACCGCGTCTGCGAAATCCATTACCGCCAGATGGATAAAAGTGACCGCGATTGGACCCAGACCCTGCGCGCCGAAACCGAGTGCCGCGCTGTACTTCAGCAGTTCCCCAATAGTAAGTTCGCCCCCCAGGCCGCCCAGCGCCTGCGCGATATTCAGGAGAGCCTGGCCGAGCACGAATTCGCCGTGGGCGATTTCTATTGGAGACACGACATGAATCCCGCTGCGGCCAACCGCCTCAACGCTGTCGTCGACCAATATCCTCTGTACAGCAAGTCCGGCGATGCCCTCTACGAAGCCGGCGACGCTTATTCCAAAATGGGCCCGCGCTTCCGAAAATCCGCCGCCGACATGTTCAGCCGCATCGTGCAGGATTATCCTTTAAGCGATCGCGCCCAGGCCGCCAAGAAGCGCCTGGAGGAAATGGAAGCCCCCGTCCCGAAGGTCGATCAGGCTGCTCTCGACCGCGAGAAATACAACGAAGAAAACTATCATCGCCCCTCCATGCTGTCCCGCTCCATGGGCTGGATGCATGGCGGCCCCGACGTCTCCCACGCCTCCAAGGTCGGTCCACCCACTATGACCGATCCCAAACGCACCATCCCCGCCAGCATCCCGGTCGTGAATAATACCGGTTCCACCACCGGCGCCCCCGGCACTGGTACAACCGAACTCACCGCTACCCCCGTTGGCGCGAACAGCGCACTCGATAAAAACCCCGACGCTCGCACCGCCGGCCCAGCCGCTAAGGGCCAGACCGCCGCTCCCGCCGCCGGTCCCCTGCCCACCAATCGCGATGCCGACCTGAAAAAATACCGCGAGAAAATGGCCAAAAAGCAGGAAAAACTCGAAAAGAAGAAAAAGAAGAAGGTGGAACCGTCGGACTCCGGGAAAGGCTGCCCCAGCACCCGCCGTTCCGGCAGAGGCCGCCGCTGCCCCGGCTTCCACCAGCCAGTCTCCGCAATGAGCCGGATCTTATTGGCGGACGATAGTCCGCAAGCTCTCCGGCTCGCCGAACAAATCCTCTCTACCCAAGGCATCGAAGTCGTGAGCGTCACCGATGGCGCCACCGCTCTGCGCCGCTTGCCCGACGTCGACCCCGACCTTCTTATCACCGACGTCTATCTCCCCACCCGCAGCGCCTTTGAAATCGCCCGTTTCCTCCGGTCGCAGGATCAGTACCGTCATCTCCCCATCATCTTCGCCGCCGCTCCTAACGACGAGTTCAACGAGCAGGATGCCACCAACTCCGGCGCTGGCGCTATCTTGCGCAAGCCATTCGAAGCCTCCGCTCTCCTCGGTGCGGTTCATAAACTCCTCGCGGACCGCCCCGCCAAAGCCGAAACGCCTCTCCCCGATTCGCTCGACCGCCACTCCATCCGCGCCGCCGTCACCCTCGCCCTCGACACCGCCATGCCCAAATTGATCGATGAATTAACTGAGCGCGTCCTGCTCGCTCTCTCCCACCGCTAAAATATCCCTAGCCCCATGCCCGAAAATACTTTCGACATCGCTTCCAAGATCGATCTCAATGAGGTCCTGAATGCCGTCCAGCAAACCTCCAAAGAAATTCAAACCCGCTACGACCTGAAAGACAGTAAATCTTCTGTCGAGCTCAATGAAAAAGATCACAAAATCCTGCTCGCCAGTTCCGATGAATACAAGCTCAAAGCCGTCACCGAAATCCTCGGCCAGAAACTCGTCAAGCGCAACGTCCCATTGAAGGGTTTGGAGTACAGCCCCATCTCGCACGCCTCTGGCGGCAGCGTCCGCCAGGAAATCCTGCTCCAGCAAGGCATCCCCGCCGAAAAGGCCAAAGACATCGTCAAGCTGATTAAAGAAAGCAAGCTGAAAGTTCAGGCCAGCATCCAAGCCGATGTCGTGCGCGTCTCCGGCAAGGATCGCGATACCCTCCAGCAAGTCATCGCCCTGCTCCGCGGCAAAGATTTCGGCATTGACATGCAGTTCACAAACTATCGATCGAACTGATGGCTCGCCGCATCGAGTCAATATTTCTCGCCGGTCCCGCTGGACGCCTGGAAGCTTTGCTCGAAGAGCCGGAAGAGGGCGAACCCGTCGAAGCCGCGGTCGTCTGCCATCCCCACCCGCAGTTCGGCGGTACCATGCACAACAAAGTCGTCTATCGCCTCGCCCGAGGCCTGCGGCGCACCGGCTGCGTCGTCCTGCGCTTCAATTATCGCGGGGTAAACCTGAGTGAAGGCGCTTATGCGCACGGGCTCGGCGAAACCGAAGACGCCAGAACCGCCCTGCAGGAACTCTCCCGCCGCTACCCGGATCTGCCCCAAATGGCCGCCGGTTTCTCGTTCGGCTCCCGCGTTGTGCTCCGCCTGGCCGCTACCGAACCCGCCGTCCGAAAACTGATCGCCGCCGGCTATCCCACCCGCATTGCCGAACGCGACGTCGCCCGCCAGGTCACGATCCCCAAATACTTCATCCAAAGCACCGCCGACGAGCACGGCCCCCAAGCCGAATTACAAAGCTTTTTCGAGGAATTGCCCGAACCCAAACGCTTGGATTGGATTCCTGCCCAGGATCACTTTTTTAAAGAAGGATTAGACGCTCTCGAACAGGCAGTCGAACGAATCGGCCGCCAAAGATGAAGCCGCGGAGGTGTCTCACGCCGTCCGCTTTTATAATTCCTGCATCTGCCGCGCCACTATCCGCGCCGCCCGCTGGCTAATCAAATCCGCCACTTTACTCAATAATTCCGGCAATTCCTCCGGTCGAATCAGCATCGAGCGCTGCAGTCCGCTCCGCCGCGTCTGATACGTCGTCAAAATCGCTGTCGCCGGCTTATACTCCATCAGCCGCGCATGCGCTAGGACCCGCTGACCCGCCTCCGGAAAATCGGTCTGCAAGTCGCTCAAAACCAGCTCGTATTGCTGCTCATCGAGTTTCCCCACCGCCTCTGCCGCCGACGCCGCCGCGTCTACAAAATAGCCCCCCGCTTCCAGCACTGCCTTCAAAGTCAGCCGCGAAGTCACATCGTCATCCACCAGCAAAACTCTCGCGAGCTCAATTTCCTGATTCAACGAATCGGGCGGTGTTTGTAACATGGCGGGCTATTTCCCGAATACAGTGTAAACGAAATTTCTAATTTCACCCATAGGAAATCCCTCCCCCATTGGGTGGATTTCTACTATGTGTGAAAGACCCTGGCAAAAACCGCATCAATATTTTTCAACTGCCGCTCTACCGAGAACGCTTCCCCAATAGTTTTGTTATCCAAATAACGCAATACCGCCGGGTCTTCCTCTATGGCGACCCGAAAATCCGATTCATTCTCCCAGGCGCTCATTGCGTGCTTCTGCACCAAAGCGTAAGCTTCCTCACGCAACATCCCCGCCCCCGCCAAGTCCAGCAATAGCTGCCCCGAAAACACCAGTCCGCGCGTACTCTCCAGGTTCTTGCGCATCCGGTCCGCGTCTACCACCAGCCCCTCGATCAGCCATGTCGTTTTCGCCACCAGATAGTCCATCAGAATTGTCGAATCCGGCAGAATCACCCGTTCCACCGACGAATGCGAAATGTCCCGCTCATGCCATAACGGAACGTTCTCAAAAGCCGCCTGCGCATTCCCCCGAACTACCCGCGCCAGACCCGAAATCTGTTCGCACGTAATCGGATTCCGCTTGTGCGGCATAGCGGACGACCCCTTTTGCCCCGCCGCAAACGGTTCCGCGGCTTCCCGCACTTCCGTCCTCTGCAAATGCCGGATCTCCACCGCAATCTTGTCCAAACTCGACGCAATCCCCGCCAGCGTCGCCACATAATTCGCATGCAGATCCCGCGAAAGCACCTGCGAACTGATCGGAGCCGCCCGCAATCCCAAGCGTGCGCAAATCTTCTCTTCCGCCGCCGGCCCAATGTGCGCAAATGTCCCCACCGCCCCGGAGATCTTGCCTACCCGGATCTCTTCGGCCGCCCTGGTAAAGCGAGCCCGCTGCCGTTCCATCTCGTCCCACCACAGCGCCACTTTCAACCCGAACGTGATCGGCTCGGCATGCATGCCATGCGTCCGCCCGATCTGGACCGTGTGTTTGTGCGCCAAAGCGAGTTTCTTCAGGCTCGCCGAAAGCCCTTCCAACCCGGCGGCAATCAACCGCGAAGCATCCCGGATCTGCAGCGCTTGCGCGGTATCCACTACGTCATTCGAAGTCAGCCCGAAATGCAGCCAGCGCGACGCTTCCGCCGCCCCCGCCGACTTCATCTTCTCCGCCACTGCCGTCGTAAACGCAATCACATCATGCCGCACCGTGGCTTCGATCTCGTGAATCCGCTTGAGCTCAAACCCGGCATGCCGCCGCAACTGCTCCGCCGCCTCCCGAGGCACTTCCCCGGTCTCAGCCAAAGCCTCCGCCGCCGCCAACTCCACCGCCAGCCAGCACTCATACTTATGCTGCTCGCTCCAAATCGCGCCCATCTCCGGACGCGTATATCGTGCAATCATTCTTCGTCCATTGTGGCAAGCCATGCTTTTTGACAATGTGGTTCCATTGAGACTATCCTTAATCCATGGAAGTGAACATCCGCCAGGCCAAGACCACCCTCTCAAGTCTTGTGGATTCCGCCTTTCGCGGCGAGACCGTCATCATCACCATACGAGGCAAAGGGAAAATTCAACTTGTTCCGGAACCCGAGCATGTCCCTATGGGCGGATATGGGATGTACAGTCATCTCCGGGAGAAACTGCCCAAGGCTTTCTCGCAGGAGCAGGATGACCGCGAGGACCAAGAAACTGCTGCGCTGTTTGGCATTTCCGACTGATGGCCGAAGGAGTCCTGCTCGACACCTGCATTTTGCTTGACTATCTCGTCGGCAAACTCGAACTTGCACTGCACGAAAAGATCGAAGCTTTCCCCAAGCGCTATGTCAGCGTGACCGCAGCTTGGGAGATTGACCTCAAACCAGAACTTCGCAATCTTTTCAGCTTTGAAATGCTACAAGACGCCTTCCGCAACATGGGCGTGAAAATCCTCTCGATTACCCTCGACCATATTGGAAGGCTCCGCACCATTCCTCGCTTCCCGGATCATCGCGACCCCTTCGATCGAATCCTCATCGCTCAGGCTTACGCGCAAAACCTCGCCATCGCAACCTACGACGCCCAGTTCCGCCGTTACCCTGCTTTGCAATTGCTTTAATCTGAAATCTGCGCGTATCGGCGTTCCTCTGCGGCCATTCGCTCGGCTACCATTTACAAAAGGGTAACCCTGCCTATGAGTCTCGAAGAGCAACTGCTGCGCGCCTGGCGTCGGCACAACGAAATTCTGCTTCTTCTCTTCGACAACGTGCCCGTCGACGGTTTCTCCGCCGTGCCCCTCGCCTCGCGCGGACGCGACGTTGCCGCGCAATTTTTTCATTTGCAGCGGGTACGCTCTAGGCTGGCTCGAATATCATGCCACGGGAAAGCGGCCCAAAGTTCCGACCCGGGATAAAACCGGTCCGCCGCCCGTTGAGGAACTGCGTCGCGAGCTCGTTGCATCGGGCGAGAGCGTAGAGCAGTTTCTTGCCCGCGCCTTTCGCGGCGAAGCAAAAATTCGCATGTTCGGCCAACAGCCGGTTCGCTGGATGGCGTACCTCATTTCACACGAGTCTCACCATCGCGGACAAATCATGCTCGCCCTCAAGCAGGCCGGGAAAAAACCGGCTGCCGAAATCGCCCTCAATGGACTCTGGGGCAAATGGATCTACGGCCGCTGACTTACGATGTGGAGAAATCTGCCTCTAACGGCGTTCTTCTGCGGCGAATTTTTCCGTATTCCGCAGCCCGCCCTAATACCAGAACACTTCCGACTGCACGCCCGGCTCCGCCACCACCAGCCGCGTAAACAAGCTTCTGCCATACAACGCCTCTGAAGCCGATTTGCGCACCAGTTCCGGATGGTTATTATGCTCGCTGATATGGCCTAAGATCACCGTCGAAACCCGCCCGTCCAGCTCTTCCCGAATGAATGCCGACGCCACTTCATTCGACAAATGCCCGCGCCGTCCCATCACCCGCTGCTTTACCGACCACGGATACGGCCCCACCCGCAGCATCTCTAAATCGTGATTCGATTCGAGCACCAGCACATCCGTACCCCGAAAATGCACCCCGAGCGATGCCGGCACATACCCCAGATCCGTTGCAAACGCCACTTTCACACCATGCGCGCAAATCGTAAACCCCACCGGATCCATCGCATCGTGCGGAATCGTGAAACTCGTAACGTCAAAATCGCCCACCGTAAATCCGGCGCCCGCCTGAAAACACTCCACCGCCGCCGGAACTTCCTCCCACTCCAGGCAAGGTGCCGTCCCATGCGTCGCATACACCGCCAGCCGCCCCTCCGACCGCTTCACCAGCGTCTGCAATCCGCATACATGATCGGAGTGCTCATGCGTCACCAGCACCGCATCGAGTTCCGCGATATCCTCCCCAATCGCCGCCAGCCGTCTCGCCACTTCCCGCCGGCTTATCCCCGCATCGATCAGGATACGCGTCCGGTCCGTCGCCAGAAATGCGCAATTCCCGGCGCTACTGCTCGCGAGTATGCAAACCTTAAAAATAACCTTCCCGCCCCAATAACCTCCCAGCTTAACCCAAAAACAAAATCCCTCCACAATGTTTTTTCCATCTTCCCCTAAAATAGTAGGACGATATGAAAGCGCGCGTGTATGTCTCGATGAAACCGACGGTACTCGACCCGCAGGGCCAAACTGTCTGTAAAGCCCTGCAAGGGCTCGGGCACGACGAGATCGCCTCCGTGCGCCAGGGAAAGTATTTCGAAGTCGGGCTGCGCGACGGCCTCTCCCGGGAAACCGCCGCCCAGTCGCTCGAATCGATCGCTCGCGACGTACTCTCGAACCCCGTCATCGAGGAGTACCGCATCGACCTCCTCGATTGAGAGCCGGTCGACCCCGCCCACACTACCCTTAAAGGATTTAGGCTTCTATTATGTGCGGAATTGTTGGATATATCGGAGGCCGTGAGGCCGTCCCTGTGATCGTCGAGGGACTACGCCGCCTGGAGTACCGTGGGTACGACTCGGCCGGTGTCGCCGTCCTCAACGGCTCAAACGCCCTCGAAGTGCGCCGCGCTTCCGGCAAACTGCGGAACCTCGAAGATGTCATTCGTCAGAAACCTCTCACCGGCTCCTATGGCATCGGCCATACCCGCTGGGCCACCCACGGCCGCCCCACCGAGGAAAACGCCCACCCCCACCGCGATTGCACCGGCCGCATTGTGGTCGTGCACAACGGCATCGTCGAAAACTATTTGCCGCTGCGCCGCCAGTTGACCGCCGAAGGCCACACCTTCAAAACCGAAACCGATACCGAAGTCCTGGCCCACCTCATCGAAAAATATCTCGACGGCCAGCTCGAAGATGCCGTCCGCCGCGCCCTCAAAGAAATCCATGGCGTCTTCGCCATCAGCGTCATTTCGAGCAGCGATCCGCACAAGATCGTCGCGGCCCGCTCCGGGCCGCCCGTCGTGATTGGCCTCGGCCAGGATGAGTTCTTCGTCGCCTCCGACGTCCCCGCCATCCTTAACCACACCCGCGACATGTTCTTCCTGCAGGACGGCGACGTAGCCGTATTAACCCCGCACGGCGTCACCCTCACCGATTTCGACGGCAAAGTTGTCCGCCGCCAGGTCTCGCGCATTTTGTGGGACCCCGTCATGGCGGAAAAGGGCGGCTTCAAGCACTTCATGCTCAAGGAGATCTTCGAGCAGCCGCGCGCCGTCAAAGACACCATGCTCGGCCGCGTCGGCCTCGAAAGCGGCCGCGTCTTTCTCGATGAAGTCGATATCTCCGAAGCCGACTTTCAAAAATTCCAGCAGGTAAAAATCGTCGCTTGCGGCACCAGCTGGCACGCCGGTCTCGCCGGCAAAATCATCCTCGAACGCCTCGGCCGCATCCCCGTCGAAGTCGATTACGGCAGCGAATTCCGCTATCGCGACCCCATCATCCCCCCCAATACCCTCACCGTCGTCATCTCGCAGTCGGGCGAAACCGCCGACACTCTCGCCGCCCTCCGCGAAGCCAAAGCCAAAGGCTCGAAAATTCTCGCCATCTGCAACGTGGTCGGCTCCATGATCACCCGCGAAGCCACCGGCACCATCCTCACCCATGCCGGACCCGAGATCGGCGTCGCCTCCACCAAGGCCTTCACCTCCCAACTCACCGCCCTCTTGCTGCTCGGCATGTATCTCGGCCAGGTGCGCCAGACCCTTTCGCCTAAAGCCGCCTGCGACCTCGTCCAGGAACTCGCGCTCATCCCCGGCAAACTCGAACAGGTGCTCGCCCAAAACGAAACCTACGACGAGCTCATTAAAGATCTCTTCCGCGCTCAGGATTTCTTATACCTCGGCCGCGGCATTCATTTCCCAATTGCGCTCGAAGGCGCGCTCAAACTCAAAGAGATCTCCTACATCCACGCCGAAGGCTACCCGGCCGGCGAAATGAAACACGGCCCCAACGCGCTCATCGACGAAAATCTGCCCGTTGTGGTCCTCGCCACCAAAGACCCCGAATCGGAAGAGAGCAAAGTGCACTACGAAAAAACGCTCTCCAATATTCAGGAAGTCAAAGCCCGCAGTGGGCGCGTCGTCGCCATCGCTTGCGAAGGCGATGAAGAAGTCGCCAAAATGGCCGACCACCTCATCACTATCCCGGTTACCCGCGAGTTGCTCCTCCCGCTCCTCGAAATGATCCCTATGCAGCTCCTCGCCTATCACATCGCCGTCCGCCGCGGCTGCGATGTAGACCAGCCCCGCAACCTCGCCAAGAGCGTCACCGTCGAGTAACCGTCAGCGCGCCGGGGTGCTAGCTCTGTCCTTTCGGATGCTCGACTGTTCGAAGAACGGCCATTCAACCAAGCGAGTAAACTGCTGACTGCTAAGACGATCGCAAAGGAGGCCGCATGTTTGGTAAGTGAATCGGTAATAGCATCGACCGAGCAGTGAATTCCGAATGAGCGTTCGACGATCCAGCCCAGGGACGCGAGCGCGGCGAACGCGGCGCCCGCAACTCTGAAAAGCGCGTAAGCAGGCGTTCGGCTCAGAAGAATCAGTGATGGCAAGGTCGCTCCTACGACGATGATCTGCATAGTCTCAATCCCAATGTTGAATCCGAGTACGCTCGCAAAGCGCTGCCATCCACCGACACCAAGATTCTGCAAGGTAGCGGAAAACGCCATTCCATGGATCAGGCCGAATCCACCGGCGATCCACACTTCGCGTCCCGGGAACAACGGGCGGAGAGCATGCAAAGCCGAGATCAGGATCGAAATGGCGATTAGCACTTCGATTGGGCGGCTCGGAATTGAGACGACATTCGATGCTCCCAACGCCAACGTGATTGAGTGCCCAATGGTGAATGCGCTGACAACGCGGAGTATACCCGCAAGGCTATGGCGAACACTTCCGGTTGCAGACCAGCGCGATCTCGTCGCAAGTAGTGGGGCGGGCAGCAGTAGTGCTAGCAGGAAGAGCATGTGGTCAGTGCCTTCTGCGATGTGGCGCATGCCAAGCCGAAACATGCTTGGAAATCCCTTGAAGGGCGACAGTGTCGAAGAGAGACGCTCGCGCCAGGTGACGAGAGTCGAATCGCTCGTATTGCTTCTTTGCAAGTAATCGAGCTGATAGTAGGACTGGCTTTGATTCCGTTGTTGCCCAATGAGGCCGATGTCATGGTCCTGCGGAGCGAGGCAGTTCATCAGGTACACCGAGATGCCCGGCTCATAGTGGTTCTCGATCACGAGTTTTCGCCGCTGACCTTCCGACGGCGGCTCGACGGTGAACTCGATTCGGATCTCCCCCAGCCCTTCCTTCATCTCTGCCGCACGTGGAAAACTCACTTCCTGTAGCCGAGGCGTAAGTGAATGCCCGTTCTCAGTGATCAATAGGTCTCGAAGAACTTCCTGGGCATAGGCTCGTTGCTCGGGTTCTGAGAATTTCCCGTCCCCATCAAGATCGGCCGAGGAAATCACTTTCGAAGATACAGCTACTCCAGGGATCAAGCGCATGGATACATGGATCTGCGTTGTCTTGATCGAAACGAGAATGGCTTGCAGGTACTCGTCCAGCCGGTGTGCCAAGGCCGGCTGTCCGAGCAGCCCTGCTATAAGAACAACTGTCCACCGCCTCGTCATTGGTTCGTTAACTGCCGTCCGTAGTCGTTCGTTGGATCGCGGTAAATTGTGTGCACGTGATTAGCGGGCTCGTCATGCTGAGGCGCGTACTCAATCACCAGATGAGGTCCCTGAATCCGGTAATAGGCTGTGATGTTGTTGCCTGGCTGGAAGTCAGTTGGGCCACTCCAAGCGAACCAAGTGTCGTTCAGGTCAGCCTTCAACTGCGCCATACGAGCGGAAGCCGCGCTTTGATTGATGATGCCGGCCCACTCCGCAATCAGGTCTACCAACATGCTCTTCTGCATCTCGTTCATGTCGGAGGCCCTCAGCCCTTCTGACGCGATGGTCTTTCCATCTTCGCCGGGGCCAAGGACTAAGTCCGGCACGCGATAGCTAAGAATGGCCTTCTTCCGCTGTGCCTCGTTCAGTGACTGCACCAACCCCAGTCCTTTGTCGCTTTCCCTTCCGACGGGGCGTACCGTTTTGCCATTTGCAATGAAGCTTGCCGGTTGAGCGCCGGTTAATGAAGGCGTCAGCACACCCTTGCTGCCGGCAATCGTGATGTTCAAAGCAAGATGATGTCCGCCGAACTGAAGCATCCAAGGCGAGGTCGTGGAGGGTTTGCCGAGGAAAGAAATATAATAGAGATCGCTTCCAAACAGGTCGCCAGGATTGAAATGCCCGCCGTGCGTTGGGCCACCTCTCATCCCCGATGGAGGCTGCCCATTCGGTGGTCCGCTCGGAGGAGGCCCGCCGCTTCCATTCGGCGGGGGACCTCCTGGTGGTCGGTGATGCTGAGATCCGTTCACTTTAAAGTCGTCGTCCGCCATGCGGATTTCGTTGACCTTTTGAAGACCCATCGGACTCAGGACAACAGATAAGAGCTGCATAGCCGCCTCCCGCTGCTCGGGTGACATCTGCTTTAGGCTGATGCCGCCCCGCGGTACAACCGGAGTCGGGAAATTGGACCAGCGCCGCTGTTGTTCCTGATCGCCGAACGAATAGAGAACGGCCTGGCGCTGCTTATCGTCAACTTTGAGAGAAACGCATTAGCCGCATTGACGATTCGAGGTGTTTCTAAATCATCCTGCGCTGGCCTAAGTGCCAGGGAAATGAGAGCCAGTCCAGCAGCCGTGTACGCGGCTCTCGCGATGACAGTTTTCATTGATCTTTTCCTTTCCTAAGCATCAGGCGATTTGGACCAAAGCTGTGGGAATCGCCTCGGCGTTACTTACCAGAGCATGTTGAGACGAGAATTTGACAACTAGCAGGGTTCGATCGTCTTGTGGCGAACGCGCGCGAGCTGAAAAGGAGGTCAAATCTTTGCTCATCTGCTCACAGATTTCATCGGCATCCTGGTTGCGAACCGTTGCCAGTCTTTGCAAAATGCACTCCTTCCCGAACTCTTGGCCCTCTTCGTTGCAGGCTTCCGTGACGCCGTCGCTATACAGAATCAAAGTGTCACCTGGACCGATCTCGAGTTCACCGGCTGCATATTTCGCGTCCGGCAAACACCCGAGAACCGGACCTCCTTCTTCCAAGCGATGAATTCGTTTTGACCCATTTCGTAAGAGCATGGGGGCGTCGTGACCAGCATTCACATAGCGCAGCGTGCTACTTGCAGAATCGAAAATTCCCCAGAATAGAGTTGCGAAGCGCTCGCTAGCAGTGCGCTCACAAAGCATCCGATTTATCCGTTCGCAGGTAACCTCATGCTTAGAACTGATCGACGAGCGAATCGCGCCATGCAGCACACTCGCAAGGAGAGCCGCTGGTATACCCTTTCCGGAGGCGTCGCCCAATATGATGGCGATCTTGCCCGGCTCCAACTCGAAGACATCGTAGAAATCTCCTCCAACGTGGTCCGCAGCAGCGGCGAGTGCCGCAAACTCGATCTGGGGCGGTACTGACTGAGGCTTGGGCTGCAGATTCGACTGTACCCGCTTAGCGAGCTGCAACTCACCTTCCAGGTATTTCCCCCGTACGTATTGCCGCATTCGCAAGGCAAGTACTGTCAGGGCAAGCAGTAGGGCAATGGACGCGAGCATTGCGATAGCGACGTTTCCCTTGAGACCAGACATTGAGGAAGCGACCGCTTTCATTGAAATACCGACTTCGACGACATAGGCCTTGCGCCGATCATTGCTGGGGCCCAGATGCGGCATGCGTAACGGGAGCATGACTGACACAGCATCTCCTCTGCGGTGTTCTGAACCGGAGTTCCCAACGGTTCGTGTTTTTGCACGCGCTCCCACCAGTTCGCGGGAATTCGTCGCGGAGCCGGGTCGTCCCCGGCTTGTGCGACAACCGTGCTCTCAAAATTTAGAACGCGCATCCACATCACCCGGTCGCCGGCCGATTCGACAATGCGCCGCAGCAAGGGGCTCATCTGACGCGGATCATCCAACCGGGCACTATGAGCAGCCGCGCCTAGAACGCCCGCCTCACGTTGTGCTTCGTGCTCCGCTTGATGCGGAACGATCACGCTATCGATGTAGAGGTATGTACGTACGGATTGGAAACACAGGACGGCCGCGATGATCCCGCCGACCGCGAGCAACAAGTGAAACGTCCATCGTGCATGTCTCGATCTTTTCATGGTCCGAAATTCCTCGCACATCGACCAGCATCACCAGTGCGTCTTAAAGATTTCTGAAAAGAGCTGAGTTTTGGCCGCGCGGTTTAGGTCAGCGCGCTGATCTGCAAATGTTGCAGGCTAGTGATGCGTCTCAGCCGGAATCTCAGCGGGGGAAGAACATTGCTGCAAGCGGACCGTAAAGGTAGATCCACGTCCGACGGAGCTTTCGACGCCGAGTTGAGCCCCATGAGCTTGTGCGATCTCGCGAGCAATCGCCAGACCTAGTCCCGTTCCACCGGCCTGCCGTGACCGAGCCTGGTCGGCGCGCCAAAACCGGTCGAATACGAACGGCAGTTGGTCGGCGGGAATTCCGATCCCGGTATCTGCCACGGCTATCTCGACCGCATCATCTCGTTCGGCGATGCATACATCGATCTTTCCTTCACTGGGCGTGTATTTGATTGCGTTGTCCAGCAGAATGAGAAGCAACCGCCGAAAAGACGCTTCATCAACCCGGACATATGCCGGTCGATTTAGAAACTTCTGACTGATCGACTGCCCTTTGTTTGAGGCTAGCGCCGCTGCTTCAGTCACCACATCGGAAACGATTTGTACGACGTCGACGGGCTGCAGTTCCAGTTGGGCGCCGCCAGCATCCGCACGCGCCAGCCAAAGAAGCTGATTGATCAGTTCGGTACATCGTTTCGCCGCCAGCAGAATCTTCTGCATCGACTCTTTCAGCTCGTCGGCGCCCCGGTCCCGTCTGAGCGCGAACTGGGCAGCCGTGTAAATCAGAGTCATGGGCGCACGCAGTTCGTGCGACGCATCAGCCGTGAATCGCCGGACTTGCACAACCGACTGCTCGATACGGTCGAGCATTTTGTTTAGCGTTTCGGACAGTCTTTGTAGTTCATCACCGGACGAAGGCACCGACAGCCGGGCGGAAAAATTGGACGGGTCGATTGCTTGCGCTTCACTGATGATCTGATTCACGGGCGCAAGAGCCCGGGCGCTGAGCCAGTATCCTCCTACGATCGCTACCAGAAGGACGAGCGGAATGGTTAACGCTAAAACCGAGTAGTAGTCCGTCAAAATAGTCCCGAATTTTCCGCGCGGGTCCGCTACCTCGATGATGATCGGTGTGCCATGCACATAAATTTGTTGCGCGGCCATCCGAAATGGGAAGCGTCGCGGCCCGGCATCTCGAAAGACCATTCGACCGCCCAAGCCAGAGGCGGCCTCCGTGTGAACGTGGTGGCGAGCAAGGCCATCCGATTGAGCCATCAACCCACCTTTCGGGCCTATCACCTGGAACAAATCGCCGAGACGCTCCAAACCGCGCAATTTCTCTTCCGAGCACCTCGAGACTGTCCCGGGTATTGTCATCAATGAAGGCGTGGAGACCCATCAAGCGGTACCGGAGTCTCTGGTCAATAGCGTGATTGAGACTAACCGTCAGCGCCCATTGACTTGCCCCGATCAGCAATAGCGCCACCGCGATCAAGGCGCAGGAGTACCAAATGGTAAGTCGAAGGCGTACCGAGCGTGGTTTTAGCCGCGTCAAGTTGTTTCCTGCCGAATGCTGTACCCGATACCTCGCTCGGTGTGAATCAACTTCGGCAATGCCGGCGTGTCCACCTTGGCACGCAGAAACCGAATGAACACATCGATGTTATTCGGCGAAATCTCACGATCGTTCCAGACCGTCTCGATCAGGCGGTCGCGAGTAACGACCCTGGGAGCTGATTTCAGAAGACACTCGAGCAGTGCAAATTCCGTGCGAGTCAACGTGAGCGCGCGATTGCCCCGCCAAGCCTTACGTTCGGCGGAATCCAGAACCAGGTCGCCGAATCGTAGCTGCGTGCTCTTCTGATCTGGCCTTCGCGTCCGGGCGCGTATGCGAGCCAGGAGGACGTCAAATGAAAATGGTTTTGTGAGATAGTCGTCGGCGCCGGCATCCAGCCCCCGCACGATCTCCTCCGGTGCGTCACGTCCGGTAAGTAGGAGAATCGGAGTGAGGACGTTCTGCCGTCGCAGGTTACGCGTGACTTGCAGTCCATCTATCAACGGCATCATGACGTCAAGAACGATGATGTCGAAAGCGGACTTCTCGGCCAGGCGCAACGCGGCCGCACCGTCGTGCGCCACTATGACCTCGAACGACTCATCTTCGAGCTCTCGGCGAACGTAATCGGCTACTTCTTCATCATCATCGACCAGGAGGACTCGCATCTCACCTGCAAACATTGAAGCAGATTCGTGCGAGCCCTCCGCCGATCCAGAGCGCGGTCAAGCCCGACCGAATGATTCCGCAAGTGAGAGGCGGCGCCGCCCCGGTTCGAATGCGCTTGCGTTGTGGATGGCTGCGCGTACTAATCAACTGAAAATGTGCAGCTATGATGGGCCTCGACCATAGGAAAGTTTTCACAGAATTTTCAGAAAGAAGTTCGAAGCTGGCAACAACGGACGGAACCAATCATGCTTCGAAAGATCATCTTCTGGATACACCTGACACTTGGTGTGAGCGCTGGCGTGTTCATCTTCGTGATGGCCGCGACCGGCATCATGCTTGCCTTCGAGAGACAAATCACCGGTTTCGTAGACCGCGACATTCGAAGCGTTTCCGAGCCTAACCCCACCCAGCAGCGGCCCATTGCTGACCTCCTGGAAGCCGTTCGGAAAGTCGGACTATGGCCAGCCAACGGCGATGATGGTCCGAAACGAGTCAGAAGCAGCAACCAAGCTTTCCATCGGGCGCGGGAAGAGCATTTATGTTGATCCATATAGCGGAGCTATCCTCGGCGCGAGTTCGGCGACAGCGCGTCAGTTCTTCTCCGAAGTCGAACGCTTTCATCGCGCAATGGGAGCGCCGCTCGGCTCAAAGGGAGCGGGCCACTGGATCGCGGCGGTGTCGAATCTGCTATTTGCCGCATTGATCCTATTCGGCGTGATTCTGTGGCTACCACGCAGATGGAGCTGGAAAGGCATCCGCGCATCGATGGCATTTCGTGACGGATTGAGGGGAAGAGCTCGCGATTGGAATTGGCACAATGTGTTCGGAATTTGGTGCGCAATTCCGTTGCTGGTGATTGCGCTAACCGGAGTCGTGATGTCGTTTCCATGGGCTAACACGCTCCTGTTTCGGCTCGCCGGCTCTACTCCGCCTGTGCAAGGCCGAGTACCCGACGATAGGCGTGGCAACCGCGACGAACGCCCGGTCGGACCTGAGCCCGATTACGATCGTCTCCTCGCCCGCGCGAAGGCACTCGATCCGCATTGGCGAACGATCACGTTGAATTTGTCGCGCGCGGCGAATGGCCCGGTGCAGATCGCTGTGGAAACCGGTGCCGGCGGACAACCGCAATTGCGCACACAGTTCTCGCTGAATCGGGATACGGGTGCGGTTCTGAAGACAACGACATTCGAGGACGGCAGCCTCGGACAACGGCTTCGAGCCTTCGTTCGATTCGGACACACGGGGGAGTGGGGCGGCTTAGCAGGCCAAGTCGTCGCCGCAATCGCTTCCCTGGGCGCGTGCTTTCTGGTCTATACGGGCCTGGCTCTCTCGGTGCGCCGCCTATCTTGCCGCCGTTCGAAGAGAACGACGCGTAACCGATGCTCGCGAACTTATCATGAACCAGCGGACATAGAGCTCGTGGACGTAGATGGAGGCCGGCTCGTCAAGGAATCGCCTTCGTGTTGGACAAATAGATCCGCCCTGGCCGCAAAGGGTTTACGAATCGGGAGGATACCTTCCGAGTTGTGCCAGGACGGCGCGCTATCCGGAAAGTTGCTGCTATTCGTGTGTTTGGGTTTGTGGCAGACACTGTCTGTTTGGGTTGAATGTTGACGTTCCGCCTTCTAGGATTCCCAGGTACATCTGTCCAAAGTAGACCTGGCATGCTCCATTTGGTGCCGGAAGCAGGCCAATGCGCTCACGCCGGAGCACCTCAGTGATGAACACCTCTCTGCTTTCTCAGCGCATTGTGCCATTCTTGGGCACCAGGCGCACGATATAACCTTCGTCGTACCGTGGGAAGGGCGTTGTTGAAACCCGTAGGTGAGCCGTGGCACGTCGAGAATCTCACATGCAGCTCCTCGCCTATCCAATCGCCGTCCGCCGCGGCTGCGACGTAGACCAGCCCTGCAACCTCGCCAAGAGCGTCACCGTCGAGTAACCGTCAGCGCGCCTCAAATGTCGCATTTCGCCCGCTACGGCCGCCCTCATCACGTCCCGGGTCACCGCGATCGTATGGCCAGGAACATAGGTGACACTTCGGTCCAGAACACGGGTAGCAGTCTTTCTTCAGTGGCCTCAGGGTGGATCTATTCCGGCCGTGGCTAGTTCGATGTGATCTGTGTATCGAGTCAACGCCGCGTTACAGCCTGCCTTCGTGCGACTCCTTATTCGGGCTTCTGGAACAGAATGCTTTTCGTTGCTGCGCGTGACCAGATCTCGTCGTCGGTAAGCGTGGTTTGGACTAGTTCAACTGGTTGCCCGTGGTCTTCGATAATTGCCACTCGGTAGTTCTCGATTGGTTCGAACGGCCCGAGCAACAGCCGCATGCCAGCCACAGCACGTGCGAGGTCGTCTACTTTGAACGCAACATGGGGGTGCGACTGAATGATCGGGTGTAGTGAGCTTGCCGGTCCGAATCGATGCCATTGTATCCGCATCAACTCACAGTCGCTATCACTGGTATACATGTCAAAAAGTGGACTGTATCGTTCTCCCGGCTTAATCTCGGCCGTTGGGATGCCGAGATGGTGAAAGCTACACTGCACCCCGTTGATCTGCATGTTCCTGCGCCTACGTGCTCAGGATAACCGACCCAGCAGGCTATCGACATTTTTATTCGGCGCAACCGGAGGGCGGCAGTGTTTTCAATTTGGCACGCACTTCGTTCCGGGCTCATGAGACGAATTCAATTGAACTAAAACAGAGTGGCAAGCACCTGGAATTGCGGCTGCTCACGGCGAGTGGGGAGCTGATCGATTCCGCGGAAGCTCACGACGGGCGGGCAGTTTTGCATTTCGGCGGCCCCGGACTTTATACGCTGATGGCGCGCCTTCATTCGGCAGATGGCGGAGTGGAACGGACGGAATCGGTGGAGGTCTCGGCAAATGTACTGCCACGTTCGCTGGCGATTGTTTGCGCGCACCCCGATGATGAGTTTTTACACCCAGCGGCGATACGCGCGGCGGTAGAAAACGACATTCCGGTACACCTGATTTTCCTGACGTGCGGCGACGCGGGGGGTACCGATCGGTTTTTCGGAGTGGACTATACGCCGGCAGAGGCGATCGAGTTTGGGCATATCCGAATCGCGGAAGCGCGTGCAGCAGCGCGACATTTGGGAGTTTCGGAGGACAATTTGCATTTTCTGGGGCTGCCGGACGGTTCACTCGAAATGATCCGTACGGAGGCGCGCGGGTTGAAGCCGGTCTTTGCGCCGCTGCTCGGTGGCGAGTATGCGCCTTATCGGGACATTGTGGAGCCGAATCTGCCGTTTCAGAAACATGCGGTGCTGCGGGTCTTGAGTGAGCTCCTGAGCCGGATCGATCCGGATACGGTCTACACGAGCCATCCTGACGAGCGGCATGCGGATCACAAAGCAGCAGGCTGGTTCACGGTGGAAGCGTTGAAAGGATTGCTCGCTGCGGGTAAACTCTCGGTGGCTCCCAGGCTGTTAACCGATCAGTTTTATGGAGCGCTCGACAGCTCGGCGCCCTTTGCCTATGAAGCGCACGAGTTTCATGCTTCGGGCGAAACGATGGCACGGGTGCAGGAAGCGTATTGGTTTTATCAATCGCAGGGCGGGAATCACGCTCGCGGCCATGTATTAGGCTACGCGGACTTACCGCGGGTCGAGCATCACAAAGAAATTGTGAACTGGGCGGCGGCGGTGGAAGCGGTGGAGATCGGGCTGCCGGCGGCGGGGTAGAAGCTCCGGGAGACGCGGTCGCCGCAGGCCAGAGCTTCACCGAGAGCCCGCCCCACAAGCTACCCTTCTGAGGTCGCGGCGGGGTGAGGAAGTGTTCTATAGTTGAAAACGATTGACGAACTTGCCCAATCTGCTGACGCTGGTACGGATCTTTCTCGTGCCGTTGTTGGTGGCCGCGCTGGTGCAGCACAATCTGGACGTACATTGGAACGGCAAGCTCATCATTGCGAACGACTTCTTTGCGCTGATCGTATTTTTGGCCGCCGCTCTGACGGATCTGCTCGATGGATACCTGGCGCGGCGCTGGAAACAAGTGACGACGGTAGGGACGCTGCTCGATCCGGTGGCCGACAAGCTGCTGATTTCGGCGGCGCTGATTTCCCTGGTGGAAATCCGCTTGCTGCCAAGCTGGCTGGTGATTTTGATTATCAGCCGGGAATTCGCGGTATCGGGTTTACGCAGCATTGCGGCGGCCGAGGGATTACCGTGAAAGCCGGCGAGCTTGGGAAATCGAAGATGGTGTTCCAGGTGCTGGGCGTGACGCTTGTGATGATGTCGATTCGCTGGTCGGCGTTGCGGCCCTACGCGCTCGCATCGATGTGGGCGGTGGTGTTGTTCGGACTCGCTTCAGCGGTAGATTATTTCCGGAAGTTCTGGCGGAAGGTGGACACGAGCATCAAGCTGCGGCGCCGGAATGAGCTTATTGCTTTGGAACGGCAAAAGCGGCGTCTGCAACGAGGATCGCTGAAGCGGGAAGTATCTGAATCGGCTGAGAAGGAAGCATCAGTCCGGCGCTCTGGTTGAGCACCTGGTAGCGATTCTTGGTGAAAAGCACCGTACGGGTCTGGCCGTGGGGGCCCAGTGCGCCGAGGGATTTTCCATTGAATACCACCTCAACGCCACCGGCATTGCCAGTTTCCACGCGAGCGGTACGGCGGCCTTCGAGGGTTTTCGTCTGATCGGGCTGCAACACGCCGTCGAATGACTGTTTGCCATCGGCCACAATTGAGAGCCAGGCGGGTTCGGTGGCAGAGAGCTGGAGGGTAAAGCCGGAGGGCCGGGCGGACGGAACGGTCTCCGAAGGAATGTTCTGGTTTATGAACGGCAGATTGAAACGGGGGCTTTCTAGTAAGGCATAAAAAGCGCTGCATCCTACAAGAACGGCGGCAAACGAGGAAAGAGCGTAGAGCAATTTGTTGCTCCGCTTGCGGCCTACGCGCAGGGCGGCTACTTTCGGCGCGGTGGGAGAAACGCCTTCGCCCGGCATGAGAGGAGCCGGTATGCGCTGGACTGCGGCGCTCACAGCCGGCTCAAGCGCGGCGTACTCGATACCGAGGTAAGCCGCGATTTGCCGCACGAAGCTTCTGTATAGAAAAGCCGAACTGATGCGCGTGACATCGTCCTGTTCAATCGCTTCTAGCGAACGCACCGAGATTCGGGTGCTCGAATTTACATCTTCGAGCGAACGGCCTTGGGCCTCGCGGGTGTGACGGAGTGTCTGTCCGACGGACTGCATAAATACCTGACAGTTCTCTGGTTGAAATTGTACGGCTATGATACTACAGTCCCGGCGGTTCGGTAGTACCCGGGCCTATTAGATATCTTAATCACAACTTCGATTTGTAATATCCGTATGGTCTCTCGAATCTTTTTCTCTTCGTGTTTGCTGTTCGCGCTCGGTGCACGCGCGATTTTCGCATCTGCGGCACCGGTCGTGAAATTCAGTGGCAGCCGGGCGCTCGAGTACACGCGGCATGCCACATCGTTTGGCGAACGGCCGGCCGGGTCGAAGGCGCTTGAGGAAACCCGCAGCTGGATTGTTTCAGAATTGAAGCCGCTCGGTGGCCAGTTAGCGCTCGAGAGCTTCACCGGCCACACGCCGGCGGGGCCGATTCCAATGGTGAACATCCTGCTGAAGTTTCCAGGCAAGTCCGGCAAGAGTGTGGTGGTGACCGGGCATTACGATACGAAACGGATTCCGATGGTGCACTTTGTGGGGGCAAATGATGGGGGGTCGTCGACGGGATTTTTGATTGAGTTTGCAAAGGTAGCGGCCACGATGAACCATCCGGACGATTTGTACGTGGTGTTTTTCGATGGAGAGGAAGCGTTGGGGGAATGGACTGACACGGACAGCCGGTACGGGAGCCGGGAGCTTGCCGGGAAGTGGGCGTCGGATGGAACGCTGGCGCGTATCAAGGCCTTGATCAATGTGGACATGATCGGGGACAAGAATCTGGATTTGTCGAACGATACAAATTCGTCGGCGTCGCTGCGCGCTCAGGTGAATGAGATCGCGGAGCGTTTAGGGTATGCGAAATATTTGCGGAAGGACGAAGGCGCGATTGACGACGATCATAAGCCGTTTGGCGATGCAGGCGTGAATGTGATCGATCTGATCGATCTGGATTATGGGCCGAATGGTTCGTACTGGCATACGGCGGCGGACACGATGGACAAATTAAGCGCGCGAAGTTTTCAGGTGGTGGGAGATATCACGGTGGAGCTGGTCAAGGAACTGGAGGAGCGGGACTGAAGTTTGAATTGGGAGTCGAGGACAGACTTTAGAGCCTGAGCCGTGATGGGGCCGTTGTAGCGCTGGCCGTTGATAAAGACGGTAGGCGTGCCTTCGACACCGGCGTGATCGCCATCCTGGACGTCGCGCAGAACCGTTTCGCTTACGGCGGTGGAATCGATGTCGGATGCGAACCGCTTCATGTCGAGTCCGGACTGGCGCGCATAGGCGAAGATGTTGTCGCGTGAGAGTTGGTCATGGTGCGCGAACATGGCGCTGTACATGGGCCAGAATTTACCCTGCATCTGCGCGGCCACGGCAGCGGTGGCCGCCAGGTGCGCCTGCGAATGGATGTCGAGCGGGTACTCCTTGAAGATCAGGCGAACCTGCGTGGGATTCGCCTTAAGCAGCGCGTCGAGCTGAGGGGTGGCGACGGCGCAGTAAGGGCATTGAAAATCGGAAAACTCCACAATTGTAATGGGGGCGTTACTCGGACCGGTGGACGGTGCGCCGGCGGTGGGAATTGCGATCGGATCGTCAAGCAGCTTTTGCGGCTGCTGGTCGGGAAGATGGCCCCACTTCGAATTTGAAGCAGCGGCCATGGCTTCCTGTTCAGATTTGCCGTGGGTGACCGCATCGACCACCGCGGCAGCCATGCCGGTGCTGTAAGAACAGCTCGGATCGACGACGCGGCATTCCGCCAGTTTCATGCCGCAGCCGCAGGAGCATCCCTGTTCGCGCAGAACTTTGAGAACAAGCTGGCGCTGCGAAGCGGTCAGATGGCTCAGGTCGACGCCGGGGAGAGATGAGGCGGTCTTCCAATCCTGCGCGAGCGCGAGTGCCGCCGCCGCGAAAAAGACGCACGCGCAGGAGAAGAAAGATTTCATCACTTCATTGTAAGGCGAGTTCGGCGGCTCCCTGTGTTATCAGCAACGTGTCCCATCGAAAATCGAGGATTCTGAGTGTGCGGCTCTCACAGGCTGAAAAGGGATAAGAATTTCCCGGGGAAGGGACACTTCTTTGGAGACGTGGTTACTTTTATCAATCGGGACCGGGGTTCGACGGTCGCCAACAAGGTGCAATTAGCGGGAACGAGCCGCGAGCGGCGGCGGGGATTGCTCGGCAGAGATGATTTTGCCGGACTTTGGATTGTGCCCTGCGAGGCGATCCATACGTTCGGTATGCGCGTTGAGATCGATGCTGTTTTTCTCGATCGGGAGCTGCGGGTAAGGGGTTTGAAACGGCATTTGCGACCCGGGCGGATTTCGTTCTGCTTGCGGGCGCATTCCGTCCTGGAACTGCCGGCCGGCGCGATTTCGAGCTCAGGGACCGCTACCGGGGACCGGCTGGAGATGCAAGATGCCGCTTAGTATTCAGATCGCGCTGGGGGCGCTGGTGCTCGCGGCGGGGGTGTTCGACTTTCGTTCGCGACGCATTCCAAATTGGTTGAACTTGTCGGGGGTGATCCTCGGGTTCGGATTGAATTTGTTTTGTTTCGGATGGCACGGTGCAGTAATCGCGGGCGAAGGATTATTGTTTGCCGCGGCGGTGTATCTCCCTTTATACCTGCTGCGCGGCATGGGTGCGGGGGACGTGAAGCTGATGGCGGCAGTGGGGGCGTTAGTGGGGCCGGGGCACTGGCTACTGATTATGATTACGACGGCGCTCGCCGGGGGCGCGGCGGCCGTGGTGTATGCGCTGCTGAAGGGCCGGCTCACAGAGACCTGCTGCAATCTATACTTCCTCTTGAAAGACCTGGCGTTCTTCCGTGCGCCGCATAAGACAAATCCACAGCTGGATTTTCGGAATGCTTCGGCTTTGCGCATGCCGCACGGCGTGATTATTGCGGCCGCATCGGTGGTGTTTCTCGGATTGGATTTTGCGGCACCGCTCTTAGTGCACCGGCTGACCGGGTTATAGAGGGGGTGGATATGATCGAAGATTGTATCCGCAAGGGCCACTTCATCCCGAAATACTGAACACCTTAATCGCGCTGACGCTTATCAGCCTGAGCTCGCTTGCCGGAATGGCGAGCTTTGCTTTGGGGCGGCGGCTTACGCTGGTGCTGCCGTATGTCATCAGCGCAGCGGCGGGCGCGCTACTTGGCACGGCGGTGGCGCACCTGCTCCCGGAAGCCATACGGCAGGTGGGCACAGGGCGAGAGCTTACCTTATTTTTGCTGATCGGCCTGCTGGGTTCTTTTTTGCTCGAAAGGTCGCTTTGGATGGTGTTCGAAAAGGATGCTCACGAACACGGCCACTCGAGCAGAAGACCGCTGGCCGCAAACATCCTGGTAGGCGGAGCGGCGCACAGCTTCATCGATGGAATCGCAATCGCGACAGGCTTTGCGGTAGGGCATAACGTTGGGATCGCCACAAGCATTGCGGTATTGCTGCACGAAGTGCCCCACCACATTGCTGACGTTGGCGTACTGATTTATACCGGATTCGACAAGAGCCGCGCGGTGTTACTGAATCTGCTCGCGACGTGCGGATGCATCACAGGCGGAGTTCTGGTGCTGCTGCTGGGCGCGCGGATCAAATCGCTGGTTCCGGCACTGCTGCCGATCACGGCCGCGAACTTTCTTTATATTGCGCTGGCGATTCTGCTGCCCGAAGTACAGCGGGAAAAGAACGGCCGGCGATCGCTGATCCAAAGTGCGTGCCTGTTAGGGAGCGCTGCTTTGATGTGCGCCCTAAGCCAGTTTGTGCGGGATTAGATGGCGGTGAAGACGACCGGACCCAGTTCGCTATCGCATGCGTGGCGCGCCCTGCGCCACCGGAACTTCCAGCTTTTCTTTTTTGGCCAGACCGTATCCCTGACCGGCACCTGGATGACGCGGCTGGCGACGAGCTGGCTGGTGTACCGGCTGACGCATTCCGCGCTGCTGCTCGGCATTGTCAGCTTCGCGGGTCAGATTGTGTCGTTTGTGCTGGGGCCGTTTGCCGGCGTGTGGGTGGAGCGCCTGGACCGGCGCAAGCTGCTGATATGGACCCAGGCGGCGGCGGCCGTACAGTCGCTCGCGATGGCCGCGCTTACGCTCGCCCATGTCATCACGCTATGGGAAATCCTGGCGTTGGCGGTTTTGCAGGGCTTGATCAACGCATTCGACATGCCGGCCCGGCAATCGTTCCTGGTGCAGATGGTCGAAGATCGCAAAGATCTGAGCAACGCGATCGCGATCAACTCTGCAATGGCAAACGGGACCCGGCTGATCGGACCGGCGATTGCGGGCCTGGTGATTAGCGCCGTGGGGGAAGGCTGGTGCTTCCTGTTCGACGGGGTGAGCTATTTCGCGGTGATCGCGTCGCTGCTCGTGATGCGTATTCGTCCCCTGGATATGCGCGGCAAGGCGAACCGCATGGTCGCACAAATGCGCGAAGGCTGGGACTACGTGCGTACGTTTCAGCCCATGCGCACGATCCTCGTGCTTTTTGCGCTAATCAGCTTGTTGGGTTATCCGTACATGGTGCTGCTGCCGGTGTTCGCGGGCCAGGTATTACACGGCACTGCGCTAACGCTTGGCTGGCTGGCCGGAGCTTCCGGAATTGGCGCGTTTGTATCGGCGCTTTCGTTGACAGTCCGCAAATCGGTGGTAGGACTGACGCGGATGGTACAGGTGTCGGCTGGGACGCTTGGAGGCGCGTTGATTCTGTTCGGGACGTCGCACACATTCTGGCTATCGCTGGTGCTTGTAGCGTTCGCGGGCTTCGGACTGATGCAGTGCGCGACGGTTTGCAACACGATTATCCAGTCGCTGGTAACGGAGGACAAACGGGCGCGCGTGATGAGCTATTACACGATGGCCTTTTTCGGGGCGGCACCGCTGGGTAGTTTGCTGGCAGGGGCTGTGGCTCACCGGATCGGGGCGCCGCATACGGTGATCGGGACTGGGGCATGCTGCCTGGCGAGTGCGCTTTGGTTCACGCTCGAACTGCCGAAAGTGAATGCGGCAGTACGGCCGATTTATCAGGATATGGGTTTGCTGCCGACCGAAGATGCATCGGCGTCCGTTCCGTGAGCGAGGCTCAGCGAATCCAGTACTGTTCGATTTCTTCGAGCGGCTTGTTCTTGGTCTCCGGAACGAAGAAGACGGTAAAGATCGCCTGCGCGATGGACGCCACAGCTAAGAAAGCGAATGTGACCGACTTGCCGACCTGATTAAACGCGAGGGGAAAGAAGAGAACGACTAATGCGTTTGCGATCCATTGCGTAAGGACGGGAACCGTCATCGCGGTACCGCGAATGTGATTGGGAAAGATTTCGGGAACCAGCGTCCAGAAAACCGGCCCGATGCAGGAAGCGAAACAAGCGAGGTAGGCAAGGATGAGCACGAGTACGATCCAGCCCTGAAATAAGCCAAGCGAGCAGATGATGGTGAGCCCTATGAGCGCCGCCGCCATGCCGAGCGAGCCGGCGATGTACAGCGGTTTGCGGCCGAAGCGGTCGATGATCCAGAAGGAGACCAGCGTGAAGGCGAAGTTGGTAAGGCCAACGATAAGGGTGGAAAAGAGCGCGGCATCGATTTTCCATCCGGCGGATTGGAAGATCGCGGGTGCGTAATCAATGATTGTGTTGATCCCGGAAATATGTATCAGGATAGCGAGACAGAAGCCAACCAGAACGGCGGGCCGGACATCGGGATCGAGGAGATCGCGCCACCGGTTCTGCGTGCGCGAGAGACTGGCGCGGATTTCGGAGACTTCGAACTCGGCTTGTTGCGGCCCGGCGATTCTTTCGAGAATGCGGAAGGCTTCGGCCGGGCGTCCGGCGATCATTAGATAGCGAGGAGTCTCAGGCGCCCTGAGCAGAAGAAGAAAAAAGAAAATCGCGGGTACGGCTCCGGTAAGGAACATCCAGCGCCAATTGGAAGTGCCTACGTTGCGCAGCAGATAGTTGATGGCATAGGAAATTAAGATGCCGAGAATGATGGAGAGCTGGTAAAGGGCTCCCATACGGCCGCGGATAGTGGGCGGCGAGACTTCTGACACATACATGGGCGAGAGGATGGAGGCGCCGCCTACCGCGATGCCCCCGAGAAAGCGCGCGCCGAGAAAGAGCGCGAACACGGGGGCGAGGCCGGTGGCAATGGACGTTAGCGCAAAGACGACGGCGACCCAGAGCAAAATCTTGCGGCGCCCGTAACGATCGGTGACGCGGCCGGCCGCGGCTGATCCCAGAACGCAGCCGAACAGCAGAGAGCTGAACGCAACGCCCAAGCTGAGATCGTTCAAGCGGAAGTGTTCGGTTAAAAATGGCCCAGCGCCGGTGATGATCGCGATATCGAAACCGAAGAGGAGACCGCCGAGCGCGGCGGCTGCGGCCAAATAGATAACGTAAGGAAGATTGATCTTCGGATCGACCTCGGCCCGCGCGTTTCGCATCGTGTTGGCTGATGGTATCGTATTCCGAGCCGCCGATTACGCTATCAGTTTTTGCATGGCGTTGAAGGCGATTGCGCTATATGGGTCGGCGGGATCGGGGAGGAAAGGCAGAACGCGAATTTTGGCTGCTTCGGCGGTCTGGCCGGCCGCTTTCAAGGCCGCGGCCAGCATCGCGCGCGCACGCAGGTCGGTATCGCTGGATTCCCTAAGAATCCCGGTCCAGGTTTTTACGGTTTGGTCGGGCGTTTCGGTTTGCTGCCAAATAGCGAGCTGGCGGCCGGCGAGTTCCCGAGCGCGCGGATTGGCCAAATGAGCGTTGCGCAATTGCTCGATGGCGGCGGCGCGGTCGCCGAGTAAGGCCCGCCACCAAGCGCGATATAGCGTTTTGGCGTCATCATTAGGGACTGTTGTCAAAAACTTTTGAAAGTCGCCGTAGCGCGCGGCCGGTCGCCTTCGAGCAGGATACAGGCAGCCGTCTCGATCGGGCTTAACGTACTGAGAAGCTTTTCGGCTTGCGCATAGTCGCGGGCTGAAACCAGGCCAGCTACCAATTGATTGCGAAGCGCAGCGCTCTCCGGATTGATTTCGAGCGCGCGTTCGAGCGATCGGCGGCCCTGCGCGGGATCTCCTGCCAGAAACTACTTGTGCCGAGCGCCCCGAGTGCGTCGGCATTATT
>CAVYDZ010000002.1:0-407058 GCA_963767485.1 Terriglobia bacterium | reverse complement strand
GATCAGAGTGCCACATTTCCGTGGAAACAGAAGCGCATTCGGAGCGCCGGGAAGCGAGCCGACCTGGGCTAACTCCACCAAGGACGGAGTTGGTACTGCGTATTCGACCGGCGGCCGCGTCTGGTTCACCATCTGGCGCGGCATCTTGACGGAGGTCTTTTATCCCACCGTCGATCGCCCTCAATTGCGCGATCTGCAGTTTCTTTTCTCCGACGGAAAGGGACTGCTTCTCGAAGGAACGCAAGCTCGAATACCAGATCGAACGGATGTCAGCCCTCCCAGGGTTACCGAATCGTCAAGCACGATCCTGAGGGACGCTTCTCGTTCACCAAAGAAATCATTGCAGACTCCACGCGGCCCTGCGTTCTTTTGCGCACGGAATTTACAGGCGACGACGAGTTCCTTCGCAATCTAAAGACGTATGTCGTGTGCGCTCCGCATTTAGAAGTAGGAGGCGGAAACAACAACGCGTTTGTGGTTGAGGTATCAGGCCGGGAGTTGCTGGCGGCAGAGAAAAAGAACCGCTGGCTGATACTAGGCGCCTCCTGCGGTTTCTCGCGGCTCTCCTGCGGGTACGCCGGCGAGAGCGACGGATACACCGATTTGGTCAAACACCACAAGATGGAATTCGAGTTCGATGAAGCCAAAGACGGAAACGTGGCGCTGACCGGCGAGCTCGATCTTTCCAATACTCGCGAGTTCACGATTGGCTTGGCGTTTGGCGAGACTCTTTCGAGCGCTGTATCGACACTGTTCCAAAGCCTGGGCGTTGACTACCGGGAGCAGCGCCAGATCTTCATGCAACGGTGGGAGGCTGCTGCGACGGAAAGAAAACCGCTCGAAAATACGAGCGGCGATGAAGGACGTCTTTTCCACTCGAGCTACAACCTGCTCTTGACGCACGAAGACAAACTTTTCCAAGGCGCGTTTATTTGCATCGCCGACGATCCCGTGGGGGGAGGCGCGCGGCGATAAAGATGGCCACGGCGGCTACCACCTGGTTTGGACACGCGACATGGTGGGAGACCGCAATGGGGCTACTTGCCGCCGGGGATACAAAGGCTCCTCCGCGCGCCCTCATCTATCTGGCCGCCCGGCAGGAGGAGGATGGCAGCTTTCCGCAGAATTTCTGGGTCGACGGAGAAGCGTTCGGAAAAAATCTTGCAACTGGGTGAGGTGGCGTTTCCCGTACTGCTCGCCCGGCGGCTGCACCGGCTCGAACTCCTGGGGCGCTTCAATCCGCGCACGATGGTGAAACGGGCGGTCGCTTTTCTGTTGCAAAGTGGGCCCGTGACAAACGAAGAGCGATGGGAAGAATCGGGCGGCTATTCGCCTTCCACCCTCGCGATCGTCATCACGGCTTTCATCTGCGCGGCTCTTTCGCACGCGAGGAAAACGATGAAACAGCGGCTTTCCTTGAGAGTTACGCTGATTATCTTCGTTCGCATCTAGAGGAGTGGACGTAACGACGGAAGGTTCGCTCGTTCCTGGATCTTATTTTGTCCGCCTCAATCCTGCCAAATCCGGGGAAGTCGCGTCTCCTGGCGCAGTCAACAGAATGCGCTCCCGTTACCGGATCAACCTCCTGGATCGCCTGATTCGTATCCGGCTCGCGACGTCACTGATGCGGGTTTTCTACTGTTGGTTCGCTATGGGATTCTGGCCGCGGACGATCCGCTGATTGTGAATAGCGTCCGCGCCGCCGACGCGACTCTGAAAGTCGATACTCCCCTTGGCCCCTGTTGGCGGCGATATAACCATGATGGCTATGGCCAGCGGCCCGATGGAGGCCCTTTCCTGCACTGGGGTCACGGACGGCCTTGGCCGCTACTTACGGGCGAGCGAGGACATTATGAACTCGCCGCCGGCCGCGATTGCCGCCCCTTCCTGCACGCCATGGAAAAATTCTCGAACGGTACCTGTCTGCTCGCGGAGCAGATCTGGGATGGAGAGGATCTGCCGAAAGCGCACCTGCGCTGCGGAGGGCCGTCCGGATCGGCCGTGCCTCTCTGTGGGCGCACTCGGAATACTTGCGCTTGCTGCGCTCTTGTCACGATGGCGAAGTATTCGACTTGATCCCGGAAGTCGCCGCCCGCTACCGCGACGGAAAGACGCAAAGCAAAGTGGAGTTCTGGCTGCCCAAGTACCCAATCTGGGAGATGAAACAAGGTTGCACTTTACGCATCTGTGCGCCGGAGCCTTTCCGCCTCCGTTGGTCCGTCGATAAGGGAGCGCCACACCAGGAGGGCGAGTCCCATGCAACCGCCATCGGCGCCGAATACTTCGATATTGTCCGGCCGGCACACGGTCGGAAGTCGCGTTCACCTTCTTTTGGAAAGCACGCGGCGAGTGGGAAGAGCACGGCCATCTGGTGCAGGTACGGTAGGAGACCAAGGAAGATTCAATGGCACACTTTCGCGGAAATAAGAGCGCATTTGGAGCACCGGGAGACCAGCCCCGTGGACCCACGCAGACAAAGATGGGATCGGTACGGCGTATTCGACCGGCGGACGCGTCTGGTTCACGATCTGGCGCGGCATTTTGACGGAAATTTATTATCCGACCGTCGATCGTCCGCAATTGCGCGATCTGGAATTTCTTTTTGCCGATGGGAACGGATTGTTTATGGAAGAAAAACGGGATCTCGATTACCATATCGAGCGAATAGCGCCTTCGCAGGGTTATCGGATCAGCAGGCACGATCGCGAGGGCCGCTTCTCTTTTACGAAAGAAGTGATCGTGGAACCTACGCGCCCTTGCGTTTTACTCCACACAGCTTGAAGGTAACGAGAAGTTTCTCAAAACCTCAAGACGTATGTGCTATGCGCCCCGCATTTAGAGGGGGGAGGAGAAGACAACAACGCGTTCGTGGTCGAAGTGTCTGGCCGCGAGTTACTGGTTGCCGAGAAAAACAATCGCTGGCTGGCCGTCGGCGCTTCCTGTGGCTTCTCGCGGCTCTCCTGCGGATATGTCGGACAGAGCGACGGGTATACCGATCTGGCGAAACACCACAAGATGGAATTCGAATTCGACGAAGCCAAGAACGGCAACGTGGCGCTGACCGGCGAATTGAATCTTTCGAACACTCGCGAATTCACAGTCGGCGTGGCGTTTGGCGAGACGCTTTCGAGCGCTGTGTCGGCTCTATTTCAGAGTCTGGGTCATTCTTACAAGGAGCGCCGTCAGGTTTTCATTCAGCAATGGGAGGCAGCGAAGAACGGCAGAAAGCCTCTCGAAAAAAGCAGCGGAGACAAAGGCCGGCTTTTTGAATCGAGTTACAACCTGCTGTTGACTCACGAAGACAAACTGTATCAGGGTGCGTTCGTCGCATCGCTCACGATTCCCTGGGGCGAAGCGCGCAACGACAAAAGGGGAAGGGCGGCTATCACCTGGTTTGGACACGCGACATGGTGGAGAGCGCGATGGGACTGCTGGCGGCCGGCGATACGCAGCGCGCCTTTGCGCGCGCTGATCTATCTGGCCGCCCGGCAGGAAGAAGACGGCAGCTTTCCTCAGAATTTCTGGGTGGATGGCGAAGCTTTCTGGAACGGAATGCAACTGGATGAAGTGGCTTTTCCGGTACTGCTCGCCTGGCGTCTCCATCAGTTTCAGCTATTGGGGCAGTTCGATCCGCGTGTGATGGTGAAGCGCGCTGTCGCTTTTCTGCTGCACAGCGGGCCGGTAACGGGCGAAGAACGCTGGGAGGAAGCGAGCGGCTATTCGCCTTCCACGCTGGCGGCGATCATTTCGGCTTTCATCTGCGCAGCCTCTTTTGCCCGGGCGGAACAGGACAGACACAGCGGCCTTCCTGGAGAGTTATGCCGATTTTCTCCGCGCGCATCTGGAGGAGTGGACGGTGACAACCGAAGGGTCGCTGGTTCCTGGAGTGTCTCGTTACTTTGTGCGCCTGAACCCGGCCAAGCCCGGAGAAGTCGCGGCTCCAGGCGCCGTCAACGAAGCGGAACTCAAGCTGACCAGCCAACCTCCAGGCTCGCCTCACTCCTATCCGGCTCGCGACATCGTCGATGCGGGTTTTCTGCAGCTGGTGCGCTATGGAGTTCTTGCCGCGGACGATCCTTTGATCGTCGATAGTCTTCGAGCCGTGGATGCAACCCTCAAAACGGACACTCCTTCCGGCCCCTGCTGGCACCGATACAACCACGACGGTTATGGTCAGCGGCCCGGATGGCGGTCCTTATATTAATTGGGGCAAAGGCCGAGCCTGGCCGCTACTGACGGGCGAGCGGGGGCATTACGAGCTTGCCGCGGGTCATGATTGCCGTCCTTTCCTGCATGCCATGGAGCAGTTCTCAAACGGCACCGCCTGTTGCCGGAGCAGATTTGGGACGAAGCGGATCTGCCGGAAGCAGCACATGCACTGCGGCGGTCCGACAGGTTCCGCCAATCCTCTGCTGTGGGCGCATTCGGAATATTTGCGGCTGCTTCGCTCGTGTCAGGACGGCAAAGTCTTCGATCTGATTCCGGAAGTCGCCGCGCGATATGCGGAGGGCAACACGAAAAGCAGAGTGGAGTTCTGGCTGCCGAAACATCCGATCCGAGCAGGCAAGAAAGGATCATACGCTTCGCATTTGCGCGCCGGAGCCGTTTCGCCTTCGCTGGTCGAACGACAACTGGAAAACATGGCAGGATAGCGAATCCCATCCGACGGGATTGGGGGCTGATTACTTTGATTTCGCTGCCAACGATTTGGAGCCGAGAGTGGAATTCACTTTCTTTTGGAAAGCCGCGGGGGCAGTGGGAAGGCCGGAATTTTCAGGTGCAAGCGCAATAAGAAACATTCACATGGAAAATTCGAATCGGGGAAAAGTCGTCGTCGTCACCGGCGCATCTGCCGGAGTAGGACGCGCCGTGGTGACAGAGTTCGCGCGGCAGGGAGCGCACATCGGGTTGATTGCGCGCGGGCGAGAGCGTCTGGAAGCAGCCAAGCGCGAGGTCGAGGAGCTGGGCGGAAAAGCGCTCGTACTGCCGACCGACGTGGCGGATGCCGAGCAGGTGGAAGCGGCAGCCGAGCGCGTCGAGCAGGAATTCGGCCCCATCGATATCTGGGTCAACGATGCGATGACCACGATCTTTGCGCCGTTTCTGGAGATCACGCCGGAGGAATTCAAGCGCGCCACGGAAGTCACCTATCTGGGGCAAGTCTACGGAACCATGGCGGCGCTGAAACGCATGCATGCGCGCAATCGCGGCTCTATTGTCCAGGTCGGCTCGGCGCTCGCGTTTCGCTCCATTCCGCTGCAATCCCCTTACTGTGGGGCCAAGCACGCCATTGTGGGATTTACGGACTCGATCCGCTCGGAGCTGATTCACAACAAAAGCAACGTGCATATCACGGCGGTGATGCTGCCGGCGATGAACACGCCGCAATTCAGTTGGTGCCGCACGCGTCTTCCGCGTCATCCCCAGCCCGTGCCGCCGATCTTTCAACCGGAAGTAGCGGCGCGCGCCATTGTTTGGGCGGCAAGCCACAAACGGCGCGAGTGTACGTCGGTTGGCCTACCGTCAAGGCGATTTACGGCAATGAACTCGCTCCCGCTTATGCGGACCGTTATCTGGCGAAATTCGCTTATAGCGGACAGGAGACTTCGGAGCCCGTTTCCCCGGACCGCCCCGACAATTTATTCGAGCCGGTACAGGGCGAATATGGTGCTCATGGAATTTTCGACGATCGCGCCAAGAGTTTCAGCGTGCAGAGCTCGATGAATCTCAAGTCGATCGATCTGATGGCGCATCGGGGGCTGGTCGCCTCTGCGGCACTCGTATTGGCAGGACTTGCTTTCACAGGCAGAAAGAAGGGGCCTGATGCAACGACCAGTGGACTCCCGCGGAACTCGGCCGCGAACTGCGCGAAGGCTCGAGTCCGTTCTTGAAGCGACGGCGCAGCATCTTCAGGACTCGCGTTCTTTTCATCCGCCATGCTCGGCGGGATAGCGCTGTACCAGATGGGCATTCTGAAGAGATTGCCGGGACCACCAGGGCGTGTTTTCGATGCCGAGAAAGTCAATGGCTCCGCCGAGGCCTATTCGATTCTGCATACTCCGGATGCCTTGCTCGGTTTAGCGAGCTACGCAGTTACTGCTTGCCTGGCCGGGATGGGTCCCGAAAATCGCTCGCACACCCATCCGTTGATGCCGATCGGCATGGGCTTGAAACTTCTTGCGGACGCGGCGTTCGCAGGAAAGCTCACGGTAGATGAATGCAGGAAATACCAGGCATTCTCGCTGTGGTCTCTGCTGACTGCAGTGGCAACATTGACGGCTTTTCCGCTGGCGCTTCCTGAAACAATAGCGGCCTTCGCCAGTTGAGGGGACGACAGCATGCCTGAGGCACTTAGTGCAACACTCGAACGCGACGCGCAAGAGGTCGATCTGGACATACGGGAAGGCCGCTTTCAGCGCTGGCTGGCGCTCATCGCGGCCTCTCCAGCGTGCTGAGCGGCATTGAGGTTACCTACGAGCATTATCGAGGCAGCTACAGCCGCAGAGTCATGTATACCCCCGTCATTCTGAGCGGAGCGCTTGCGGCGGGTGGATTAGCTGGCTTTTTCAGCAGACGCGCGGCGCGAACAGTTCTGCCGGCGGTCTCGGTTATTACACTCGGCGACAGTGTGCTCGGCTTTTATTTCCATGTGCGCGGAATTCAGCGCAAACCCGGCGGCTGGCGGCTTCCCATCGTCAATATGATTATGGGTCCGCCGGTGTTTGCTCCGCTGCTGTTCGGCGTGAGCGCCTACCTTGGCTTGCTGGCTTCGTTTCTCCGCCGCGGTGAAGCAGGAGATGAGCGGCTTCTACCTCGCCCCGCAAAGCGCATCATTGGGCGAAGCTCGTCACCGGCGAACATGAATCGATTAGCTGGACGCAGGACGTGCGCGAAGGTCGCTTTCAAAAGCAAATGGCGATCGCGACCGTTATCTCAGCATTCTTCAGTGGATTTGAAGCCTGGTACTCGCATTACAAGAACAATTTCCGCTACAAAGCGCAGTGGACGCCAGTGATTGTGGCGCCGTTGTTGATGGCGGCGGGAATGGGCGCGGTTAAGAATCGTCGCATTGCGCATACCTGGCTTCCCGCTATTTCCGCTGTAGCGATAGTGGATGGAACGGTGGGGTTTGGTTATCATGCGCGAGGCGTTTTGCGGCGGCCCGGCGGTTTGAAAAAGCCGATCTACAACATCATCTATGGACCGCCGCTCTTTGCGCCCTTGCTGTTTGCGGCCAGCGGATTTCTTGGCTTGCTAGCCAGCCTGCTTCGGAGAGAGAAACGAAAATGAGCGCTCAAACTCGAAAAGCAGATACACGCCCGGTAGATCCTCGCACGGGAAAGCCCATCGGACCGATGGCCCAGCCCGGATACTACCCAGGGTTCAGCACGCTTAGTCAACAGTCATTCTGGGACGCTAAGACGCGCGAAGTGGTCTTGGACCGTGTCAACAATGTCCCCGAGATCCGATTTTTCAGTCCGCACGAGGCGCGCCTGCTGACAGCGATTTGTGACCGCGTTCTTCCGCAGGACGACCGCGACGAGGCCCACAAGATCCCCATCGTGCCGCAAATCGATAAGCGGCTCTACGAAAACTCGCACGACGGCTACCGGTACGAAGACATGCCTCCGGATCGTGAAGCATTTCAACTGGGATTGCGCGCCATCGAGGAAATCGCACAACAGCGCTACGGTCTTGGATTCCTGGAAATTGGCCCACGGGAGCAGGATGGAATTCTTCGCTCGCTACATGATGGAAAACCTTCCGCCGGGCACGAGATCTGGCAACGAATGGACGTCGAGCGTTTTTGGATGCTGTTGGTTTCCGATTGCGCCGACGCCTATTACTCGCATCCCTGGGCTTGGGATGAGATCGGCTTCGGCGGCCCTGCGTATCCGCGCGCTTACATGCGCCTGGAACGCGGTGAGCCGGAACCTTGGGAATCAAAAGAAAAGCGTTACGAATGGACCGCCCCAGACAGTTCCGTCTCGGGCGAATTCACACCAGTTGCGGGGCAATTGGAGCATCTCGGCTCACCCAGCCAAGGAGGCACACATTGAAGTCACCGATCCTGGGAGAGTTTCAGCCACCGAACGGAAAGCCGCACATGCTCGGTCCCATCCAGCGGATCGAGACCCCGATGCATCGCTTCCCGGAAGGAGAAGAGGTGGATTACGTCATCGTGGGAGTAGGCGCCGGCGGCGGTGTGCTTCTTGCAGCGGCTCGCGCGCGCCGGCTTTCATGTAATTGGCTTCGATGCCGGGCCGTTTTGGGATACCGAGCGCGATTGGGTGAGCGATGAAAAGGGAGCTCACAACCTGTATTGGAACGATTTGCGGATCACGGCCGGTAAGCATCCGCTAGCATTCGGGGCGAACAATAGCGGAAAGGGTGTCGGCGGCGGCACAGTGCACTGGGCCTCGTTCGCGCCCCGGCTGCATCCCTCCGATTTCCGCATTCATTCGGAAGACGGTGTCGGAGTCGACTGGCCGATTGCTTACTCGGACTTGAAGCCTTATTACGAGCTCATGGAATTGGAGCTCCCGGTGTCCGGCCCCTCATATTATCCGTGGGGCGATCCTCACGGCTATCCTTATGGACCACATCCGATGGGCGGCGTGGGTGACGCCTTGATTCGAGGGTGCACGAATCTGGGCATTGGCGTATCGGCTGGCGGCCCGGTAGCGATTCTGAATGGCTCGCGCGCCGATCGCCCGCACTGCATTTATCGCGGCTTTTGCATTCAAGGATGCAAAGTGGGAGCGAAGGCCAGCACGCTCATTACACATGTGCCGGACGCCATCGAAAACGGAGCTGAGATTCGCCCTAACTGCATGGTCGCGTGTATTCACGTGAACGGCGACCGGCGTGTGACGGGCGTGACCTACTTCGATCCAGAAGGACGAGAGCGTTTTCAAAAAGCCAAGGCGGTCATCGTGGCGGGATATTCCATTGAAACACCTCGGCTGTTACTCAACTCCGCTTGTCCCGGCTTCGAAAATGGGCTCGCCAATTCCAGCGATTGCGTGGGCCGTTACCTGATGGCGCAAGCCGGCAATGTTGTGAGCGGCCGCTTCGAGGAGTTGGTCCGCATGTACAAAGCTCCTCCGGCGCACGCCTTGACAGAAGAGTTTTATGAGACTGATCCGAAACGTGGTTTCGCACGCGGGTTTGCGATCCAAACGGTGGGCCCCTTACCTATTTCGTTTGCCAAGCAGATGATGACGGCCAAAGGCGCCTGGGGCTGGGGGTTGCGCAGCGTCATGATGGATTACAACCATTGGGCGGCGTTCGGATTTCTCGGCGAGATTCTGCCCCATGCGGAAAACCGAGTGCAATTGGCGGAAGAAAAAGATCAGTTTGGGCTTCCCATCGCCAAAATCACCTTCAACCTGGGCGACAACGACAAAAAGCTCATCGAGTACGGCAAGAACAAAACGATGGATGTCATGTGGGCAGCGGGCGCCCGGGAAGTCGTGCAGGAGGCGCGATATGCGCATCTGGTGGGAGCAGCACGCATGGGTGACGATCCGCGGACCTCAGTGGTCGATCAGTTTGGTCGTACCCACGATATTGCGAACCTGTTCATCTGCGACGGCAGCATTATGCCCACGCAAGGATCGGCCAACCCCGGCTTGACCATTATGTCCCTGGCGGCGCGCGCAGCCGATTACCTCATCGCGGAGGGAGACGAAGTCTTCAAATCGCAGAACCGAAATATGCAAAAGCCTCCGATGCGCCGCGATTTGTCTCCACCGGATACGTGGGGTCATGGCATGCCCAGAATTTAGACATAGATGATTATGCAATCCAATCCTCAGATCGAACATATTCAGGTTTCTGTTTACACCGTCCCGACGGAAACGCCGGAGTCGGATGCCACCTTCCAATGGGACAAAACCTCACTCGTGCTGGTCGAAATTGTTGCTGGCGCAGCTTTGCTCTTTGCTCATCCGTCAAACCGAACTGGAACTGCGACTCGCATCGAACCTGCCTCCCATTTAGACTGATCCAATCCCAGTCGACAACTTACTGCTTCAAGGACGCATTACGCTAGTTTCAGCAAGTAGTTTTGGTGAAAGTGAATGATCGCATTAATCCAAAGTCGAAGTCAGTTATAGACCTGTCCAGGAAGGCCGCCGAGGAGATTGATCTAGTTCACGCCGGCCACGCAAGAGTAAAAGTAGAACTGATTGGGAAGTCCTAGCCGCGCCCGTACCTCAGAAACTTTCCGAGGAGTCCGGTCCATAAGCAGAGCCGCAGGCTTCATATCCCTACTCTTCTCACAGTCAAGGAAGCCGAAATTCGATCTCTTCTGTTAACGGAACTGTGGTCGGGCGTCCGTGCTGGATTGCGGGAGAGTAGTGCCAATGAGATAAGGCTTCAATCGCTTTGCGGTCCAGGCCCGTATCGAGACGATGAAGCACCCTGATTTTTCGAACGCTCCCGGTCGGCATTACGAGGAAGCTCAATTTAATTTTGCCTTCGATCTTGCGAGACAAGGCATCCGCAGTGTATTGGGGCTCGACACGCCTGACTAGTTTGGGTGGAATGAAGGAGGAAGAATTCCCGTGCAACATGGAAGTAGCCGATGCAAGAGATGTTTGCTCCGGCGGTGTTGCCGGGGTGGGCGCAAACGCTTGTGTTTTAGGCGGGACCGCTTCCACAATAGGCTGAACCACCGTAACCTCCATTGGCTGCTGGCCCCGGCTCAACCAACCCATGAACGAGATGGTCACCCACACGCTCGTGAATAAAATCAGCAGTGCGTAAAGCGCAGTTCGAAGCACTTTCGACTCTCGCATCCTTAATTTTAGCTGGGGGTTCGTGAACGAGTTTTATGTGGTCGCGGCTAACCTCGAAAGAGGTAAAAATGGTCACCACATCTACCTCAAAGCTTCGGAGCAGACCGGCCTATAGCCGCATTTGGTGCAGCGAGCGCGTTGGCGATGACTGCGATGGCAATCGGCCCAACTGCCCTTAGCGGCCTGAATTTTCGGCAAGAGCGACACTAACTGCTGCCGCAGAGCATTTGTAAATGGGACGTTGATGCTGCCATCGCGGTACTTGATGATGCCGTACGGGACAGACACTTGCATCGTGTCTTCCACGAGTAAGCAATAGGCGGCGAGCTGCATCACATTGCCCTGGTGCGCTTGCCCACCCCTCGGAACGGAGCCGGACTTCACCTCAACGGGTGCAATTCCTCCGGCAATCTGGACCAGGTAGTCGGGTTTACCGGTCAAATGGTAGCGATGCGAGACCAGGGGTTTGGTGGCAGGCAGCGCCGATCCCACGTCCGCCGACAAGATACGCGAGCCCGGCAAACCCGTGCGGAGCCAAGCGCTCACACCGATGAGCAATAAGATCAGACCGACGACGAGCAGAATCAGCAGCATCGGTTTCCTTAGTGGCTGACTGCACGCACAAAATAGAGGCTTGCGAGCGCAATAAACAGCAAAAACACTCCGATGAACATAAGCGTGCGGGAACGCACAACGCTTGTGCCGTGGGTACGGTGGAACGCTACGCCAGCCTTGCGGCTCGCTTGATTCTCGGCGGTGGGGCGCACTCCTTGCCGGCTGTAATTCCACGCCTTGACACAAAACATGTACGAGCCAATTTCTGACGCGCGAATGTATTGTTCTTTACTCATGGCTTTCTCATTTCTGAATTGCTGTGATGCTCGTGAACTGCGCCAAATAGCGCGGAGAGGCTACGCTCGGATTCGGATTATCGGGCGATCCACGATAGGCTGATTTGCCTCCGGTAAAGACTAGGTGACCGCTTGCTGTCACCGATCCGTTGGCTTTCACTTGACTGAGCGTGCGAGCAAGGGGCGACTGCAGCGGAATGAGCGTCTGAGTAGCATCATGCGCCTGAACCGAATTGGCTGTCGAGAAGGTGATACCCTGTGGCGGCTTGCAGTCCGGCGTGAACTCAAGAACCACCCATTGTCCCGTCACGTGAAAGCGCACAGTTCCCCGCCAGGAATCGAATTCCCTGGAACTGCCCAATAGGGCTGACAGCTGGCGAAGCGCTCATGCGGCTCGGCGTAGAAGGACTTCGCTGGTATCGGCAGATACTCGGTGTCACTCCGCGCTTTTCCTGGAATATCGACGTGTGCGGGACGCACGAACAAATGCCGCAGATCGCCTCGGAACTGGGGCTGGAAGGCCTTGTTTACACGCGCAAGAATCCGACTGGTAAAACACTTTTCTGGTCGGTCTCTCCCGACGGGTCGAAGATTCTCACGCTCTGCCCGGGCCATTATAGCGAAGCATCCGCTCTCTTTGATACCAAGGCCCCGCTGAATGCCGGTGAACTGGCAAAGGTCAATGCGTTCTTTGACACGAAAGAACCAATCACCCCGGCCAATGCTCCGCTGCTCGTACTGGCAGGTTCTGGCGACTACGCACTCGCGCCCGTTGTTAAGAGCTATCCCACCCAACTTCTGGGCGATTGGAAACGCGCCGCACTCGGCCGCGATATACGTTTTTGCACTTTGAGCAAGTATGTCGAGGCTATTCGTCCCAAGATCGATTCAGGAGAGATCGCCATCCCGACATCTTTCAACGGTACTGCTTACGACTTCGACGCTTTCTGGATCGAAAATCCGGAAGTGAAGACGAGATATCGCCGAAACGAACACGCGCTCCAGGCGGCCGAGATGCTGGCTACCATTGCCAGTTTGCAAGGCCAGCATGAATATCCAGTTGCGTCTCTTCATGACGCCTGGATCCTGATGTGCCTTAATATGGACCGCAACACGCTTTGGGGCTCGGCGGCCGGGATGGTTTTCGAAGATCGTGATTCCTGGGACGTGAACGACCGCTTTCATTGGGTAGCGGAGACCACTAAGCACACTTTAAACCGGGCCGCCAGAAGCATGCTTCCAGCGGGCGAGGCGGTCGGTCTGTTCAATCCGTTGAACTGGCAACGGAGCGATCCTTTCGAACTTCGTCTTCCGACAGGCAAATCGCTTGACGGAGCCGTCTGCCAGACAGTGGCGGGAGGCTCTACCCTTTGCGCTCTGAATCTTCCTTCAGTTAGCATCGTCGGTCGGGGGCTTTCCAGCAGACCTCCCGCTTCACCGCGGCCAGCCGCCCCTTCCGAACAAATAGAAACGAAGAACTATCTTGTGCGGATCGATCCCAAAACCGGTGCGCTGACCAGTCTCAAGCTGAGGAGCAGCGGCCGCGAGATCCTGTCCGCTCCGGCCAACGTTATCGTTGCTGAGCGTCCTATCAAAATGCCTCCGAACGATGGTCCGGGTGACTTTATGCCCGCTCGGCCCCAGCGCTCTCGCCTGAGTACGTCCAGCGATCAAGCGTCCACAACAGCGACCTTCACCGGGCCGGTCGCCACAGTGATTGAGGTGAATGGCACGTTCTATGGCGGAGGCACAATGCGACGTGTGACGCGATTCTATCATGATCACCCCCGCATCGATTTCGAAACCGAGCTGAACGATATTCCCAATTTCACCGTCGTCGTCGCCGAATTTCCGCTCGCTGAAGAAATCACGGAAATCCGACGTGGCATTCCATTCGGCTTCTCGCACGGCTCGTGGTCGAAGCCGAACGCAACTTTGCACGGATGGACGAAGGGTATCGTTCCTGCCGTACGCTGGATTGACTACGCTTTAGCCGGCGGCGGCGGAGTTGCTCTATTTGATCGTGGTTGCAGCGGGCGTGAGCTGAATGGTACGACACCGATCATTTATCTCCTGAATGCAGAAGACAAATACCTTGGCTATCGAAACCCTTGGCTGAGCGGCCGGGGAAAACATGTTCTCAAGTACTCCTTGCTTGCTCACGAGAGCAAATGGCAAGACGCACAGATACCGCATCGGGCCTGGGAATATAACTGTCCTCCTATCCCGATCACAGGTGTAACACCGCGTCCGGCAGTACCGTTTGTCGAAACTTCCGAGAATCTCATCATCGAGGCAATTCGCCGCGAAGACAACTACATTGAACTTCGGCTGATCGAATGTTTGGGCATACCGGGCACCGGACGCTTGAAGATCAACGTCAAGCACGATGGAGCTTCTCTTACCGACGCGACAGGCAAAAAGAAATCCGATCTTCCGAATGGAACGACCTATGATATATCGGTCCGACCGCAGCAAATTCTGACGGTACGCCTGATGGTGGATACCGCCGTCAACAGTCCGGAGCCAATCACGAGATGGGATTCTTTCGTGCCCGAAAATAAGCTGGCCGCCCTGCACGCCTATGATCCAAATACCATCGGCCATCCGCCTGAAGGCAATTGATTTGTCAATATCGATCTGCCTATACCGCCACTGCCTGTAGCCTTTCGTAGCTCTTTCGAATCGCTTGCAGTATCTTGAGCGTTCCAAGCACGTCCCGCCCCCGAGTTTCAGGTTCGGTTCCGTTCGTGATGACACGTCCTCGGCCATTTCAATACCGCAGCCGGAACCGTCCGTCAAGGCCTACCCTTACGGCGCGGTTGCGCGCGGCTCTGAAAGCCGAACTCGCCTGCAGCCAGCACCTGATATGAGGACGAAGGGCTATCCCCAAGGGCCGCGTTCGTTGACCCAAAACCCCAAAGCTGATCCAAAAGAAACTGGAGTAATCTGAGGCGATTTGGTCGTCGCGCAAAGCGCGAGGAAGGAGATTGCCATGCCCCGGAAGGGACACACAGAGGAACAGATAATCGCAGCGCTGCAGCAGTCGGAGGCAGGCGCAAAGACAACGGAGTTATGCCGTAAGCTCGGTATCAGCCAGGCAACATTCTACGCCTGGAAGAAACGGTACGCCGGATTGGTAGTGCAAGAGCTAAGGGAGTTGAGGCAACTGCGCGAGGAGAACGGGCGTCTGAAACGCATCGTGGCGGATCTGACGCTGGATCGGCAAATCCTGCAGGAGATCGTCTCAAAAAAGTTGTGAAGCCTCGCCACAAACGTCGGCTGGCGAGGTGGACACAAAAGGCGTACCAATTATCGGAGCGAAGAGCAATCCGAGTCATCGGAATCAGCAGGAGCACGTGCCGCTACGCGAGCCATGCAGTCAACCAGGATGGGTTGCGGCAGCGCTTACGAGAGTTGGCCGCGGTTCACGTGCGGTACGGTTACCGCCGCTTCACCGTATTGCTACGTCGTGAAGGTTGGCCGGTCAATGCCAAACGCATCTACCGCTTATACAGCGAAGAAGGACTGATCGTCCGCACGAAGCAGCGTAAGAAGATGGCTCGCCGTGAACGATTGCCGCAGCCCGCGGCGGCGGCGCGTCCTAACCAATGCTGGTCGATGGATTTCGTCAGCGACAAGCTGGCCGGTGGACGGTCGTTCCGCATTCTGACCATCGTCGACCAGTTCACGCGGGAATGCGTCTGTCTCCAAGCGGATCGATCAATGACGGGCGCCAAAGTCGCCGTTGGCTTAGCCACGGCGAGTGCGGAACGCGGCGAACTGCCAGCTAGCATCACTTGTGACAACGGAAGCGAGTTCGCCAGCAAAGCCCTGGAAAGCTGCGCCATGGACCATCACGTCCGCCTCTGTTTCATTCGCCCGGGCAGACCGGTCGAGAACGGCTTCATCGAAAGCTTCAACGGGCGCTTACGCGACGAGTGTCTCAACGTAAGTTGGTTCCATTCGCTTGCTGATGCCAATCTAAAGCTCATGTTGTGGCGCAGCCACTACAACCGTCAGCGCCCACATAGCGCGTTAGACGACAGGGCACCAGCCATATTCGCCAAGCTGCATCGGCAGCCGGAAACGCGCCTCGCCCTCGACACCGTGAATACGGCAGCAATCGCTTCCGGTAAAGGGTTCGCTCCGCCGGCTCACGCCGCCCTTGACCGGAAGCGCCCGTTGCCCGAAGATAACCATTATGAGGGCGAAGCGCTCAAACGAATCGCCCAAACCAGAGACTCTCTGCTGAGTATCTAGAGCGATTGGAAGGCCCATCAAACGGGCACGAGGGGACCTTAACGCCTCGATTTTCCAGTTTCTTCTGGTCCAGTTCTGCGGGGCGGGTCAAACGTGATAATGTCTCAGTTATAACTGGACCAGCAAACGGGGGCAGGTCACGTAGCAAAGCCGCTGCTTGAACGGATAAATCGCTTCCAGTGCAGGCCGTTCGCTCAGATAAGCCGCCAGTCGCTCCTGTTGCGGGATGGTCAGGTTGTGCTGGTGCCGCCGCATCAGCGACAGCAGGCCGCGGTTCTTCGCCCCTGTGGGATCCAGTTCTTTCCAGCACGCCAGGGTGCTATGGGCGACAAGGTGGGCCGTAAGATAGCGTTTGCCTAAGTCACGTATATGTCAACGGCGACATCGGTATTTGCAGAACGATAATTTGAAGTCAACGATGTTCGTTTTGCGAAGCACCGAGACATTCAGATTGCCCTCGAGCATACGGAGCGCGAGACGGCATACGCATGGTCAGCAGGCCCGTAAACGCGACTGAGGCAGCGACGATCTATCCCCTTGTCACCCCCAGGCATCAATTTTGCCTAAAGGGCGCCGAAATGTATGAAAGACAATTTGGTCGTGTAAGTAGCCTTCCGGCCATCTTTGAAAGTACTGGAGTGTCCAACTAGCTCGGACGGTTGATCAGAAACAAAGCCGTTGATTCGAAAAACGACCGTAAAACGGAGGCGGGTTCGGCGGGCAGGGCTGCTTCCTCGAGCGCGGCGGCCATTAGTTTCAGCCAGTTAGCCTGGGCGGCTTCGTCAACGGCAAATGGGGCGTGGCGCATGCGGAGTCGGGGGTGTCCTCGCTCTTCGATGTAAGTGGCGGGGCCGCCAAAGCGGTAGATCAGGAAGCCGCGGAGACGGCCTTCGGCGGCGGCTAAATCCCGGCCTTGATACATGGGGCCAAGGATTGGGTCGGCGGGGATGCGGCGGTAGAAGGCGGAGATTAGTTTATGGAAGCCTTCTTCGCCGATGGCTGCATAGACTTCATGTTCTTCCACGACTCTGATTCTAGCGGGGAGGATCAGGCGGGGGTGGGGCTGCGGCAGAATCGGTGGCGGACAGGGAGACAGTACCGGCGGTTGAGCCGTCATGCCTAGGACCTAGGCCGAGGCCGGTTAGGGTGAGGGCATCGATTTTTCCCTCCGGGTCGAGTTTCTGGTCGGCTTGGAAGCGTTTCAGTGCGTCGACGGAATCGTCGTTCCACTGCCCGTTCAACGAGCCTTTGAAGTAGCCTCGATCAGCGAGCGCTTGTTGAATTTGTTGGTAGCGTTCGGGGTCGGGATGAAGTTGATAGCTGGGTGCGGCGGCAACGTGAGCCGTGCGGCGGCGAGTGTGGGTCTTGCCGTGTTTGGCCGTTGGTGCAGATTTACCGTGCGTAACGTGAGGGGCCGAGGACTTTTTGTGCGACGTCGATTTTTTATGAGTCGCCGTTTGCTGGGCTGAAGCGAGGAGCGCGGCGGCGAGCAGCGCGAATATTAGAGCTCGGGCCATGAGCGGGATTAAACCCCGATCGTAACACTCAGTCCTCGTAGAGGCGGAGTGACAGGCATTTGGCGGCTCCCCCGGCTTTCATGAATTCCTGCAAATCGGTTTTGATGACGCGAAAGCCGCGTTCGGTAAGCCAGTCCTTGGTGGCCGGGCCGGCATCGTTCAGGACGACGGTGGAATCGATGTTGATAGCGTTGCAGGCGAAACGGGTGGCGTCTTCCTCCGCTAGCGCGAGACGCTTTTCAGGCGGGATGCGCGCCTCAATAGCGGTGTTGGCTTCAGAGTCGAACGCGGCGGGGAAGTAGAGCAAATAGCCGCCTTCCAAGGGGCAGAAACAAGTATCGAGGTGATAGAAGCGGGGATCGCGAAGGCGCAGGGGCTGCACTTCTTTGCCGGTAGCACGGGCGAGATGCGGTTGGGCTCCGAGATCTGAGCGAAATCCGTGGCCCAGCCAGAGCAGGGGGAGCGCGCGGTCGAAAAGGGCATCGCCGGCTCCTTCGAAATAAATATCGCGAGGAAGTTGGACGACAGTGTAGCCGTTTTGCGAAAACCAGGCGGCGTCGTAAGGCGCTTCGGGCTGGCGCTCGGGGCAGCGGAAATTGCTCAGCACGGCGGTTTGCCGGTGGATGAGGCCGGCATTGGCGGTGAATACGAGGTCGGGTAAGCCGGAGACCGCGGGCTCAAGGACGACTTCGGCGAGTTGCTGCAGAGTGGAATGCAGCTTGTTCCACTGCTGGCGCGCGAGAGGCGGATCGGTGGCGTGGACCTGTCCCTCCATCCAGGGATTAATGACGTATTCTATGCCGTAAAAGAGGGGCGGACACATTAAAAAGCAGCTACGATTCACGGGACTCCTGATCCGGTTTACGTGATTTATGGTAGCGGAGTTGTGTCATACTCAAATTTCACGAAGGTTTTCGCCCACTCGGAGACGAGTGGGCTTTTCAATTTGCAAACGAGGTGTTTTGAGGTCCCATGATCATTTCGATAAAGCGGCACGCGACTAAGGCGGAAGTGCAGGCGGTATGCGATCGCATTCAGGAATTCGGGTACAAAGTGCATTCGATTGAAGGCGAAGAACGCGTGGTAATTGGCGTGGTCGGGGTGGGCGATGTCACCGCGTGTCTGGAATCGCTCGAAGCGATGCCGCAGGTCGAAAAGGCAGTGCGAATTTCGGCTCCTTATAAGTTTGTCAGCAAGGAATTTCGCCCGACGAAGTCAGCCATCCGGGCGAATGGCGTCGAGGTTGGCGGGGACGAGTTTGTGGTGATGGCCGGCCCGTGTTCTGTAGAAAGCGAGAAGCAGATTTTGACGACTGCGCGCTTCGTGGCTGAGCATGGCGCGCAATTCCTGCGTGGCGGGGCGTTCAAGCCGCGCACTTCGCCCTATGACTTCCAGGGGATGGAATTGGAAGGATTAAAGCTGCTGGGGAAAGCGAAGGCAGAGACGGGCCTGGGCATCATTACGGAAGTGATGAGCGACCGGGATGTGCAGATGGTGGCGGACTATGCGGACATTCTGCAAATCGGCGCGCGAAACATGCAGAATTTCGCTTTGCTGAAAGAGCTAGGAAAGACGAGCCGGCCCGTGATGCTGAAGCGCGGATTGAGCTCGACAATCAAAGAGCTGCTGATGTCGGCGGAATATATTGTGGCGCATGGCAATCCGAATGTGATTCTTTGCGAGCGCGGAATTCGAACGTTTGAGACGGCGACACGGAATACTTGCGATATTACGGCCGTTCCGGTGTTGAATGAGCTTTCGCATCTGCCGGTGGTGCTTGATCCGAGCCATGCTACGGGCAAGCGGAGCCTGGTGCCTTCGCTCGCGCGGGCGGCGGTGGCGATCGGGGCGGACGCACTAATTATGGAAGTGCATCCGCAGCCGGAGAAGGCGATCAGCGATGGAGCGCAATCGCTGACACTCGAGCAGTTCGCGGCGACTATGAATGAGTTGAAGCCGTACATCGCGCTTTGGAAAGAAGCGCGGGTGAGGGAGATGGCTACAGCTTGAGGTGGCCTGAAGGCCTGCTCCACAAACTCTTATCAGCGCTCGTTCTGGTGGTTGTCGCAGGCGGCGTATTCTATGGCGTTCAGCGGTATCGGTATCGGTTTGTCCGAACGAATGAAGATCTTTTGCGCTTTTTGCCGGTTGCGGATGTCAGCACGTTTTACGGCAATGTAGCGGCGTTGCGCGCGGCTGGGTTTCTCAAATTAATTGAGGGGCCACAGGCGCCAGACTACCGGGCATTTGTGCGGGAGACCGGGTTCGATTATGGCCGGGATATAGATGCGCTGGCGGGGGCGGCCGATGAACGACAAATCTGGTGTGCACTGCGCGGGCGTTTCGATTGGCGCAAGTTGCGGGAGTATGTGAAGCGGTATGGAGGCGAATGCCGCGACAGTGAATGCAATATTTCTACGAGTACTCCGGGACGTCGGGCGAGCTTTCGTGCCGTACAGCCGGATGTGATGTTGCTGGCGGTGAGTCCGGATAAGGATGCGGCGCGCGCTATGCGGGAGAGCAGTTCGAAAGCCGATTTTCCGACGAGTGCGCCGGTTTGGGTAAGACCGTCGCATGCGGTGCTGGCAAATCCGGCGCAGTTGCCGCTCGCGCTGCGGATTTTTGCGATTTCGCTCCAGTCGTCCGAATTCCTGCTGGTTTCTTTGCGGCAAGCGGAACAAAGCGACGATGCGTTCACGATTGAAGTGGACGCGGCGTTTGGAAATCAGCCGACGGCGAAAACGGCGCGGCAACAGTTGGAGCTGAACACGGGGCTGCTGAAGCGGGAACTGGCGCGCGAGCATGGTGCGGCGGATCCCGGGGACTTGACGGGATTGTTGACGTCGGGTGTGTTTCGGGTGGAACAGCAGCATTTGATTGGTGACTGGCAGGTACGAAAAGTATTGCTCCAGGCATTGCGTTAGGCGAAAAGCACCAGAGGTGGTGGTTGGGCACCAATCGCGGACTCGGACCTGGCGCAACTTTTCAAGCATTTACGAGTGGCAGTCCGGTTGCATGATTTGTGGCGTTAGTTGAGGAGATGCTATGAAATCAAAATTACTCGTTTTATTCTTACTAGCCGGAAGTTCGATGTTTGCTGGAACTCATTTCGCGTTCGGCATTGGTGTCGGCGTTGGGCCAGGGCCGGGATATTATGTGCCGCCGCCTCCGCCGCCGGTTGTCTATGCTGCGCCGACTTATGTAAGGCCGGGCTATACGTGGGTGGGCGGATATTGGTATCCGAGCGGTCCACGATATGCCTGGCACGCGGGATATTGGGCACGGCCGCCGTATGCAGGTGCGCGCTGGTATGCACCGCGGTACTACGGCCATAGATACTATCGAGGCTATTGGCGACGATAAGGGGTGAGCTACATGGCTAAGCTGGGACCATGCGGATCGGGATCACTTGTTATCCAACGTATGGCGGGAGCGGCATCGTAGCCACCGAGCTTGGTTTGGAACTGGCGAACCGGGGGCACGAAGTTCACTTCATCAGTTATGCCAACCCGATTCGCCTGGATCCGGATACGCCGGGCATTTACTATCACGAAGTAGAAGTCTCGACCTATCCGTTGTTCCTGTATCCGCCGTACACTTTGGCATTGGCCTCGCGCATGGCGGAGGTAGCAGAGCGGCATTTTCTAGATCTGCTGCACGTGCATTATGCGATTCCGCATTCAATCTCGGCGCTGCTTGCGCAGGAAATGACAACCAGGCGGCGGCTGCCGTTCATTACGACCCTGCACGGGACCGACATCACGCTGGTGGGGACCGATCGCTCATATTTTCCGATCACAAAATTCTCCATTGAGCGCTCGGATGGTGTGACGACGATCAGCGAGTATATGCGCCAGCGCACGGTGGATTTCTTCGGAATCGAAAATCCGATCGAGGTGATTCATAACTTTGTGAACTGTGCGCTATATAAACCGAGCGAAGCGCAAAGGAACACTGGACGGAAGCGGATTTTGCACATTTCGAATTTCCGTCCGGTGAAGCGGGTGCTCGATTGCGTACGGGCCTTCGCGCTGGTACGGCGGGAGGTGGATGCGGAACTGGTGATGGCGGGAGATGGACCGGATCGCGGACCGGCCGAGCAATTGGCGCGCGAATTGGATGTCGACCGGCATATGCGGTTCTTGGGGAAGCAGGACCATATAGAGCGCCTGATTCCAAAAATGCATGCTCTGCATTTGCCAAGCGAGATGGAAGCGTTCGGGCTGGCGGCGCTCGAGGCTATGGCGTGCGGCGTGCCTCCAGTGGCGACGCTAACGGGCGGCGTGCCGGATTTGATCACGCAAGGTGTGGATGGATTCATGGAAGCTGTGGGGGACGTGGAAGGACAGGCGGCGCGGCTGAGCGAATTGCTGACGGATTCAAAGACGCACGAACGAATGTCGCGAGCGGCGCGTGAAACGGCTATCAAACGGTTTGACACGCAGCTCATCATTCCGAAGTACGAGGCTTTCTATCGCAGCGTTTGCGAGAGCAATGGAACTTTGGGCTCACGGGCGGTGTCTACACAATCAGGCGGTAAGCAGGCGAGGTAGAATTCAGTCGATGGCGCAACCCTCAACTGGGAATTCGGGGAGCCTTTCGATTCTGGCGGGATCGCACGCGGCCCTGTCGGAAGAAGATGCACGCATACTCCGCGGTTTGCGGGCGGGGATCGAAGAAGCGTATGAGGAGCTGATCGAGCGATACGAGCAGCAACTGTACGGTGTGATGTACCGGCTGCTCGGCAATGAGACGGATGCGGCGGACGTGGTGCAGGAAGTGTTCCTCAAAATATTCCGCACGATTCACTCATTTCGGGAGCAGAGCAGTTTACGAACCTGGATTTACCGTATCGCGGTGAATGAAGCGCATAATCACAGGCGCTGGTCGCTGCGGCATTGCCGCTGCGAAGTTTCGATGGAAGAGGAACGGGGCGAGCACCAGAGTGCGCTGAAATACACGGCGGATCCGGGACGTTCTCCTTATGAGCTGACGCTCGACAGCGAGAACCGGATATTGATAGAACGCGCTCTGGCGAAAATCAATCCGGTGTTTCGTACGGCGGTGGTGTTACGGGACATTCAAAACCTGAGCTATGAAGACGTCGCGGACATTTTGCAGGTCTCGCTCGGGACAGTGAAGTCGAGGATTTTGCGTGGACGCGAGGCGCTGCGCCGGGAATTGACGCAACGGCCGAATCAGGGATTCGCGGAAGCCATGGCCTGAAGAGACGATATGGAAAACCGATGACGTGCTGGAGTGTAAAGCGGCGAAGGAGCGACTTTGTCGATGGAAGGCTGCGCAAGCGCGAGCATTCCAAGATCGAGGCACACGTGCAGGAATGCGACGAGTGCGCATTGAAAATCGAACAAATTCGCTCGGTGCGTTCGTCGCTGACCAATCTGCGAAGTCCCCGAGCGCCTGAGTTGCTGCGAAGCCAACTGCTGGTTATGGCGTCAAAGGAGCGGCAGTTGGTATTGGAAACGCATGGCTCGCGGTGGACACGGTTTTGGAACCGCTGGAAATTCGAGATGCACGAGCTGATACAGCCGTTCACCATTCCAGCTACGGGCGGGGTATTTTCGAGCGTGCTTCTGTTTGCGGCGCTGGCCTTCACGATTGGCACAACTTCGCAGCAGACAAGCTACGAAGTTCCGGTAATGTACGCGGATCAAATGAATGCGACTTTGGTTCCGGTGCAATTGCGTCTGCAATCAGCGGTCGAGTTGACGCTGAGTCTGGATGGACGTGGGCGCATTACCGATTACGCGGTCCTAGATGGAGCGCATAGCTTTGTTGGCGATCCGGGACAATTGAACCATAACAATAACATCACGCTGCCGCGGTTCCCCGGGGTCTTGGCGCTGCCGCAACCGACCGTGGGCGATGTGCGAATTTCGCTGATGCCGATCGTTTACCGTCAGTGATTCTGAGCATCGGCGGAATTTGAGGAGCAGGTGAAATTGCTGCTCCTCTGACAAGTGAGCTAGGAGCAGCCGCTGGTCCCGCCGCAGTTCTCGCATTTGTAGCAGGAGCCGTTGCGAGTCATCATGCTGCCGCATTCCGAGCAGAGAGGCGAATCCCCGATGGCGCTCGCGTCGAAGGGGAGAGCCGCCTGCGGATCGGGTACGGTAGGCCGAAGTTTCACGGCTTCGCCGGCTTCGGTCGCTTCGGAAATTCCTAGAAAGCGCGCGCCGAGCCAGCGGAAAATATAATCGATAATGGATTTGGCGTAGGGCACCTGCTGGTTGCCGGTCCAACCGCTCGGCTCGAAGCGGACGTGGCTGAATTTGTCCACGAAGAACTTCAATGGCACACCGTATTGAAGGCCGTAGCTGATCGAGGTGGCGAGGGTATCCATCAGGCCGGAAATGGTCGAGCCTTCCTTGGCCATAGAAATGAAGACTTCGCCGGGAGTACCGTCTTCATACAGGCCAACGGTGATATAGCCTTCGTGTCCGGCAATGGAGAATTTATGAGTGAGCGACTGGCGTTCATCGGGCAGTTTGCGGCGGACCGGGCGGTAGACGATCTTTTCGATGGTCTGCGGGATGACCGCAACTGCAGTTCCCTTCTTCTCGCCTTTACTTGTGCCGGAACTGAGCGGCTGGGCGCGCTTGGAGCCATCGCGGTAAATAGCGACTGCCTTTAAGCCGAGCCGCCAGCTCTCGGTGTAGGCTTCCATGATGTCTTCGACGGTGGATTCCTCTGGCATGTTAATAGTTTTCGAAATCGCGCCGGAGATAAAAGGCTGGGCGGCCGCCATCATGCGGACATGTCCCATGTAGTGAATCGAGCGGATACCGTTTTGCGGCCGGAAGCTGCAATCGAATACCGGGAGATGTTCCGGCTTCAGATTGGGGGCGCCTTCGATCGTTCCTGTCGAATCAATATGAGCAACGATTTGCTCGGCCTGTTCGGCTGTGTAGCCGAGTTTGATAAGTGCCTGGGGAACAGTATTGTTGACGATCTTGATGACGCCGCCGCCGACCAGCTTTTTGTACTTCACAAGAGCGAGGTCGGGTTCAATGCCGGTAGTATCGCAATCCATCATAAAGCCGATGGTGCCAGTCGGAGCGAGCACGGTCACCTGAGCGTTGCGGAATCCGTTCAGCGCACCGACTTCGAGGGATTGCTGCCAGCATTCCACAGCCGCTTTCAGCATGGCCGCAGGCACGCGACGGCTTTCGATATTGTTCACAGCGTTGCGATGCAGGCGGATAACATCCATAAACGGGGCGGCGTTCGTTTCGTAACCGACACAGGGGCCCACTGCTGCCGCGATACGAGCGCTGGTGAGATAAGCCTGGCCGCACATGATAGCCGTGATGCTTGCGGCGAAATCCCGGCCTTTATCGCTGTCGTACGGCAGTCCGAGCGACATCAGCATTGCGCCCAAATTCGCGTAACCCAAACCCAGAGGACGGAAATCATGCGAATTCTTCGCGATTTTTTCCGTGGGATAGGAGGCATTGTCGACCAGAATTTCCTGCGCCAGGATCATAGTATCCACGGCATGCCGGAAGGCTTCCACGTCAAATGTTCCATCCGGGCCGACAAACTTCATCAGGTTTAATGACGACAAATTGCAAGCCGAATCGTCGAGGAACATGTATTCTGAGCACGGATTCGAAGCGTTGATGCGCGCCGTATTCTTGGAAGTGTGCCAACGGTTGATGGTGCTGTCGAACTGCATGCCCGGATCACCGCACTGGTGCGTTGCCTCGGCGAGTTGGCGCATCAACTCGCGCGCCTTATAGCGGTCGACCGGCTGCCCGTTGGTTACGCTCTTGGTCCACCACTCGGCGTCATCGACCACGGCCTGCATGAACTCATCGGTGGCACGCACCGAATTGTTGGCGTTTTGGAAAAAGATCGAGCCATAAGCTTCTCCATCGAGCGAGGCATCGTAGCCCGCATCAATTAGAGTGTGCGCTTTCTTTTCCTCTTTGGCTTTGCACCAGATAAAGTGCTCGATATCGGGATGATCCGAATTTAGGATGACCATCTTGGCCGCGCGGCGAGTCTTACCGCCGGACTTGATCACTCCGGCAAAGGCATCGAAGCCCTTCATGAAACTGAGCGGGCCGGATGCGCGGCCGCCGCCCCATAGGTGGGCATTCTCTTCCCGGATGGCGGAAAGGTTGGTACCCGTACCGGAACCCCACTTAAACAACATGCCCTCGGTCTTTGCGAGGTCAAGAATGGATTCGAGCGTATCGCCTACTGAATTAATGAAGCAGGCCGAACATTGCGGATGGTTCTCGCCGGGCTGAAGTTTTTTGACTACCTGGGCGGCCTCATCGAAATAGAAACCATAGCCGCGCGACTCCCGTACCCCCACATTGAACCAGACGGGCGAATTGAAGCAGGCCTTCTGGGCCAACATAAGGTGAGCGAGTTCGTTCCGGAAGTTCTCGCCGTCTGCTTCGGTCATAAAGTAATTGCCCGACAAGCCCCAATCGGAGATCGTGTCAACTACCCGGTGAATTAACTGAGCAACGCTCGATTCCCGTTCAGCCGAGCCCATTCGGCCGTGAAAGTACTTGCTCGCCACTATATTTGTGGCCGTTTGGGACCAATCTGCCGGTACTTCGACGTCTCTCTGCTCGAAGATAACCGAGCCCTTGTCATTGCCTATGGTGGCGGTCCGGAGCTCCCAGTTCACCTGGTCATACGGGGTAACACCCGGTTCGAGCTTCGCAGTGAAGAAACGAGGGAACGACACGCCGGTGCGCTCCTCCTTCAATAAAGACTTCAGTTTCTTGGTATCGAGTGCAGGTGCGGTAGCGGTCAACATGAGGTATCCAGGCTCGGACTGAAGCGGGGGGAGTCGATTCAGTCCCAGTGCTATTGAACCGCAAAAGTTCTCGGAGGTCAATACGCCTCCTATACATTATCTTGTGGATAAGCTGTGGATCGACCCAATATGAAGTGGTCTGGAAGCAACTGATTGAATATAGGTGACTTAGCGGGAATGCTGTTACGTCATCGTAGTTCTGTTTAAATGTGGAATGCAACTTCGGGAGGCAAAGGCGCATCAGATGTGCTTGTAGGCAAGTCTCGCACGCTCGTCCGGTACAGTTTCCCTGAAAACAGTATTCGAAGAAGTGGTTAACAAACCGCTCCCAGAGCGGCGTCGCAGTTGGAGAAGAAAATGTCAGAAATAAACGTAAAGGAATTCCAGCGGATACTGGAAACAAAAAAGAAGGAACTGCTGGCGGGAGGCTCGGATCGGGAAGAGATCCTGATCGAAAGTGCGGCAGAGGATTTTGACCGCTTGCAGCAGCAGATGAATCGCGAAGTTGCAATTCGCAATCTCGATCGCGAATCGAAACTGCTAAAAGAGGTTCAGCGGGCTCTGAATCGCATTGCGCAAGGAATCTTCGGCACTTGTCTGAGGTGCGAAGAAGAAATCCCGGAGAAGCGGCTGAAGGCTCTCCCATGGGCTTCGTATTGCGTTCCCTGCCAGGAGGCAATCGACCGGCTGCGAGCTGCCGGCGAATCCGTGGACGAAGACGGCGACAACTCGGAATTGGCGGCATAAGAACTGGCTGTGTCCGAACCGCTGGAGATTACTCCCCAGGAAGCGAAAGAGCGCCTGGCTGCGCCGCAAGCGACGACTTTGATTGATGTTCGGGAGCCAGAAGAGTTTGCCGTTGCGCGCGTTCCGGGATCCGAACTTGTTCCGATGCAGTCCATTCCCGCGGAACTGCAGCGGCTTGAAAAGTCGGCCGACGGCGGAGACCTACTGCTTCTCTGCCATCACGGAGTGCGTAGTTTGCAGGTGGCAAACTGGCTACGCGCCCAAGGAATTGAGAATTGCTACAGCGTGGCGGGCGGTATCGATCGCTGGAGCCAGGAAATCGACCCGGGTGTGCCGCGTTATTAACGTTTGATCTTTTTGTAAACCTTGAGGTCGAGGTTTACTACTTTATGGCTGTCGAAGACGCTCACCATTTTGGTTTTGCTCGTGAGCCCGTTTGATTCGGCGCGGATCTGGTAATTGATATCCGTACTTAATCCATAAAAGTGATAGCGCCCGTCCGCTTGAGCGATATAGGACCGGACCTGCAGAGTTTTTGAGTTTTTCAACAGGACGAATGCGCCGCCGATGGGCTGCTTGTCTTTGTTAAGAACTACACCCTCGATGGAGCGGGTCAGCGGGCCGGTATTCTGCCCGCCTGGAGCTTGGACGGGAGGCATGAGTTGCGCGAAGCAAACGCCGACAGATAGCAAGGCTAGCGCGCAATAACGATAAATATGCGAGGTGGGGGTGGGCAAGCGAGCGGCTATTGCCAGTCCTCTTCCTCTTCGTCCTCTTCTTCGTCGTCGCCTTCCTCGTCATCCTTATCGAAGTCGAAATCATCATCGCCTTCGCCGCCTTCTTCCTCGGATTCGAGTTCGACCGGATTTACGCTGGCAACTTTTAGAGCAGCGCCGCACTCATCGCACGACAAGACGTCGCCTTCATCGAGTTCCTCTTCTTCCACGTCGATAGAAGCATCACATTTCGGGCAGCTAACCATCACTGATTCCTTTTTGAGATAAAGACGCTAATCTGGTCGCGCAGCAAGCGCCGCGGCCAGTCGCAAACTAGGGACGTTTGCCCACGGTAACCGCATCGAGCTGTTGATCGTATGTGGACATCTCCTCGGAGGACATTGTCACCAGAACCTTATCCATATCCTCGGAGGTTTCGATCATATGTTTCAGGTGAGCGGCGGCCAGTCTCATGCAGTAGGGGTCTGAAAGTTTGCGGCCGCGTTCCGCAGTGAGGGTCAGTAAGGCAGGATGGGGTAGAGCGATCACCTTTTCTTCCGCTTCACCGCCCGACGGAGTGACAAAGAATTTTACATCCACTGTATCCGCATGGCGGATAGAAATACCGGTCTGCAGCCAGCGGAACTGTACTTTCCACGTGCGGCCGAACGGATCCGGCCCCGCGTCGAAAAGACGGCTCTCATCGTTCATGACCCGATGCTAACACGCTGGGAATGCTGGTCTATGCCCGGCCAATTCAGAGGATTCTGGAGCGCTGCCCGAGGAGCGACAGTAACTCGTTTCGCGTTTCTTTATTGTCGCGGAATGCTCCCAGCATGGCACTCGTGATCGCGCCGGAGTGCTGCTTTTCCACGCCTCGCATCATCATGCAAAAGTGGCGTGCTTCACAAATAACTCCGACTCCGCGCGGATTCAGCAATTCCTGGATTACCTCCGCCACTTGCTGGGTCAAACGCTCCTGAATCTGGAGGCGCCGGGCGAAGACGTCGACCAGGCGCGGGATTTTACTGAGCCCGATGACTTTTGTGTCGGGCAAATACGCCACATGCATTTTGCCGAAGAACGGCAGCATGTGATGCTCGCACATGCTAAAGAACTCGATATCGCGAACTATTACCACTTCGTCGTACTTCACATCAAAAAGCGCGCCGTTAACGATTTCAGCGACATCGGCAGAATAGCCGCTGGTCAGATATTTGAGGGCTTTCTCAACGCGCATGGGGGTACGGACCACACCTTCGCGGGAAGGATCCTCGCCAAGCAGTTTTATGATTTCCTGTATGTGCCCGGCGATCTGGCCTTCGGCTGTGCCTCTGCGCAGTTCGATTAACGAGCCGCCACGCTCGGACCCGTTTCCTTTGACGTTTGACACCTTTGTCTTAGCGTTTTGGGCCTTAGTCATCTACGGTCACACTTTCTCTTTTTCTAAGCAGCACCGGGCCGCTATGCCGGACTCGCAGGTCCAGTTCGAAGCCGTTCCGTTCGGTTTCCTGCAAATGAATTCGGGCGAGCAGCAGTTCCGGTTGATCGCCGAATCGTGCTGCCCACTGCTCCTCAATCCATCCCGCGATCACGACAGCCAAATTCTCGGTGGTAGGTACGATGGTTCGGAACTGTGGGACATCCCGGTTCAGATTGCGGTATGCCAAGGCATGAATCACACGCGTTTCAACCAGTTCGTCTAGTTCGTGCAGATTTATAACCAGCCCGGTATTCAAGTCGATGGGACCGGCGATAGTAACGCCTAGAACATAATCGTGCCCATGTCCGAATGGATTATTACATTTGCCGAACACGCGCGCGTTTTCCGCCTCGCTCAACTCAGCCGAATGCAGCCGGTGAGAAGCTGAAAACCGATAGCGCCGGGTGAGCTCGATCATGCCACTAATCCTTCTTCGCTGGCCGGATCAGAGCGCTCTTCCTCTCGCATCACATCTACATACAAATAGGGCGTTTCAAAGAGGCGAATTTTTGCAAGCTGAGATGTTTCGGAATTGAACCGCGGTTCGAGTCTCCGCCAGATTTCCTGGGCCAGATTAGCCGTCGTGGGTATAACCAGATCAAACGGAGGCACCTCGAAATTGAGGAAGCGATGATCCATGCTGGCAATGACTTCCTCTTCCAAGATTTCTTTTACATCCTTTAAATCGATCACCATGCCTGTAACAGGATCCGGATCACCGTCGATCGTCACTTCGAGGATATAGTTATGGCCGTGCCCGTTCGGGTTGGCTTCCTCGCCGAAAATTCGTTGGTTTTCCGCATCGCTCAAACCAGCCACGCGGCACACGTGTGAGGCCGAAAACTCCGCTTTGCGAGTGACATGCATAGCCATTGGTTTAGATGCGAAAATCCTTCCGTAAGATACTGATATTTAGGACTCCCGAAGAGGTTCGACTTGGCCATCAGCAGTGCAGAAGGAATCACCAGCAATCGTCAGACGGCGCACGCCCGCCCGGCGCTGAAGATCGACACGACCATGCTCCTGCGCGGCGCAATCGGCATACTGGCCGCGGCATTCATCGGCATTCTGGTCTTCAGCCTGCGCGATACCAGCGCCAGAGAAGGTCAAAAAGCGCCGCCGTTCACAATCGTCACGGACAGCGGGAATCGGATTACGCCCGATTCTTTCGGCGGGAAAGTGCTGGTGTTGAATTTCTGGGCGAGTTGGTGCGCGCCATGTGTGGAAGAAGTGCCTTCGCTCAGTGAGATGAGCAAGAAATTCGGGAAATCGGGGATCGTGGTGGTTGCGATCAGCACCGATAAACATCAAGAAAAATATCGCAATTTCCTGAATCGCGTTCACGCCTCTTTTCAGACGGCATGGGATCCTAAATCCGATATCAGCTCGGAATACGGCACGTACCAGATTCCCGAAAGCTACATCATCAAAAACGGGCGCGTTCTGCGGAAGTTTGCCGCCGCTGAGGATTGGACGAGCGATGACATGACCCAGTATTTGCAGAGCTTGCTCTAATTCGAGCCATGGCCGTCGACAGACAACTCATTTCGCGTCTGGAGCAGCGGCTTGGCAAATCGGCGGTTCTGTCGGAAACAAGCGACCGCAAGCTGTACGAGTACGACGGGGGCGTCGATAAATCGATGCCGGACCTGGTGGCGTTCCCGCGCACCACCGAAGATGTGGTCTTTCTTGTAGAGGCCGCGGCGGAACGCAAACTGCCCATTGTAGGGCGCGGCGCAGGGACCGGCTTAAGCGGCGGCGCGATCGCGCGGGCCGGCGGGATGCTGATCTCCTTTGCACGGATGAACCGCATTCTCGAAATCGATATTCCGAACGAGCGCGCGGTGGTGCAACCGGGTGTTGTGAACCTCGACATCTCACTTGCGGTCCAGCCATTCGGCTACTTCTATGCCCCCGATCCTTCGAGCCAGCGGGCTTGTACGATTGGCGGTAACGTGGCCGAAAACGCGGGCGGCCCGCACACCCTTGCGCATGGCGTAACTACCAACCACATTGTAAGTTTGAAAGCGGTTCTACCCGATGGACGCGTGCTGCAAATTGGGGACAAGGCGCCTGAAACGGCCGGTTACGATCTGGCCGGTTTATTGACGGGTTCCGAAGGCACTATGGCGCTAGTTACGGAAATCGGGGTGCGCCTGATGCGCGAGCCTGAGGCCATTCGAACCATGCTCGCTATTTACAATTCGGCTGACCAGGCCGGCAACACGGTAGCGGCGCTCACCGCGGAGGGCGTTATCCCAATTGCGCTCGAAATGCTGGACGGCCCCATGCTCAAGATGGTCGAAGCCGCTACACACGCGGGTTATCCGACCGATGCTGCTGCGGTACTGCTGATTGAAGTAGAGGGTTTGCGCGAGTCAGTCGAAGAAGACGCCGAGCAGATCCGTGCTGTGTGCCAGCGGTCGGGCGCAGTCCAGGTTCGCACAGCGCAGTCAGAAGAGGAACGCGCGCTGCTCTGGAAAGGCCGCAAGAACGCCTTCGGCGCAATCGGCCGGGTTAGTCCGACGTATTACGTGCAAGACGGCGTGGTGCCGCGCACGCAGATTGCAAACACCCTGCGAGCGATTGAAGAAATCGGGCAGCGTTACGGGATTACCATCAGCAACGTGTTTCATGCAGGCGACGGCAACATGCATCCGATCCTGCCGTTCGATCCGCGCGTACCCGGAGAACTCGAACGTGCGCAGCGGGCGGGAGAAGAGATTCTTGATTTTTGCATTTCGGTCGGCGGCTCCATTTCAGGCGAACACGGTGTCGGTATGGAAAAGATGGAACTGATGCAGAACCAGTTTCCGGACGACACGCTCAATCTGATTCAGCGCTTCAAACATCTGTTCGATCCGGATTGCAAATTGAATCCAGGGAAAGTGCTGCCTACGGGCAAAGGATGCCTCGAGATCCGGCAGCGTCCGGAACTGGTTGTTTGATACTCCACCAGCCGCGGTCGAGTGTGCGGCCAGCTTCGAGGAAGCTTTCCAAGTTTGAGAGGACCTGCGGCCATCCTTTCGGGATGCCGCGAAGCACGGCGGAACCGGGTTCGAGTTTGTCATGCGTGACGGTCAAGCATACATTACCGCGCCCGGGTTCGATCTCGAAAGTCACTTTGCTTTGCTCGCCGCTGTTGGGCGGGGCACACCAATCCCACTTCGGCCCTGCGGGACGAATAAGCCTGATATAGTCCGCTGGTGGTGCGATTTGCAATTCTCGTAGGAGTTGCGGCGTTAGCGGCGGCCACTCAAATCGGAACACCCGAAAACCGCGTGCGATTGGTTCCATTTCAATCGGATGGGGCGAAAGGCCTGGCGGTTCTCGGGGCTGGCTCTGCTTCCGCCGAGCAGAGCCGTCCTGTTCAAGTGGAAATCTATCAAGGGCCCGGCGCGATCAAGGAGAAAGCCGCCGGTTATGCGACGTTCCGGCTTTCTGAAGGCAAAGCGCTCGGTGTCGCTCATGTGGCCGGTCCAGACGGTTCATCGTTCGCGTTCCGGGATGAATGGTCGGCTCATGGCGAGGTCGTCGAGTTATCGCGGACGGTGACGGTCGAGGGCTCGAGTTCCTCGGCGTTCCTGTCTTCGATCACGCTGCGGCATCCGGAAGCGCATCCCCGATCCGCGGTGGACTACTTTGCGCCCGGTATGATTTACGGCAGCAGCGAGCATCTTTCGCCAGCCGCGATCGGGGGCAGGGAAACGTATGCAAGCGGCGGCCAAGGCCAAATCCGCATCCGGGAGGACCGCCTGCCGGCCCCTATGTTCGGCGTGCGCTTCAAAGATGGTTCGGCGCTCACGGTGCTTGACGTTGCGCCGAATGGCGAAACCACTTGGGAAGATTCGCGCGATACCGAGGTTCGAACGATGGTAGACGAACGCTTTCGCTTCGGAGCGATCGGCGTGGATCTCGATGGCGGTCATCATGCGGAGGGATTCTGGTTTCCCGGCACGGAGGGCGAAGTAACGCATCGCGGGAATACGTATCCGGGCGGGCAAGTCCATGAATGGAGGCGTCGTTATGATCCGATCCGCAACGGCTTCGTGCAGCGCTATCGAATTCAGTTCCGATTTTCGAAGGACGAAGAATTTCCGGCGTATTTCCGGAACGCGTGGCGCTGGGCGTATTCCGCGCTGCATCCGCCCATCACCTGGCAAGACATTCCTGCGGCCCGGCGGAGCATCATCGACGTTCTCGCGAGCCAGGTCGAGGTTCGCGGTGATCGGGCGGGCATCCCGAACGCTGTTCCCTCAGTGCCGGACTCGGACCGTGAACCAAGCCACAACGCGATTCTGGGGTTCACCGGGAAGAATCTCGAAGCTGCTGAGTATCTGTTGGCCGATGCCCGCATTGATCCCGATAAGAATCGCGCGGCTGCGGACCGCAAGCTGGGCCTGGCGATTTTCGCGTCCTTTGTGCGGCTGAGAGTGAATCCGCCGGCCGGGGAAGGCTTCAATATCGATACCGGAGAACCGGCGCTTGCAATCGCTCGAGATCGCTGTGTTTTCCTGCGCTCGTTTGGCGACGGCATGAAGGCTGCATTGCGAGCCTACGGGCGGGAGCTTAGCGGGGGACACATGCACCCCGAATGGCTGGCGTGGGCGCAGCGCTTTGCCGACTGGCTACTGACCCAGCAAACGGCCGAGGGCGGATTCCCTCGCTCGTGGATACCGGGGACGGGCGTGGTGGCCGATCCCTCGCCTGCGTCGAGTTATAACCCGATCCCGTTCCTAGTTCTCTTATCCAAAGAGACCGGAGACGCTCGCTATCTCCAGGCCGCCGAACGCAGCGCTGAGTTTGCCTGGAGCCACGGACAAGCAAAGGTCCAATTCGTCGGCGGAACCATTGACAATCCGGACATTCTCGATAAGGAGGCGGGTACGTTGTCGACCGAGGCGTATCTGGCTCTCTACGAGGCGACGCGCAATGCAAAGTGGCTGGCGCGTGCGCGCGCCGCGGCCGATTATGCCGAGACTTGGATTTATCTGTGGAACGTGCCGATGCCCGTCGACGCGAATAACCGCCTGCTGCATTGGAAAAAAGGCGTGCCGACCTATGGCACGCAGCTGATTGCCACGGGCCACTCGCTGGTCGATGAATATATGTCGTTCGATGTCGATGAATATGCGAAGCTGGGCCGTTGGACCGGCGATCCGCACTATCTTGCGGTAGCAAAACTGCTGCTCTACGACACGAAAAACATGCTCGCGCTGCCGGGGCGCACCTTCGATCTGAAAGGTCCTGGCTGGCAGCAGGAGCACTTTAGTTTTGCGCCGGTACGCGGGTTCGGGCTCCATCGGTTGTGGCTGCCCTGGGTGGCGACCAGCCAGTTGAACGGGATTTTTGAACTCGATGAGTTCGACCCGGCGTTGTTTCAAGCGTGGACCGCGCCGCATGCCCGCTAAGCGGCGGCGCGCCCATTCTCAACGCTCAATGATTGCTGCTGAATAGATTTCGATACTGCCCCCCTCGTCCGGGACCAGAAGCGAATCGTCCGGGGTCAGGCCGACCCACCAGTTGATCCAATTGGGCACGCCTCGCGATGGTGTTGCCGGGAGGGCACCCGCATCGTTCAACTCCGTGACCCGTTCTATCCTCCCATCGGGTGGCTTCATCCTCGACCAGGACTCATCCTCCTCGCCATACCGAAAATAGATGTATTGTCCCTGATGAGACCAGATCGGAAAATTCGCTGCATTCGGTGTGAGCTGTATCTGCTGGTGCGAGGTCAAATCGTAGAGCATCAGTTTCGAAACGGGCGTGGCCAGCGCTGCGATGAACCGTCCATCGCGCGACCAACGCGGAGACCAAAGCCTTTCCGAGCCTTGCATTACGCTTAGCGCACGAGTGGCGAAGTCGAATCGGTACAGTACAGGTTTATGCGTTACGATGTCCGTCCCGCTTAGGGCAAGCGATTTGCTGTCCGGCGACCAGGATGGCTCAATGATATTTCTCGGTTCCGATGGAACAACGGTTTGGAGATTGCTGCCGTCGCGGTCGATTACAAAAATGGCGGGAGAATGCCCGAGCAAATTGCCAATAAATGCGATCCTGGCGCCGTCCGGCGATATGGTGGGAAGCATCGCAATCATATCCGGCGGCGAAAGTTGTAGACGCTCGCTGCCGTCGGATGCCGCACGCCAGACCGCCCGTTGCGGGTAGGACGAGTAGGAGATCCATTTCCCGTCCTTCGAGAAGTCGACCAGCGACCCGGAGACACCAGGCAGAAACGGAGTAAACTGTCCGGACCTCGAATCGCGCTTCAACAGCCGGCTTCGTTTCGCGACTCCGTAAAACAGGAGCCGCTTGCCATCGGGCGTTGGCGTTGGAAGAAACGTTGGCATCGGTCCGGTAGTCAGTTGCAGAGGCTGCCGTTTTGTTTTCGCCCACCAGGACTTCTTCTCCGGGACGGCCCAGATTTGAGAGACTCCATTGTTTCTCTGTGAGAAGAAATAAAAGCTTCCATCCGGCGACCATTCTCCGTCGCCCTGATCCCCTTTTGACTTGGGAAACAGGGCATGAGGGTTCCCGGATTTTGGCGATATCTCCCAAATCGCCGTGTGTATGCCGGCGATTCCGGAATGCAGCGTGAAGCGGATCCGATCGGCCTTTGGCGACCAGCGCAGTCCGGACGCGATGCCTGGCACGTCCGCTAGCATGCGGATAGTTGTGCCATCGGCCCGGGCGAGTCCGATATGCCCTGAGTTTGCAAAAACAATGCGGCTGTCATCGGGGCTCCACGCGGCATCGTGGGCGCGCAGCGATAGGGCCCGTGCTGTTCCTTGGGCGAGCGGCTGCGACCATAGTTGCTCAGGATTTAGCAGATCGTTCGTCTGCCGCACGAGCGACGATCCGAGAAGCAGTTGCGTGTGGTCGGCGGAAATAGCAAACGGGCTCAACGCTTCAGCGGAACCCGAGAGCGGGCGCGGTTCGCCGCCGTTCAAAGAGACTACAAAGGTTCGCCAATCCGAAAGATTCTTGCGGGTCGGCGCCGCGTAGTAGATTCGCACCCCGTCAGTAACCAGTTCGTTCTTCGGGATGCCGTCATTTGTGATCTGAACGGGAATACCGAGCTTCACATTCGAGACGCTCCAGTTCAGCACAAAAATGGAGCCCAGGGCGGCAATTAGACAGCAGGAAACGGCTGCCAGCCATGCCCGGAGATGGCTACTGCCGGGGAGCTTTTTGGGAGGGTCTGGCTGAAAGCTGGCAACAATCGCCTTTTCCACCGCGATCGGCTTTGCTGAGGTGGTAATCTTCTCCACGGCAACAAGAAACCGGTAGCCGTGCCGCGGGACCGTTTCCAAATATCGCGGCTCAGCAGCCGAGTCGCACAAAGCCTCGCGCACATTGTTTACTGCCGAGTTCAAGCCCTTGTCAAAGTCGACAAAGGTGTCCTTCGGCCATAACATTTGGCGCAGTTCATCCCGCGTGACCAGTTCGCCATCCTGCTCCAGAAGCGTGATCAAGACTCGGAATGCTTGCTCCCGAATCCTCAGCCGCACGCCGCTTTTTCGAACGTCGCGGGATTCGGGGCAGACCTCAAAATCCCCGAAACGATAGCTCACGCGATCGTGGATTTCTGTCGGCAAGGCTTTCTGCGGCTCCAGTGTAACAGTTATTTGCTATTTCGGAGTTAATTATTTCCTTTTGTTTTAAGAGGTTTAGCCGCTGATGTGAATTCGACTTAAATTCCATTTGGCTTTGGTCGACCCCGGAGCGTTTGCACGGAACAATGCAGCGCAGTATGCGCCGCTTATTCTCGTCTGTGTTGTTATTTTCCGTTGCCTGTACTGCTGCCAATCGACGAACTTGGCCCAATTCCGTGGTGACGGTAGAGGTCTATGATTATGTGCCGGTTCCCGCTGAGACTCTCGTCAAGGCTGAAAGCGAAGCAGCGCGCATTTTTGGCGCCGGGCACATTCGCCTGGTTTGGGTTCAAGAGAACGCGCACTTACCTGGGAGCGCATCGCCACCAGGACTGACCGCAATCCTGAAGATCCTTCCGAAGAACCGTGTCGCGCTACTCCAGCCGCCGCCGCAAGCCCTCGGATTTACTGTTCCGGGAACTTCGTTTATTTTCTTCGACCGCGTACGTGGCGCCGCACCTCCGCTACCTATCTCTCTGGTTCTCAGTTACGTGATCGCGCATGAACTTGGTCACCTCCTCGGACTGCACCACTCGACAGGCATCATGTCGGACCACATGTCTCAGGACTGGCTGCTCTCAGGCGAGCCCGTGACGCTCGCCTTTACGTCGGCCCAAGTAGGCAAGATGGAGAAGAAGTTGAAGCCCTATAGCAGAAAAATGTTGCCCGTCGCGATGGTGAGCCGCAGGAGCCGGTGAATGGTTACAAGCGGGCCTTCCCGGCGGCCTTTTGGTCAAATCGGCTAAACTATAGATATATCGGAACCTATGAGTGTCTCAGCTTCAGAAATGTGGACGATGGCGAGTTACGTGCTTCGGCAGAAGCTCGCCGGCCGTAAGCAATACCCGCTGGTTCTCATGCTGGAACCGCTATTCCGCTGCAACCTGGCGTGCGCCGGCTGCGGCAAAATCCAATACCCTGCGCATGTGCTCAAGCGCCAATTGACACCGGAAGAATGTTTTGCGGCAGTCGAAGAGTGCGGCGCGCCCTCGGTATCAATTCCGGGCGGCGAGCCGCTCATGCACCCGCAGATCCAAGAGATTGTCGAAGGCCTGGTCGCGCGCAAAAAATACATTTATCTTTGTACCAACGCGCTGCTGCTCGAAGAAAAGCTGCATCTATTTAAGCCGAGCAAGTACCTGGCGTTCTCGGTGCACGTGGATGGGCAGCGCGAGCATCACGATTTTTCCGTATGCCGCGAGGGCGGATACGATGCCGCTATCAAAGGGATCAAGGCGGCGCTCGCGGCCGGGTTCCGTGTCACCACCAACACGACTTTGTTCGACGGCGCGGATCCGAACAGCGTTCGCGAGTTCTTCGACGAGATGATGGAACTCGGCGTAGAGCGGATGATGATCGCACCCGGCTATTCGTACGACAAGGCGCCCGATCAGTCCCATTTCTTAGGCAAAGCGCGTACCCGGCGTTTGTTCCGCGCCATTCTGTCGAATCGCAAATCGAACTGGCGCTTCAACATGTCGCCCCTGTTTGGCGAATTCCTCATGGGCAAGCGCAATTTTAGTTGCACACCCTGGGGCATGCCGACCTATAACGTGTTCGGCTGGCAGAAGCCGTGCTACTTGCTGCAAGATGGCTATGCCGATACCTTCTCCGAATTGATGCAGGAAACCGCCTGGGCGGAGTACGGCACCGAATCCGGCAATCCGAAATGCGCGAATTGCATGGTGCATAGCGGGTACGAGGCTTCTTCGGTCGATTATGGCTTCGGATCGGTGCGCGGCTTCTTTGCGATGGCTAAAGCGGCGCTCTTCAGCCGGTATCCGGATGAAGATGCCAAGGCGCTGTTGCGCGACGAGTACAAGCCCGTGCATTCCTATAAGCCTCTGGTGCAGATTAAGCCAGCCGAAGAGACACAAGCGTGAAGGCGGACGAACTTGAAGTCGTTCCGGGCTTCACGCATGAAAAGCTGCAGGGCTGGATTCCGGAATTGGCTTCCGGGGACGAAATCCGGGAAGCGCTCGAAAAGGCATTCGATTATCGCGGCGACGTAACGCTGAAGTTGAAAAACGGCAGCGTAGTCGACGGCTATGTCTTCGACCGGAGGCAAGGCGCGACTTTGCAGCAATCTCTGGTTCGTATCTTGCCCGCCAACGGTAGTCCGCGGCAGAGCATTCCATTTTCCGATATTGCCAGTCTGGTATTCAGCGGGCGCGATCCGGCGGCCGGCAAGAGTTGGGAAGCCTGGGTACGCAAGTATTGGGACAAAAAGGAAGCCGGCGAAACTGCGGCCATTGAGCCCGACGCGCTCGACTAGCTTTTCCTTCTCGCTTGAGCCGCAAGCGGATCGACTCGAGTCGCAAGCTATACGGCAACAAAGCAAGCTGCGGTAAAACCGGCCGGCCGACGCTCGTCTCTGAACCTTCCCTGGAAGTGCCACACTTTCCCGCCCGGTACGTTCCCAACCCTTTCCAGAACTACACACGCCCAAGTTGCGTCTCTTATTCCTGTCTCAATTTCAGGTTCACTCACAGCAAGAAATCGCTTGTCAACCGCACATTACTGTAGTAGCATTTCAAACAGCGATAGTACTTGTCAATGCCGAACCGTAAACTGACCAAGCTCGAACTGCAAATCATGCAGACGCTCTGGGATCGAGGTCCCGTGCCTATCAGAGAAATACAGGAAGCGTTTCCTGAGGCGGAACGTCCCTCTTACACAACGGTGCAAACCACCGTCTACCGGCTGGAAGATAAGAATGCGGTGCGCCGTGTCAGGAAGATCAGCAACGCGCATATCTTTGAAGCTGTCCTTTCGCAAAAGTCGGCGCAACGGACGCTGATCAATGACTTACTGAGCTTGTTCGGAGGCCGTACGCAGCCTGTAATGGCGCACTTGGTCGAATCCGGCAAACTCACTCTTGAAGATGTTAAAGAAGCAGAAAGAGCACTGCGCAAAATTTCGAAGGAGGACGGGTCACGATGATCCCCAATCACGTCGTTTCGGCGTTGGCAAATCACCTATGGCAGTCAACGGCCGCGGCCGCCGCTATCGGTCTATTGGCATTTGCGTTGCGAAAGAATTCGGCACGTATCCGGTACTGGCTGTGGATGCTTGCCTCCTTAAAATTTGTTATTCCCGTTGCGCTGCTGATCGCTGTGGGGAGTTACCTCAGGCCGGCTGCGCCCGATTCCACAAAGCCGGGAGTCTCAGCCGTTTTGAGTCAGATCACCGAACCATTCTCCGGGGCATCATCGGCGAATCTGTATTCCACGAGGGCGGCAAACGGCTGGGCGGCTAATACCGCACAAGCGCCTGGAAAAGAAGTACGTGTACTCGGAGCAGTGGCCATAGGATGGTGGCTCTGCGGAGTGTTTGCCGTGCTGATCTCCTGGCAGCTCAAATGGCGGCGGGTTCGCGCGCTCGTCCGTAAGGCCACGAGCATTGGCACGGTCGAGAGTGTCCCAATTCTGTCCTCCAAATCACTGCTCGAGCCCGGTGTCTTCGGAATTCGGCAGCCGGTGCTGGTCGTCCCGGAAGGCATCCAAGACCGGCTGACCACCGATCAGTTCAGTGCGGTCATCACGCACGAGTTATCGCACGTTCGCCATCTTGACAATCTGACGGCTGCGCTGCACATGGCGGTCTCAGCTATTTTTTGGTTTCATCCGCTTGTCTGGTGGATCGGGAAGCGTCTGGTCGAAGAACGCGAGCGCGCCTGTGACGAAGCTGTTCTTCGATCGGGCAACGCAGCCGAAACGTATGCCGAAGGCATTCTCAACGTTTGCAAGCTCTATCTGGAATCCCCGCTGCCCTGCGTTTCGGGAGTCACCGGGTCGGATCTCAAAAAGCGAATTCTGCGCATTGTGACGCACCAGGCCGCGCGGCCGCTAGACGTCAGCCGCAGAGTTTTGCTCAGCGTGGCTGGGGTATTGGCCATTGCGGTTCCGCTTTCGCTCGGCTCACTGCGTATCGTCGAGGCGCACGCCCAAGACAACGCCGTGCCGGATGTTTCTGGAACCTGGCAGGGAACGCTCCATGTTCCTCAAAGAGATTTGCGGACGGTCCTGAAAATTTCGAAGGCAAATGGCGCCTGGAAGGGGGAACTCTACAGCATAGATCAAGGTTCGGGCGCTATTCCAACCAGTTCCTTCAGCGTGCAGGGCTCAGATGTCAAGTACGCGATCATGGCCATCGACGGAAACTTCGAAGGCAAGCTAAGTCCCGATGGAAACACCATCACCGGGACCTGGACCCAGGGCAATCATCCGCTGCCGTTGGTGCTCAAACGAGCGACGCCGGGAACCGAATGGACCATTCCAGAGGCTCCGGCCCGCCCGAAACCCATGGCGCCCGACGCAAATCCAGTGGCGGAAGTCGCCACCATCAAGCCCAGTAAGCCTGATCAACAGGGCAAAGGCTTCATATTCGATGGTCATCGTTTTAAAACAATCAACACCTCCGTCCTCGATCTCCTTACTTTTGCGTATGGCGTTCAGCAGCGGCAAGTCATAGGCGGCCCCCCGTGGGTCAGCTCGGAAAAATATGATCTGGACATGCAACCCGACATCGAGGGGATGCCGAATGACCGGCAGTTGAAATCCATGTTGCAGAAACTGCTTCCCGATCGCCTGAAACTGCAGTTCCACCATGAGCAGAAGGAGCTTCCGGTCTACGCTCTCGTTGTCGCCAAGAGTGGACCGAAAATGACCAAGAGCCAAGGGGACGCGAACGGATTGCCTGCTCTCTTCTTCCGCGGACTCGGCGTGCTTACCGTGTCGAACGCGACTATGAAGGATTTCGCCGGGCTGATGCAAAGCGCGGTGCTGGACCGTCCAGTGGTCGATCAGACCGGGCTTGCAGGCCGGTACGATTTCCTGTTGAAATGGACTCCCGATGAATCGCAGTTCGGGGGAATGGGCATCAAAGTGCCTCCTCCGAGCAATGCGGCGGATGCACCTCCCAACCTGTTTACTGCCGTGCAGGACGAGCTCGGTCTAAAATTCGATGCGACGAAGGCTTCGGTGGATGTGATGGTCATCGATCACGTGGACAAGCCCTCCGCGAACTAAGTACGCGAGCAGCAATTTCATGATTCGGCGGCGCACGCGGACGAAGATGCCCCTCCCTGCCTGGATCGCGATTCTCTGGCTCAGCGCCGCAGGCTTGCTATCGGCCGCCGAGTATCACGGGCAGGTGTTGCTGAACGGCCTGCCCGTTCCGGGCGCCTTGATAACTGCGACCAAAGATAAAACGAGCATAACGGCCATCACTGATGAGCGCGGCATGTACTCGTTCCCCGATTTGCCGGCTGGAAGCTGGCATGTCGAAGTGCGCATGAGCGGCTTCGCAAGTATCAAGCAGACCGTCGCCGTCAGATCAAAAACTCCGCCAGGCGACTGGAACCTGACCATGCTCTCGGTAGACCAGGTGATGAGCCAGGCCAGAGAATCTCAGACGGAAGCGGCCAACCCCAAAGATGTTCCGCCTCCGGAACCCGAACTCGCGCAAGATGCATCCGAGGGCCTGATCATCAACGGCAGCGTGAATAACGGAGCGGCATCACGCTTCTCGCAGGACGCAGCATTCGGCAACAACAATCGGCGGCGCACGCCTGCAATGTACACCGGCGGTATCGGTGTGATCCTCGGAAATTCAATCCTGGACGCCGCACCGTTCTCCTTAACCGGCCAGCACACTCCCAAACCTTCCTATAACGACATCACCGGGCTTCTCACGTTTGGAGGTCCGCTGCGCATTCCTCATCTGATTCGAAACGGGCCGAACTTCTTTGTCGGTTACCAGATGGTGCGCGACCGCAACGCTCTCACGCAGACAGCATTGGTGCCCGACGCAGCGCAGCGCAGCGGAATTCTTTCGCCGGTGAACATCATTCCTTTGAGCCGGATCAGTCCGCAAGCGCAAGCCTTGCTCGCTCTCTATCCGCTGCCGAATTTCAGTGGCAGCTCGCGCTACAACTATCAGGTTCCCGCCGTGAGCGCAATGCATCAGGATGCGTTGCAATCCCGCTTCGATAAGACCATCAACGGCAAGAATCAGCTCTCCGGCATGTTTGCGTTTCAAAGCACCCGCACTGACACTCCGAATGTGCTCGGGTACTCCGATTCGAGCGACATCCTGGGCCTCAATGCACGTCTTGCCTGGACCCATCGCCTGAGCCCCGGTCTCTTCTTGAACGCCGGTTATCAGTTCAGCCGCCTGTCCACCAGAGCGGTACCATATTTTGCGAACAAAACGAACATCTCCGGTGACGCCGGGATCAACGGCAACAACCAGGCTCCAATAAACTGGGGACCTCCCACGCTGGTGTTCGCGAGCGGAATCCAAACGCTTACAGACGGCATTCCCGCATCGAATCACAATCAGACGGATGGCGAGTCCCTCTCATTCGAATGGAATCACCGCACTCACACCGTTGATATTGGAGGCGACTATCGCCGCGCGCAGTTCAACTACCTGACCCAACAAGACCCGCGCGGAACCTTCACGTTTACCGGCGCGGCCACCGCTTCCGATTTCGGCGATTTTTTACGCGGCATTCCTGACACGAGTTCGATCGCTTTCGGCAATGCCGATAAATACTTCCGGCAACCGGTTTACGACGGCTATGCGAACGACGACTGGCGCGTGAATGCGGGTTTGACGCTGAACGCCGGATTGCGCTGGGAATACGGAGCGCCGATTACGGAGCTCTACAACCGGCTGGTAAATCTCGATGTCTTGCCCGGTTTCGCGCAGGCCGCTCCCGTGCTGGCAAGCAATCCGGTTGGGCTTCTCACCGGCCAGCGCCTGCCCAATTCCTTGATGCGCCCGGACAGAGCCGGCTGGGAACCGCGGGTTGGCGTGGCATGGCGGCCGCTCGCCGGATCATCCATGGTCGTTCGCGCCGGCTATGGCGTGTACGACAATACTTCGGTTTACCAGTCGATCGCTGTGCAACTCGCGCAGCAGCCGCCGCTCTCGAAAGCACTGAGCGTGCAGAATAGCCCGCTGAACCCCCTCACGCTAGCGAACGGTTTCAATGCCTCACCCGGGAGTGTTCCGAATACGTTCGGCATCGATCCAAACTTCCGTGTCGGCTATGCGCAGAACTGGCAGCTGTCTGTGCAGCGAGATCTCCCCGGTTCTCTGCAACTGCTGGCAACGTATTCGGGCATCAAAGGCACGCGCGGATTACAGGAGTTCCTGCCAAACACAGTTCCAATCGGAGCGGTAAATCCCTGTCCCGCGTGCTACTCGGGTTATACGTACCTGACCTCGAATGGTAACTCGATTCGCGAAGCCGCCCAGATTCAAGTGCGCCGCAGACTGCATAACGGCTTTACCGCAATCGCGCAATACACTTTCTCGAAATCGATAGATGATGTTGCCTCCTTGGGCGGCCAGGGCCCAGTGACCACCACACCGGGAACTTCCAATCCCACCGCGCAGAATCCGCCGCCTCCGCAAACGAACCAGATCGGCAGTGCGGTTCCCACGGCTAGCGCAGCGGAAACGCCCGTGATTGCGCAAAACTGGCTGAATCTGGCCGCCGAGCGAGGGCGCTCCACATTCGACCAGCGCCATCTTTTATCTCTTCAAATTCAGTACACCAGCGGCATGGGCATACGCGGAGGAACGCTATTACGAGGCTGGACCGGGACTCTTCTGAAAGAATGGACGTTCGCCACCTTGATTACCGCGGGCAGTGGACTGCCTGAGAATCCAATCTATTTCGCAGCCGTCCCGGGCACGGGCGTCAGCGGAAGTATCCGTCCCGACTACACAGGCGCGCCCCTCTACGCCGCGCCTTCCGGACTCTCATTGAACCCGGCGGCTTTCGCAGCTCCGCTTGCGGGCCAATGGGGCAATGCCGGACGCAACATCATCTCAGGCCCGAATCAATTCACTCTCAACGCTACTGTAGGGCGCACATTTCGCCTGCGGGACCGGTTAAACCTCGACCTGCGATTTGATGCGACCAACGCCCTGAACCACGTCACCTATACCAATTGGGTCACCGTGATTAACAACGCGCAGTTCGGGTTGCCGGCGAGCGCGAATCCCATGCGCAGCATTCAGACCATGCTGCGACTGAGGTTCTGAAATGCGGCGAATTGGATTACTGCTCTCCTTCACGCTGCTCCTGGGAGCGCAACAGCCGACATTCACCACCAGCACGCAACTCGTGGTCGAGACGGTGAGCGTGACCGATAAATCGGGGGCGCCGATTGAAGGCCTCACCGCCAAGGATTTCACGGTTACGGAAAACGGCGTACCTCAACAGATCCGCTTTTTCGAAGAGCAAAAGCTTCCGGAAAAACCAGAGGCGCCGCCCGATCGTTCTCGTCCGGAGCATGTCCAACTCTATAGCCGGCTAACGCCGACCCGCATTATGGCCGAAATCCCTGGAGTTAATCAATATCGCGATCATCGCCTGCTCGCTCTCTATTTCGATATGACGGCGATGCCGCTCGCCGATCAGAGGCGAGCCTTGCAGGCCGCCATGAAATTCGTGCGCACCCAAATGACAGCCGCGGACCTGATCGCCATTATGCGTTACAGCGGAGGAGCGGTGGACGTGCTCCAGGACTTCACAGCCAGCCGCGACCGCCTGCTGAGCATTTTGCAAACCATGCTTACAGGAGAGATGCTGGGCGCCGGGCAAGGCTTCACGGAAAGCGGAAACGACGCCGGGACGCCGGACGCAGGGTTTGCCTTCGGTCAGGACGACAGCGAATTCAATATCTTCAACACCGACCGGCAATTATCGGCTCTGCAAACGGCGGCCGGAATGCTCGGCCAGCTTCACGAAAAGAAGTCGCTTATCTATTTCGCGAGCGGACTGAGGCTGAATGGAATGAATAACCAGGCGCAGCTCCACGCCACTGTGAATGCCGCGATTCGAGCTGGCGTTTCCTTCTGGCCCATCGATGCGCGCGGCCTGGTGGCAGAACCGCCTATGGGCGATGCCACAAAGGGATCGCCGGGCGGGGCCGATATGTACTCCGGAGCCGCCGCCCAGGCGACGACCATGAATCTCGAGCTTTCGCAAGATACCCTGTACGCGCTCGGCAACGATACCGGCGGAAAAGCTCTGCTCGATTACAACGATCTGACCAAGGGGATGCTCGACGCGCAGCACGCCACGTCGACCTATTACATCCTCGCCTACTACACGACCCAGACCGCGCGCGATGGCCGCTTCCGCCGCGTGAAGATCACGCTGACCAGAGATTTATCCGCCAAGCTGAATTACCGACAGGGCTATTACGCAGACAAAGAGTTCCGCAGATTTACCGCCGACGACCGCGAACGCCAATTGGAAGATGCCTTGATGCTGCCGAACCCCATCACGGACCTCACCATCGCGATGGAGGTCGATTATTTTCAGTTGAACCGGGCCGAGTATTTCGTCCCTGTGATTGTGAAAATTCCAGGCAGTGAACTCGCGCTGGCCAAGCGCCGGGGCGCCGAACACACCTTGATCGATTTCGTCGGCGAAATTAAAGATCGCTATGGAATCACCCAGACCAATGTGCGGGACAAAATCAACGTCAAATTAAGTGACGAAACTGCTGCGCAACTGGCCAAACGGCCCGTTGAGTACGACACGGGCTTTACACTCCTGCCTGGCAAGTACGTGATCAAGTTTCTCGCCCGCGACGATGAGACCGGGCGCATCGGAACATATCAGTCGAGCTTCGTCATCCCAAACTTGAACAAAGTGGAGAAGCGTGTCCCTATCAGCTCGGTAGTACTAAGCGGCCAGCGCGTGAAAATTTCCGAAGCGCTCTATAACGTCGCGGCCAAGAAAAGCAATGGCGAGAATACTAATCCTCTCGTCGCCGGCGGAATCAAGCTGGTGCCCAGCGTGACGCGCGTTTTCAGTAAGAGCCGGCCAGTGTGGGTTTATTTGCAGGCCTACGAACAGGGTGCTCAAACGTTCCAACCGCTAGTAGCGTTTCTCACCCTTTACAACGGTCAGCATAAGATATTCGAAACACCGCCGGTCGAAGCGACCGAGGGACTCAGTAACACGGTTCGGACTGTTCCACTCAACCTGCAGTTCAACGTTGCGAAACTGCCGCCCGGGAGGTACGATTGCCAGCTCACGGTGCTCGAACCAGGAGAGAAGAAAGCAGCATTCTGGCGAGCGCCGATCGCCATCGTGCCTTGAGCCAGGCTAGGTTTTGGGGGCGGCAGGACGCGCTGCGCTCGCGTGCACCGTACGAATGGTGATCCGAACAATTTTGACTGGAGTCAGAGGCTTATTGTTTTCCGGATCCGTCGGCACTTGGGAAATGGAGTCCGCCACATCCTGACCGGATACGACTTCGCCGAAAATGGAATAATGTCCGTTCAGGTGAGTCGCGGGAGCTACCGTAATGAAGAATTGCGATCCATTAGTGTTCGGACCGCTATTGGCCATCGCAAGAATGCCCGGTTTATCGAAGGACTGGTTGGGAGCAATCTCGTCTTCGAACTGATACCCCGGGCTGCCTTCCCCGGTGCCTTCCGGGTCACCGCCCTGGATCATAAAGCCAGGTATCACTCTATGAAACGTGGTGCCGGAATAGAGCGGCGAATGCATGGTCTTGCCCGTCACGGGATTGGCCCAGGGCTTTGTGCCGCGGGCCAGGCCGACGAAATTCGCGACCGCCTTGGGTGCCAGATGAGGAAGTAGGCGGCAAACGATATTCCCCATCGAGGTATAGATGATCGCGTATTCGCCCGGTTCAGTGGGTAGAGTGACTGCCGGCAATTCCGCCTCGGAACCGTGTCGTGCCGTGTGATGGGCCGGGGTATGGGCGGTTTGGGCGCTTGCGGCAAAGCTTAGCGCCATCAGTTGCATTACAAAAACGAAGGAGAAGAAGCGCACGCTAAGGCAAATTATAGCCGCTGTTCCGGGGCGTACGTCCTGAAGGCAATCCATCGGTTACAAATCCTAAAGTTTCGTACGCGTTTACCGATAAATCTGACAGGACATGTTTCCCGCAATTGATTCATACTTAATTGAACGGAATAGCTGTCTTTTCCTACAATCCTAGTGAGTACCCGAATTTTTATGAAGTCTGCTTTCGCCTTAGCTTTGCTCGGAGCCCTGTTGTTCTCGTCTGCTTGTACGCAGAATCCCGAGAAGCTCATGGCTACGGCAAATAAATATCATCAGAACAAGAAGTACAAAGAAGCTTCCATTTTGTACCAGAAGGTCATCGCCAAGGACAAGACCAATGCGGAAGCGTATTACCGCGAAGGGCTTAACCTGATCGATCAACACCAACCTGCGCAAGCGATCGGTTATCTGCGCCGGGCGATCGACCTCAAGCCGGATAACACGGATGCCGAGGTGAAACTTTCCGAAATCTATCTTGCGGTATATGCGAGTGATACGCGTAAGTTCCGGACCATGCTCGATGAAACCCGCGCACTCAGCGAGAAGATTTCGGCCCATGCCCCGAACTCGTTCGAAAGCTATCGCGTGAAAGGACTGATCGCTCTAGCCGACAACGATCCGGCGACCGCGTTGGAAGACTTCCGGAAAGCAAACGATCTACATCCTTACTCGCCGGAATTGGTCGGCTGGTACGCGCAGACCCTTGTTGCCGAGCACCACCAGGATCAGGCTACGGCTTTGATCCAGGACATGCTTGCGCACGACAAGACGTGGGGACCGGGTTACGATTTCCTGTTTCTGCAATACAGCCGGGCCAACGATCCGAAAAAGGCGGAGGCAACGCTGCAGGATCGCGTAAAAAACGACCCAACTTCTGCTCCCGCAGCCGTCAACCTGGCCAACTATTTGCTTGCGGTGAAGCGTGGCGATGAAGGGGAACGCGTAATGCAGAGGCTCCTGACAGATCCCAAGGCTTTCCCCAATGCGCATCAATTGGTTGGTGATTATTACGTTCGCTCTAAGAAATATGACGAGGCACTTCAGCAATACAACGCGGGAGTGAAAGAAGATCCCAAACAGGCGATCGGCTACCAGGAGCGGATCGTTGCCGTCACCGGGATGATGGGCAAGCAGAAAGAGGCGCTTACGATCGCCAAAGAACTGGCCTCCAAGAATCCGAAAGACACGACCGCAAACGAACTTTATGCCTCGCTGCTTCTACAGGGCGGCACCAAAGCTGATCTGACGAGCTCTGTCAACGAATTGAAAACCCTTGTCCAGCGCAATCCTTCCCTCGCAATTCTCCATCTGGATCTGGCCAAAGCTTATTTTGGATTGAATAATACCGATGGAGCACTTACGGAAGCTCTTGAGGCCCTGCGGCACGATTCGCATCTTCTCCAGGCAAATCTCCTCGCTGCCAGGATTTACAATGCTCGCGGAGAGTACGGTAAGGCAATCCAGCAAACGGAAAGCGTGCTTAAGGTGGAACCGGCGAATCCGGAAGCCCATCTCTCCCACGCACAGGCCCTTGTCGCTTCGGGGATGACTGGTCAGGGTCAGACCGAGCTGGAAAATCTGGTTACGAGCTTTCCGCACATCAATGATGCCCGTCTGCAGCTCGCTTCGATCTACCTGCAGCAGAAAGAGCCGGAGAAGGCGCAGGAACAGTTTCAGAAAGTTTGGGCATCCAATCCTCCCGATGTTCGCGGATATATCGGCCTGCAAAAAATCAAGATGGCTCAGGGGAAAGTGGATGATGCCGTACGTGCAATGCAGGACGTGGTGCAGAAGAACCCCAAAAGCGACGCTCTGCGCTCAGAATTCGCCAACTTCGAGGCTACTGCGGCCAGTCTCGTCGCCAAAACCGATCAGCAGCGCGCAAAGCAATATGCCGAAGCTGCCATTGCCGAGTGGAAGACTGTTTTACAAACTTCCCCGAAGTATGAAGATGCCTGGATCCGAATGGGAGTATTGCAGCGTAGCATCGGCCGGAGTGATGCTGCGATGAGTTCGTTCGAGCAGGCGATCTCGATCAATCCGCGTAATGCTGCCGCAATTCTAAACCAGGCCCTGTTGCTGGATGCGACCGGCAAGAAAAAGGAAGCGGCCGACGCATATAACAAAGTACTCGGCATTGAACCGCAAAACACACTCGCGCTAAATAACCTCGCTTTCTTGAATGCGGAATCGGGACAGAATCTGGATCAGGCCATGACTCTCGCGACCAAGGCGCAACGCCAGGTTCCCAACAGCCCGGATGTTTCGGACACCCTCGGTTACGTTTATTATCAGAAAAACCTCAACACCGAGGCACTGCAAATTTTCCGCAGAGTTGTGCAAGACGAACCGCAGAATTCCACCTTCCGCCTGCACCTGGCCATGGCTCTGTTGAAACAGGGCGACAAACAGGGAGCGCGCGACGAGGCCGAAAAGGCGATGAAAACTGCTGCCCCACAACAACAAGATCAGATCCGGAATTTTGTCGGACAGATCGGCTAAGGTTCCGGATCGTAAGTTGACCACGCAAACCGCCAGCTGGCGCGAGGACTATCCTTCCTGGTTATACGCTGCTCCTTTCGCTGCGTTCCTGGTGTTCCTCGCTCTCGGGGGGGCGCTTAGGCTGGAGTCCTTTTGGGGTTCGCCGTTTCGAGTGCTTTGCCTCGCGGCAGTTTGCCTGGTTTGCTGGCCGCGCGATCTCTCGCTCCGGCCGGCTCAGCCATTGGCCAGTATCGCCCTCGGCGCTGCAGTTTTTGTCCTCTGGATTTTGCCGGATGTTCTCGTTCCCGCCTATCGTCAAAATATTCTTTTTTCCAATGGGGTCATCGGGCACATCCATTCCTCGTTGCAGCCGCAGGCTCTACACAGCCCTTGGATCCTGGCTTGGCGCACCATTCGCGCCGTCGTGATTGTACCGGTAGTCGAGGAGTTGTTCTGGCGCGGCTGGCTGATGCGGTGGCTCATCAATCCCGATTTTCGCCGGGTTGCCCTCGGCACTTATGCTCCCTTTGCCTTTTGGGTTACCGCCATTTTATTCGCCTCCGAGCATGGGCCCTATTGGGACGTCGGCCTTCTCACGGGCATTATCTATAACCTCTGGATGATCCGCACCAAGTCGGTGGCCAGTTGTATCCTGATGCATGCGGTTACTAATGCGTTGCTCAGTGCCTACGTGATCGCGGGTGGCCAGTGGCAGTACTGGCAGTGATGCATCCCCGAGATTTGCCGCAGGTTAAACTCTAAAATCAGAAGATCATGCCATGTCTACTAGCCGTTCTAGCGATTGCCTTCCCCCGTATCGCCATCGTTCTGCTTTGGCTCTTCACTAATTTTTTTACCGGACTCTACCATGGAGTGATCATCCCGGTTCTGGGCTTCCTTTTCCTGCCATTAACACTGATCGTCTATAGCTATATCGTTCGCGCGTACGGCACTCATCTGGGGCCCCCGCAATTGGTATTCATCTTCATCGCGGTCATCCTCGATCTTGGACTCGTAGGCGGCGGTACTTTCGGCCGCCGAGGCTGATCACAATTCTCAAAAAAACTCCTTCTTGTTCTAATTCAGCCGCTTAGAGCGGCCGCCGGAGCCTCGGGAGAACCGCAGCAGCCAGACTGTCGGGCAAGAGGAAATACTATGTCCGGTCTTTCAGAAACCATTTCAAACACCCCGGCCACTGCCGAGCAAGTCACCTTAGAACGCCTCGAAAGCCAGTTCTCCTGGTATGACCGGCGCAGCCGCCTCAACCGAACCATTTACAAATCCCTGAAAACCGCGACGCTCGCGTCAGCTGCCCTGATTCCCTGCGTCACAACCTCTGGAGGCCGGTACGGGATGCAATGCGCCGCCGCGCTCGGCGTCTTTATTTCTATCCTCGAAGGTGTCCAGCAACTCAATCAATGTTATGCAAACTGGACCAGTTATCGCGGGACAGCCGAAGCCCTGGAACGGGAGAAGTACTTCTATCTGAGCCGCTCCGGCGCTTACCTGAAGGCCGATAACCCCCAGGCGCTTCTGGCGGAACGAGTCGAGATGCTGACCTCCGAAGAGAATACGAAATGGTTAGCCTCGCAGGCGCAAATGGCAGGTCAAAAAGCCGCTTAAGCAGCGCTCGGCCAAGGTCTTAACCGGATTGCCACTGAGAAGGATTCTCGCGAACCGGTACTAGCTTGTGTGGCACTCTTCCGCACCTACAGCGCAGCAATTCAGGGAATCGACGCGCATATTATCGATGTGGAAGTGGACATGTACCCGGCAGGTACCGCGCGCGACTTCGTCACGGTCGGCATGCCGGACGCCGCCGTCAAAGAAAGTCGCGAGCGTATCAAGTCTGCCCTGCTGAATTCCGGCTTCGGGTATCCGAGCAAATCGGTCACCATAAATCTCGCACCGGCGAACCTCCGAAAAGAGGGCGCCGGCTTCGACCTGCCTATGGCCGCCGCCATCCTTGGAGCCATGGGAGCGGTCGGCAAATCGGATGAACATATGCTCGTCGGAGAGCTGTCGCTTGACGGCAGTCTACGCCCGGTCCGGGGTGCGCTGTCGATCGCTGTCTGCGCTGCCCGCAAAGGAATCCGCAATCTGCTTGTGCCTGCCGATAACGCCGCCGAAGCCGCCGTCGCCGAGGGCATTCAGGTATTTGGGCTCCGTCATCTCGCCGAAGTTGTCCAATTCCTCAACACACCGGAAGCATTTACTCCCACCAAACCCACGCACTCGGAGACCCATGCCTCCGGCCCCTCGACGCCAGATTTTAGCGATGTGCGAGGACAGACTATGGCGAAACGAGCGCTCGAAGTGGCCGCGGCCGGGAGCCATAACGTGCTCATGATCGGTCCGCCCGGGTCAGGCAAAACCATGCTCGCGAAGCGCTTCGCCGGAATCCTTCCGAAACTCACATTTCCCGAGGCGCTTGAAGCCACGCAGATCCACGGCGTAGCCGGCGTGTTGCCCCCTGGAATTGGGATTCTCTCGCGCCGTCCATTCCGCGCACCGCATCATACCGTTTCCGATGCCGGGCTGATCGGGGGTGGAAGTGGCAGTCCGCGGCCTGGAGAAGTTAGTCTGGCGCACCAGGGCGTCCTGTTCCTGGACGAACTTCCCGAATTTCCACGCGGCGTGCTCGAACAATTGCGACAGCCGCTCGAAGAAGGTTCTGTGACTCTCGCCCGGAGCAATGGAACATTAACGTTTCCTGCCCGCCTGATGCTGGTGGCTGCGATGAATCCCTGCCCTTGCGGCTTTTATGGCGATTCCACCCGCGAGTGTCGTTGCACGCCCGGAATCATCCAACGCTATCTGGCGAAAGTGAGCGGCCCGCTGCTTGATCGCATCGACCTTCACATTGAGGTACCCGCCGTGCCCTACAAAGAGCTGCGCAGCAAGCATGACGGCGTCTCGTCCTCCGAAATCCGCGCCCGCGTCGAAGCTGCTCGCGATATTCAACGCCAGCGCGGTTTCTATAATTCCCAAATCCCGGCGTCCCAACTCCGCACGCTCTGCGCCCTCGATGAAAGCGGCGAACGCACACTTGAAATGGCCGTGCGGCGCATGAACCTTTCGGCCCGCGCCCACGACCGGATTTTGCGGGTATCTCGTACCGTAGCCGATCTAGGCGGCAGCGAACCGGTAACCGCAAAACACCTGGCCGAAGCCGTCCAGTTCCGGAACCTTGATCGTAATTATTGGAACTGAACGGGAAGGCTCCGCTTTACGCCAACTTCGAATAGCCGCCAAGCCAGCAACACCGGCCCCAAGCAAGGCAGACGAGGGCCTGATTCTCTTGGACTCGGGCAAATCGAGGCATCGAGAACGCTACTGGAAGAGAGGTCTACCGCCGACCCGCAGTTCCTCTCGCCCCACCAGTACCGGATTACCTCAAAGAACTGCAAAGGGTCCGCAACTTTCTCATGACCCGAAAGCCGCTGCGGTCGCTGAAGCTGGCGAGAAAGTTTGGCTCAGAATGGCGCGAAGGGCATGCTGAGGCAAATGCTAGTCGCCCAGAAAGCGGCATATACCGGCCAGGAAGCTCGCTACTACTCGCTCGCGCAGGTGTCGGCTTGCTTGAACCGGCGAGAGACGCAGATGTTGGCTGTCACGGTGGATCAAACTTTTGTGCCTTTGCGGAGTGACTCTGCTTTCGAAGATATCGCGCGGCGCGTTAGGGAACGCTTTGAAATTTCACTGCAATGACTGACTGTAGTGCTGTTGTATACAACTGTCGAACGTGACCAGATGCATCATTCCGGCGGCCTTTGCTTGCGCAACGATTACCCGATCGAAGGCGTCGCGCGTCCAATTCTCATGTACCGCGCTCGCCATAATTTTCGGGAACGGCAGGTTGCAAACGGCCAGTCCAATTTCCACTTCAAGCTTCGTGAAGACATCGTGCGCGTGCGACCGAGATTCGCTGGATCTCATAGAGGTATTGCAGTTCGAGCAAAACCATGGGTGAGATCGCAACGGGCTCGGCGTCGATCTTTTTGCGGGCAACCGCGGAGAGCTTTTTCAGATCGCCTTCATACAACCTGACGACAACAATCGTGTCGAGGTAGATCAAAGGTCAGCCAGATCCTTTTGCCACTCGGCGTTCATTTCCTCTCTGATTTGAGCGTCCGCGCCGTCCAGAGCCTCTGGAAAAGCCAGCAACGCCATGGGCTTGATCCGGTCGAGCTTCGATTGAGGCTCTTTAGGCGCCAGTTCGAAGAGTTTTTCGTCGTAGCTGAATTCCACCGGCTGGCCGCTCACCCCGACGTGCTTTACCAGAGCAAACAGATTCTTCCTGACATCAGTGACAGTCACAATCGCCAGTGTACCACATGTACATCCAACAAAGCCTGTACGGTACCACTCAACTACTTTGTCAGTGCAAATTCAAAATACAGCAACTCTTTCCCGGAGCCTGCGTCCCGCATGCCATCCAGATACAATTTGTCGCCTGCTTCCTCTTTAGCTTCGAAATAGAGGAACCCGCTCGCTGTGTCTCCAGGCGCGATCATTTTCGCCCCAAACGCCCGCTCCATAATCTCCGGCGCGTTCAGCGGATTCTTTTTCCTCGGCAACGGGATTGGGCTGCGCACTCCCGTTTGCGAAGGATGCTTCCCGGCCGTTGCCAGGAACGGCAAATCTTCCGCTTGAACCGCCTTTGTGTGCCGGCCGTCGGAGGCCACCAGGTTCGCTTCGAGCTCCTGTAAATCAAGCGCTTTGCCCCGCTTATTCTCGACCACTACCAGCACCGGAACCACTCCGTATTTGGCAAAATCGATCTTCTTGCCGAACGCGCTATTCACCAGTTCCTGGGTGTCGTACGGTTTTGCCCCAACCACTACGTTTTCTGACTGCTGGTGAGCGTAAGTGGCTGCCGGGCCCGGCTGGAAACGTGCTGCATCGCTAGCCCAAAGCACCGCCAGTGACGCCGTAACGGACGTTATACTCAAAATCACGAATCGATTTCTTGGACCCAAGCGCGTTCTGCTCCTTTACCGGCTACTCCAATTTCTCTTCTTACCCGTCGTCGCCCTGTATTGTCTCGCACGGCTTGCCGGGAATCCCGCCTATCGGCGCCATTTCGCGGAACGCCTGGGGATCCTGCCGCGATCGTTCACTCCGACGAACTCGGGCGCCATCTGGTTGCACGCCGTTTCCGTGGGTGAAGTAGCTTCAGCACTGCCCCTGCTTCGGGCCCTCCGTGCAGAAGAGCCGCTGGTCTGCCTTTTCCTTTCCACTGCCACGGTGGCGGGGCGTCAGTTTGCCGAAGAGCATGCCGCCGCCGAGGTCAATGGCATCTTCTACTGTCCGTTTGATTACGCTTCATGCTTGCGCCGCGTGCTACGAGTCATACAACCAGCGCTGCTCATCGTGCTCGAAACCGAAATCTGGCCGAATCTCTACGCGGAGACGAAGGCGTCGGGCGCGCAGCTCGCGATCGTGAATGGCCGTATTTCCAAACGAACTTGGCCGCGCTACCGTTTGGCCAGGCGATTCTTCGGTCCCGTCCTTCAACTCGCCGACGTGATTCTGGTGCAAGGTGAAGAGGATCGCTGCCGCTATGCCGAACTCGGAGCACCGGAGGACAGACTGAGCATCGCGCCAAATCTGAAATACGACGCGGCAGCTGCCCCTCGGCGTATCGCGCTCGACACCTTCGGCGCACAGCAGGTCTGGGTTGCGGCCAGTACCGTCGGCCCTAACGAACGCGGCAGCCTGGTGAAACACGCGATCGACGAAGACGATCTGGTGCTCGACGCTTTCGAGGCGCTGGCCCCCGAATTCCCGAAACTGCTGGTCATCCTTGCGCCGCGCCAGCCCGCGCGCTTCGACCCGGTCGCCGGGAAATTGGCCGACCGCAAAATTCCGTTCCTGCGTCGCACCACGATGAAAACGCTATCCAGCCCGAAGCTCGAGCTGCCTGGGGTACTGCTGCTCGACACAATGGGCGAACTCGCCGGCATTTATCATTTAGCCGATGCCGCGTTTATAGGCGGAACGCTCGCCCCGCGCGGCGGTCACAACATTCTGGAACCGGCGGCGGCCGGAGTGCCAATCGTCGTCGGTCCTCATATGGAAAATTTCGAAGCGATCGCGGCGGATTTCCGATCCGCCAATGCGCTGCGCCAAATTGCTAAGCCTGAAGACCTGGCCCCTGCCGTGCGCGACCTCCTGCAAAATGGTCGCGAACTTGGCGCGCGGGGCTCCCGTGCCGTGGAGTCGCGCCGCGGAACCGCCGAGGCAATCGCGCAGCGGCTCTGGCCACTGTTTTACGCTGCCTGCCGCCGGAACGTCTTCAATGTCTTTACCCGGTCGGCCCTCGCGCCTTTGTCGGTTCTTTGGACGAAAGGCGGCAAATTGAAGCGCCGGCAAGGCGGGCACTTTGCGCTCGCCGCGCGCCCGATTACGCCACCGGTCATCAGCGTGGGTGGCATCACAATGGGCGGCGCGGGCAAGACGCCGTTCACAATCTTTCTCGTCAAGCGTCTGCTCGCCAGAGGGTTTTCACCAGCGATTCTCACTCGGGGCTACCGCCGCCGCTATCCCTCCGAATATGTCATTCTCGCTCCGGGTACGAAAATTTCTGCCGCCGTCACGGGCGATGAGGCGCAGATCTTCCTGCGCTCAGTTCCCGTTCCCGTGGGCATCGGCGCAAAGCGCTATGAGACCGCACAAATCCTCCTCCGGCAGTTCCCCGAAATCGACACCCTCGTACTCGACGACGCCTTCCAACACGCTCGTATTGAACGTACCTTCGACATTGTTTTAATCGACGGGCTGGACCCGTTTGGCGGCGAAGAAGTCGTGCCGCTGGGTCGTCTCCGGGAACCGCTCAGCGCGCTCGCCCGCGCCGACCTGTTTGTCGTCACGCGGGCCGAACAGGCTCTCCGTTACCAGGCCGTCAGCCGGCGTCTTGAACAGCTCAATCCCGCCGCACCGATCTTCCGTACCCGGCTGTTGGCGCGCTCCTGGCATCTCTATCCCGACGGCCAGACGCTGCCGACGCTCGCAGGCCGCCGCGTTGGGGCGTTTTGCGGCCTGGGCAATCCCGAGAATTTCTGGCGGACTTTACAATTGCTCGGCATCGACGTCGTGTTTCGCTGGTCTTTTCCCGATCATCAGGCCTATACTCCGACCGACATGCAGCGCCTTGCTCATCAAGCGCGACTCGCCGGCGCCGATATCCTCGTTACCACGGAAAAGGACCGTATCAACTGCCCCAATCACCTCGAGAACGTCATCGCCCCGCTCGATCTCGCCTGGCTAGCGATTGAACTGGAACTTGAAAACGAACCCGGCTTCTTCGCCGTGCTCGATAGAGCCCTTGCCCAAAACCGGCCCAAGCTTTTCACGCCTAACTCCTGACCTCCGGTTCCCCATTCGCCATTTGCTATCGTGTCGGTTCACGCCTCGATGCACTTCTCCAATCTGGAAATTTCCTGCGAAGAACTGGTCCTCGATAACGGATTACGAGTACTGGTTCACGAAGATCACAAGATTCCCGTGGTTGCCCTTAACCTCTGGTATCACGTCGGCTCGAAAAACGAAAAGCCCGGCAAAACAGGCTTTGCCCACCTCTTCGAACACCTGATGTTCGGCGGTAGCGAGCATCTTCCCGGCAGTTATATCGAATCCATGGAGCGCATCGGCGCTACCGACCTCAACGGCACCACCAGCGAAGACCGAACCAATTACTTCGAAAACGTCCCGACCTCCGCGCTCGATTTCGCGCTCTTTGCCGAATCGGACCGCATGGGCCACTTCTACAACACCATCAGCCAGGAGATCCTTGACCTGCAGCGCGGCGTCGTGCAAAACGAAAAGCGGCAGGGCGATAACCAGCCGTACGCGATCGTAGAGGACCTGGTCGTCAAAGCCACCTACCCTGCAGCCCATCCATACGCGCATACCGTTATCGGCTCTATGGAAGATCTGGATTCCGCCTCCCTCGACGATGTCCGCAACTGGTTCAAGACGTATTACACGCCTTCGAATGCCGTGCTGGTGTTGGCAGGCGATATCACCGCCCCGGAAGCCGAAAAGAAGGTTCGGCGCTATTTTGGCGATATTCCGCCCGGACCTCCAGTCGCTCACCAGCGCGCCTGGGTTGCCAAAATGTCTGGCGAACAGCGCGAAACCGTGCAGGATCGCGTTCCACAAAGCCGTATTTACAAGACCTGGAATGTTCCGGGTTTCGGTACGCTGGCGGCCGATCACCTTCGTCTCATTTCCGGAGTTCTATCTTCGGGCCGCAGTTCGCGTCTTTATAAACGCCTGGTCTATGACGATCAGATCGCAACGCAAGTCGCGGCCTATTTAGACGAGCGGGAGATCGGGAGCCAGTTCGTCATCGTCGCCACCGCTAAACAGGGAATCGATCTGCGCCGCGTTGAGCAGGCGATCGATGAAGAACTGCTGCGCTTTCTGGAGAACGGTCCGGCTCCGCAGGAAATCAAGCGATTGAAGACGCAATCGTTCGCCGGATTCGTGCGCGGCATCGAGCGCATCGGCGGCTTCGGTGGGAAATCCGACATTCTGGCCACTAGCCAAACCTACCTCGGGCGGCCCAACGGCTACCAGCAGCGCTTGAAGAATATCGAGCGCGCAACTCTTGCCGATCTCTCCGAGACCGCGCGCGCGTGGCTCTCCGACGGCGTTTATGTCCTCGAAGTGCTGCCGTTTGAGGCAACCGTGCAGCCGGCGCCGCGTGGAGCCGCGGGATCAGGCGCCCGCTCCCGGTCAGCCGCACGATTTGAAGCTGCCCAGAATACAGGAAGACAGCCTATCCAATGGCCTCCGCGTGCTACTTGCCGAACGCCACGAAATCCCGGTCGTTAATCTTTGGCTCGACGTCGATGCCGGCTTCGCTGCCGATCAGTTTGCCACTCCCGGCACGGCGCGCCTGACCTCTTCCCTGCTTACCTCCGGAACGACTCGACGAACCGCGCTCGATATCAGCGATGAACTGCAATCGCTCGGTGCCCAGATCAATAGCGGATGCAATCTCGATACCTCCACCGTTTTTCTTTCTGCGCTCAAAGACACGCTGGATGACGCGCTGAATCTGTATGCAGAGGTTATTCTCGATCCCATCTTCCCGGAAGCTGACTTCTACCCGCCAGCAGCAGCTTCAGCTCTCCGCCATTGCCAATGAAAAGGTTACACCGCTGCAAATGGCCTTACGCGCACTTCCGCCGATTCTATTCGGCAAAGGTCACGCTTACGGAGTTCCGCTCACCGGGTCCGGCGCGGAGGACGAAGTCGCAAAGCTCACACGCGAAGACACGATTCGCTATCACCGCGACTGGTTCAAGCCGAACAACTCGACGCTGATTGTAGTCGGCGACACCACGCTTGCTGAGATCAAACCGAAGCTCGAAGCGCTCTTTAGCGGTTGGCAAGCCGGCGAAATCCGGCGCAAGAATCTCGATCCGGTGCCCCGTCCGGCTAAACCGGCCATCTATCTGGTAGATAAACCAGGCGCGCAGCAATCGGTGGTTATCGGGGGCACGATTGCCGCGCCCGCGCAGGCGGAAACCGAAGTGGCGCTCGAAACCATGAACACAGTTTTCGGCGGCACGTTCGGCGCGCGTTTGAATATGAACCTGCGCGAAGACAAGCACTGGTCGTATGGCGCCGGTTCGGTGCTCTACGCCGCGCGCGCGCAGCGTCCTTTTCTCGCCTATGCTTCGGTCCAGGGGGATAAAACCGCCGATTCTATCGCTGAAATTCTAAAAGAAGTAACTGGCATCACCGCCGCGAAGCCGGTCACGACCGAAGAACTGGACAAAGTTAAACAACAGCTCATCTTTGAGTTGCCTGGCTCGCACGAGACTATGAACGCTATTGGTAATCTGCTTGGCGACCTGCTGCAGCTTGGGCTTCCGCTTAACTTCTATGACAGCTATGTGAGCCGCGTCTCGGCTTTAACGATCGGCGATATTGAGCAAGCGGCGCACACGATTCTATCGCCCGAAAACATGGTGTGGATGGTCGTCGGCGACCGCACCGAAATAGAGAAATCGCTGCGCGATTTGGGCATCGGCGAGATCGTTAGCATCACCGTTTGAGTGTCACTGACACCTAGTGAAGTACAGCTTGACAACTTTTCGGGTCACCGACGCGGTGCCCTCCGGTTGAGTCGTTCCTCTTTTCTACGATCTTTCGGACATCCTCTGCAATCACGCTCGAGCCGAAAAAATTTCGCGATTCTATAATCAACAACTTACCCCATAAAAGCAGAGCTGCTCTGCACGTCCCTGAGGGTATCTCTTGAGCAGGTTGAATTTGTTCAGCCGAGTGAATGGAGAGGGAATGCGAAATTTCATTTGGCTCTTGGCGAGTTTGATGGCAGCGTGCGGGATGAGCTCCGCGCAAAACACGTTTACCATCACCGGGACCGCGATCCCGGCGGAGTTGGTTCAACAGAATTACGGACGACTGCCCAAAAGCATCACAGCTTACGATTTGAACGTTTGTAACGTTAGCGGTTCGAAGCAGTCGGTGGTCAGCAGCGAAATTTATCAGGCGCTGTCCCAATCGAATACGGGCTTGCAGCCGATCGGAAAGCAAATCATGCTGGCTGCCATTTTGCGAAATCAGAACCGCAGTTCTGGCACACTGTTTACTGTGACGTTGAATTCCGTTACCGGAATCCTTTCGATTCTGAGTTCTTCGAAGTACAGTCCGCCCCCGGGCGTTGTGACCGGCGCGGCTCTGGGCGCGATTTCCGCGCAACAGATACTCACAAACTTGAAACCGGTGTTGACCACGGATCAAGTGGAAAAATTTGAAGCGGAAGTATTAGAGCCCGCTCTGGTGTTGGATAGCGGTTCGTGCGTGGAGCGAACGGTATTCACCTCTGCCATTGACCCGTCTTCCAAGGCGCATAAATTGAGTTTCCACGTTCGCTAAAAGTGGATTGCTCCGCGTGAGTGGACACGCGCAGACGGAACAATGAATGGGCGTTCGTTGTTTCGGAGAGCAGTCAACTGCTGGCGAAACGTGGCGAGCGTCGGGATGGTCTCGACGCTCCGAGGGCGCATCACCCCGGGCAGGTGATGCGCCCCGTTTACTCAGGGGAACGGGTTTATCTGCCCGCTATCCCCGATAATAGAAGCGGTTGCGCATTTTGTCCGAAACATATATACCCGCCGGCATCGCACAGATCGCATCGCCTTCCTCAGCCCAGGAACTCGAAGCGTCGTATCGCTTTTGCCGGTCCATCGCTAAGAGCCGCGCCAAAAATTTCTATTACTCTTTCTTGTTGCTTGAGAAGCCGCAGCGTGATGCTATGTGCGCCATCTACGCCTTCATGCGCCACTGCGATGACTTAAGCGACGATCCTGCGAGCAGCGACATCGCTCAACTCCGGCTTTCCGTGATGGACTGGCGCATCCAGCTCGATCGCGCCTTGCGCGGCGATGTCTCAGGCCACCCGGTCTGGCCCGCTTTCTACGACTCAGTGCAGCGATATCGTATCCCGTACCGCTACTTCCACGAAATGATTGACGGCATTCTGTCCGACATCGAGCCGTCTACGACCGAAACCTTCGAGCAACTCTATCGCTACTGCTATCACGTGGCCTCGGTCGTCGGCCTGACAGTCATTCACATCTTCGGATTCCAGTCGCTTAAGGCACTGCTGCTCGCCGAAAAATGCGGCATTGCATTCCAACTCACTAATATTCTGCGTGATGTCCGGGAAGATGCCGCGATGGGGCGAATTTATCTCCCGCAGGAAGATCTTCATCGGTTCCAGGTTTCACCCGAACAGCTTCGTTCCGGCATCGAGGATGATGCTTTTCGCGATCTCATGCGCTTTGAAGCCGAGCGCGCCCGCACTTACTATGACGCGTCGGCGTCCCTGATCGACTTGATCGATCCCCAGAGCCGCAGGTCGCTTTGGGCCTTGCGCGCCATCTACCTACGACTGCTGTGCAAAATCGAACGTAGCCGGTACAATGTGCTCACCGAGCGCCTCAGCGTAGCCAAACCAATGAAAATCGCCATCCTGCTGAGCGCGTTTTTTCCGAAGTAGTCACTTGCCCTCTAAGCCGCTCGTCGGTTTATCGGCGGTGTATGTGAGGAGCCATTCGGCATTTGTACTCTGGACGTCTACTGGGCGGCTGTCCGCCGGAATCATCCAGCACTCGCCTCGCTGAAACGCGTGGCTCCCGATCATCCCGGATCCTCCCAGGCATACCAGCAGGAGGTAATACGGCAGCCCTCCCCTAATCTGCATCGACTCGACCGGGCGCAGATGCTCGATCCGAAAATAAGGGCTCGTCGCCAGTTCTCGCCGCCACGAGGACAACTCCACTCGCTGAGGATGGAATGTATATGGACCCAGGTGCGACACTTTCGCGCCATGCTCTAAATGCAACTCTCGCGGACGTCCGTAATCATAAAGGCGATAGGTGATATCCGAATTCTGCTGGATCTCACAAATCGTTAATCCGGCGCCGATGGCATGCACTGTGCCGGCTGGCGTGTACAGCACATCGGCCGCCTTTACTTTCCGCCAATCGAGTAATTGCTCAATTTCGCCGCTCTTGGCAGCGTCACGCAATCTTTGCGGGGTAATCTCCTGCTTGAATCCCAGCGCCACTTCCGCCCCTGGCTCCGCTTCCATCACATACCAGGCTTCTGATTTGCCCAGGCTCCGGTGATGCGCCTCGGCGTACTCGTCGCCGGGATGGACCTGCACTGATAAACGTTCGCTCGTAAATAACAGCTTCACAAGCAGCGGACAGATGCCCGGATATCGCGAGTCGGCCGCCTCGCCTAAAATCGCTGGCTCGCGTTTCAGCAATTCACCCAGGGAAATCCCCGCCGACGTAAGATTCTCCGTAAAGGTAAACCAAACTTCGCCGATACGTTCTTCAGTGAGTTTCCCGGCAGCAGGAATTTTGGAGAAATATGGCGCAAGTGAGGTTCTTCCCCAAACCCGTTCGCGGAATATCGGCAACAGCCGGATCGGCTGGTCAAATGAAGGCGGCATATATGTCTTCGGTTGAGAAATGCACCGGGATTTCTCCACACTTTAACAGCGCAACAAATTTCCAGGTACGCCCATAATCGAGGAGGCAGTCATGTTATTCGGAATCATCGCCGCCGTTGCCGGAGCGGTTTCGTTGGGAGCAGCCGTTCGTTTGAAAGAGCAGCACTCTAACGTCAACCATCTCTTAACCGAATTGGATTCGAAGGCGGCCCCTGCGCATGAGGCATTCGCCCCGACCGATGTGGCCGTTCCAGCCGACGTCCTCTTTACGGAGAGTCTTCTCGCCCTAAATAGAGTTGGCTTACGAGTTCCCGGTGGTTCTCCAGAACCCGTGCCCGACGAAGCTTCATTGTTGGTGTCAGTTCGCCCTGCTCAATCGAAAAATCGTTTGCCAATACTTTAAATCGACGAATCCGTTCGAATTCCGCCAGTTGCTTATTGACACGCGACACCGCGGCTTCGACTGCCTTATCTTTGGATTCGTCCTGCAACTCTTTTGCCTGAGCTGTGTTCAAGGTCAACAGCGCCGTCACGTACGGCTTTTTATCTCCCAGAATCAAAACCTGGTTGACCAGAGGCTCGACTTTGAACAAATTCTCGATGCGCGCCGGATAGATTTTCTTGCCGTTCGAAGAGACGATGAGTTCCTTCTTTCGGCCTGTGATGTACCAGAATCCGTCCGCGTCTTCTTCGGCGATATCGCCGGTAGAAAACCAGCCGTCCAGGTCCACCACGGAGCGAGTGGCCGCCTCGTCTCGATAATACCCGTCAAAAAGGGCAGGCGTGCGCACCTGCAACTCGCCATCGGCCGCCAGGCGGCCTTCGACCCCGGGTAGCAGTCTCCCTATGCTGCCGGCCTTGGGGGAGGCGATCGGGTTGAAACAAATGATGCCAGCCTCGGTTAAACCGTAGCCTTCGATCAGCGGCATGCCAATGGCCGCAAAAAATTCCGCCAATTCTTTGCCGAGCGGCGCCGCCCCTGACGCGGCCACCCGGATATTTCCGCCGAGCCGTTCCCGGATTTTGCAAAAAACGAGCTTATCGGCCATTTTTACCGAACGAACTAGCCAGCCGGGCAGCGGTTTTTTCTCCCGCCGGTAATCGACGGTTTTAAGCCCCAGGCCCAGACGCTCCGTGAAATAGCTTACGCGCGTATGCCGGCCGCTTCTTTATCTCGGTCTGTATCGTGGCATACATTCGCTCCCAAACTCTTGGAGGAGCAAGAAATATCGTCGGCCGGATCGACCGGAGTTCGTTTGGTAATCTTGCCAGACTCTCGGAAAAATACACTGGCGTCCCCATTCGCATCGGCACCAGCTCGAGGACAATGCGCTGGGCGATATGTGCGGACGGCAGGAAAACAACTGTGGAATCCTGCGGTCCGATCGGCAAAACGGTCGGGCCGGTATCGATGTTGGCGAGGATAGCGCGGTGGCTGGTCAGTCCCATTTTCGGTTCGCCGGTGGCTCCCGAGGTGAGATAGAGAATTGCCCCGTCATCGGGTGAAATCTCGGCCGATAGCTTGCTGAACGCGTCCGGATCCCGCTGCAGAATCTCCTGTCCGCGGATCCGCAGCGTCTCAAGCGTCATGACCCCGGGGATGTCGCCCGTCATTAATATTTCGTGCTCGGGCCAAGTAATGCCGGCAGTTTCCACCGCCGCTTTCAAGGCTTCCCGAGTCTTTGCGTCTTCCAGGAACAAGAAGCGGGGTGCAGCATCTTTGAGGTTCTTGGCAAGGTCCGGCATGGGATAGGCCGTGTAAAGCGCAGCCGAGACGCCGCCTGCGCCCATAATGCCGATATCAACCAGATAAAAATCAGCTCGCGTTTCAGACAGGACGGCGACAATCTCGCCCTTTTTTAAACCAAGCGATTGCAGCCCTACGGCAATATCACGCGAACACCGGAGCCACTCGTTCCAGGAATACGTTCGATATCCGGTTCCGCTCTTGCTGCCGGTCGGCTGATAAAGCGCAATGGCATCGCCGTACTGTTTTGCAGTCGCTTCCAGAACGGTGAATACGGTTCGGCCCGGCACTGCCTCGAATTTTAGCAGTGCGGCGCGGCAATGCGACAATCGTGGTTTGTCGGCAACCGAAAACCGCAATTCCCTCACCCTGCCGGACGAGTTAGGTGAGCGGCGCCCCTTGGCGTATCGCGAGGAAGCGTTTCTGCAAAGCCAGGAATCCCGTCCGCTCCGAATTCTGTCCGAGTATTTGTGGCCGCTGGCTCATTTTCAGGAAGAAAAGATCCACGACACGATTGTTTTCTTTGGTTCGGCGCGTATTCAGCCGGAGGGCAAGCTTAGCCGCTATTATCACGAGGCGCGCGAACTGGCCCGGCTCACCACTGAATGGGCGCGGGCCATTTCCGAGGAGAATGCCTTGCCCGAGCACGCGCCGAGGCGTTTTGTGGTGTGTTCGGGCGGCGGCCCGGGCATCATGGAAGCAGCCAATCGCGGCGCCACAGAGGCGGGCGGTAAAAGCATTGGCCTGAATATCGGGCTGCCCTTTGAGCAGCGGCCCAATCCGTACATCACGCCCGAGCTATCGTTTGAGTTTCATTACTTCTTCATGCGCAAATTCTGGTTTGCGTATCTGGCGAAGGCATTGGTCGTATTCCCTGGCGGGTTCGGCACGCTTGACGAGCTTTCCGAAATTTTGACTCTCGCGCAAACGAAAAAGCTCGAAAATAAAATCCTGATCGTGCTGTACGGTTCAGAGTTTTGGCGCGAGATCCTCAATTTCGATGCACTGATCAAACACGGGATGATCTCGGAATCGGATATGAGTCTGTTCCGTTTCGCGGACAGTCCGGAAGTGGCGCTGGACATTCTCAAAGAAGGGCTGACGCGCTACTACCTGGAACCGGAGAGCGCTTTGGCGCGTCCGATGGAGGAAGCGCCCGAGATCGCGCGTACGCGCACTTCCTAAATCCCGGTTACTTCGGCAGCCAGTTCTTACATACCGGGCCAGCCGGTCGGCCAATCCGATCAAATGTCGCGGGGGGCGCATGCAGCACACCGGAATTGGGGCCACTCGGCTGAACATGTACCTCAAGCAGCGGAATCGAGCAGACGTCGCTGCGTTCTCCCACGGATCTTGTTCATCTGTGCTGCGTTCAGCGATTTGTGCAATAATTCCTGGAATTGTTTCTGCGAGAGCTTTCCTAAATCGGGCTGACGTAGTTCGTTTGCGCACAGCAGAGTCGCCGCAGCCAACGATAAGAGAACGAACCTGCGAAGCATGTCTATTCCTCCGGACATTCAACGCGCCCGGCAAGAAACGGTTAGCAAATTGACTAGTCCAACCTAACTGGAGAATACCTTGGTAGAACAAACGACGGACATTAAGAAGCTTGCGGAACTCATGAAGGGGTTCCGTTTCGCCATGTTGACGACGGTGGAAGAAGACGGCTCACTACATAGCCGACCGATGGCCATGCAGGAAGTAGAGTTCGACGGCGAACTCTGGTTTTTCACGAAGGCACATGCGCCGAAAGTCGAGGAAGCGGATCAGCACCGGCAGGTGAACGTCAGCTTCGCCGATCCTGAGAAAAGCAAATTTGTTTCCGCTTCCGGTACGGCGTTTTTGGTACGCGACCGGGCCAAGATGGAAGAGCTTTGGAAAGCACCTTACAAATTGTTTTTCCCGCAAGGGCTCGAAGACCCGGAAATCGCATTGCTTAAAGTATCGGTCGAAAAAGCCGAGTACTGGGATTCTGCGCCTACTGCCGTTGGGCGGGCTTTCCATTTCGCCAAAGCGCTTCTAAAGCACGATGTCAGCGAAATGGGCGATCACGCCAAAGTCGCGGTCAGGTGAAAGGCCGTACAGCTTAAGATGCAAGCATGCGTCTTGTTTCTTTTGAAGCCGCCGGCCAGGCTCATGCCGGCCTGCTGATCGGGGATTCCGTCGTTGACCTCGCACCCGCGGGATTTTCGTCGGTGCTGGGAGCAATCGAAAATACCGACCTGTGGCAAACCAAAGTAGAGCGCCTGGCCGCGGATGGCGAACGCGTGAGCCTGTCGTCGGTCAAACTGCTCGCGCCTATTCCCATTCCTCGTAAGCTGATCTGCGTCGGATTGAATTACCTCGATCATGCCAAAGAGACAAACTCGGAAGTTCCGAAGGTCGCCACGATTTTCAATAAATTCGCCACTACGGTCATTGGACCGGAACACGATGTGGTGCTGCCTAAGGTTTCGAATCAGGTAGATTATGAGGCCGAACTGGCGTTCGTGATCGGCAAAGGCGGACGGCACATCGCGCCTGACGAGTGGCAGCAGCATGTGTTTGGGTACACGATTATCAATGACATATCGGCGCGCGATTACCAGAAGGCGACCAGCCAGTGGCTGATGGGCAAGACGTTCGATACCTTCGCGCCCATGGGGCCCTCGATCGTAACGGCCGACGAAATCGCCGATCCCCATAACCTGAAAATCAGCCTGCGCCTGAATGGGAACGTGATGCAGGATTCGAACACCAAGGAACTGATCTTCAAAATTCCTGAGCTTGTGGCCTTTCTGTCGAGCGTGTTCACCCTTGAGCCGGGCGACATTATTTCCACCGGAACGCCCGCCGGAGTAGGGTTCAGCCGCAAGCCGCCGATTTTTTTAAAGCCGGGCGACGAAATGGTCGTCTCGATCGAGCACATCGGCGAGTTGAAAAATTCCACAGTAGCTGAGCAGTAGCAAATGCCGTCCTTCTCCCTGGGAGAGCTTGCGGGCAAATTAGGCTGCGTGCTGCATGGCGACGCAAGCTTCATGGTAAGCGGCGTCTCCACGCTCGATAAAGCGGGTCCGCAGGAAATTACATTCCTCGCGAACGTGAGATATGCGCCGAAGGCCAAGCATACGCGCGCAGCCGCAGTGATCGCCTCGGAACAGGTGACTGGTCTGGCGACGCTCGTTTCGACAAATCCATACCTGGATTTCGCGCGGGCTCTGGCGCTGTTTTACGATGCGCCAAGACAAGCTCCTGGTATCCACGCCACTGCGATCATCGCGCCGGATGCATCGATTGGTTCCGATGCGTCCATAGGCGCCTATGCTGTGGTGGGTCCGGGTACGACGATCGGCGCGCGAGCCGTTCTATATCCGCACGTGGTGATTTATTCAGGCTGCCGGATCGGCGATGACTTCACGGCGCATTCCCAGGTCTCGGTACGCGAATTTTCGGTGATCGGTAATCGCGTCACGCTGCATAATGGCGTGACGATTGGCGGAGACGGTTTCGGCTTTGCCAAAGACAACGAGGGCAAGCAGCAGAAAATCGTACAGACTGGCCGCACGGTAATCGAAGACGACGTAGAAGTGCAGACGCTTACTTCTATTGACCGGGCCACAATGGGTGAAACCCGGGTGAAGCGCGGCGCAAAGATCGACAGCCTCTGCCAGATCGGCCACAATTGCGTGGTTGGCGAAGATAACATCATCTGCGGACAAACCGGACTCGCCGGCAGCACGACACTCGAAGAAAACGTGATTATGGCGGGCCAGACGGGCTCGGCGGGCCATATCACGATTCATAAGAACGCGACGGTGTGGGCGCAATCGGGGCTGAATCGCGATGTGCCGGACGGTACGATCGTCAGCGGGTATCCGGCGTTCGACGCAAACGACTGGCTGCGCGCTTCGGCCGTTTACCCCAAGCTGCCCGAAATGTTGAAAACGCTCCGCGCGCTCGAACGGCGCATAGCGGAACTGGAAAAGCAGCCTCCCAAAACGATCGAAAGCATGTAATCATGTTCCATGCACAAATCGCTGCTGTGTCTCGGGCTGGTTCTGCCGTGCGTAGCGGCCGATCCACGATGCCGGCGGCTGCATCAGCAGTTAGCTCGCGAGATTTACAAGCAATGTATCGAAATCAAATCCGGCTATACAACCGGACCCACCACGCCAGTTGCGGAAGCCGTATCCGCGCGTTTGAAAGAGGGTTTCCCGCATTCCGATATGCTGCTGCTCGCGCACACCGTGATCGCCAAGTCTTTTTACAAAGGCAAAACCTTTCTCTACGAACTGTAGAAGCGCTTTCGCAATGAAGCATCGCGGCCGGGACCGTACGCGACCAGCAAGCGCACGATACTAGGAAGAGCGATGTGGCTTATTCTGCTTGCGCTTTTAATTTTCGCCGGAGGAACCGCGGCGCAAACCCCTGCGCCCGCCGCGGCGCCCGTTCAGAAAACTAATACCGCTGCGCAGGCGCAGCCAACCGAGTCGCAAGTACCTCCGCCTCCGGAGGTACCGCTCGACCCGGAATTTTACAGTCAAGGCCCCGCGCCGCTGCCGATCCTGATTGCACCGCCCCCGCCGCCTCCGCCTTCGCCTGTTTCTGAGCATGGAGCCGGATTTCACTCGGCATCCGAGGTGATCAAAGTAGTTCTCGGCCTGGTGTTTTTGTTTGCGCTTGCTTATCTGGCGGGAACTGCGCGCGTGCAGGCGCTCGAGAAGAAACTGCGCGTAACGAACGTCGTGACGGCTGGGCTTCCCTTTGTGTTTTTGGGAGTGATTGCGCATAGCCGCGGGGTTGGCATTCTGTCGGAATCTGTTTTATGGGAACTGCGGCCGTTGCTGGCGCTTGGCCTCGGTTGGATCGGGTTCACAACAGGGTTCCGCTTCGATTCTAAACTCGGCGATTCCATAATGCCGGGCACAAGCGGTGTGAGCTTGATCACGGCATCGGTTCCGTTCGCCACGATTGTTGCCGCATGCGCTCTCCTGCTGGTATTTGTCGAGCATTCGCCCGCGAACGCGATGTTTCTGCGCGACGCGATGGTGCTCGGCACGGCGGGCGCAATGACAGCTTATAACGCGCCGAAGTTGCTACAGGTCCGAGGGACAGCCGTACCGCATATTGACCGTGTTGCATCGATCGTTACGCTCGAGCAGCTTGCCGGGTTTATAGGCTTGCTGATCGTGGCTGCTTATTTCCGGCCGCAAGACAATTCCGTTGCATGGCACCTGCCGGGCACTGCGTGGTTGTTTATCACGCTCGGGATGGGAACCATGATTGGCGGCGTCGTCTGGGGCATGCTCGGCAAAATCAAAGCGGGACCCGAGTTTACGGTCCTCATTCTTGGCTCGGTTTGTTTCACAGCGGGCATCGCCAGTTTTTTACGGATCTCGCCCCTTGTAGTTTGCTTCATCGTCGGGCTTATTCTGGTGAATCTCCCGGGCACTTCGAAAGCGCAGATCCGCGAAGCCCTGGAGCATATGGAGCGGCCGGTATATTTGTTGTTCTTGCTGGTGGCGGGCTCGCTCTGGGACGTAACAAAATGGCAAGGCTGGGCGCTGATGCTGTTATTCGTGCCTGCCCGGCTGTTCGGCAAATGGCTGGCGGTGAAGGCGAGCCGCAAGGAAGTGGCGAGCGGGCTATCCGAGGAGGAGCAGCGCAGCCTTATCTTTTCGCCTATGGGCGCGCTCTCGATCGCCATTGTCGTGAATGCGCAGGATCTATACGTCAGTCCTTCCATCTCCTGGATGGTGACGGCTGTGATCGGGGGAGCAATCGTGACGGAGGTGATTGTGCAAGTCGCCTCGCGCCGCAATCGCCTCGCCGATCAGGAATTTAGCATCGCCTCGTAACGCATGCGTCTGATTTATCTGTTGGTTCTTGCGGGATTGATGCACGCCGCGCGCTCCTTCGCCCCCGATATCACAGTAGGCGGCGGCGCGGCTGGTACTGCATTGGCCTGCGGCTATTTGTTGCTCTCGGCCTTTCTGATGGGATCGATTTTCAAATCGATTCGCTTGCCGCGCTTAACGGGCTATCTGGTCACCGGCATGGTCGTCGGGCCGCAAGTCTTGAACCTGGTGAGTGGCCCGATGGTCTCCAACCTCAAAATTTTCAATGGCATCGCGACCGCGTTGATTGCGCTCACCGCCGGTGTGGAGTTGGATCTGAACGCGATGAAGCCTCTGTTGCGCAGCATTTCCTGGCTCATCTCGATTGCCATTTGCGGAACCGTCCTGCTCATCAGCACTGCGGTGTTTCTGCTGCAGGACAGACTGCCTTTTTTGCATCAGTTATCGACGATTCAGGTCTTGGCGGTTTCTGTGGTCCTAGGTGTAACGATGGTGGCGCAATCGCCGGCGGTTGTGGTCGCACTGCAATCCGAAATGGCCGCCGATGGCCCTCTCACACGCACGGTTCTGGGCGTAGTGGTGCTATCCGATTTATTGGTAATCGTGCTGTTTGCAGTAGTGTCATCGGTTGCAAAGAGTGTTTTGGGCTCCAAAACGGACGCATTGCATACGGCGGCCGCGCTCACCTGGGAAGTACTCGGCTCGATCGCGATTGGCGCTTGCGTGGGTATTATCATCGCGACCTATTTGCGTTTTGTAAAAGGGCGTTCCGCGTTGTTTGTGCTGGCTGCGGCGTTTCTGGTGGCGGAAGTGGGGCAGAGAATTGATCTTGACCCTATGCTGCTGGCGCTCGCGGCGGGTGTTTTCATTCGAAACATAACGGCGCACGGAAAGCGCCTGCAAGAGGAAATCGAGGCGTCTTCGTTGCCGGTTTACGTAGTGTTCTTCGCGGTTACGGGAGCCACCGTGCACATTCGGGAACTGATGGTGGTGGGGATTCCGGCGATTGTTCTGGTCGTGACGCGTGCGGCCGGTTTCCTTGGATTAGGTAAGGTCGCCACGGCCCTGGCCGATTCACCGGGCGCGGTGAAGCAGTATATCGGGTTTGGGCTGATGCCGCAGGCGGGGCTTGCTTTGGCGCTGGCGATTCTATTCGTGAAGACATTCCCGACCATGGGATCGGCGGCTGCCGCGCTCGTGTTTGGCGGAGTAGCGATCAACGAAATGATCGCGCCGGTTCTCTATCGCTACGCGTTGGTAAAAGCGGGGGAGGCCGGCAAAGCGGAGCACGAGCCGGTGGCCGAAGCCGCTGCTTGATTTCATCCCTTTTGAAGCACCGAAAGAGCGCAGGCGAGGCGCCTGCCACCAGGCGTTTCAAGGGGTGGATGTTGCGCTATAGTGATCCGGCGGCAAAATGTCGAGCGCCAGCACATGCGCTTGATTCATCCCCTGATTTGCCGACAGCACGCGCAGAAAGCTTCGGCCGATCAACACCGCTGAAATCAGCAGCACCGTGCAGAGTGCAAATTGCGCAATGGTCAAGCCTTGCTGCATCCGTGAAACCGGCCGGCTCGCGCTCGACGTTGGTCCCATCCACTTCAGCGCGCCGAAAGCCTCTTTTGGAATCAGGCGCAGCGCCGGCACGAGCGAAATCAACAGGCCTGTGACCATAGCGGCAAGCAGTGAAAACAGCAGCACGTTCCGGTCCACCGTTACCGATTGCAAACGCGGAATGTCCACTGGAGCCGTCAGGACAAACGCCCGCACGCCCGCGTGTGCCGCGAGAAAGCCAAGTACGCCGCCGACGGCCGTCAGCAGCATTCCTTCCATTGCAAATTGGCGGAACAGATCGAGACGGCTCGCCCCGAGAGCCTTGCGCACCGCAATTTCGTGCGTTCTGCCAAAACTTTTCGCCAGCAACAGTCCGGCGAGATTGATACACACAAGAAAAAGAACCAGAACCGCGCCGCCCATCGCGATCCAGAGACTGCGGTCGCTCCCGCCGATCACAAAATTCTTGAGGCGCGTTAAGTGAGCGCGCAGTTCGGAGTGATTCCCGTTGCTCTCAGGAATCGTCGCCTCAAGCGCATCCAATTGCTCGGTTGCTTGCTGCGGCGAAACTCCGGATCCTAGTCGAGCGATCGCCGCGAAATTCAACATACAAGAGCACGGCTTTCGTTCATAAGCCTGCAAATTTGCATTCACGAAATAATCAATCGAATGTGTCGAGCCGGCAACAGATGTCGAGAACAACTGATTCTGTTTTGGAAAATAAAAGGCACGCGGCAGGACCGCCGTCACAGTCACCGGATTCCCATTCAAAGAGAGCTTTTTACCCACAATCGCCGGATCGGAATGGAATTGCCGCGCCCAAAGCGCATTTGTCAATACGACGAAAGCGAGTGCCGACCAATCGTTGAATGCCGAACTCGCGCCTGGCGCGTGCTGCGGCATTCGTCTGCCCCTCGGCCGCATACTTCGCACGCTTCATTGCCAGGTGAAATTCGAGCTCCTCGTCGAGCGCCCGTTCCCGCCGCCCGCGAACCGTCCACCCCACCAGCCGCAGCGTCTTCTCGCGCACGTCCTGCCATTGCATCGCGACAAACTCCTTCAAGCGCTTCGCATCACAAACCCAATAGCGGCCGACAACCGGCTCCAGCGCTCGCTCTCAGTGTCGAGTTGCTTGCGCCCCGCTGCGGTCACCTCGTAATATTTGGCGCGCCGGTTATTTTCTGAAGTGCCCCACTCGGCGCCGGAGCAAGCCGCGCAGCTCCAAGCGGTGCAACGCCGGATAGAGCGCCCCTTCCTCTACGCGCAGCACTTCGCGCGACCGCTCGTGAATCCACTCCGCAATCGCATACCCGTGCGAAGGGCAGCGCGCCACAGCCTTCAAAATAAGCATGTCGAGCGTGCCCTGCATGAGCTCGCCCGGATTCCCATAAGCCACTAAGGGGAAGTCTACCCCTTTCGACCAGCAACGGAAACTCGGTCTCTAGCTTCGCTTTCGATAAGCACCAATCCTTGCCCGCCGCCCAGCAACTCTTATCCGGCTGAGTATGACGGCGCAGCGACTTTACTTCTTCCCAGTGCCCGCGCCGGAACGCGTTCGTCAATTGCCGCCCCATCGCTTCATTTCTGCCGCCTACGCAGGGAATAAACATTGCCTGGCATAAAAAGCGCGCCGCGTACTGCTCGTCCGCTTGCCGAGTTACCAGCAGCATTCCTCCGAAGCCGTGATCCGGCGTCAATGGAAACAGCAATCGGCCCCCCGGACGCAAAACGTCGAGCCATACGGCTAAAGGCTCGCTCGCGCCGGCGCTAACGTACAGCACATCGCACTCGGGCAGCGGGCCTTGCGCTCCGGAACGCTCGCACACCGTCACATTCTCAAACTCTGCTAAATTCACCCGGGCCCGCGCCGCCAATTCGGTCTCGATCTCATAGGCGAAAACCTTGCCGGTCGCGCCCACCAGTTTCGCCAGCATCGCAGTGTAATAGCCAGTTCCCGCGCCCACGTGAACCGCTGTTTCGCCTTCCACGATATTAAGCGCGGCGAGGCACATTGCGTGCAGACTCGGCTGGCCATTATTGATCCCTCCGTCCCCGGTCAAGGCAACCAGTACGTCCTGATACAGCAACGCCGGATTTTCGGCTGGAACGTCAACGTGGCCGCCTGGCGTGCGCACCCGCCACGGCCCGGGCCCAAGAAAGTTCTCGCGCGGTATCTCCGCGAATACCTTTCTTACGCGCGGGTCCGCCGCCACTAATGATGCGTAGAACTCCCTGAACCCTTGCAGTCTTGTCTGCTCCTCAGAACCGGCCATAGACCTCTACGGCGTTCTTTACGCCCACATACACGTGCCCGTTCGCGACCGTCGGAATGGTGAATCGCAGCGCCTCTCCGGCCTGGTCCCGAGTCGCATTCTGCTCGGAGCTATATAGCGTTCTGCTTACATTTGCGGCATCGAACGCCTGAAGCTCCGCGCGGCCTTCGGTCCCGTTCCAAGCCTTTGTCTCGATCACCCAAACGATGCCATCGCGTTCGCCGTTGGCCGACACCGTTGGTGTCCCTCCGGAGTACGCCGACGTTTGTCTGCTCTGCGCCACGGGCGCATTCGACAGCTTTCCGTTGATCACAGCGAAATCTTTCAATGCGTCTTCCGATGTGTAGTAGTAGAGGTGGCCATTCCAATACGCGGGCGCGCTATAAATTCCATTCGATAAACGGATCGACTGCACCGCCGGATCGCTGGCACTCCGTTGCTGTTTCCCCATACGCGTTGGATTCACTACATACAGCACTCCGGCCTTTCCACCAAATACCAAACCACCCGGCGTGCCCGGCAGCAGGAGTGGTCCGCCTGAGCCCAGATCGCCATCCGTCGCATTCAACTCGCTCTGATTGTATGGCGTGAAGGAGTCGCTGACCAGAAGTTCTTTCCCGCGCAAGCTGAGCTTCAGAGCGCTGTCGCCAAGATTGCGGCCGTTGAATACGCCATTACCGGTCACAACATATACATTCCCGGCGGTGTCGGCTGCCGGTCCTGTGTCACTCATCCAAATTCCGCTCTCGCTCGCATCGGGCGATGTATTCAATACGGCACGCTGCTGCAAAGTTTCCGCATCGTACGCCATTACCCATCCGTGATACGTCCCCACGTCGCAGGACGAAGCCCACGTCAAATACACAACGCCCTTGCTCAGCAGTAATGCGGCACGCGGATTTTCGCGTAAGGCATTGAACTCGATTCTGCCACCGGAACTATCAGGACCGTTCCCCGGGACACTGGCGCTAATCTTTACAGGGCCGCCGAACTTCTCCGCGCCCGTGGTAATTGCGAGCGCGTGCAACTCCTGCGCGTATGAGGACGAGGAGGAGGACCGGTTCTCCCAAACCTTTGTGCGCGCCAGCACATAGAGGGTGCCCGTTTTCGTATCGATGACCGGCGTCGAAGTGATCCCAACCTCGGGCGAAATAAACGGACACTGCACATCGCGCGCTGGGACGGGCGCGGCCATTCCTGTTTTCGGCAGTAAACTCACGTGCCACACTGGCTCGCTCGTTTTTCGATCCGCGTCGAAGGCATATACGCTGTCGTGCTCGGTCGCAATGTAAAGCAGGTTGTGCGCACCTTTGCCCGGAACCGCCACATTCGCCAGATATAACGGTTGCGCGTAAACATTCCCGTCCACCGGAAGCGAGAAGACCTTTCCGAACTCGTGCGCATTCACATTGCGCGGAGTAAGGATTCCTTCGTGATCGTTTGTTCCGCTGCGCGCGTTATCGTACTGCGACGTCGTTATGCGGAGCGCAAAAAGAATTGCAGGTAAGAGCCAGTGCACATCCTAGACTGTACATCCGAACCGCCGGGCCAGGCGGCCATCGTACACTCGTCGTGATAGTGGCTTCCGGCAACACGCATCGATCTTTCAATCCCGCTGCCCGCTGGCCCGCGGTTCTCGGCGCCTTGTCGATTGGTGCGCTATCGCTCGCTCTGCCGGAACGCCTCACCGCCGGTCCCAACTGGCTGCTGCTGGTTGTTGTCATCCTGCTGCTTATTCCAGCGATCGTTGCGCGCCGCGCCGGCCGTACCCGGTTGAATTTTGTTTTGGGGCTCTTGCTTTCGGCCGTCGTTACAGCCGCTATGATCTGGTCTCTGAGCATGTTGATCGCCGGCTTGCCTGTAAAACGCGAAACGCCGGTCGAACTGCTGCGCGCCGCGACCGCCCTCTGGCTCAGCAATATTCTCGTGTTTGCCTCGTGGTATTGGCGGCTGGACGCTGGCGGCCCGCACGCCCGCGATCACCGCCAGTTCCATACCGCCGGAGACTTTCTTTTCCCTCAGATGACCCTGCCGCCCGGCCATGACTGTTACTACCGGAACTGGAAGCCCGGCTTTGTCGATTATCTTTTTCTCGCGTTTAATACCAGCACCGCTTTCTCGCCGACCGATGTGCCGGTCATGTCCCGCTGGGCGAAGGCGCTGATGATGCTTCAGAGCGTTATCTCGCTCGGCACCATCGCGATCCTTGCCGCGCGCGCTATCAATATCCTGTAAGAAGAACCCATGCATTCCAGCGACATCCAGCTTTTGAACAATGATCTGTTTCGATCGCTCCTGGAGCGCGCTCGCCAGTCGCCGCGCCTCCGGACAAATTACAACTTCCATCGAACGATGGAAGAAAATCCGCATCGTTTCCTGAATGTGATGGTGAGAGGCACGTATATAACGCCCCACCGTCATCTCGAGCCGCCGAAGAGTGAATCGTTCCTCGTGCTTTCGGGGGAAATTGCGTTCTTTACGTTCGATGACGAAGGGCGGGTATTGGGGATAGACCGTCTCGGAAGCGGCCAAAACATCGGGATCGATATCCAGCCGGGCGTCTGGCACACGCTCGCGGTACTGAGTGAGCACGCCGTCTGCTTTGAAGTAAAGCCGGGCCCCTATTCGGCGGCGAACGACAAGGATTTCGCTGTATGGGCTCCGCGCGAAGGGGATCCGGGAGCAAGGGCTTACTTAGCGTCGCTTGTCGCCCGTGTCGATCAGCCGAGCGCCGCGGAGTGATGGAAGCGGAGCCAGCTTCTATGGGCACTGCGGGCCGCATACCCATTCGCCATCGATCCAGCAGCAGCGGATCGGACCGTCCGCCGTGTCGCTCGCCAAGTGTACAGAATGCGTCCGCAAGGGAAGCCCCTTCTGTTTCAATAGTTCGTCGATCATGTTGCGCGCCTGCTCGTGGACATCGTTCATGTCGCCGCTGGTTAAGTGGAGTGAGTGTAATTTTAAGTTGAGGCCCTTCTCCGCCAACATCTGATTGACGGAAGCACGCATGGGTTCGTTCAGCTCATTCAACCGGCTGTGTGTCTCGGTGCGACTGAGTTTTGGTTTAAATCCACCTGCCATTTTTTATTCCTTTCCGCTTCCTGTCTTCTTCACAGAAATCTGTGAAATCCCCACCTGATGGGACTGTCTGTCGAAAAAGGTCAAATCCACCTGCGCGGGCCTTGCCGTAAGTGAGGATGGAACAAACACGGAAATAGATTTACCGTCCTCGGCCGGATGAATTCGCAAGGCTATGTCGCCAACCATTACAGTGCCCAGGAGGTTAAGATTTTGGCCGGTGAACGATTGCCAAACTTCGTCGAATTGGTGCAGTTCGAGCTTCTGATTCTTGTCGAGGGCGGGTTTAGGCGGGGATTCCTCCCCCGACTCCAAACGGATTACATACGTGGCATTCCAATCGACCTCAGTCGACCCCGGTGCTCGAGAAGGCCCATATTGCAGAAGAACCGTCTTCGGGGCTGCTTGTGAGCCTTGCGGTTCCGAGCGTTTCGGCGTGGCTTTGCGAGCATTTTTGGGCCCGGCGGCCGGAGCCGTTACTAGAATCAGGCGCGCAAATCTATCGTGCGGAGTCAATAAGCAGAATGTGGTTTTTGCCGGCTCACCTTCCATGCATGACGTTTGCAACGGAATAGAGCTAGCGCCTATTATCAATCGCCAGTTCGATGCTGCAATGCTCGACTGCCCGGCGCGCACGAAGGGTCCGTCCGTTTTTTCCAGAAGATACGTCCGGCTATCGATGGCACGGCTGCGGTAGTTTGAATCCGGACTGTACACGGGGAGGAAGGCTTGCATTTGCCTGCCGCGGAAGGGAAATTTCAGCATCAGGGTTCCATGCAGGTCTTTGGCAATTTCCGGCGGAATGCGCGCGATCACTTGCAGGCAATCACCAGAACCAGCTGGCCTGTATTCATACGGCCCGGGCAGCGGCGCGCCGTTTAGAAATATAACCGGAGTTCCGAGCGCGTTATCTTCCAGGTCCGCGGAATCCAGACAAGACGATTTCGCGAACATCGGATACAAGCTGACTTCGGAGTACCCGCCAGCGATCTGGCGGAACTCAGCCTGCAAAACGCGCAGCGCACCTTTCGATGAATGATTCGCTTCTATCGAACGCGCGGGACCATAACGTCCTAGAATTGCAGCGTCTGCAGACAGGGCGGCAACAGACGTTGTGAAATCCAGGCTTTGATCCGAGATCAGACGAAGGCCGTCGCGGGATCCGCTGAGGAGCCTGTCGCCAACGGCAATTCTGGTATCAGCGAAGAAATTTTGTCCCTTCAACGTGACCACTGCTTGTGTGGGGCCTACCGGATGCCAACTTGCCTCTTTCACATCGGGCTCGAGATCTTTCAAGTAGGCCGTTGTTAGCGGCACGTCGACTAGATACCCGGGATTGTAAGTCACGCCTTTGGGCGGGTAGGTCAGAGTTGTGCCCAACGAAAGCACGTGGGCTATTTTGTTCCACGGGCGAAGCTCCCTGGCGGTGGCGGTGGTTAAGGATCCCGGGTCGTATTTCACCCACCAGCAACGCACATCCGCTTTCAGGTGAATAATCCGCGCGTTGCCTGAGAGGCGATCGGCATATTCGTCATCCACGGGAAGCGAGACCACGGCAAACATTTGCCGCATGCCGGGCGCGACCGATCTTCTGCCGAGCACGGGTCGAAATTGCCAGCCAAACGTAATCGCGTTTCCAGCGGGTTCGGTGGGCTTTTCAAAGGAAACGGTATCGTTGTCGCGGAAGAGGTAATACGTCCGTCCGCGATGGGTAGTTGTGAACCCGACGGAGATCACTTTTGCCACCGCCGAACCGCCAAAGGCGAACGATTTGGAACTGAGCGCGGCAGAGTTGTAGGTGTGCTCCTGCGGCATAAGTGAGACTAACGAGGGGCGATCCTTCGGAGGGGAATTCTTGTCGCGGTAAAGCGTGACTTCAATGATTGCGGCAGACCGTTCCGCGTCCCGGGGCGGATCTATCGAGACATTCAGTCCGATGACAGTTTGCAGGCGAGGCGGATCTTTCGAAGCCTCGGGAGCGGACAACAACCGGTCCGATAGGGACCTGTCGATCAGCATGCGTAGATTGAATACCTGGTACATCAGGTCGACCTGTTCATTCAGCAGGTCGGAAGCTCCCAAGCTGTACGGGAGCTTCGTATATGCGCTGGGAACATCATTACCCGCGCTGCTGTCTGTACTGCCGGCGGCGGCAGTGGACTTCGTTGCTGAAAGGCCTTTCGCGGAGGATGGGGAATCGCCTCCAGAAGAAGTCGCGGTTCCTCCCTGAATCGTCAACGAGGTGTTCGTTTCCTGGAGAGTGGAACCTTGAACGCTTCCGATTGCCTGATTCAACGTTTTCTGATCGACAACATTCAACCCAGCGAGCGAATCGTTCAAGTTGTCCAGCATCAGATTGAGCGTTCGATTATCGAACGCCTTAGGGACACCCACAGTGATCCCGCGTGCGCCGTCACTCTGGCTCCAGAGCGGCCCAGCCGGAATAAGAATGAGGAGATTAAGAAGCAGCCAAATGTTATTCGGGCGCATACCTGTCCCACCCGGTCAAGAGGCGTCCTTTTTCGCCGGGGTCGCGGGCGGGGAAATCGGTTTCCACCGGACATCTACCTCGATCGTCCCGCGATTGTTGGCGAAGCCTGTAGGATCGTCGTTGATCGTCAGGTAAAGCGGACCTTTCACATTTTGGTCAATTTCAATTACGGCGAAAGAGCCGATTAGATAGACGGTTCCGTCGTTTTGCCCAGCGCTGCTGCCGCCGATCTTCGCGATCAGAGATCCGACCGGCGCGCCTTTGAGAATAGCCTGTTCGGAGGAGAGCATGGATAACATGTCGCCGTCTGGGCCGCAGGCGGATTCGGGGACGTAGTTCCAGGAGCCTTTCGCCTCAAACCGGATTCTGGCGGGCCCGGAGATGAACTCCCGGGCTACGGTCCAAAGGCCCCCAGGATCAGCTTTCACCTCGATCTGAACAGTGCTTGCCCAATCGTTATCGGCTGTTGCCGCCGCGGTTGCGTGCGCGACCACGGGGGCCTGATTCTGCTGCGATCCTGCGGAACTCATATCCATCCTCCTGAAGAAGTCTTGCGCGGCCGGATGCAGTAATTCCGCCGCTCTTACAAGCACGAGAAACCCATACAACGCAACCACCGCCATGGGCGCCTGCTTGGTGACAGTTTCACGAAGCTGGGGTTTTTGGCTTGCTCTCATCCTTGGCATAACTCAGTTCCACGTTCTCCTGCCCAAACACGGTTAGTTTCTGCAGCACTTCCCACGTCCGGCGTTCTTGCGCGATGCCCGCGGGAATCGGGATATGCATGGCGCGCAGCACGGAAAACCGATAGAGATCGACGCTCGTGCGCATTATGTCGCCAAACGAGGCGTAGCTTGTCGCGGCGAGGCGATAAAAAAAATACGTTAAGAACGGACCAGCGATCGTCACGAGCAGCCAGGCACTCAGGCTCGTTTTAAGGAAGATGAGGGCGATCGTCCAGGCTAACCAGGTGAGTGCGCTCATCCAGCAGCAGGCAATCAGAAAATCGAGCTGAAATTTGGCGTCCTGGAGCACCGTATAGAAATTCGAATCGGCCTGAAGACCGGGCTGTAGGCGGCTCCAAAACGTAGCCAGGTTCATGGAATAGCGGGTCATCGCCCAGGCGTAAACGCTGGCGGCAATGTTGCCCATGACGGTTGGCGCGGCGACGTCGCCGAATTCGAACTGACGCCGATTGAGAAAACGCATCTCGTCAGCGAGAAGCGTGCGCTCGGCATAGTCGAAAAGGTCGATCAGGAAAATGCGATCGGTACGTAGCCGGGAGCGCGCGGCAGCACGATCGTCGTCCGGGCCCTTTTCACTCTCGTCGTTCTGCGCCAGCTCGGCTCGAAGTGTTCGGGCTGCATCGTCGAGGTCGGCGAAGGTGATCGTCTCCGCTGCGTCACGCTTCTTGCGAAGAACTGCGATGCTCCGTGCAACAACACTGTCCTGGTTGTAGCGGTTCTCCTTGGGGTGGCCTTTGATCCCCGCGGCCGCGGCATCGCCGAGCTCCTTGCGCCAGTTCGGAATCGATTCCGAAACACCTAGCCGGTCGTCTCGTGCGGCGACGTAGCTGTTCCAGATGGCATTCAGCTTGTCACGCTGCCGCGCTACCAGGTGCGAACGCACAGGTTCGAACAGGTATTTGCCCTCCAGCGCCTCACGCAGAAAGGTATTCACCGATAGCAGCATATAGGCCGCGACTGCCAGCCCCACTACGATCGAGCCAACCGCAAAGGCCGAGGGCTTGTCGACGTGGGCCTCCGCCCAGCGATGGAAGGAGCGGGAGTGAAACCAGAGAAGCGTCCCGTTGATGAAGCCAAACACCAGAACCGGGATGAAGGCCGAAAAGACATACGCCTTCGAAACGAGCGTGCTCAGTTTGTCGATGAGAGCGGAAAGCGACATGCGTATGTTCGGAAGGCTGGGCTAAATAGAAGCGATCATCGTGTGGCTGCCATCCACATCGCACTCGGGCCAGTACGGGCAATCAAGCCCTATCTGCACGGATGGGTCAGGAAAATAATGCGGCCTGCCGTCCGATTTCTTTTTTCCATTGCATTTGAAGGGGCCGCCGCCGGATCGGCTGGATAGCATGCGGGCAAGGCCCTCATGAGCGGTGACTAGCCGGACGCTTTTGGGATTGAGGGCAGCGAAAACTCGCTGCGCGGGATAACGGCTAAAGAGAGCGCCAAGTTTGTTCGAGCGCAGCGGATCGAGCCTGCTCGTTCGTTCCCCCTCTTCGATAAAGTGAACCGGCCAGCCCCCCGGCACTTTCCCGACCAGGCGCATTCCGCGATCGCTGGACTCTTGCAGTAGCTGCGCATGGAGCAACCGGCTACCATGCGGCTGTTCCAAAACCACTCCAGGGCATTCGAGGGACCGCACGTGTTTGAGCGCATCTTCAATCCCGGTTTCGGAGTGGACGACGGGAAGGTTGATTTCCTCATCAAACTGACGCCCCGGGACGCCCGGCAAGACCTCACCGTGCGCGAATACCGCTGCGGTCCTGGGAGCAACGGCTGCCAGGGCATATTGCCGGGAAGGAGAACGGAAGAGCTGGGAGTAGGCGGCGGCGGAGGTTCTTTCGCGATTGGGGTGATCCAGTTCGGGGGCAGGACTCCGAGGTGTCTCGAGTCGACAACAGGTGCGCCGCCCTCCACTTCGCTTACCGTGCTCAGTCCCTTGTCGCGGCCCTCGAGCAGTTGTCGAACATAGAGCAGCTCCCAAACGTTTGCCCGGTGGAGAACAACCGCATTGGACTCGGCAAGCTTCATCCGGTTGAGCGCGGTGTGAATCGCCGTATCCGGCTCGACGAGCGGAAGGTCGAGGCTGTCCATCGCGAATGCTCCTTAACCCAGGTTCAAACTGCAGGATATAGGTATATCACTTTTCGGAACGGTTTCAGTAGAACAGCTCGGAAGGTCTGCGGAGGAGAACCGCGGTTTCCGATGCCAGTTCAAACCGCGACGGCTTGTGGAAATCTTGAGGAAGATGTACGTTTTCTGGATTTCGCCCGGATTCAATTTGACAGAATATAGGGGAGTTCCTGGGACAAGATTCGATTCGCAGGGATTTCCACAGAAAGTACTTACGAATTCGCTTGCAAGACGGCTGGGTCCTTGATATTCTGAACGAGTCGCCGCAAGCGAAGGCAAGCGGTGAGGCGGTTCAAGAGCAAACGTCCAAAACGGCTTGCAAAGGACCGAGAGGTTTGATAAGGTAACAGAAGGCGCTTGAAGTTGAGCGCCAACGGGCAGAATGTAGGTCATCGGGTCCAGGCGTAACGGACTCGATATCGGACACCATAGCAGTTCCCAAGCGGTCCTGAAGTACCCAACTACCGTAAATCTTGTTTGTGGATGAGGCCGCGTTTCTCAGCGAGCCGAAGATTCCATAAAGCCGGGTGTATCCCGACAGTTTCTGGATAGACGCCGCTCGCAGCTAAGGAATAGCGGAGCCAAGCGGAAATCCAAACGGCTTTCGAGGCCGGCAACCATTTGGTTTTGCGATGAAAATCGTATTCGCCAGGTGGATTGCGCAGTTGTTTGACAATCTGGTTGGACGCAATGAAGTAATTCGTCAGACTTTTTGAGTAAAAGCTGGAGCGATAAGGTCCTGACTTCGGTTAGGGCTGACTCCACAAAATATACAAGCGCACAGGGTGGTTCGCCACTCGTGGTGCGCAAGTAACAAGATCAAACGAGAGTTTGATCCCGGCTCAGAATCAACGCTGGCGGCGCGCTTAACACATGCAAGTCGAGCGAGAAAGTGGAGCAATCCATGAGTAAAGCGGCGTACGGGTGAGTAACACGTGGGTCATATACCTCTTAGTGGGGAATAACCCTGGGAAACCGGGGCTAATACCGCATAAGCCTGCAAAGGGAAAGCAGCAATGCGCTGAGAGAGTAGCCCGCGGCCGATTAGCTAGTTGGTGAGGTAATGGCTCACCAAGGCGGTGATCGGTAGCCGGCCTGAGAGGGCACACGGCCACACTGGCACTGAAACACGGGCCAGACTCCTACGGGAGGCAGCAGTGGGGAATCTTGCACAATGGAGGAAACTCTGATGCAGCGACGCCGCGTGAGCGATGAAGCCCCTCGGGGTGTAAAGCTCTTTCGGCAGGGACGATAATGACGGTACCTGAAGAAGAAGCTGCGGCTAACTACGTGCCAGCAGCCGCGGTAATACGTAGGCAGCGAGCGTTGTTCGGAATTACTGGGCGTAAAGAGTGTGTAGGCGGTGCTCTAAGTTCGGTGTGAAATCTCCTGGCTTAACTGGGAGGGTGCGCCGGAAACTGGAGTGCTCGAACGTGGGAGAGGAAAGCGGAATTCCTGGTGTAGCGGTGAAATGCGTAGATATCAGGAGGAACACCTGCGGTGTAGACGGCTTTCTGGACCATTGTTGACGCTGAGACACGAAAGCGTGGGTAGCAAACAGGATTAGATACCCTGGTAGTCCACGCCCTAAACGATGCATACTTGGTGTCGGCCATTCAGTTGGTCGGTGCCGGAGCTAACGCGTTAAGTATGCCGCCTGGGGAGTACGGTCGCAAGGCTGAAACTCAAAGGAATTGACGGGGGCCCGCACAAGCGGTGGAGCATGTGGTTTAATTCGACGCAACGCGAAGAACCTTACCTGGGCTCGAACGGCTGCTGACCGCCGGTAGAAATATTGGCTTTCCCGCAAGGGACAGTAGTCGAGGTGCTGCATGGCTGTCGTCAGCTCGTGTCGTGAGATGTTGGGTTAAGTCCCGCAACGAGCGCAACCCTTGTCCTGTGTTGCTACTCCGCAAGGAGGCACTCTCAGGAGACCGCCAGCGATAAGTTGGAGGAAGGTGGGGATGACGTCAAGTCATCATGGCCTTTATGTCCAGGGCTACACACGTGCTACAATGGACGGTACAAAGCGCTGCGAACTCGCGAGAGGAAGCTAATCGCAAAAAACCGTTCTCAGTTCGGATTGCAGGCTGCAACTCGCCTGCATGAAGCTGGAATCGCTAGTAATGGCATATCAGAACGATGCCGTGAATACGTTCCCGGGCCTTGTACACACCGCCCGTCACATCACGAAAGTGGATTGTACTAGAAGCCTGCATGCTAACCCGCAAGGGAGGCAGCGGTCCAAGGTATGATTCATGATTGGGGTGAAGTCGTAACAAGGTAGCCGTAGGAGAACCTGCGGCTGGATCACCTCCTTTCTAAGAGAGAAAGTGGCTGGAGTCACTGAAATTGGGTTTGTTTTTACAAATCCACAGTAAGTGACAGCCTTTCCAGTCCATACGACTCCAGTTCTCCACTTGAGAAGTTTGATTTTGCTTCTGGCTTGCCGTGCTGGTCATGGCAGCCCGCGTCCAATCGGCCTCGATTACATTTCTCTGCTGCGCCTAACGGGCCTGTAGCTCAGTTGGTTAGAGCGCACCCCTGATAAGGGTGAGGTCGGTAGTTCGAATCTACCCAGGCCCACCAATTTAGGGGTTTCGTTGGGCGGCAGTGCTGGATGAGCCCGCGTTTTCTGCGAGGCGAAGTTCCAGAGAGGGGCTGTAGCTCAGCTGGGAGAGCGCCTGATTTGCATTCAGGAGGTCGCCGGTTCGATCCCGACCAGCTCCACCAGTTTTACAGCACATAAGCAGGAAAGCAGAAGAAATCGTCCGGGCTAACGCCGGGGGTTTTCTCCTGCTGTTCAGCTTGATATAAGCGAATAGCATTGGGTTCGTCTGCGCAAGCAGGCGTGGGTCTTTGAAAATTGAATAGTTATTGACGGGCAACTACAAGTTGCATACGCTGTCGCGAGAAACACCAAATATGCGACAGCAGCGCTGCCCAGCCGAGAATCCGGTCTGTTAGGTCTAGCAGGCGAAGGACGGCATGGCTGGGTGAGAGAAGTTTATACGATACTCAGGCCGGTTGGAGTTCGTTTGGTAAAAACAAGCGAATGACGATCGGACATAGAGTTAATTTTATGGTCAAGCTACTAAGAGCATGCGTGTGGATGCCTTGGCGCAAATAGGCGATGAAGGACGTGGCTAGCTGCGATAAGCCTCGGGGAGATGCAAGCAATCTATAATCCGGGGATGTCCGAATGGGGAAACCCAGGCCAGGTAACTGGCCTACTCGCTGGTGAATACATAGCCGGCGAGAGCGAACGGGGGGAAGTGAACCATCTCAGTACCCCTAGGAAGAGAAAACAATAGTGATTCCGATAGTAGTGGCGAGCGAACTCGGAACAGCCTAAACTTCGCGATTCGCAAGGAGAGCGGAGGGTTGCAGGACCACAAAGAATAAGGATCGGTTCGGGTGCAAACTCGAAGCGGGCCTTATTCTAACGAGGTTATAAGAAAGCATTACGAGAACGGTTTGGAAAGTCCGGCCAAAGAAGGTGACAGCCCTGTATCTTAAAGTGCAATCTTAGCTTCAAGTGGCTCCTAAGTACCGCGGGACACGAGAAACCCTGTGGGAATCTGCCGGGACCATCCGGCAAGGCTAAATACTCATTTGCGACCGATAGTGAACTAGTACCGTGAGGGAAAGGTGAAAAGAACCCCTGTGAGGGGAGTGAAATAGTACCTGAAACCGCATGCTTACAAGCAGTGGGAGGACTATGGCCCGCAAGGGCAATGTCTGACCTCGTGCCTATTGAATAATGAGCTGGCTAGTTAGTCTCAGTGGCAAGGTTAAGCGAAAGCGAGCCGTAGCGAAAGCGAGTCTGAATAGGGCGTTCAGTCGCTGGGATTAGACGCGAAGCGGGATGATCTACCCTTGGCCAGGATGAAATCCGTGTAACAGCGGATGGAGGTCCGAACCGGTGTTGGTTGAAAACAGCTCGGATGAGCTGAGGGTAGGGGTGAAAGGCTAATCAAATTCCGTGATAGCTCGTTCTCTCCGAAATAGCTTTAGGGCTAGCCTCGTATGGTCCGTCTTGGTGGTAGAGAACTGATTGAACTAGGGGCCTTTCCAGGTTACCGAATTCAGCCAAACTGCGAATGCCAAGAACGAGTAATACGGGAGTCAGACGGTCAGGGCTAAGCTTGATCGTCAAAAGGGAAAGAGCCCAGACCATCAACTAAGGTCCCCAAGTACATGCTAAGTGGGAAAGGAAGTCGAGTTCCAGAAACAGCCAGGAGGTTGGCTTAGAAGCAGCCATCCTTTAAAGAAAGCGTAATAGCTCACTGGTCGAGGGACTCGGTGCCGACAATCCAACGGGGCTCAAGCATGTCACCGAAGTTATGGACTCAATGGAGTGGTAGGAGAGCGTTCCTAGCGAGATGAAGGTCTACCGAGAGGAGGGCTGGATTGCTAGGAAGTGACTCTGCCAGCATAAGTAGCGAAAAGCCAGGTGAGAACCCTGGCCGCCGAAAGTCTAAGGATTCCTGAGAAAGGTTAATCCGCTCAGGGTTAGTCGGGGCCTAAGGTGAGGCCGAAAGGCGTAACTGATGGACACACGGTTAATATTCCGTGACTACGTTTGTTCGATAAAGACCGATGGGGGGACGCACCACAGAGGTTCATCTGCGAGAAGGGTCAAAGGTGAATTGAGTGAGATCCGGAATGGCAAATCCGCCGGGTCGTGTGCCTGGAAAATCCTCTAAGGAGAGCAATCGTACCCGTACCACAAACCGACACAGGTGGACGAGATGAGTATTCTAAGGCGCTCGGGTGATGGAGTTGCGAAGGAACTAGGCAAATTAACCCCGTAACTTCGGGAGAAGGGGTGCCCACTTCGGTGGGCCGCAGTGAAACGCATCAGGCGACTGTTTAACAAAAACACAGGTCTCTGCTAAGTCGAAAACGACGTATAGGGGCTGACGCCTGCCCGGTGCCGGAAGGTTAAAAGGAGAGGTTAGCCGCAAGGCGAAGCTTTGAATTGAAGCCCCGGTGAACGGCGGCCGTAACTATAACGGTCCTAAGGTAGCGAAATTCCTTGTCGGGTAAGTTCCGACCTGCACGAATGGCGTAACGATCTGATGACTGTCGGCGCGCTCCGCCCGGCGAACTTGTGGTTCCGGTGAAGACGCCGGATGCCCGCCACTAGACGGAAAGACCCCGTGCACCTTTACTATACCTTTGCAATGAACTATGGTGCGGTCTGCGCAGCATAGGTGGGAGGCTTTGAACTCAGGCTCTTGGGCTTGAGGGAGCCAACGGTGAGATACCACCCTGATCGTTCTGTGGTTCTAACCTACTCCCGTTATCCGGGAGAGGGACATTGCAAGGCGGGTAGTTTGACTGGGGCGGTCGCCTCCTAAATTGTAACGGAGGCGCTCGAAGCTTGGTTCACTCTGTTTGGAAATCAGAGGGCGAGTGCAAAGGCATAAACCAGGTTGACTGCGAGACCTACAAGTCAAGCAGGTGGGAAACCAGGACTTAGTGATCCGGTGGTTCTGTATGGAAGGGCCATCGCTCAACGGATAAAAGGTACGCCGGGGATAACAGGCTGATCGGAGTCAAGAGTTCATATCGACGCTCCGGTTTGGCACCTCGATGTCGGTTCATCGCATCCTGGGGGTGTAGAAGCTCCCAAGGGTTGGGCTGTTCGCCCATTAAAGCGGTACGTGAACTGGGTTCAGAACGTCGCGAGACAGTTCGGTCCCTATCTGTGGTGGGCGCAGGAGATTTGAGGGGGCTTGTCCTTAGTACGAGAGGACCGGGATGAACAGACCTCTTGTGATTCAGTTGTCACACCCGTGGCACAGCTGAGTAGCGAAGTCTGGTCAGGATAAGTGCTGAATGCATATAAGTACGAAACCTTCCCCGAGATGAGATCTCCCTGAAGAGCCGTGAAAGACGATCACGTTGATAGGACGGATGTGTAAGCGCAGTAATGCGTTGAGCTTACCGTTACTAATAGCTCGTTCGGCTTGACCATAAAATTTAACTCTATGGTCGATGAGTATGCGCTTCCTAGCGAAGCGAAACTCAATCAAAGCGCGTGTAATAAGTAGTTCTAAGTCAATAACTATTCAAGACCCATAACCTAAGAAATTTGGTTGTCAGGATTAACTCTCCGGCAACACCAGGTTTCGGGTGATTGTAGCAAGAGGGTCCCACCCGTTCCCATCCCGAACACGGAAGTTAAGCCTCTTAGCCCCGATGGTACTGCATGCGCGAGTGTGTGGGAGAGTAGGAAGTCGCCCGATTAAATGTAAAAAAAGCCCCGAGCGGAATTGATCCCCGCACGGGGCTTTTTCAGTTTCGGTAGTGTAGTATAGATATACTCTTGCGTTAAAAGGCCTGATCCAGGACGATGAATCTTCAAAAAATGATTTCGGAATTAGAAGCGGAACGGGATCGCCTGGACGAGGCGATTCTCGCTCTTGAGAGGCTCTCCACCTCGAACGCTAAGAGACGCGGACGGCCCCCGCGCTGGATGAAGGACGCCCAGGATGCGGCGGCGGCCGGCCATGCCGCTGAGCCCAACCCTCAATCGCACGATGGCGCGACCGCTGGATAGCTTGGCATAAGGCCCAGCTAACTGATGGTTACGTAGCGCATTCCTGTCCGAATCAGCTTTTCCCCATCGAGTGCATGCCGTCCGTCCAGCAGAAACGGATTGCGCATTTTCTTGGCAACCAGTTCCCAGTCAAGTTCGCGATATTCGTTCCATTCGGTTACGAGAACCAGCGCGTCGGCGCCGTCGGCGACCTCACAGGCATCCCGGCAGATGTGGATTCCCATAGAACCGTGTTCGCGGGCGAACCGCTCAGACGCGATAGGGTCGTGTGCTTTGACGCGCACGCCGCGGTCGATCAGCTTCTGGGCAATTTCGATAGCCGGAGCTTCGCGCAGATCGTCCGTATTCGGCTTAAAGGCCAACCCGAGCAGCCCGATAGTCCGTCCTTTTAGGATCTTTAATTCGTTCAGCAGTTTTTCGACGACCCGGTCGCGCTGCCGCGAGTTCACGGTTTTGGCCGCCTCGACAATCGGCATGTGGAGACCGTATTCGCCTGCGGTCGCGATCAGGGCAGCGGTGTCTTTGCCGAAACAGGAACCTCCCCACCCGAGACCGGCATTCAGGAACCGCGGACCGATGCGCGAGTCGAGTCCGATCCCACGCGCGACCTCTGAGATGTTGGCGCCCACACGCTCTGCCAGGAGACCGATCTCGTTGATGAAGCTGATCTTTAACGCCAAAAAGGCATTTGCGGCATACTTGATCAGTTCGGCGGAGGCCAAATCGGTAGACACGAGGGGTACCGCAAACACCGTCTCCGGACGCGGCAAATAGGTCGGTGCGGGGAAGGTCTGATCGAGGATTGGGCGGTAGAGAGAATAAAGCGTTTCCAGGGCTCGCGGCTCGTCCGCGCCGATCACAATGCGGTCCGGATACAGACTGTCGTGCAACGCCGTTCCTTCGCGCAGGAATTCCGGATTGGAGGCGACGGCGAATGCGTATCTGGTGCTGTCCGACCGTTGTTGCACGGCGTCGCGCAAAAGTGAGCCTACCCAATTGCCGCTGCCGATGGGTACGGTCGATTTGTTGACCACCACGGTAAACTCGCCGTTGATGTTCTGGCCAATAGAACGAGCCGCTTGCGACAAATATTCAAGATTTGGGGCGCCGGAGGGCGTCGGAGGCGTGCCCACGGCGATAAAGACGACGTCTGCGCCGGGGATTGCTTCCGCATAACTCGTTGTAAATGTGATCCGGAGGCGGGCTTCCTCCAACACATCCGCCAGGTTTGGCTCATAAATTGGGATATGGCCTGCTCGCAGAGCCTCGATCTTGGAGGCGTCCGTATCCAGACACCAAACGTCATGTCCAATAAAGGCCAGGCAAACCCCCGTGGTGAGCCCGACATATCCAGTTCCAATAATTGCAACGCGCATGTAAGATATTTAGAAATTGGCCGATGTCCGAAGACCGGCAACTTCGTCATGATAACCCACCCTTGGGGTCAGTCGATATTAGCCGCCGCCAAACAGGGGAGCATGAGAGAATGCGGGCGTGATTGAGGTGATTCGACCGGCGGCCAGCGCCGCCCGCGCAAAAGCAGTCATTCTGGATTTTGATGGTACCTTGTCGCTCATCCGCTCAGGCTGGATCGAAGTGATGGTTCCGCTTTGTACCGAGCAACTTACGGCCTTACAAACGGGGGAATCCGATTCAGAGCTTAACGGCGGTAGTAGAGGAGTTCGTTTGGAAATTAACGGGTAAAGAGACTATTTACCAGATGATGGCGCTGGCCGAAGCCATTCGCGAGCGGGGTGGAGAGGCGCTGGCCCCTCTCGCATATAAAAAGATGTATCTCGACAGACTCTGGAATAAAATCCGCACCCGAATTGAGGACCTGCGAACGGGTGCCGCGCCGCCCGAACGGTACTTGGTTCCTGGCGCTCTCAAATTGCTTGAAGAACTCGCACGCCGCGGCTTAACCCTCTATCTGGCCAGCGGAACGGACGATGCCAATGTAAAAGAGGAAGCCAGTCTGCTAGGGGTAAGCAGCTATTTTGGAAACCGGATCTATGGCGCAAAAGATGATTTGAACAGCTTTTCGAAGGCGGCCCTCGTCCGCCAGATTCTTTCCGAGACCGCCGAATCCGGGCAGGAACCCCTCGCGGCCGACGAGTTGTTAGTGTTTGGCGATGGTTTCGTGGAAATTGAAGAGGTCAGTACGGTCGGGGGCACCGCGGTCGGAGTAGCCAGCGCCGAACCGGAATGCCAGAAAGTCGACACATGGAAGCGAGAAAGGTTGATTCGGGCCGGAGCCGATTTTATTGTCCCGAATTACCTGGATATGGAAGAGTTGGTGGACACCGTTTTCTGCTCCCCCGTTTTGAATAAGTAACTTTCATCTGGAGTACATCATCCCTGTTATGACGAACTGAATACGAGGGGTGTCCCATTGTTACCGGAAGCTTCCATTGCAAATTCTGAAGATATTCATCCTGTGATGACGGAAAGAGCCGCGCGACCGAAAGTGTTGCTGGCGGACGACCATCATCTGATTCTCGACGCCCTGCGCGCCATGATGAGCCACGATTTCGAGGTGGTCGCCGTCGATAACAGTGATTCTTTCATCCACGGAGTAGAGACGTTTCAGCCGGACGTCGCAATTCTTGACATCAATATGCCGGGCGCGGACGGATTTACAACCGCTAAGCGCGCGCTCGAGCAAAAGCCGGATTTACCGATCATCTTTTTGACGATGTACGGGGATTCGCGGTATGTGCAGCAGGCTGCCCAAGTCGGCGCCAAAGCTTATCTTTCGAAAGTCGCTCCGGCCCAGGAGGTAATTGCCGCAATCCAGGCAGTACTCGAAGGAGAGACTCTTTTGCCGGCAGCTAACACGGCTGGGGGCATGAACGCGTTGGAGGCATCGAAAGGGGAGTTGACAGCGCGCCAGCGTGAAGTGCTCCGCTTGATCGCCCTCGGCAGCAGTGCAAAAGACATTGCTAATCAGTTAAATATCTCGGTGCGAACAGCGGAGTTCCACCGGGCCGCGATTATGCAGCGCCTGGGACTTCATTCGACCGCACAAATGACGCGTTACGCGATTGCCAACAACATCGCGTAAGCGTGCCACGGCAATTCCCCTTTTTTGTATTGCTGGTGGGTGTGATTGCAGCTGTGCTTGACAGTTGCGCTCACACTCCGCTGCGTTCCGGGATTCGGCTGGACACGGGATCGGCTGCGATACTCATATCGCCGGATATCGGTTTTGTCATCCGAAGCGCGCAAGAGGCGGCGGCGGGAATTGAAATCGGTAAACTGGCTGCCTCAAATGGTGTCAATCCGGCGACCCGGGCTTTAGGAGAGGAGCAGGTGAACCAATATGCCAAGCTTCAAGACCAATTGGTGCACATTGTTGAGGGACGAGGCATCACGCTGCCCACCACTCCAGCAATTACCGGTATTCAGGCCCGCGATAAGTTAACCCGGCTTTCCGGCACGGCATTCGATAAAGCCTACCTGAAGGACACTCTCAAATCGAGTGAGAACCAGGCCGCTCGATTCGCCAAGGAAGCTAAATCGGGGATGGACCCCCAAATACAGGATTTCGCGGAGCAAACCGCCCCGAAATTGGAAGGTATGGCGGAAAAGATAAAGTCAATGCGCGCTCAAGCGGCTGGCGGGCCGTCTATTTAGCGGGAAAGCAAAGATATGAAATACAAAGTGGTATTCCGGGAACGGTCCGACCAGGGCGGCAATAAAGCGGACGAGCCGGCTAGTTTCTTAGATACACAGCTCGATGACGAGACAGTACTCGATGCGGTATTCGTAGGCCGCACGGAGCCCGATTCATTGCATTCCTCGGACCGGATTGAGGAAGATGACGGTTTCCTGAGCCTTGGAAGCGAGATCTGGGAGTATGACGTAGCCGAGGGTAAGGACGAAGATTTCAAGAATGCGTTGCTCAACTCTGGAATGGTAATAGAAGTCGAGCCGCTAGAATCGAGTGGAGAACTCGGACTGACGTAGGAAGAATATTTATGCTTAGAATCCTTTTGATCATCATCGTTTTTCTTGTATTGCTTGGGATGCTCCCCTCCTGGCCATATTCGCAGGGCTGGGGGTATTATCCCAGCGGCGGTTTGGGATTGTTGCTGATTATTCTGCTTATATTGTTTTTGGTCGACCGGCGACGCGTTTGAGCTCCCAGATCAGAGACTGTTACGAGCCGCAAACCCGACCATATTCGGGCGTTTAGTCAGATGAGTTCCGAACCCAGAGTAGTCTTGGCTGCTCTGGGTTAATCCGATTTTAATCCTTCTTGCCCCATTTTCCCCTTGGAATCGCGCTCCCGTATGCGTCTCATAGGTGACGTACCATGGAGGATCGAAGAATCATGACAAAGCTGCCTAGGTTCCTGGGGATACCCTTGATTGCATTCGGATTGGCGCTTACGCCGGCTGTTTTCGCAGCGCCAAACCCGTCCGGTGCGTATCAATACGATCGCGGTTTCAGCCAGGTGCGGGGCTTAGTGGATCGCACGCAATCGGATTTGCGGCAGGCCGAAGGAATGGAGCGCGAGAAACATGATCAGATCAAGCGATTCGACGAAGCGCAGCAGCATCTTTCGGAATTCGACCGCAAGCTGACCAAAGGTCATTTCGATAAAGGGCGGCTGAATAGCGCAATTTCCGCAATCCAAAAGATTCTGGACAAGAACACGCTCCAGGCGAGTTCGCGCGACATGCTGATTCGCGATGTTTCGGATTTGCAGGCAGTCCGGGAACACCGATATTAAAACTTTTATTTGCTGATGAGCTAAGCCGCGCCCGCCAGGCCCAGTTCGGCGGCGCGGGACCTCATCGCTTCGATACAGAAGGCTATATGCTCCTCGAGCGGAACGCCAAGTTCCTGAGCGCCTTGCGTGATGTCGTTCCGATTCACATTGCGGGCGAAGGCCTTGTCTTTCAACTTCTTCTTAACCGAGGGGACATCCACTTCGAAGATGCTTTTGCCGGGCTTCACGTACGAGCAGGCAGTCAGGAAGCCGGAGAGCTCGTCGCAGGCATAGAGCGCACGTTCTAACAGTGACTCCCTGGGAACCCCGCTGTAATCGGCATGGGAGAGAATTGCGCGGCGCAGTTCTTCATCCACGCCGCGCGCTGCAAGAATGGGAGCGCCGAGCATCGGATGATCCGGAGCTGCAGGATGAATTTCCCAATCGAAGTCATGCAGCAATCCGGCGAGGGCCCAACGCTCGGGATCCTGGCGAAATTTGTTCGCATAGGCTACGAGGCAAGTCTCGACAGCCAGCATATGCCGCCGCAAACCCTCGCTTTTAACGAACTCGCAGACAATATCCCAGGCTTCAGATCGAGTCATCACCCGCGCTTCAGGCTTCTTCTATTTTGATGGAGGTGATAGTGTCGCCCTGCTTGATCTTATCGACCACGTCCTTACCCTTGGTCACCTTGCCGAAGATGGTGTGTTTGCCGTTCAGCCAGTCCGTAGCGACATGGGTAATGAAGAATTGACTGCCGTTCGTGTTCGGACCGGCATTGGCCATAGATAGGGTGCCGGGTTCGTGTTTGTGCGGGTTGCCCTTGGTTTCGTCTTCAAAGCGATAGCCGGGGCCGCCGCGTCCGGTACCGGTAGGGTCGCCGCCCTGGATCATGAAGTCGGGGATCACGCGATGAAACAGAGTTCCATCATAGAAGCCGTCGCGCGCCAGAAATACAAAGTTGTTGACAGTCTTGGGCGCGTCTTTGGCGAAGAGATCGACCGCTATGGTTCCTTGCGAAGTCTCAATCGAAGCCGAATACTTTTTAGAGGGATCGATCGCCATGGATGGGGGCGCCTGGTATTGTTTACTCATCTTGTTTCAGTTTAGGTGACACGCGGCTTAGAAATTGAGCTACGTTGATGATATGGCGATCGCGTTTGACCGGTTTCCCCCGGAAACGGCGGACCTCTTACATCGATTTGTTAGCGGGACGATTCCGCTGGAACGAGCCACCGAATGCAGCCCGGATGCCGCGAAGGCGGCAACGCTTGATCCTGTTGCGCTGTTCCCCGGAGCGCGCGATCCGGCGGCGGCGCTGAGTGGGTTGCTGCTATTCGCAGGATGTTGGGAGCAAAGCCATGAACTATCCCAAGCAAACCCTTCAAAGGAGGGCAGCTACTGGCATGCGATCGCACACCGAATTGAGCCGGATAGCGCGAACGCGGGCTACTGGTTCCGACGCGTAGGTGAGCACCCGATCTTTCCTGAGTTGCAGCGCCAGGCAGCGGACATGCTAGCGGAGCATCCGGACCTACGCTGGAAATTACCGGTGCGCTGGGAACCCCAGCGCTTTCTGGAATGGTGTGACCAAGCGCGCGCGGGCCGCTCGCCAGAAGCCATGCAGGCCGCAATCAAAATCCAAACCGTCGAAGCGCGCCTGCTGCTTGACTGGTGCTCAGATCATAAATGAACGCGTCCGTCAGAATGTCAGCCGGGCGCCCACTTGCATCCACCGCGGATTGTACTGAGAAGTGACCCGGCCGAACGTCGCATCCGGCAAATTTGCGTCGACGCCCTGCAAATTGGGCCGGTTGAAAACGTTATACGCCTCGAAACGTAATTGCAGGTCCAAGCGCTCGAAAACTTTGGTGTCTTTGAGTAAAGCGGCGTCCGTTTCGGCGAATCCGGGATTCGAAAACCGATTTACTTTTTCGTTACCCTCCGCCCCGAGCGCGGGCACGGGAAAATTAGCCGCCGTGAATAGGCCGTTCAAATAAGCCTGCCGGCTGGTAGGAGCCGAGTAACTCGTAACATTCGGATAATCCAGATTGAAGCCGTCGGCATTGTAGTCGCCGCTACCGGGAGCAAAGCCGGTTACCACTCCGTTCTGAATGATGGGATTGAATGGCGCGTTTGTCGAGACGGTATAAGGGTTTCCACTCTGCACGATGGTGGTTCCACTGATGGACCATCCGCTGAGCACGCGCCCCACGAATCCGCTCCCGTGATTTAGAGCAGGGAACGCGTAATTCCAGAGAAGAGAAAAGCGGTTCGGCACATTGAATGAAGATGGGCCATAGTACTGCGCGATGTCCGGCGTGGGATAGGTTTGCGTATTATCGTTGGCGCTGGAATGCGTGTAGGATCCCTCGATAAAGCTACCGTGGAAACGGGCCCGCACATCCACTACAACGCCGTTGTAATTGGCCTTCGCTCCATTTTTCGCGTAATTGATCGATCCGAAACTCGAATTCAATCGCGTGGGGCTGGTGCAGGCGCAGCTTATCAGATTGCCGGGATAGCGATTTACGTCGAAGCCGTAGGAGGTGTTTCCGGTATTGCCGTAGCCCCAAATCTCGTTGTAAGTGTGCGATCCCTGATACCACAAACTTGCGACCACTGGTCCAACGAGTTTGTGCTCGAGCGTCGCAGCGTAGTTAAACGTAGTCGGCGCAACCAGATTCGGGTCGATTCCTCCAACATTTAACTGCTGATTGGCCAGGCCGCCTTGCGGAGTTAACGAAGTTGAGCCAAGCGACGGGTAGGGGAAGCCGAAGGGCGGTTTATTCTGCTGTCCAAAGGCAAAAATCGGGAGCGACGTTTTGCCGTTTGAGAAGAACGTAGGCACTACATAGCCAGGCGGGTTCGTATTCAAACCGTTTTCGTCGTTGCCGAGTGTTGGCTGATCATGATACATGCCCCACCCGCCGCGAACGACCCAGGTGCCGTTCTTCGATGGATCCCACGCAACGCCCACCCGCGGGGCCCATGCATTTACCGGTCGAGTAAACACGTTGCTGACTTTCTTCATGACGCCGGATGCGACTTGCGCGTTGAAATTCGATCCGGAACCCAGGTAGAAATTGGAAAGATTGGTTCCCGCCAGGTACGGATATGGATTCCCGAAGTCGTCCCAGCGAAGACCGTAGTTGATGGTGAGGTTCGGCTTCGGCTTCCAGGTGTCCTGCGCGAAGATGCCCGCGGTCGTTGTGGCATACCCGTAGTTGCCTGGTTGCGGCTGGCCGGTCAGTGGGTTATATGAGAGGCCGCTTTCGCTATAGGGCGCATCCTGCACCAGGTCCAAGAGGTTGTTGAATTGAAAAGTGGGTTGTTCCCGCACCGAAGCGAAATAGGCGAGGTCGTCGCCATGCCAGCCGTCGTAGCCGAAGCGCAGGGTGTGATTTCCGGCCACATGATCCAACACATCCCGCCAGTGATAGCTATGCTGTACGAAATCTCCTAGCGCAAAGCCGTTTCCAAAACCTTGATTGATTCCGGTGACATTCACCACCGGGACAGAGAAGTTTCCACTGGCCGGCGAAATGCCTTCGACGCGCAGAAATGCGAAAGCAGCTTCATTCAGGGTGGTTGGGGAAAAGGTATGGGTTTCATTCACCTGAGCCGAGTTTGTGGAGTAATTGCTGGTGCTGACGAATGCCGGGCGGGCAACAGGTCCTCCGGTGTTCAGAGTTGTTCGGAAGAAAGTCCCATAGATGCGGTCGCTGTCGAAGTACTTATCTATACGCGCGTTCCATTGCAGGCCGTTTCGATAGTTGGTCGCATTGAAGACGCCGTTATCGATGACCGGCGTCGCGCAGGGGAGAAAGGCCGCGGCCGCCGTCCCGCAGGTACCGGGAAAGACTTGCGCCGCGCTTTGCGAGACGCCGAGTGTGGTGGCGCCCTTTGCCGGATAATCCGCCAGCAGCTTTGTCCCGATTGTGCTTGGAAAAGCAGACTGCGCAAACGCGGTAAACTGAGGATCCTCATACGTGATCACGGAATTGCCGGTCGAGACAGACTCGCGCAAGGGCTCGATATCAAAGAAAAAGAAAAGCCGGTGGTTCGGGATGATGGGACCACCGATACTTGCCGACACGTTATTGCTATGAAACGGCGCGTAGCTATGAGCGAATTCGGAGCCTGCCCAAAATCCCTGATAGCTGAAGTAATCGCTGACCAGTCCATGAACCTGATCTGTTCCGGACTTAGTCGTCATAGTCATTTGAATCGAGCTGGCGCGCCCATAATCCACGTTGAAGGTGTTGATTTGGACCGAGGCTTCCTGCACCGCGTCCGGGTTAGGAATCAGGTTAATCACTCCCGGGCGAATGTTACTTGTCACGTCGAGGCCGTCCACGATGAACATGTTGCCGTTGCCACTGCGCCCGCTGGCACTCACATTTACCTGAGTCTCGGTCGAGAAGTTATCGACGGCTGATCCAGGGCTGCCGGACGCAGCGACGCCCAGGCCCGTCACGCCGGGCGCAACGGCCACAAGTTGAATCATGTTTCGGCCGGCGAGGGGAACCGCTGCTAATTCCCGGGTACGGATGGTCTGCTGATTGCGACTGTCGGCCGTATCAATAACGGGCGGAGCCGCGGTAACATCTACCGTCGTGCTGGAGGTGGCGACAGTCAGGTGAAACGGCACGTCCAAATTCTGCGCCGTCTCAAGGGTGACCGCCGTATGGGTTTTGGCAAAGCCGGTTGCGCTTACAGTAACCGTGTAGGGGCCAGGAGCCAGGCTGACGAAACGATATGTCCCCGAATTATCGGTGGCCGCGGTTTGCGAGACCCGGGTGCTGGTATTTTCCAGTTCCACTGTTGCTTTCGCGATAGTGGCGCCGGCCGGATCCTCAACCGTACCTTGAATGCTACCGCTGAATTGTGCGAAGCACGTGGCAGCGGAGCTGAGGAAGATGAGCGTGCCAGCCCACCGGTTGGCGAAATGACGTACCCTGTCAAACATACGCCTCCTTGTAACGGATAGATTGCCTGATCCGCTCCTCCGATAATATACGCGGTCTGGGTGCCTTGGGTGGCCATATCCGGGAGCGCTCCCGGCTGAGAGGTTGCCCCCTTCGAAGACCTGGACGCTTTAAGTACATCGGCTACACTAGGGAGTTTGAGTTTCAGTTTCGGGTGTACTTGAGGGCATGGTGCGTCTAAATGGCGTGCCTATGCTGAAACCAGCATGCGGCATGCCACGTCAGGGGAGTGTTCCTCCGGCCATGAATTGGACTCGCTATAGCGGCAAGGAAAGGATTCGCTCTTAGAAATGTTTCATCACAGGCTTCGATGCCTGCGTATGTCTGCTCCAGCAGTTTGCCTGCTTAGCCTCGTTACGTTCTCAGGTATGCTCTCCTGCCCGCTGTTGGCCCGCAATGCGGACGCGGCAAGTGCTGTGAGTGAACTGCAGCAGACCACTCCTCCGCAGACTGCTCCTCCAGCGTCACCGCCCGCGCAGAATCCGCCTCCGCAGACGACACCGCAGCAACCGCCGAGCAAGCCCCCGAATCCATTTGAGAACGTCCCTGAAGTTCCGCAGCAGCCGAATCAACAGCAAAACCCGAGCGCTATTCAGGAGGGCAAACCGGCCCCCGTCGGCGCGAACATTATTGAGGCTGTGGAATTCCGTGGCCAGCGCAAAGTGCCGCAAGACACCTTGCGCGCTCTTATTTATACGAAGAAGGGCGACGTCTATAGCGAGGAATCGATTCACCGTGACTTTATCGCCCTGTGGAATACAGGCCGATTCGATGATCTACGCGTGGAAACGGAGAAGGGACCCGGCGGTGGCATCATCTTACGTTTCGTCGTGACGGAGCGGCGCACGGTTCACGTCATCGATTACACCGGGAATAAGTCGATCACTAAATCGGAGATTCTGGACCGCTTTAAGGAGCGGCACGTGAATCTGTCGCCTGAGTCGCAATTTGATCCAGGCCGGGTCCAGTTGGCGAAAAATGTCTTGCAGGAGTATGAAGCGGAACGGGGCCATCAATACGCGACCGTGACTCCGCAGATCCGGCAAGTGCCCCCGGGCGGCGTGGACGTGGTTTTTGCGATCGATGAAGGGCCCAAAGTGAAGGTGGGCAAAATCATTATTGACGGGAATCATGCATTCAGTTCGCGGCAGGTCATCCGCGCGATGAAGAATCTGAAGCCAATCGGCATCCCGCATTCGATCCTGTTTGAAAATCTCTTCGCGCGAACCTACGACTCGACTAAGCTCGATGAAGATTCCGAACGCATTCGCATGTATTACATGTCGCAAGGGTATTTCACGGCACGTGTGATCAACCATTCGGAAAAGGTCTACGACGTTTACGGACGCCGGCTATTGATTCCCTTGATGAAATCGAAGAAACCGGGCAAACACGTCGATATCACGATGACGGTCGCTGAGGGAGACAAGTACTACCTGCGCAACTTCAACTTTGTGGGGATGAAGCTATTCCGGACTCCGGATCTGATCCGGCACAGTATTTTCCGCATGGATCCAGGCGACGTATTCTCCACCGAGAAGATGCAGAAGGGCTTAGACGAAATGCGCAAGCTCTACGGGAACTTCGGTTACATCGATTTTGTCCCGACGCCCGATCCTGAGGTGGTACCGGGAAAAGATCAGATCGATTTGACAGTCGACGTGGATGAAGGACATCAGTTCTTCGTGCGCCGCATCGATTTCCAGGGAAACACCACCACTCGTGACAAGGTGATTCGCCGCGAAATGCTGATTGACGAAGGCGACCTCTACAGCAAGCAGCTCTTTGACACCAGCATTCTGAAACTGAACCAGTTGGGCTATTTCGAGCCGCTGAAGCCGGACGATGCGGCCGATATCCATCGCGATCCCAAGACGGATACCGTTGATCTCACGATCAAGCTTAAGGAGCGCGGCAAGAATTCGATTCAGTTGAATGGCGGTGTTTCGGGCATTTCGGGAAGTTTCATCGGCTTCTCATATGCGACCAACAACTTTTTGGGATTGGGCGAAACGCTGAGCCTGAGCGCGCAGATTGGAACCTTGCTCGATAACATTACCTTCGGGTTCACAGAGCCGTACTTGTTCGACAGGCCGATTCAATCCGGCTTTACCGTGTTTTATCAGCGCTATAGCTATAACCAGGGACAACAAGCCTCCGTTCTGGCCGGCGAAAATCTCATTCCTTACTACAACTCACTCGGTACGCAGAACCTGCTGAATTACGTAACCAACGGAAAAGGCTTCACGACCTTCCTGAGCTACAACCTGCATCGGTCGTTCGCGCGAGTCGGTCTGTCCTACAGTTTCAGCGATCAGTCGCTTACACCTTTGACCAATGCCGCTACTTCCTACTTCGACTATCTCGACTTCGAAGGGATCGGTGGCCCGAACTCGTTATCGGGGATCAAGACGAGTACCATCACCCCGACGTTCGCCTATAACACCGTGAACCACCCGATCACGCCGACCCACGGTTTACGGATCAATGCTAGTTTCGGCTACACGGGCGCGGCGATCGGCGGAAACGTGAACACATTGCAACCCTCTGTAGATGTCGCTTACTTCCGGCGCGGCATTTTTAAGAGCAATGTGATGGGTTTCCACTTTGCCGGACGTTTCATCACGGGATACGGCGGCCGCGTGGCCCCGCCGTACAGCCGCTATTACATGGGCGGTGAGGACGACGTCCGTGGTTTCGACATTATGACCATTAGTCCGATCGCATACATACCAACTACCGGCACCGTCAGCGTGCTGAATGCGGACGGCACGCAGCGCTACCAGCGAATCATCAATTCGGATGGGAGCACTGGGATCGCGGCGGTGACACAAACGGTTCCGACATATCAGTTAATTCTGCCCGGCGGCGATACGTATGGCGTCTTCAATTACGAGTACCGCATCCCGATTGTCGGGCCGGTGACGTTAGCACCGTTCGTGGATGTCGGGGTCGACCGGCTCTCGCTGCCAAGCCAGCTTGGTTTGAACTCGGTCCGCGTCGACCAGTTAAACGCTATATTTCCGCAGGCCGATTTCAATGCGCGCGCCGTGGTTGCGCCTGGTACCCAAAGGCCCCGCATTTCATCGGGACTTGAATTACAAGTACTGATGCCGGTAGTGAACGCTCCATTCCGGCTTTATTGGGCGTATAATCTCAGTGTTGTCAATACGAATCTACAGGCTCCGATCGTATTCGACCGGTCAGCTTTTCCGAATGAGGCGACTTATCAGAGCGCGCTGAATTCGCTGGGCTTGGCTCCTATCCCCTACGATGAGCGGCGATCGATTTTCCGCTTCTCGATTGGGAGAACATTTTAGCCTCGTTGCCGCATAAGCCGGCAATCGACTGTAGGACAGTATTAAAGAACTCCAAGTTTAAGAAATGCAGGGAAGGAATATCGAAGTAGATGTTTATGAATAGCGCACAGGCCGCGATCGCGCGCCGTCAGAAAAAAACAGGAACTTTAGCGGACTTAGGCGCGGATCGCGGGTCCGTTGTGCGCGGCAAATTTAGGAGTAGCTTTGTCGCAGCCGCGGCTTATGTTTGGATGGCGATGGGAGCGAATGCCCAGCAATTGCCGACCAAGGTGGGTGTAATCAACGTGCAGGGCGCCATCGTGGGAACTAAAGACGGTCAAAAAGCTTCGCAGGAACTCCAAACCAAGTTCAATCCCAAGAAGAAGGAGTTCGATACGCGGCAGAGCGAAATCGCCCAGCTTCAGGACCAATACAACAAGGGCGGTACGGTGATGAGCGAAGACAAGCGGAATCAGCTTGCACGCGATATCGACGAGAAGAAGAAGCGGCTGGAACGCGATATGCAGGACGCCAACGAGGAATTGCAAGGAGAGCAACAGCGGATTCTGGGCGGCCTTGGACAGCGCATGATGGCCGTGATCGAGAAGTACGCTAAGGACAATGGTTATACCGTGGTGCTGGATGACAGCAGCCCAAACACGCCGTTGCTGTACGCATCGAGCAGCGTTGACATTACGCAAGATATCATTCAGCTTTACGACAAGACGTCGAGCAACGGCGGCCCTGTAACTCCGAGCGCAGCGGCTCCGGGGGCGCATCCGAACGCTGTTCCGGGCGCCACCGTCAGAACACCCGGGACAGTTTCCCCCGGAACGATCCCGCATCAATAACCGAAATCGTTGATGGGCCGTTTTGCGCGTGCCAGGGTTCCCAAAGCAGCACGCTAGCATGAGTTTGTGCCCATGCGTAAACTGGCCCTTCTTTTCGTTTCTTCGGCGCTGCTACTTGGCGCGGAGACTCACAATCTAACGCTTCAACAAACGCTCGAACTAGCCGCGCGGCAAAATCCGGACGTAACTCTGGCGCGTCTGGATCAACAGCACGCCGAGCAAGGAATTCGTGTAGCGCAGGATCCGTTCCATCCAAAGCTATTTGCGGGGAGCGGCGCAGCTTATACGTACGGTTACCCAAACACGATCGAGGGCAGCGCTCCGGCGATTGTACAAATCACCACCCAGCAATCGATCTTCAACCGGCCAAAATCGTATGAGGTAGCGGCGTCCCGCGAACTCGCCAGGGCATCTGAATACGGCGCCCTAGCGAAGACCGATGAGGTGGCGTACGACGCGGCGGACCTTTTTCTAAGTGCAAACCAGCTGGAACACGCGGGCGACGCTCTCAGCAACCAGATACCGGATCTGCAAAAAGTTGTTGATACTATGTCGGCCGCGGTCGCCGAAGGGAGCGAGCTGCCCCTTGAATTGAAGCGGGCGCGGGTGAATCTGGCGAGCTCACAGGAGCAACTCAGCTCCGCACAGTACGACAAAGATTACTACGAGATGATGCTGGCTGTAGTGGTGGGCTATTCTGCCATGGACCGCGTCAAACCGATCGATTCGAATCTGGTGTCGGTCTTTACCCCCGCTTCGGAGAAGGATGCGGTCGATAAGGCCATGCGGAATAATCGGCAGTTGCGCCAGATGCAAGCCAATATTTTGGCAAAGGAACTTGATTTGCGTTCCTACAAAGCGGCGCGCCTTCCGCAAGTGGACCTAGTAGCGCAATACGCTCTGTTCGCGAAATACACGTACTCTCAATATTTCAATGCCTCGAAATTCCAACGGAACAACTTTCAGTTGGGGGCGGCTATTTCGATTCCATTGTTGGTGGGAACGGCGCGGGGCGGGTACATGGGGCAGGCCATGACCGATATGCAGAAATTGCGCGTGCAGGCGGAGGAGTTGCGAAATCGAATTCTGATGGATACCCGGCGCAGCTATGAGCAATGGAAAAAAGCCGAGAACTTACGCGATTTGGCGCGGATGAAACTGGATTTAGCGCGCGAAGATTTGACGGTGAAGCTGGCGCAAAATTCGGAGGGCCGGGTTCCGCTGCGCGAGCTCGAACAGTCGCGTGTGGAAGAAAGTAATTTATGGATGCAGTTATACGATGCGGAAGCACAAGTCACGCGGGCGAAACTGGCCATTTTGCGGCAGATGGGCACGCTGACGGCAACCGTTTTGACCGGCGAGCGGGGAGCGCAATCAAGTGTCACCCATCCCTGATGCCGCAGCCGCGCTTACGCCTCCGGCAATCGAAGCCGCGGACCTCCACAAAATTTATAACGGCGTCCACGCTGTCGACGGATTGTCGGTCGAAGTCGAACAGGGTTCGTTTTTTGGATTTCTCGGCCCCAACGGCGCGGGCAAAACAACCACGATAAAAATGCTTATGGGACTGGCGCAGCCCGATGCCGGAACTATCCGTATTCTGGGCATGCCGTTGCCTGAGAAATCACTCGAAATTCGCCGGGTGATTGGTTTAGTGCCCGATGACTCACTACTTTTCGATTATCTGACGGGCGCCGAGTATCTCGAATTTGTTGCGCGGCTCTACGGTCTCGCCAGGGCGCTGGCCAGAGAACGTGGACGGGAGCTCCTCGACCTGTTTGAGCTGAAGGAGCAGCCACGTAAACTGATCGGCGAATACTCAAAGGGTATGCGCAAACGTATCGCTATGGCTGCGGCGCTGATTCACCGGCCGCGTCTATTCCTGATGGACGAACCGTTTGAGGGAGTGGATGCGGTAGGCGCGCGTTTGATGAAGGATATTCTGCTCGAACAAGTGAAGCATGGCGCCACCGTGTTTCTCACCTCGCATGTATTGGAGGTCGTGGAGCGGCTGTGCAATCAGGTGGCAATTATCGATCACGGGAAAATTATCGCGCGCGGGACCATGGATGAATTGAGGCGCCAGGCGACCACAGGCGCGACTTCGCTCGAAGATATTTTCGTCAATCTGCTGCACGCTGAACGCTATAGCGGAAGCTTGAACTGGTTGTAAGCTATGTGGGCGCAGATTCTGGCAATTACGTGGGCTCAGTTCCGGACCAGCCGGAATCATCTGCCCCGGACGAGCGTAGGCACCATGCTCGGGTGGCTGCTGCTCTTCCTGTGGTATGGCCTCTACTCGGGAATGGCTTTGCTCCTGGCAATGAAAATCCCCGGTACGCCTCTTCAAGAAATAGCAAGATGGCTGCCCGTCGGCCTCCTTGCGGTGTTTCTTTTCTGGCAAATAATTCCCCTGTTTACGCTTAGTAGCGGATGGTCGCTGCAATTGAACAAACTGCAGATCTATCCCATCAGACACAACACGCTATTCGTTATTGAGACGATTCTGCGCGTGACGAGCGCGCCCGAAATGATTATTGTTCTGACCGGGGCGATGTTTGGTTTGTTCCGGCATCCCCAGGTTCCGGGGTTCGCGCCGATTTTTCTTTTGGTTTTCATCCCGCTCAATCTGTTTGCGCAGTTAGGCATTCGCGATTTGATTCTCCATTCGTTCGAGCGCAACCGGTTTCGCGAGCTATTCGCAGTTCTGATAATCAGCATTGGCGTGCTGCCGCAGTTTCTGGTGCGCACCAGCCTGGGTCGGTCGCTCCGTCCATATTTCTTCTCCTTTGCAGGAAGCACAGGCGCGCCATGGCATGAAACTGCAGCTTTGAGCCTGGGCCGTTTCCGGATACTCGACCTCGCATTGCTTTTGGCTTGGACCGCAATCTCCTTCTTGTTTGCACGCTGGATGTTCGGCAAAAGCCTAGTCGCCGATGATAGCTTTCAATCGACTCAGCGGGCGCATCGGGTGTCCGGCAAACGCCGGTTCTCGTTTGCGACCTGGCCCTCGCGAGTCTTTGCCGATCCACTGGCTGCACTGGTTGAGAAAGATCTGCGGTCGCTTATACGAATGCCGAAATTTCGCGTGATCTTCGGCATGGCGTGTTTATTAGGGCTGGTTATCTTTGTACCGGTCTCAATGCGCGGCGAAGATCCGGGATCAAGTTTCATGCGTGCGAATCTGATCCCATTTGTGAATCTCTATGGGCTTCTTTTATTGAGCGATACGCTCCTGCTAAATGCGTTTGGGCTGGATCGCGCTGCTGCTCAACTATATTTTCTTGCGCCTGTGCCGCTCACCAGCGTTTTGACAGCGAAGAATATCGCCGCGGTAAGCTTCGTGGGATTACAAACCGTTATCGTTCTGATTGGGGCGGCGATCGCCCGCGCTCAACTGACGAGAATGAGCATCGCAGCGGCACTACTCGCTTCCGCAGTGGTGACGATTTTCCTTCTGATCGCGGGCAATATTACTTCTCTTGCGGCCGCCCGGCCAATCGATCCAAAGCAAACGTTTAAAAAACAAGCCGGCGCAAAGATGCAGCTCTGGCTACTGGGATGCACGATCAGCATGTTTATTCTGGTGGGCTTCGCGTACCTGGCGCGTTACGCGTTTCAAAGCGACTGGGTGTTATTGGGAGTACTCGGCTTTGAGCTGTTCGTCGGATTGATCCTCTACCGCTTTGGGCTTGAGTCGGCCGTGAAGCGCGGTGCTCGGGATCGTGAGATGATCGTGCAACTGCTGTCGAGAAATTTATCGCCTGTAAGCCTGAACTGAGGCGCGCGAATCAGGTAAGCGATCTGCGTACTTCGCGTTCGATGGCGTCGCGCACCGCTTCCTTGGCTGCCTCATCCTTGTATTTCTGGCGCGGCCAAAAGAAACCACGGAGGCCATCGCGGCGCCGGCGCGGCACGATATGAATGTGCAGATGGGGAACGGTCTGGCTCACCCGGTTATTGATGGCTATGAAGGTGCCTTCCGCGTCAAGGGCGCTCTCCACTGCTCTTGCGAGCAACTGCGTGTTTGTCATCGCCGCTCCTGCCAAGCCGCCCGGTAACTCCAGAAGAGTTACGTAATGATTGCGGGGACATAACAGGATGTGACCCGGGAATAAAGGATGAGTATCCAAGAAGCCGATGAAGTCCCCATCTTCGAAGACGACGTGCGCGGGGATCGACCCGTTCGAGATCTGGCAGAAAACGCAATCGGGAGCTTCCGAGACCGCCACTAGCGCACCTCCGGCGGCACGGCGGGTTCGATCGAGCCCACACGGTCGACCCAGAGCAGAAGGTCGCCCGCCGCATCGATCTCAAACGCTGCGGAGAATTTCACGCCCCAGCGAATTTCGTTGTAGCGGTACGAATATCGTGCGTACACCACTTGCCGGAATGTTTCGTCAAACCCGCGCATCATTACAACCACTTCCGCTTGGAGCGCTTCCAAGGTTTGCGCTGTCTTTCCATAGAGCGGGCTCTGTTCGTCAATTGGGTGCAGCACGGTCCAGGTCAACGGCATGAACAGAATTTGCGTTCGTTCGAGTGTAAGTGGAACAAATTTGCGTTGTAGTTTTCCGTTCACCAACTCTACGGTCATGAGCATTACTTTGGCCTCAACTTCGATCAGGTTATTCGACCGCCGGTTCACCACCCGAAACTGGAGGCTCGTGCCTCCGCGGAAAGGTGCTATCACCATGTGTGGACTGAAGCCGAACCGGGCTGAAGGTTGCGAAAAACGCCCGAACAGCAGGCCGGTGGCTATCGCGAAAGCCATCAGGCCAAGCAGCCCCTCCACCGAGGCCACCAAATTACCGGCCGTACCCTCCGGGTACATATTGCCGTACCCGACCGTCGTTAAGGTGTGCGTGCTAAAGAAAAAGAGATACGAGAAGAAGGTGAAGGAATCTTTCGAAGCAGGAACCTTGATTTCACCGGGTCCGAGCAGCCAATAGATCCAAGCGAACAAGAGGTTCACCAGGATGAACGTCGCAATTACGATCATCGAGAACTTCACCCATGACGTGCTGATCAGATACGTGTATGGATTCGCATCGCGCCAGTTGCTTCCGGCCCGGCGAACATTGAAATTCCCATCCCGGTCGACTACCCGGGTGATCTTCCCGGTGTATTGCTGTGTAAGTCCCGGATCGTAGGTGGTTCCCTGCGAGAGAGAGTCGCGGTCCTCGGTTGGGGTCGTCATCGTCGTTTCCTGCATTATGGTTACTGTTTTCGAGTGCGAAATTCCATCCAGGCCAGAAATCCAAAGCCGGCCGAGAGTATCAGGCGGACTGCGATCAGCCACCCTCTATCGTGGAGCAGCACATGATCAATAGCGAGCGCTGCAAATCCCGCTGCAATGGCGGCGTACCACCAGGCGAGCCAGCGTTTATAGTTTTGCGGCAAGTCCCAGGATAGAAGGTGCTTCGCGCCGCTGCTACGCTGGCTATAAGGCACCCATGTCACGCACCGAATCCACCATGCTGGCCTTAGGTACGCGCGCGCCAGCCTTTACTCTGCCGGATACAGTATCGGGCGAGAGCATTTCATTGGACACTTTTTTTGGGAAAAGGGCGCTGCTCGTCATGTTCATTTGCCGCCACTGCCCTTATGTGAAACATGTGCAGGGTGAACTGGCCAGACTTGGGCAAGACTACTTCGATACCGATGTAGCGATGGTGGCGATCTCCTCCAATGATGCGGCAGCGTACCCGGATGATGCGCCGGAGAGCTTGCGCGAGATGGCGCAGCAGCATCAGTTTCGTTTTCCCCTCTGTTACGATGCAACGCAGGATGTGGCTCGGGCATATCGCGCCGTCTGCACGCCGGACTTTTTTCTGTTCGACGACGAGAGGCGGTTGGCCTATCGCGGACGCCTTGATGACAGTCGCCCTCGCAGCGCGGAACCCGTTACCGGAAATGAATTGCGCGCCGCGATTGAAGCGCTGCGCCGCGGCGAACCCGTCAATCCGGATCAAAAGCCAAGCATGGGCTGCAATATCAAATGGAAACTCGACTGAGCTTTCGAGGTTGAACGATCCGTTAAGTCCGCTGATGGCGGTTATTCATTATCACCAAAACGATCGCGGCAATAATCGCCGGCAGTACACATAAGACCCAAGCCATCAACCAGTCCCAAAAGGTGATGTGCATGCGAATCACCGGAACCAGTACGGTGATGGCAAACAAACACCAGAGCAGCCAAAGCAGGAATAAAGCGATTGCCCCAATTGCTAGCTTCGACATGAGTTAGTTTAACGGGAATCAGGCGGACGCGCGAGCTTTGGACGGTTTCCTGTAGCGCCGGTGCTCGGCCATGGGCTTCGAGCGAATCGGGCGCTCCTGCAATATGAGATCGCTCGCCTGTACCAGTCGCTCGGCATGGAACCAGCGCTGGAATGGCCAGTCGTACAGCACGTTGCAGATGGCGGCCAGGCTCATTCCCTCGTGATGCGCCATCCAGCAGCGCACAACTTCCCCTCTTGGCGCAAATAAGGAGCGCTGCGATGCGGCAGTGTAGTCTGTGGACTCATAGAAGCCATATTCGGTGAGCAGTTTGCTGCGTTTCATACGGAGGAGATTGTTCAGCGCGACTAGAGGCTCAATCATGAGCGCGAGACAGCTCGAATAGGGAGAGACGACCAGACCGGGCGGCTTATCGGTGCTCAACGCCAGGCACGGAACGCCAAACGCATGGTATTGGTAGTTGCCGTCGGTATCGGTTTTCGCGTGAGCGGCCTCTGAAATCCCCCACGGGACGCGAAAGCGCTCGGTATAGGAACGCTGGGCGCGTACGGCCGCCCGAACGGTTCTGTCGAGCAGGGTATTGGGATAGGAGCGCATCCAAATTACCGGCATCAGATATTCGAACATGGTGCCGGTCCAGGAAATAAGCGGTGTTTCTCCCTGGCAGGCGGTGTGTTTGCGCCCGAGCCGGAACCAGCCATCCTGAATCAGGTCTTCTTTAGCGATAGCAATGAAAGTAGCGGTGCGCGCTTCGGAGGCAAGCAAGTCGTAGCAGGATGGACTAATTTTCTGCGCTGCCACATCGTAGCCGATTGACAGCAGGTTGCGGCCGCGATTTATGAGCTTGGAAAATTCCATCTCATCGCTCCATTTCTCAGCCGTAGAAGCCAGTTCTTCTAAACGAAGAGCCATCGCTTGCACCCGATCGCGGCATTCCGGCAAGAGTCCTCGTAACTGGTAAACAAGTTCGAGAATCTGCGGCGTAGAATTTGGGTCGCTGGAAACGGCGTGTAACCGGCCATCGAGTTCGAGAAAGTAGGAGCTTGCGCTAAACGGAGTTAACGGCTTCTCGGGGAGCGCAAAATTCGGGAGTTGGCGCAGCGGTTCGTATTCGGGCAGAAACCAGGGGGCGTGTTGGCGGACTGCATCGCGCAGCGCTTCGATGCGGTTGCGTAGCTCTACCGGCCAGGAAACATGCTGCTTCGGATCGACCGGTTTCACAGAGACCGGTAATTCATCGTGGAACTTTAGCAGTTCGGGAAGCCACATCGGCGTCCCGTGCAGGTTCAAGATCGCGCGCAGACCGGGAGGGGCGATGCCCTTATCGATCATGCGGTAATGATCTGCAATTCCGGCAAGGTTATTGTCGTTGATCAGGGGACGTTGCAACAGCTCGCGGCATCCCTCTTTCAAGCTCCAGAGCGAGGCGATCAAATTGCCGCTGTCTACGGTTGAGACGAACGCCGGTTCCAGTGGCTTCAGCGAAACATTGTCGTACCAGTTCAGAAAGTGCCCCAGATGGCGCTGCAGTTTAGGGAGCGTACCGAAAGTAAGCTCCGTTTGGAGCAGGAACTCCGGCAAGGTGAGAAAGCCGAATTCGAGAGCCGCCTGCCGCGCGTTAAAGAGAAGCCCGAGGTTAGTGGGCGAAAAGCGCTCCGCAATCCGGTACGGCTGTTCCTGCACGTTATCGGGAATTAGCCAGTGATTTTTTTCATTGCTGAACTCTGCGAAATAACGCCACGTACGCAGAGCGAGCTCGCGCAAAAAGAGGCGGTCTTTTTCCGAGAGATCGAATACTTCATGAGGCGAGCGATTGAGCCAGTTGGAAATGAGCTTCGACAAAGCCCAGAGAACGAGAAAGGGCAGCGCGTAGGGCGCGGCCGCAGGGCGGAAATACAAACACAAGCCGATAACAATCGCAACAGCCGGCACCCAATCGAGATAGATGTCGACCGGCGTTCGTTTTCGGATGCCAAGTTCCGCTTCAGTGGCGGTTTCCCATTCGAGTAATCGCGTGTGTGTGATAGAGCTGCGGATCACTGTTCGAACGATGGCATCGACCGCAACCAGCGCCTGATGCGCAAGAAAGGCGATGTTCAGAACGATGCTGATATGCGATGTGAGGAAGTCCAGGATCGATTCGCGAAAAGAGATCCAGTCCTTTGCCGATACGGTGCGAATGACGGAGAAAATTAGCCGGAAATAAATCGGCAGAAAGAACAGCGCGAGCGTAACGAGAGTCCAGAAGCGAGGGCTGCCCGGAAGGAAGAACCACCCGGCGATGAGCAGCAGAAACGTTGCCGGCTCAAGCAGGCTGCGGCGTAAGTTGTCAAGAATCTTCCAGCGGGAAACGAGCGACGTAGGATTTTCGACCGAGCGCCCGGATTCATCGGGAACCTTGTTGAATATCCAGCGGACAATTTGCCAGTCGCCGCGCAGCCAGCGATGCTTGCGGCGATTGTATGCGCTGTAATGAGACGGATAATCGTCGATCACTTCGATATCGGAAGCGAGTCCGGCGCGGGCATACGCTCCTTCGATCAGGTCATGGCTAAGCAGCGCATTTCGGGGGAAGCGATGCTCAAGCACCTGGCGCAGCGCATCGACATCGTAGATCCCCTTGCCGGTAAAGATGGCTTCGCCGTAAAGGTCTTGGTAAACATCGGAGACCGCGCGCGAATAGATATCGAAGCCAGTCTGGCCGGAATAGATGCTTGCGAGGCGCGAACGCGAAGCGGATTGTACGCTGATACCGACACGCGGCTGAAGGATGCCGTAGCCGCTGGTCACAATGTTTAGATCGGGATCGATTACGGGCCGGTTGAGTGGATGAGCCATCGCGCCGATGAGGCGCTGCGCGGTGCCCCGCGGAAGGGCCGTATCGGAATCGAGCGTCAGCACATAACGGATCAGCGGAAGTTTCCCGAGATCGCCGGTTTTGATCGGAAATGGATCGAAAGCGTTGCGGAGGAGTTGATTGAGATCGAGCAGTTTGCCGCGTTTGCGCTCCCAGCCCATCCAGGCGCCCTCGCGCGGATTGTAGACGCGATGGCGATGAAAGAGATAGAAGCCTCCATAAGGTTCCGAGGCGTAGCGTGTGTTGAGCTCGTCAATCAACTGAATGGCGAGGTCGACGCGGCGATCGGTTTCGCCGGCAGGTTCGGCGGAGTCCGGGAGATCGGTTAGAAGAGCATAGAAGATGTAGGGATCGCGGTTGACCAGATAGCGGATTTCGAGATCCTCCACGAGTTGCCGGATCTGCTTGTCGTTAATAAGCAGAGTGGGAATTGCGACCATAGTCGCGGAATCGCGATCCACTGCGGCTGAGAAATCGAGTTTCGGGAGTGGATGCGGGGTGAGCACCGCCGTAACGAGATAGTTAGTAAACTCGACAGCCGCTTGGGTGGCTGGAATGAGCAGTAGCAGCGCCCCCGCGACCAGACCGAAGCCGCCTTGCGTGCGGACGATGCTCATGATGAGCGCTACGACTGTGATGAGCGCGACGGCCTCGATGCCGAGGATGTAAACTTCGTCGGGAAAGTGTCGGAAGAGCCGTTGGACTTGCGACGAAAATGAGGGACGGAAGCCGATGCGCCGGTAGAGATCTTCGGTCGCCGAAATGTCGAGTAAGTAATAGCCAACGTGGCGCACGCGCTCGCCGAGCGGATCCCCCGCAGGCGCGTCCTTAGCGAGCGTCACTACGAGCCGGGCCAGTTCGACTTCGCTCACATCGGAGCGGCGTGCGATTTTCGAAATGCGCTGGCGATAGATCTCGCGCGTTTCAAAGTCCATGCGTCCGTACACACCGGCCGGGTCGTCGAGCAGAATCCGGTGCACCGTGGACAGCGGTTCAAGAGTACCGCGCCATTCGCGCTCGCCGACCACTCGCAAACTGGTAATAAGGCGTCCGATGTCGAAGCTGGGAGCTTTTGCTCCACTCGTTTCAAAGGCCGCGAGTGCTTTGATCCCACGATCCGCCAGAGCTTCGAGTATGGCAATTTTCATGCCGTCGAGCAGCATGTTGAGTTCATCGATGCGTAATGGTTCGATCTCCTCAATAGTGGCAATGAAGTCAGTGAGAATCGATTGCTCGATCCGATCGTTGGCCGCGGGTAGAAGCGAGCGGGCGAGGACTACGACCCGGGGAATCGATTCCTCTTCTGGCGTACGTACGCCGGGCAAGTGAGAGAGCGGACGTAACGCATCATGAAACGCTTCGATGTCGGTACGGATAAGGCGGAAGTTATCAAGGAGCCAGCGCAGATCGTCGGACAATTCTCGGTCCCGAAGAGCTTCCACTTGGCTTTCGAGAGCGTTGAGGCGGACGCGCAGTGTTCGGTAGAGCGGGCGTGGACGGCTGGACGGATTTACTCCGGAACGCCACGGGCAGGCGTGAGCGGCCGCGATGGCTCTCTCGCGCCGGATCGCTCGCTCGGACTCGCTGAGCTCGCCATTCAGGCTGGTGGCCAATGGAGTTGCGGCTTGTGCTACGGGTTCTGCCATGAAGTTTTATCGATAACTGGAGGCCTGGAGTTCGAACATTTCGGCGTAGCGGCCACCCCGCGCCACTAACCGATCATGATTCCCTTCTTCCGCAATTTTGCCATCTTCGAGCACGATGATCCGCTCCGCCATTCGGACCGTGGAAAAACGGTGAGAGATGAACAGCGCCATTTTGCCCACAGTTAGTTCGTTGAAGCGCTCGAAAACTTCGAATTCGGCCTTTGCGTCGAGGGCGGCCGTGGGCTCATCAAGCACCAGAACTTGCGCTTCCCGCAGGTAGGCACGCCCTAAGGCGAGTTTCTGCCATTCGCCGCCGGAGAGATCGACACCACCTTCGAATCGGCGGCCGAGCATCTGTTCGTAGCGATGCTCGAGCCGATTGATAACACCGTCGGCGAGGCTCTTCTCCGCAGCCGAGATAATCCGCGCGTCATCGTCTCTGAATTCAATTCTACCGACTGCGATGTTTTCCCGAGCCGTCATTTCATAACGCATGAAGTCCTGGAAAATGACGCCAATTTCGCGGCAGAGATCTTCAATGCTGTAATCGCGAAGATCTACGCCGTCGAGCAGGATGCGGCCGCCCGTCGGGTCGTAAAGCCGCGTCATCAGCTTGACGATAGTGGTTTTGCCTTGGCCGTTTTGTCCGATGAGGGCGATGCGCTCACCGGGTTCAAGGCGAAATTCCAGATTGTCGAGAATGAGGCGCTGGACGCCCGGATAGTGAAATGACACGTTTTGAAATTCGAAGCCTTGCCGGATGGGACGGGGCGCGGGTAGTGCGTCAGGCTTCGACAATACGGTGGGCTGCATCTGAAAAAAGGCCAGCAGATCGGTGAGGAAGAGGGCCTGATCGGCAATGCTTGAGAGCGTCGAAAAAATTTGCGAAAGGTTGCTCGAGGCCGTGAGTACGGACCCGGTCAGGAAGACAAAATCGCCGTACGAGGTAACTCCTTCGACCGTTTTGTAGATTATCCAGACATACGTCGAGTAGTACCCAGCGGTGCTTAGGATCGAAAGCGGAGTGGCCGCCATCAGACGGCGCCGCGAGAGCGAAAGATTCTGATCGAGCACCTGATCGGAGAGGCGGGTAAAGCGCCTGGTGAGGAAGTCGCTCAGGCCGAAGAGTTTCAGTTCTTTGGCTGCTTCTTTGCTGCCGCCCACCTGGCGCAGGTAATCCAGTTCGCGCTTGACGGGCGTCTGCCGGAAGTTTAGCGCGTAGTTTAGAAACGCGAAATGGCTCTCGCCCAGGAAGGCAGGAATCACGCAGAGCACGAGGATCAGGAGCAGCAGCGGCGAGTAATAGAAGATCGCGCCGGACAGGGCGAGCGTGGTTAGGACCTGCTGAAAGAGGCGTCCGAACGATTGAATCATCCCGAGCCGGTCGGTGGCCTGCACGCGTGCGCGTTCAAGCCGGTCATAATAGACCGGATTTTCGTAGGCTTGCAGATCGAGGGCCGAGGCGTGCTCCATCACTTGGATGCTGACGTAGCGCGTATAACGATCGGCGAGCACACGGTCGTAGTAATCGATGACGCGTCCGAACACGTTGCCGAGAACCTGCAATCCGAATTCGACGGCAACCAGCCACCAGATCATGTCGGACCAGTGATGATACTGCGCGTGGCCCGTCTTGATGGCCTGGATGTGATCGATGATCAACTTGCTGACGATGCCGGCGCCCAGTGGAACGAGGGACACGAGCACGCGGTAGAAGAGGCCGAACGCGACGATCCAGGGGCCTGAGTCCCAGACAATGCGCAGTACGGGCGGAACATTCTTGAGAGCTTCGACGCGGTCGCGCCAAGCTTTGGCGGAACTTTGATTTGCTTTTTCGGAATTGACTTCTTCGGCCACACTTATCCAGCGATCTTGACTTTATCTTTCATGAATAGTTGAAGGGAAACTCGCGCCTCTGGCGCCGGCGCGTAGTCTTACTGTAGACTCACTACTCTCCTCGATTGTTACGCACCACGCACTTCGGCGTTGATTGACGTTACCGAAATTTTTTGATAGAAATAGTCCACAACGTCATTCAGAGGGTTAGTTTATGCTTGAAAAATTTGCACGCCTGTGTCTTTTGGGGCTTATCGCGGGATTATGCGGCACGCTCCCGCTAATTGGACAGACCACTTTCGGCTCCATCGTCGGCGATGTAGCCGACCCTTCGGGAGCCGCGGTCAGCAACACGGAAGTCACGCTGACGAATCTCGGTACAAATGAAAAACATACCGAAACTACTAATGCAGATGGGTTCTATCAGTTCGTGAATCTGCCTCCGGCGACCTATTCGGTGGAAATTGCCAAGCCGGGTTTCAAGCGCGTGGTGCGCACGCCGGTGGTTGTGCAGACCGGCACAACGAGCAAGATCGACTTAGCGCTTGAAGTGGGGGCGGTGGAACAGACTGTAGAAGTGACGGCGCAAACGCCTTTGCTGACGCCGGAATCGTCTTCGCTCGGGCAGGTGATCGATGAACGCAAAACTGTGGAACTTCCGCTGAACGGACGCAATCCGCTCAACCTGGTGGCGCTGGTACCGTCGGTTGTTCCGCAGGGCGGATCTATGTCGAACCCGAATGGCCAAAACCCGTTCGCATGGGGCAATTACCAGATCGGCGGCGGCATGGCGAACCAGAGTATGGTATGGCTCGATGGCTCCCCGGTAAATGGCAGCTATATCAACATCACGGCTTTGATTCCGACGCAGGATTCCCTTCAGGAGTTTAAGGTCGCAACGAATAACCTCTCGCCGGAATATGGACGCTTCGCGGGGGGCGTAGTGAATTTCACGACGAAATCCGGCAGCAACGATTTGCACGGGACGTTGTGGGAATATCTGCGGAATAGGGATCTGGACGCCAATACGTTCTGGAACAATACGAACGGAACGTCGCGGGGCGCTTTCACGCAAAACCAGTTCGGATTCAACGTAGGCGGCCCAGTGTACATTCCAAAGCTGTACAACGGAAAGAACAAGACATTCTTCTTCGTGGATTATGAGGGATTCCGGCTGCGGCAAGGCGCTTCGTACACCGAAACGGTGCCGACTGCGGCGGAGCGGAGCGGCGATTTATCGGCGCTAGCCAGCGGACTGGGGCAACCCATCTACGATCCGCTGACGACCTGCGGTCCGGCGGGTTCGGGCTACCTTCGGGTGTGCAATCCGGGTGAAGCAACCGGGAGCCGTTTGCAGTTCCCCGGCAATATCATCCCAAGCAACCGAATCAATCCGACTTCTATAAAGATGTTGCAGCTTTACCCCGCTCCGAATGCGTCCGGGCTTGCGAATGGAGTGAATAACTGGGTTTCGAATTCGAGCCAGGGCGGAAACAACAACGAAACGGTGGCGCATATCGATCAAAATGTTTCCGAGAAGCAGCACATTTCGGCGCGCTACACCTACTGGGGAAACCTGAATTTACCGACCGATCCCTTCCACAACGGCGTGTGCCAGGACCGATGCACGGAAATCTTCAACACCAATAATTTCGTGCTCAGCGATACGTATTCGTTCAATCCAACGACCATCATGGAAGTGCGCTTGAGCTATCAGCGTTTCAACTACGATCGCACGCCGGAAACGGAAGGATACAATCTGACACAACTGGGCTGGCCGGCTGCGAACAATTCAGAGGCAATCTTCCTGAACCGGCCGGTGCCGGTGATCAACGGCTTCGATACGAACGGTACATTCGGCAGCGGGGGCGCAGGCAGCGTGATCATCGACCGCAATGATAACTACCGCGCGGCCGGAACGCTCACGAAAATATCAGGCAACCATACGTTCAAGTTCGGCGCCGAGTTTTTGCGCCTGACTCACAATTACGCGCAGACGAACAATCCCACTGGGGCGTTCAACTTCGACCCGGGCTTTACGTCGGCCAACTATAACAATCCTTCGAATAGCGGCCTGGGACTAGCCACATTCCTGCTGGGGTATCCCGATGGCGGCAATGCAAGCAGCCCGTCGCTAGTGGCAGCGCAGCAGTTGTATCCAGCTGCATTTGCGAATGACGACTGGCATGTGACACCGAAGCTCACGTTGAATTTAGGAGTGCGTTGGGAACATGCGGGCCCCTGGACGGAACGGTTTGACAGAATCTCGTTCTTCAATCCAGGTCAGCCGAACTCCGTGCTATTGGCGCACGGCATCACTCAGCCGGGCAATATCGATCTGGTGAATACTCCTTACGACACATATCGCAGCGCTATTTTGCCGGACTGGAAGCAGTGGGCGCCCCGAGCCGGGTTGGCTTATCAGGTCTTTCACAACACAGTATTCCATGCAGGCTACGGGGTGTTCTGGCTTCCGAACGACGTAGCCTGGGACACGAGTCCGAATAACGACCCGCTTAACGGCTACACCACGCCTGTTTTAGGCAGTGTTTTGTCGGGCCTTCCGGCGTGCGCCAGCACAGGGGGATGCAGCATGGCTTCCGCCGTCACCGGTACGGGCGTTAACACGATTACGAACCCGTTTCCGGGCGGCATCATCGGGCCTCCGGGGCGCAGTCCCAATTACGCGCAAGCGCTGCTTGGCCAGGGCATCAATGAAAACCAGCTGCGCAACCCGTATGGATACGCGCAGCAGTGGAATGCCGATATCCAACAGCAATTCGGCAATGGCTTTCTACTCGACGTAGCATATGGCGGCGCGAAAGGCACGCATCTGCCAATCGATTCGCCGCAAATCGACCAATTGCCCGATCAATATCTTTCGCTCGGCAGTGCGCTCTTGAACAACGTTCCGAATCCGTATTACGGGATTGTTACCGCCCCGGGTTCTTCGCTCGCTTCGCCCACGATTTCGCAGGGGCAGTTGCTGCGTCCATTTCCGCAATATAACGGCGTGAATTTCGCAGGTGAGGGCATCGGCAACTCAACCTATGAATCGCTGCAAGTGAAAGCGGAAAAGCGCTTCTCGGGTGGTAACTCGATCCTGGTCGCGTACACGCACTCCAAGCTGATCAGCGACACGGATACGATTACCGGTTGGCTGGAAGCAGGGGGGACCGGCGGGGTTCAGGACTGGAATAATTTGAAGGCCGAGAAGTCTCTGGCGTCGTTCGATGTTCCGGACCGGTTGGTAGTGAGCTATGTTCTGGATATTCCCGTGGGTAAGGGTCGCAAATACATGGCGCAAGCTAACGGGTTTGTGAATGCGGCACTGGGCGGCTGGGGTGTGCAGGGCGTAACCACGGTGCAGGAAAGGATTTCCGCTGCACTTCACGACCAACAACAACAACACAAATTCATATGGCGGCGGTCAACGGCCGAACGTCGTGCCAGGCTGTAACACCTCGATTTCGGGGTCGGTAACCTCTCGTCCTGAATGAATACTTCAACACAGCCTGCTTTGTATCGCCCGCCGAGTTCACGTTTGGCGATGAGAGCCGAACGGATCCGAAGCTGCGGGCTCCAGGCGTTGCGAATTGGGACTTCTCGGTGTTCAAAAGTTTCCCGATCGCGCCGGAAGGACGAGCGAATCTGCAGTTCCGAGCGGAGTTTTTCAATATCTTCAACCGGGTGCAGTTTGGGTACCCCGGACAGAGCGTTGGATCATCATCGTTTGGGGTGGTCAGTACGCAATTGAACAATCCGCGCCTGGTGCAGTTTGCATTGCGCTTATCGTTCTGATATGGAGCGACCTGTCAAGTGTCACGTAAACCCGAAGTAAACGCGATCCGGAAATGCTCGTAAGAGGATTTCCGGGAGCATGAGAATCAGCACCAGCAGCACGGGAGGCAGAGAGGAGCGAATGCGACGGTTGATCACTCTGATATCCGCGGGTCGGAACCGCACAATCGTGATCCGTCGGGAGCTGCCTCGGACTAAGGACGCGAGTTGGGGCGCAAGGCCGTATCGCATAAAACGTCGGAGGGTTCTCCTTACCGTGAGCCCCTCGGCTGCCACCGGTGCTGCTGCTAAAACGTGCAAGAGTCTTTTCTCAGGCAGCTTGCCGCTGCGGTTGTGGTTCGGTTTTGACGGCAATGGCCCAGGCGAAGCCCAACAAGCTCACGAGCAATCGCGGTGACGATTTGCGGTTTGTTTTTGCCGCCGGCCGCGAGCTTCTTGTAGCGGGTACACAAACGCCACTGCGCCTTCCAGGCGATATCTTTGATTTGCTGATCGAGACCCTGTTGTCGTTTCAACAGAAAGCCGCCGACCCACGGTTTATGCTGATAAGCCCAGGCCGCTTCGACCATCACGCGTCGCAAATGGGCATTGCCGGTCTTGGTAATGCCGCCCCGTTGGATGCGATTGCCGCTGGAGTACTCACTCGAGACCAGGCCGCTGTAGCTCATCAGTTGACGGGGATTCTGGAATCGGCTCAGCGAACCGGTTTCGGCCACAATCGTCACAGCCGTCATCTGGGCAACGCCGCGCAAAGCTTGCAGGGCGGCAATTACGGAACGAATCTGCTCCGGCGCCGTGGCAATGGCTTGCTCGATTGCCTTCTCCAGTCGAGCGATCCGTTCCCCGGCATGATGCACTTCGTGAACGTAGTCCAGCCGCGTGGCTTCCAGCGCCGGCTGGTCGAAATGAACATGGGTGTTCAACCAGGTCATGTACTTTGCGGTCCACTTCTTTTTGATATCGGCAGGCGCTTGGGCTCCGTGCCGCAGCAGAAACTTTCCCAGCCGTTGACGAGCGCGATGCTGATCCTGCTTGGCGTCTTCGCGCGCTCGTACCAGATCGCGCAGCGCTTCGTGCGCCGCGTCCGGCACCCACACCGCAGTCAGATCGCCGTTCCGGTAACAACGCGCCAGTTTCTCGGCATCGCGCCGGTCGGTCTTGACCCGATCGCCCGCCTTGGCCGGCACCAGCGACGGCGCAATGACTTCACAGCTCACACCCAACTGTGTCAACTGCCAATACAAAACATATCCGGTCGGACCCGCTTCATAACACGCTTTCAGTTGCTTCGCCGGACCGAGCTTCGCAACCAGCTTGCGAATCGTCCGGCAGGCTGTTGGGAATCACTCCCAGCGAGCGAACCTCCCCGTTCGGCTCCGCCACAGCCACTGCGATCGTACCGGCATGGACATCCAATCCAATAAAACGTATCTTAGACATGCGGCCAATTCCTTTCGTATGCGGCTCTGCGCCGCTGGTTTCAACTCTTCGCAGCGTAACCCGCGCTACTGCGAAGGATTGGTCGCTCCATTTTGACTAAGAGAACTCAGGCCGCCTACAGCTCTCTGGTTCCGAATTGGCAGGAGGTTAGGCGGCGGCTTTGGCTTGTTTTAGGGATTGCTGGTAGAGTTTGGCGGCCCGGACACCGCGTAGATAGGCTTGGACGTCTTCGAGTGAAAATTCGAAGCCATCGTCGGCCGGATCCCAGGATTTGCCGTCGCGTTGGGCGGCGGTGTAGAGCATGGCGGCGTCCTGGAGTTGGAGTTTTTCTTCGGCGATACGGTCGGTTTGGAGCTGGCGGAGTTCGGCGAGATCCTTTTCGCGGTGGCGGCGGAGGCGGCCTTCCTGGAGCTGAAGGTTGCGCAGTTGTTTTTCGTATTTGAGGAAAGTATCGAGCTCGGAGACGCCTTCCTCGCGGCCGCGTTTGTAGAGAGACATTTCGAGGACGGGGATGCGGAGGAGCCGCCAATCGGTGTCGGCGAGGGACTGGACGAGGACGGCTTCGCGTTCGGTCGCGGGCTGGAAGTCCTTTTCGTATTCTTCGACGTGGTGCTGATAGCGGGCGGGATCGTCGGAGGGGAGCAGGACGGTGCGGCCGGTGAGGGCGGTGGTTACGGCGTTGGTAGAGGAGCGGGCTTTGCCTTCCTCGGTACGCGGTCCGGTGGAGAGCCGGGCATTGGCGCGATTGGCGGCGAGCTGGATTTCGGAGAGCTCGACCGGCTCAGCGGGATTGAGTTTGGCTTGCTTGCGGGCGAGTTTCTCGGCACGGCGCTCAGCGGCGCGACGGATGGAGCGTGGAGTCATGGCGGTTCGAGGGTAGCAGGGAGGCGTTTTCCGGTAATGTGCGCCGGAGGAGTAAGGCGTTTGGAATCAGAGAGAAGAAAAAGGTTGGCGGCGTGTGATTGGGGGAGGCCGGGGGGATGGGCTTGGCTTTTTAGTTGAGGCCGGAAGTGGAGGATTCGGCGGGTTGGATCGTATGATGATCCGTTTCACGACCGAGCTGAGTTTAACTTCGGCTGTCGCGTAGTTCGCTCGGAGTCGGCTGACAGAAGGGGACTTCCCGGTCCTAATCGTCGTCCGTTTCCGAAGCGCCGAGGCCAATGCTTGGTGTGGCTGATTCTGTGGCCCATTTTCGCCCTCGCGCGAACAGCATGCATGTTGTTATCGTCAAGAGTCCGAGAACCGACAGCAGCAAACTTCCCGGCTCGGGCGTTGTCAGGGGAGTCGTAGTCACGCTGGACACAAGCTGAATGGTGGGGGCGTCAAGCGTGTACGCAGAAGTGTCTCCCCCAAGCACCACTTCCGCTGCAACCGTCTGAGGACGAAAAACTCCGAAACACGCCGGATCAAGCACCGCGGCAGCGCCTTCACAAAAGACATAGGACTGTTGCGCCGCGATATCCAGGCTGCTGACTCCTCCTTTCGTATCGAACGAAAAGAGCGATAGTTCAGAAAGTACGAAGGGAATGGAATTGAATTGGTCCCTATAGGTTAAGGAAAAGGCGGTCAAATCTCCCTGTTCGATCAGTCCGCTTGGCTCGACAATCCCGGAAAAGCTGCCGGTGAGAGTCCCTGAGAGCGGATTAGGAGGCTCTTGGCCGAATAGCCAGTTAGTCTGTGAAACGCTGAACGTGTCGATGGTCACAGGACCTTGCGTCTGCGCAATCGTATTCGCAAGCCCCACTCTGCCTCCCAGGCAGAGCACCGTCAAGACTGACAACAGAGATCCGATTCTCATCGCTATTTAAGGCTCCTCAACCAAATAGCGACATCCTGGCTGAATTCCCCTCACCTGGCCAAAAGAATCATTGCCTTGGCTCGTTTGACTTGCGTCTCGGAAGGGAACCTCTTTCGCCGCTTGCTACTCGGCGTCAACAATAATTAGTTGGTTCAGGCTGAGGTCGAGGATAACAGGGGCGGTTTCTGGCAGTGTGCGCCGGAGGAGTAAGGCGTTTGGAATCAGAGAGAGAAATGCGGAACGCGCGTTATTGGCGGATGAGCGCTGCTGGCACACTAAGAGCATGTCCTTAGAAGGCTTGCAAATCCTTAGCCTGGAAAGCCGGCGCGCCGCTGAAATCGAGCAGCTTATCCGCAAGCAGGGCGGGGAACCGTTCGTTGCTCCGTCGGTACAAGAGCGCGCTCTCTCCGACCACGCCGACGCTTTCCGGCTGGTCGAGCATATTGAAGCTGGCCGCTTCGAGATGCTGATTTTGACGACCGGCGTGGGCCTCACATTCTGGAAAGAGATCGTAGGCGACCGGGCCGACCCCGCGTTGCGCTCGGTGAAACTGCTTGTGCGGGGGCCGAAACCGACGGCGGTGTTGCGAGCCTCGGGAATCGTACCTACGGTCTCGGTGCCCGAGCCCAATACGTGGCATGAAGTGGTGGCAGTGCTTGCGAAGCGGCCGGAACGCAGGCTGGCGATCCAGGAGTATGGGCGGCCAAATACGGAGTTCGTAAAAGCGCTCGAAGCTTTAGGCGCAAAGCGTGGAAACGTTTGCGCTTTACAAATGGGAGTTACCGGAAAACACGGAGCCGCTGCGGGAAGCCGTGCGGCGGTTAGCGGAGCGGCAAGCCGACGTAATTTTGTTCACGTCTTCGATCCAACTCGAACATCTTGTGCAGATCGCCGAGGAAGAGAAGCTGCGGGAACAGGTGCTTTCGGCATTGCGGGAGCATGTGGCGATTGCGTCGATCGGCCCGATTATGAGCGAATCTCTGGCGGAGCATGGTTTAGAGCCAGACATTGCGCCGATATCGCCTAAGATGGGACCGCTGGTGTATGCGGCTGCTGAGAACTCGCGGGACATCATTCACAGGAAGCGCCGTTGAGGCCTGTAAGTTGGAAGCAAGTTCCTCGGAGGCGGGGTTATCGATAGCCGCGAGCCAGCAGGTACTTTGCACCGGAATCGAAGGCTTCTCGAGTTGCGAGGGTAAATCCGAACGTATTTGCCAGTCGCGTTGTAATGTTGAAGGCAAAGCACACGGCGAGGGCATCCTCGATCTGCTCGCGCGACACGCCGGCAGAGAGAACGGCACGCATGTCGTCCGCCGTTAGGGCGTGTTGACAAGTCAACTTGCGCAACATCCGGAGCGTGGCGCGCAGCGGTTCGTCGACCGGCGCGGTTTCAAGATCCGAGAGCACCGCCGCAACCCTCGCATCGTCCTGGTAGGCCTTTTTCGCGACCGCCCCGTGCGCCCTGGTGCACCACTCGCACTCGTTATTCCTGGCGACGAACGCTGCCATTAGCTCCCGGTCGCCGACTGACCAAGCGGACGGCCCGCGCATTGCCTGTTGCGTAATTTCCTGAGTGGCGCAGAACTCCGGCCGATACTTTACCAACTTGAGAATGTCCAGCACAGGCTGGCGTGAAAATATGCGAATCAGCGCGAACAGTGCCTTCGTGCCGAAGCTGTGGCCCCGATCCAGTATCCTGAGGCGCATACTCACTCCTCTCCGCTGGCCGCTGCAAGCGCTGCAAGCGCATTGTCATACTGCCGATTAGCCTGGCCGACCGCTGCGCAGACGACTAGCTCGAAGATCTGATCCTCGCTTAGACCCGCAGCTTTGGCCGCAGCAATATCCTCGTCCGTAATCTTAAAAGACCAGTTCGCGACTTTGTCGATCAGAGTGCTTACGGGTTCCGTCAATCCTGCGTTATCAAACGCGGCGCGCCGCTGCGTGGGGGATGCGTAGCCATCTCCTTCAAGGATGCGCGCAACGAGTGCCTTGCGTTCCTGTCTCATATCGGACATCGGAATCTCCTTTCATCTGCTAGTGAACAAGCTTTCCCAGTGGGTCGCGAAAAGTGCTCAAGTACAAGCCATTGGCAGTGTGTTATGCAGCCGCTGCTCGATGAACCGGCGAACCTGTTCGTTTCGGGCGAGAGGCAGCGCACGCCGGTAACACTCCCGCGATTCGCCGCCGCGGCCGAGCCTGCGAAAGATATCGGCGCGAGCGAGGTGGAAGGGAACGTAGCGGTCCAATTCGCCTGTGCGCTCGATCTCCTCAAGCAGGGGAAGAGCGTCGGCTGGGGTTGCTGCAAAGGAGACGGCTACGGCCCGATTCAGCTCGATAACGGGCGAGCGTTCATATCGCAGGAGTTGTTCGTACAGGACTGCGATCTGCGGCCAATCGGTTTCCGCCGCAGCGGATGCTTCGGCGTGCACCGCCGCGATCGCGCCCTGGATTTGATAGGGCCCCGGCCGCCCCATGCGAAGCGCCCGCTCGACGAGACGAAGGCCTTCTTCAATCTGCGGGCGTTTCCATTTGGTCCGATCCTGATTCTCGAGCAGCACAAGGCCGCCATCGCTGTCGACACGCGCCTCGCATCGTGAGTCGTGCAGCAGCAAGAGAGCCAAGAGGCCCATAGGCTCGGGCTCCTCCGGAAGGAGCGCAGACAAACCGCGGGCAAGGCGAAGAGCACCGGCAACAAGATCACTGCGGATGAGAGCCCCGTGTGAGGTCGCCAAATAACCTTCGTTGAACATCAGGTAGAGGACATTAAGAACAGTGTCGAGGCGCGGCGCGAGCGTCGACCGATCCGGGATCTCATACGGGATGCGGGCGCGCGCGATTTTCTGCTTTGCTCGAGCGAGTCGTTGGGCGATGGTGGCGTCTTCGACCAGAAACGCACGCGCGATTTCCGCAACACTGAGGCCGCCAATCGTATGCAGGGTCAGTGCGACCCGAGCCTCGCACGACAGGGCGGGGTGGCAGCAGGTAAAGATCAGGCGCAGTTGATCGTCGGGAATGGGCGAGACCTCGAGATCCTCATGCGGACCACGGAACTCGTGACGGAGGCGAAGAGAAAGCGCCAACTCGCTGCGCTTGGCTTCGACGATGTTGAGGTGCCGAAGCCGGTCAATGGCCTTGCGCCGGGCGGCCGTCGTAAGCCACGCGCCCGGGCATGCCGGTACGCCGGCTTTAGACCACGTCTCGAGTGCGGCCGTACAAGCGTCCTGCAGTGCATCCTCGGCAAGGTCAAAGTCGCCGAGGAGTCGAATCAGCGTTGCGAGCACGCCGCGGGACTCCGCCCGGAAAATTCGCTCGAGAGTATGCGCGGCCTGGCTCACCTACATCTCCGGAACGTCCATCAGCGGTCGAATCTCGATGGAACCAGTTCGAGCGTCCGGGATGTTCGAAGCCAAAGTAATCGCTTCATTCAAGTCTTTGACCTCGACCACGTAGATGCCGCCGAGCTGCTCTTTTGTATCGGCGAACGGGCCATCGGTAGGGATCGTTTTGCCGTCGCGCACGCGGATGGTGGTGGCAGTGGACGTCGGGTCGAGCGGTTCGCAGGAAAGCATTTTACCGGACTTCTTGAGATCCACAGTGTAGTTCATGTACTCGGTAGTAGATGCGGCCTTGCTCATCCTTTGACTTGTCGGCCCACTCCTTCTCGGCGGCGTAGATTAACAGCGCGTATTTCATGTTCGACTCCTCTCATTGGATCCGACGATTGAGCATACTCCCGAATGACACTTCCAAGAAAAAATTATGGCCGTACGTTCAGGGAGTCGGGTTTCACTCCACGCGCGCCACAATCAGGGTCATATCGTCATGCTGCGGCGCCCCGGCCACAAAGCGATCCGCCGACTTCAATAGATGCTGCAAAACCGCGTTCGCCGGTACAGACTGCAACGCCCGCACCGCCTGGATCAGCCGCTCCTCCCCCCACTCATCATCGGATTCATTCATGGCCTCGCTGATGCCATCCGTAAACGCCACGAGCAAATCGCCGCGCTCCAGCGTCACAAGCCCCGCTTCCCAGGCGCCGCCGCACAGCAGCCCCACCACCGACCCGCCGGCCTCCAGCCGCACCACTTCATTGCCGGGGCGAATCAACATCGGCGCATTGTGCCCGGCATTCACGTATCGCAGGACGCGCGATCCGGAATCGTAGGTACCCAGGAAAAACGTCGCGTACCGGTTCGGCGCTGAACTTTCAAACACCAGCCGGTTCAAGTTCGCGATCACGGTGCTCAGATCGGTCTCATGATCGATCGCCTGGCCGCGCAGAAACGCGCGCAGAGTTGCCATCAGCAGCGCCGCCGGAATGCCCTTGCCCGAGATATCGCCGATCGCAATCCCGAGTCCGCCATTTGAGATCGGAAGGAAATCGTAGTAATCGCCGCCCACGCCCAGCGCCGGCCGGCACGCGCCCGCATAGTCGAGTCCCGGGATGGCCGGATGCTCCTGCGGAAACAGCCGCTCCTGCACTTCGCGCCCCAGCTCCAGTTCGCGATTCTGTTTTTCTCTCGCGCGGGCCTCTTCCCTGATCGCATCGGTCAGACGTCCGTTCTCCAGCGCCAATCCCGTCTGCGCGGCCACGGAATCCAGCAGCCGCAGATCGGTTGCCGAAAACGGCTCCTCCGATTGTTTCGGCCCGAGACTCATGATCCCCAGCACTTTATCCTTGAGCGACAGAGGCAGCAGCAATTCCGGCTGCAGCTCTTCGAGCGCGGCGCGCTCTTCGCGATCGGTCAACTGCACCCACGAATCCGCGTCTTCAAATCCCACGCGGGTATGCTGCACCTGCTGCAGGCGCCGCAGAGTGAGGCTCTGCTGGCTGAACGTGCTACGGGGATACTCTCCATACCCCAACGCATAGGCCGGCCGGAATGCGCCATTTCCATTGAGCAGGATCGCGATCCGCGGGACGTGCAACGCCTGCGCCACGCGGCTCGCCACGGTTTCCAGGAGCGGCCCAGTCTCGACCATCGTACGCACTCCGGCCGCCAGATCGGCCAGGATCTGGTCCGCTTCATAAGCCTCGCGAAAGAAGCGGCGATCGATCCAGCGCCGCAGCCGATGGGAGAATGCGCCGAGTCCCGCTACCAACCCGAACCCAATCGCGATCAGCCCGACACGCATCCCGGCACTCGAGTTCGCGCTCATGGTCGCGACCAGCACGATAATCCCGGCGCTGATGGCAATCTGCAGAATGCGGACGCCGCTCGTCGCCAGCAGATACTGTAATCCCTGGCGCAGCACAACCCGCACATCCATCGCGCGATGCACCACAATTACGTAGGCCATCGTCAACGGGAACACAAGCAGCGCCGCAATTGAAAGCAGCGCCGGCCAGCCGCGAAAGTGGGTGTGGTGCATCTCGATCCACGTGAGCGTTCCCAGAAACGGCAGCAGCCCGACGGCGACGCCTGTATCCAGCAGCAGGAAACGCCTTCGGGCATCGCCTGCGGGCGCGGTCGCGGTCTTATAGGCGAGGATCAAGAAAAACAGGCCGATCAGGGCGATGTCGATAGCCTCGACGGCAGGGTTCACCAAAACGGGCCAAAGCCGCGCACTGAGATTGCGGTGGTGCGCGAGCAGGGCGGCGGCGATCCCAGTCAGCCCGGCGTGCACAAGCATCGGCCCTAACACAATCCACTTGATCCACGGAAATTTTCGATCAAACGACAGCGGCTCCGGGAAGATGATCCCGAAGTATGCGAGGGCCACCGGACCCAGCCGGATAAACATCGCGCTCAGGCCGGTCAGAAACGGCTGCAGTGCGTCCTGGTTGCCGTAAGTGGTGCGATCGTAGAGGATCAGGTTGGACACGCTCAGCATAAGGGCGAGCAGGGCCCAGGCAGCGCGATCCCCTACGCGAACCGCCGCTACCCAGAATCCGAGTGCGAGACAAAACAGCGGCGTCAGAACGCTGAAAAAAACCGTGAACACGCCCGCCGCCGACCCCGGTGCGTACCCACCCACGGAGGTGAATGGCCGCAGCGGCACCGCGACGTCCTGTTCGACGAAACCTCCAGCCGCCGCGCGCTTCACATGGAGCAGCAGGTGATCGCCCGAGCGCGCTCTCCGTATCGGGCCGTAGATGTCCGCTGCTCCCTGAACCGGACGGCCGTTCACGCCGACGACGATGTCTCCCCTGCGAAGCCCTGCCCGTTCCGCTCCGGATCCCAGACCGGTCACTTTGAATGTGCGGGCATCGAGAACGAAGTCCTCACTTACATACTGATCGCCATAGAGCATCTCGTCGCAGCGGTCCCGCGCGCTCCGCAGGAAGTTTGTCATGCATACGACGAACAGCGCCGCCAATAGCAGGCTGGCCAGGCGATGGTTCCGGAAGTCTAGCAGCGGGGCGGGCACTGCGCCATTTTATCGACTATTTCGAATCCGGGCGGAGAAAGATGCGAAGACCAGGAAGGGTACTACGAGGTACCAGAAATACCAAACTGATTCGCAAAGCGCCGCGCTTCGGCCTCTCGGGCTGCCTTCGTTTCCGTATAGCTCTCCTGACATGCGCGGAGCACTTCGGGGCGGGCCGAATCCGGCGATCCGCTTTGAAAAACCGGATCGGGCGCATATTGAATGTTCAACTGGATCTGTTCGGCAGCCAAGTCGCCGCGCAGCAGCGATGTCACGACCAGCGCACCGTCGAGCCCTGCTGTTACGCCCGCGCAGCTGACCAGGTTGCCGTCAACCACAACACGCGACCGGGTGGCAACCGCGCCGTAATACGGCAAAAGGTCCCAAGCGCTCCAATGGGTAGTGGCCTGCCGGTTGCGCAAAATTCCGGCCGCGCCGCACAGCAGAGCTCCCGTGCAAACCGAGAACACCAGCCGGCCGGAGTTAGCCTGCGCCCGAATTAGCGAAAGCACTTCCTCGTCATGCATCAGATCCTGCTGCCCAAGACCGCCCGGCACCAGCAGAACGTCCAGGCCGGGCGCTTCGCCGATCGTCATCTCGGGGGTGAGAATGAGGCCTTGCACATCCCGGACGGGCGCCTTCGACCTGGCGATAACGTGAATGCTCGAATCCGGCATGCGCGAGAGCACTTCGAACGGACCGGTGAAATCGATCTGGTCCATTTTGGGGTAAATAAGGCAGCCGGTTGTCAGGTGCTTCGTTTCGCGGGCTGGCTTCTGCCTGGCTGAAATAGTAAGTGGAGAATCCATGAAGTGGTTTAAAGATCGGGCTCGGCGGGAAACATGCACTCAGTCTGCAATTCCTGCGCGGTGAAAGCGTTAAAACCAGTATCGATGAAAGCTTGAAGCCTCTCCCGAATGCCGCATTTTGGCGCCAGGGAGTTGAAGGCCGTCGCGGAAGGTCAAAAATTCCTCTTGACGTTACCAAATAGTCACGTTACTATTAAGTAACGTTAAAGGAGATAACGTACTTATGACAACGGAAGATTTGACGCTGGATACAACGCAGAGCATTGAGATCAAGGCCGATATTGGAGACGTTTTTCGGAGCCTGCTGCACCGGTTCGGTGAAGGTTTCACAAAGCCGCCGCAAGGGGAATCGATGCAGATGGTTTTGGAGCAATGGCCGGGCGGCCGGTGGTTTCGGGATCGGGGCAACGGCGTCGGGCACCTGTGGGGACACGTGCAGGTGATCAAGCCGCCGGTGCTGCTCGAACTGAGCGGCCCCATGTTCATGTCGTACCCCGCGGTGAACCACGTTGAGGTGAAGCTCGAACAGCGACCGGGAGGAACCCATGTGGACCTGCGGCACCGCGCGCTCGGACTGATTGACCCGGCGCACCGGGAAGGCGTGAGCACGGGCTGGAAGCACATCCTGGACGAAGTTGCCAAGGATTGCTCCGCACCGGCTAAAGCGCAACGGAGCTAAGGTGCCCGACGACGACCTCGACGGGGTGTGGAAAGCTTTGTCCGACAGCACGAGGCGATCGATCCTTGACCTCTTGCGGCAGGGTTCCCGCACGACGACCCAACTCGTCGAGGCTTTTCCGCATCTCAGCCGTTTCGGGGTGATGAAACATATTGAGGTGCTTCGGGAAGCCGGCCTGATTCACACGCGGGAAGAACGCCGGCAGCGGATCAACTCGTTGAACGTAGTGCCGATCCGGCAGATTTATGAGCGCTGGGTGGGCCGGTTTGAAGAGCTATGGGCGAGCCATCTATTGCGCCTCAAAGAAGACGCTGAAGCAACAACTCCTTCGAGAAAGAAACGCCCGAAAAAGGGCTAACTGACAAACCCGCCCGGACCAGCAAGGAGATGTGTGTCCGTGCATAACCAAAGAAAGGAAATCCGATGACTGCAACACAAACACAACACGAAGTGGTGTCGAGAGACGAATGGCTGAAGGCGCGCGTGGCGCACCTGGCTGCTGAAAAGGAATTCACCCGGAAACGGGATGAACTTAGCCGGCAGCGGCGCGAACTGCCGTGGGAGCGCGTTGAGAAGAATTACACGTTTGAAGGACCGAACGGCCCGGAGACGCTCGCCGATTTGTTTGCCGGCCGCAACCAGTTGATCATTTATCACTTCATGCTCGGACCCAACTGGGAGGAAGGATGCAAGAGTTGTTCGTTTCTGGCGGACCACTTCGATGCCGCCCGAATTCATCTGGCACACCGCGACGTAACGTTTGCCGTGGTTTCGCGTGCGCCCCTGCAGCGCATCGAGGCATTTCAAAAGCGGATGGGGTGGCGCTTCCACTGGGTGTCGGCTTTCGGCACGTCGTTCCAACACGATTACGGCGTTCATTTTACGAAGGAGGAACTTGCGGGCGAGGTCGACTACAACTACCAGAAGACTCGTTTCAACGTGACGGATGGGCCCGGCCTGAGTGTGTTCTATAAGGACGATACGGGCGAGATCTTCCACACGTATTCGACGTACGCGCGCGGCCTCGATTCGCTGGTCGGAACGTATCATTTTCTGGACCTGGTTCCCAAGGGCCGCGACGAAGACGGGTTGGCGTTCTCGATGTCGTGGGTGCGGCACCACGACCGCTATGCCGAAAGCTACGTACTGGATCCCAGGGCAACTTACGAGGCTCCGCGTGAAACGTGTTGCAATCACGAGGAAGGTGCCTGATGGCGGGGCAGTGCTGCGCGGCCGGACCAAGGTCGCGCCGCCTCGCCGGGAGGCTTTCCCGAGGCATGGCTTCGATCCTGCCTGGAGCTGCGCTGGTGTTCCTGCCGAAATGCCCTTTGTGTCTTGCGGCGTGGCTGACGATCGTGACGGGGGTTGGCTTCTCGGCTCGCGGGGCAGCGTGGGTGCTTGCGACGGCCGTGGTGTTTGGCGTTGCAGGCCTGGGGTTCGCCGCGGCTGCGGTCATTCGACACTTGCCTCCGAATGAAGCAGTCAGGAACGAACGATTGCGCGGCACGGGCAGGTCGCCGCATCGCAGGGTTCGCGCCGCGCGAGTTCGCGCAGCAACGCAATCCGCTGCGGGCCCGGCGCTACGGCCTGATTGACCTGACGCCGTTGTTCGCCGAGACGATCGAGCCACGCGCCTGTATCTTCCGGGAGCGCCGCATCGATTTCTTCTTTCAGGCGCTGCGCGAACGCAGGACTTTCCCCGCGAGTTGAAATCGCCACCTGCAGCGCCCCTCGCCGCACAATAGAGCCGAAATAGAAATCGCAGTACTCCGGGTCGTCTACCACGTTGACAAACAGGCCGCGCGCCGTGGCCTGTTGATAGATCCGGTGATTGACGGAAGGCTGATCGGTAGCCGCAATCACCACCATCGCGCCGTCCAGATCGGCTTCGGTGTACTCTTTCAACGCGAGGCTGACACGCCCGGCCACGGCCAGATCTTCGATTTCGCGTACCGCTTGCGGTGAGACCACGCGCACCGCGGCGCGGCATTCGAGTAATCCCTGAATTTTCGCTAAGCCGACGTACCCCGCGCCCACCACCAAGCACGGCCGCCCGTCCATTTTCAAAAAGACCGGCAGCAAAGGGGCGGCGGCGTGGCTCATTCCGCGACGGCCTGCGGCACCAATCCGCGGGCCGCATCGCGCTCCACCGCAGCCACCAGAGGCGTTCCCGCCAGCACGGCGCGCAATTCTTCATTGCTGTGCCGCGCGAAAAAGCTTTGTAAATCTTCTTCGGCGCTGCGGCGCAGCATGTAGTCGCCGAGCAACCGTTCGAGCGCTTCCGGCACTTCAGTCGCAGGGCAGCGGTAACCCACCGGGCGCGCGATTCCTGCCTTCGAGCCCACGCCGCCGCCCACGCAGAAATAATAAGCGTCGATCAACTCGCTGCCCTGCTTAATGCGCTTGCCTTCAATGCCGACATCCGCGATCCAATGCTGCCCGCAACTGTTCGGGCAACCCGACACGTGCAGTTTGAAGGACTGATCGAAGGCAGGCATGCGCGTCTCCATTTCATCCACAACCCAGCGCGCGAAATCTTTCGTCTCGGTGATCGCGAGTTTGCAAAACTCGGTTCCCGTGCAGGTGATCGCACCGCGCCAGAAGGGCGAACTCTCGACGCGCAAGTCGATGGCGGCCAGCTCGTTGACCAGCGGTTGTACATTCGCCTTCGGAATATTTAGAAACAACAGATTCTGCGTGACGGTGGTGCGCAATTCGCCATCACCGAAACGCTCGGCCAAATCCGCCGCGGCAGCGAGCTGGTCGCCAGTAACGCGCCCACGCAGGACGGCCGCGCCCACGTAATATAGATCCTGCTGGCGTTGCCGGTGAATGCCCACGTGATCGCGGACCGAGCCATCCGGAATGTTTTCTGCAACGGCCGGATCCAGCTTGAACGGCAAGTGGGCGTGCAGTTCGTCCAGAAACCGTCCGGGCGTCCAGCCGCCGCGCAGAAACAAATGCTTCATGCGCGCCCGTTCGCGATGCTCGCGCAAGCCCTGCTGTTCCCTGAAAATTTCCGTGATGCCGTGCATCACTTGGATCGCTTGGTCCATACGCACAAAGGCGTCGAGCTTCACTGCCAGATGCGGGTCGGCAGAGAGGCCGCCGCCTACGCGCACCGAAAAACCGAGCTCATGTCCGCGCCGCGCCGGCGTAAAGCAAATATCGTTGATCTCCGGATAGCAGCACCATTGCGCACACCCGGTGATCGAAATCTTAAATTTGCGCGGCAGGTTGTAAAACTCCGCATTCGCGCGCAGCGCTTTCGCTGCCGCTTCCACGACCGGGGATGCATCGAAGTACTCGTCCGCCGCTACGCCGGACAGCGGGCAGCCGGTGATATTGCGCACCGTATCGCCGCACGCGCCCTTCGGCGACATGCCCACCGACGCGAGCCCGTCGATCACTTCGGGAAGCGATTCGACCGAAAGCCAGTGCAACTGAATACTTTGCCGGACCGTGATGTCGGCCAGATTGCGGCCGTGATTCCTGCTCAGTTGAGCGATCATCCGAAGCTGCCGCGATGTGACGCGCCCGCTCGGCACCGGAATGCGCAGCATGAAATAGTCGCTCGATTTGCCCTCGCCGCCTTTTCCGCCCAGCGCGCCCAGCCCGTCGCCCTGGGTATAAATGCCCCACCACCGGAAATAGAGGCCCGTCCACTCCGGCAGCACGCTCGAGCGGCCTTCCCGCGCGAAACTGCGAATTTCCTCCAGCGCCTGCCAGGGATTCTTTTCCAGCTTGAGTCGTTCGGTTCTCTGGGCCTTGGTCTCGGTCATCTGTTCTTTCTATAGTGCCAGATTGCCGGCCTGAATGTCGATGGGAGTGCTAGACATGCCCGAATTCAATAAGATAGAAAGATCATGATCAGCTCGACGATCCCTTCTATCCGGCGCTCTGGCTTTACCGCTGGCGAACGCTGCCGTGCTCGAAGATGCCCTCCGTGCGCCCGATTACGTCGAAGCGGAAGGCGCGGGACCGCTTTCGCGGAGCGGCAATCGCTGGACGGCTCGCGGACTTGAAATCACCCTGGATGCGTCGGGAGCCGGCCTTCCGGTAGTGATTTCGCCGACCGCTCTCGAACTGACGCGCCTTCACTTGCGCTGGTATGTTACATCGCCGGGCAACCCGCTCGTGCTGGGAGATGCCTGGGAGCGCAGCTACGGCGATCTTGCGTGGCGCTCCATTGTGCCCGAGCGCGTGATGCCCTGGTATTTCCTAATCAGCGATTCCGGGCACACCCATGGCTACGGAGTAATGACGGGAGCAAGCGCTCTCTGCTTCTGGCAATTCGACGGGCAAGGCATTTCACTCTGGCTTGATCTGCGCAACGGCGGCTCCGGTGTCCAGCTTCACAAGCGGCCCTTGCATGCGGCAACTGTAGTGAGCGAATCCGGTGACGATTCGATCGCGCTTGCAACAAGTCTCTGCCGCAAAATGTGCCCGCATCCGCGTTTGCCGGATGCGCCGCTCTACGGCACGAACGACTGGTATTACTGCTACGGCAAGAACAGCGCCGTGCAGACGTTGCGCGATGCGGATCTGGTGGCTGGACTTGCTTCGCCGGGTAATGCGCGCCCATTTGCAGTCATTGATATGGGTTGGGCGGAAGGATCGAGAACGTTTCCCAGCATGCCCGGACTGGCAAACCAAATTAAGCAGCGGCGCGTGCGGCCCGGCCTCTGGATCCGTCCGCTGGAAGCGCCCGCGGGAACCGCGCAGGATCTGCTATTGCCCCGGCGCACCCGGGAACTGGCCTACGATCCAACCATTCCCGAAGCCCTGGCACTTGTAACGAAAAAAGTCAGCGACCCTGTCGGGTGGGGATATGAACTGATCAAACACGATTTCTCGACCTACGATTTGCTCGGCCAGTGGGGCAAGGATATGGGGCCGAATCCGACGCTCCCCGGTTGGCATTTGAACGACCGCAGTCGTACGAATGCCGAAATCATCCGCGATCTATATACAGCGCTCCGTTCGGCCGCCGGGGAACGCACGCTGCTACTCGGCTGCAACACCATAGGCCATCTAGGGGCGGGCATTTTCGAAGCGCAGCGCACGGGCGACGATACTAGCGGGCGGATCTGGGAGCGGACCCGCCGCATGGGCGTAAACACGCTCGCTTTTCGATTGCCGCAGCATAATACGTTCTTTGCGATTGACCCCGATTGCGTCGGCATCACGCCCAAAATTTCGTGGGAGCTCAACCGGCAATGGCTCGATGTGATCGCGCGCAGCGGCGCAGCGCTCTTCATTTCTCCCGACCCAACCGCAACCGGCGCGGAGCAGAAGGCCGCCATCAAACAAGCCTTCGCCATCGCCGCAGCGGGGGATGCCGCCGCGCGGCCCGCGAACTGGTTCCGCGATTCCACACCCGAGCGCTGGCAAGCAAATCAGCCCTTAGTTTATGACTGGAATGGCCCGGCGGGTTGCTCGCCGTTTGAGATCTAAAGTCGCATTGAACCGGCAAAGTTTTTAAGAGAGTGGATCGAGCGCGCGCGCATCCATGCGAGCAGCCTATCGCATGCGCCTTTGACAGAATGAAGCGGTGCCTAACCCGCTTACCCGCCGCACACTTCTCACTGCTGCAGCCGGAAACCTGGTGTATGCGGCCACTCATCCCAACTCAGTCACCGTCCGCGTTGATGCCGGCAATACGCTCGGTCAAACCCCGGCGATTTCCTCGGCTTCGGCTACGAAATTTCTTCGGTTGCCATCCCGGGTCTGTTCTCGCCACGCAACCACACGCTCCTCGGCTATTACCGCGACCTCGGCCCGCAAGGCGTCATCCGCATCGGCGGCAATACGGCCGACTTTTCGAAGTGGGAGCCCAATGGCCAAGCGGTTTCCTCGCCGAAAGCGACGGTCACCAACAAAGCCGTAATCAACGATCTCGGCGCATTTCTTCATGCCACCGGCTGGAAGCTAATCTGGAACCTGAATCTCGGCAGCGGCACTCCGGAATCCGATGCCGATCAGGCCGCGGCTGTCGCAGCAGCCGCAAAGGACCGTCTGCTCTGCTTCCAAATCGGCAACGAACCCGATCTCTTTCCAAACAGCGGACATCGTCCCGCTGGTTACAGCTATGCAGAATACTACGATGACTTCTCGCGCTTCGCCGCTGTACTCCGCAAACGCCTTCCCAACGCTTCTTTAGCCGGACCCGACGTCGCCGGAGCCATCGGCTGGGTCGCGCCTTTCGCCCAGGCCGAAGGCAAGCACCTCAAACTGCTCACCGCGCATTACTACCGTGCCGGCCAAAAGCAGCCCGCCGCCACCTTAGAGAATCTCCTCCATACCGATCCGCGTTTTCTTCGAATGACGAGTGAACTGCGCGACGACTCCCGCCGTTTCGGCATTCCCTATCGTCTGGTCGAACTCAATTCGTTCTCGGGCGGTGGCAAGCCGGGCGTAAGCGACACCTTCCCCTCGGCGCTCTGGGCGCTCGATCTCATGTTCACCCTGGCCTCCCAGGATGGCGCGGGTATCAATCTCGAAACCGGGGTCAATCAACTCGGCTTCGTCAGTTCCTATAGCCCAATCTTCGAAAACGAACGCCGCCCGTCCTACTACGCCATGCTTGCGTTCTCGCTCGCTGGACGCGGCAAGCGCCTCGAAACCACACTTGCCGATTCCGATGTGAACCTGACCGCTTACAGCGTGAAGAACGATGCCGGCCAGTTATGGCTCACGCTGATCAATAAAGATTTGGAAAACGCGGCCACAGTAACGGTCGAAGGCCTCGAAAAATTCAGAGCGGACCAGGCAATGCACCTTGTGGGGCAGCCCCTCGGGTTAAGGCGGCGCCGCACCCCGCAAGGTCCAACCGTAACAGTTGCGGGCGGCAGCGCGGCCCTGATTCGTTTTGCTTAAGGCCGCAAAAACTTGAAATCGCAGCCCTCATCGGCCTGCAGCACTTCGCGCCGATACAACCGCGCATACCCGCGCTCGGGCTCTATAGCTTTCGGCATAGCCGCGCGCCTCCGCTCCAGCTCCCGCTCGTCCACCAGCAAATCAAGCCGGCGTTCTTTTACGGAAAGCCGGATTCGATCGCTATTCCGCACTAAGCTCAGCGGACCGCCAGAAGCCGCATCCGGACTGACATGCAGCACGATGGTGCCATACGCCGTGCCGCTCATGCGTGCATCGGAAATACGCACCATATCCTTCACTCCGGCCGCGGCAAGCTTCTTAGGAATCGGCAGATAGCCGGCTTCGGGCATGGCCGCGGCACTGCCCGGACCCGCATTCTGCAACACCAGCATGTCCTCTGCCGTAACATCCAGCTCCGGATCGTCCACGCGCGCCGCCAGATCTTCGAGCGACGAGAAGACAACCGCGCGGCCTTCTTTCTCAAACAACGCCGAATCCGCAGCCGCCCGTTTCAAAATTGCGCCGCGCGGCGCGAGGCTCCCGAACAGCGCCACCAATCCGCCGTGCGGCTGCAATGGCTGGCCCAAGGAACGAATCACATTACGATCGACATAGCCCGGCTCGGCTCGCAGCCGCTCCCCCAAGGGTTCTCCGCTCACTGTGAGGCAATCGAGCGCAAGCAGCGGCCGCAACTCACGGAGCACGGCCCCAATGCCTCCGGCGGCATGCAAATCCTCCATGTAATACGAGCCCACTGGCTTCAAATCCACCAGCACCGGCGTTGTGTCGGAAAGCTCATTCAATCTGCGCAGACTCAACGCAATCCCGGCTCGTCCGGCAATCGCCGTCAGATGGATGATCGCGTTGGTCGACCCGCCGATTGCGAGCAGTACGCGGAGTGCATTCTCAATCGAGCGCGGCGTAATAATCTGGCGAATCGTAATGCCACGCGCGACCAGCTCCATGGCGGCCCGCCCGGAAGCCTCCGCGGCACCCAAGCGGTCTGCATGCACAGCCGGGATCGCCGCCGTCCCGGGCAGCAGGATGCCAAGCGCCTCCGCGATAGCTGACATGGTGCTGGCCGTCCCCATCACCGCGCATGTGCCGGAGGTGGTCGCGAGACTCCCCTCTACTTCTTCGATCGTTTGGCGATCGATCTCGCCCGCCCGAAACCGCCCCCAAAACCGGCGGCAATCGGTACACGCTCCGAGACGTTCGCCCCGCCAGCGGCTCGTCATCATCGGCCCGGTCACTACTTGCACTGTGGGCAGTCCCGCCGAGACCGCGCCCATCAACTGCGCGGGAACCGTTTTATCGCAGCCGCCGATTAGTACCACCCCATCCATTGGCTGCCCCCGGATCATCTCTTCCGTATCCATTGACATCAGGTTGCGGAAGTACAAACTGGTTGGATGAAGAAATACTTCGCCGAGCGAAATCGTCGGAAATTCCAGCGGTAATCCCCCGGCGGCGAGCACGCCCCGCTTCACCGCGGCCACTAATTCCGGTACGCCGCGGTGGCAATTATTGAATTCGCTATACGTGTTCGCAATCCCGATTACCGGCTTACGCAATAACTCGCGCGAATAACCCATCGAGCGCGCCATCGAGAGCCGCAGATATCGCGCAAAATCCGCATCGCCATAATCGGTAAGGCCGCGCTCCAACCCCGTGCTCATAAGCGATTAACATTGTCTCAGTGGACTCTTTCAAGCGGCGCCTGCGGAACGCGCTGAGCGGTCCCGTTCTCCGCGGGGTTAATAAAATCCGTTTCTGGCAATATCGGCGCCGCTTCGGCGCGATGGACCGCCGAAGTGTCTTCAGTACGATTTACCGCGACCGCATCTTCGGCGATCTCCCAGGCGAACAATTCTATTCCGGCGATGGTTCCGTGGGCGCATTTGCGGATACCTACTGCCGGCATGTCGAATCTCTAGTGCGCGACAAAGGAATCCGGTCGATCGTCGATCTCGGTTGCGGAGACTTCCGTATCGGCAAGCGTCTGGCCGCCATGGTTCCCGATTACATCGGGGTTGATATTGTGCCCGACTTGATCGCACACCACCGGCGCGAGTACGGCGCCGAACATGTATGCTTCGAATGCCTCGATGTCGTCGAAGATTCGCTTCCGCCTGGCGATCTCTGCCTTATTCGCCAGGTGTTTCAGCACCTCAATAATGCCGAGATCAGCACCGTACTTGCAAAGCTAGCTCCATATGAGTTGGTTCTAGTGACGGAGAACGTCAAGGCAGGCCCCGGGACGGTCCCTAACATCGACCATGTTCACGGCCCGCGCACCAGGCTGGTCGAGGATTCGGGTGTGTTTCTTACAGAGCCGCCGTTTTCGGTCGAATCCGAGCGGGTCTGGCAAGATCCATACGACGCAAAAAGCGTTTTGTTGTACGTCCTGTTCTCTTCGGACCAAGGCAACAGATCGAAAACGTAACTCCGAGTTGCGCAGGCTCTCGACCGGCCCGGGGATCTCAGTCCGCTCGGCGGAATCAATCAACAAAGTGAGCGACGACGACAGTCAAGTCATCCTGTTGATCGGAGGATGAGATGGCTCGGAAAAGCGAATCAACGAACTCTGCCGGAGGTTGGCCGGCTGACTGCAAGAGCAATCGCTCAAGGCGTTCGCGGCCGAATTCTTCGCCATCGGACGCGCTCGCTTCAATAATTCCATCAGTGTAGAGAAGCAGCGCGTCGCCGCTCTGAAGCGGCACTGAGAGGTTGGAATAGGCCGCGTCTGGAAACGGTCCGATGAAGAGGCCGTTTTCGTCGAGCTGAAGCACGGTGCCGGTGTCTCTTCGAAGTAGAAGAGCGGGAGGATGGCCAGCGCCGGCATAGGTGATTGAGCCAGCTTCGACATCAATCGCAGCACAAGCAGCCGTCACATACTGGCCCCCCAAACTGCCGCGAAGCATTTCGTTCAAGCCGGCAAGGATCGCGGCGGGATTATCTGCCCGCTCTCTTTGAGCCGCGAAGCAGATCTTAAGCATGGAAGCGACCAGTGCGGCAGGAACGCCATGGCCGGAAACATCGGCCACGAGAATGGTGACGAGATGAGTACCTATGGTCAGGAAATCGTAGAAGTCGCCAGCCACGGAAGTCACCGGTTGATAGCGCATGGCAAACCGGAGACGTGGGAACTGCGGTGCGGCGTCCGGAAGAATCGAATCTTGAATTCGCCTTGCGGTGGTCAATTCTTGTTCCACGTCGATCAGTTTTCGTTCCCTTGCGATCGCCCGCCGCACCGCTGTCGACGCTAACCCGGCAAGTAAGATCAGAAAACCCACCGGCTCTATATCGAGTCCCGCGGGTCGAATGCCTTTGTTTTCGAGAACAACAAGAACGCTAAAAATCAGGAGCGGCCAAAGAAGAGTTGGCGCAAAAGGAGCCGAAGCGCCCCGTCCAAAAAGGACCTGCAACAGGACCAACAAGGTTCCGCTTACAACCAGTACGCTGTTGAGGATATTCGTCCAGTAATACTGATGAGCAAATAGGGCGGCGGGTATCGCGATGATCGCAAAGGCAACGTCTAACCAGAGCCAGATTGCAATTAGGCCTTTCCAGCCGCGGCCGAGAAGTTCACGCGCGAAAAGCGCATACGGGATGTTGATCACGAATGTGATGCATAAAGCCCAGAGAAGATAGCCAGGGCCGGAAACCCTGAAGGCATCCCGAACTAATTCGTTTTGAATGAATAAGCGAGTGGCATAAAGGATAGAGAACAGGCCCACCCACAGCAACAAAAGATCTCGTGAGCGCGAACGCCAAAGCAGCAGGGCAAAAATGCCAGCGATCAGAGTTATGCACGCGATCGCAAAAAACGGCAGGTTGGCGCGCAGCGCCTCGGTCACAATCTGACGCGGAATGGAATCCAAGTGGGGCAGGCCTCCGCGAGGGCGGGGCTCTCAGCCTCGCTCGGGCGTTTCGGATTTATTCTACTGGACCAGTCATATCGGTAGTGCTCCGGTCGCTTCGCTCCCGGCTCTGATTGCCCTATCGGAGCCGCGAGCGCAGCGAATTAGAGGGCAGGAGGGCGTCGAAATCATTGGGACAGCTTACTGGTCGTGTTAGGCCGGTCTTTTTAAAATAAGCCGTCGAACGACATGGCCCTTCCACATCCAAAGTCCCGAGAGGACAAGGATAGGAACGAAGACAAACCGGACAGCAGGGGCATAGTTTGGAATTTCTTTGAACGGACTATAAACATAACCGAGTATGGGAATGGCAAAGATGATGTGAATCCAGCGAAAAACGGAACGTTTGGCGGCGGCGGTCATAAGTGGTGCGATTCTCCTCGAGTTACGATTTTGGGGCCGTCTCAGCGGGCCACCTGGGCGTTTTAGCGCCGAACTGCCTGGCGTATTCCCCGACCAGCCGCTGCCAACCGCCGAACTTCATCGCCTCGGGGCCAGCGATGCGGCCGATGGGAGCTCCGCCCAGTAAGCGATCCAGAACATCGAACGCAATGTGCCAGCCCGCGGCGCCCCACGCGATGAAGCGGCGATCGATGTTGTGCCAGAGCTTCAGGCGGGTGCCGCTGCCGGAAGCTTCGAGTTCCCACCGGGTGTTGTCGTACTCAAGCACTTTGGGAGCGTCGGCTCGCGCCACTCTTGTTTCGATCGGCGTGGGCGTTCCCATCCACCTGAGATTCACCGTGGTTCCAACCGCATCCAAACTCCTATCAGCGTCGAAGGGCGCCCACTCCCGCAGATGCGCCGGGTCAGTTAGCGCCTGCCACACTTTCTCCGGCGAGTGGCGCAGTTCTCTTACGAGAATGAGCGTCCACTTCTCTCCGTCCTTCCGTACCTCCGCCCCGCTAGCGGGACCCGGTGTGTACTGCTCGCGGCCGGTCATCTATCTTCTCCTCACCGGGAATAGCGCAACAGTTGCGTGACCTGAATGAGATTGCCGCAGGTGTCGTTCAGCATGGCGATCTTCGAGGCCGTCACGTCCGTCGGGGGCATGGTGAACTCGGCGCCGCGTGCTTTCATGCGCTCGTAATCGGCCTGCAGATCGTCGGTGTAGAACATGGCCGCGGGCTGCCCTTGCTGAAAGATGGCCTGCTGGTAGGCTTTGGCCGCCGGGTTGTTGTTGAGCGCCAACTGCAGTTCCGTGCCGTCCGGATCCTCTGGGGAAGCCACCGTGAGCCAGCGAAACGGCCCCTGGCTGAAATCGGCCTTCTTCACGAAGCCAAGCACTTCGGTATAGAAGCGCAAAGCCTTTTCCTGATCGTCGACGTAGATGCTGCTCATTTTAATTTTCATTTCGTTGCTCCTTTGTTCCGTTCGCGGTTTGGGCCGCGCCGTTATTTTCCTTTCTTTGTTTCGGTTACTGTTGACGAGCGCACAGGGCGTTTGGCGCCCGTTGTGCCCGATTCAAATTGATCCATGCGGTCGAGGTGCCGTTCGAGCGCATCCACATGAGCGGACCAGAACCGGCGGAACTGAGCCAGCCAGGCATCCACCTCCTGAAGCGGTTCAGGTTTCAGGCGGTAAAGGCGGCGCTGCGCATCCACCGTTGCTTCCACGAAGCCGGCCTCGCGCAGCACTCGCAAGTGTTTCGATACGGTTGGCTGCGGCATGCGAAGCTGACGCTCGAGATCTCCCACCGATTGCTGGGACGAGACCAGCAGGCTCAAAATCGCGCGTCGGTTCGGCTCCGCAATAATTTCGAACACAGAGTCCACTCTCGTTATATACTCCAGAAAGAATATACCTGTCAAGGTATATAAAGCGCCAAGAGGGAAACTCCGTGATGTTGTGGGATGGATCGGTTCTAGTGTGAAGCGGGTACTGGGCGAACGCATGGCGCTCGCCGGTCGCTTCCGGATATAATGATCTGAAGTAATGGCGCGCGTCCTTGCGGGCCGCAAGTAGCTCCAGACCAATTGACGGTCTCGCCCTTCTCGATCCAATGTTCGACAGCTTATCCGACAAATTGCAGCGAGTTTTCAAGAACTTGCGAGGCGAAGGGAAACTCAGCGCCGCCAATATGGAGGAGGCGCTGCGCGAAATCCGCGTGGCCCTGCTCGAAGCAGACGTCCACTTCAAAGTAGTCAAACAGTTCATTGAACAAGTTAAGGAAAAGGCCATGGGGGAAGAGGTTCTTACCGCCCTTTCGCCCGGCCAGCAGGTCGTTAAAATCGTGCGCGACGAGCTCACGAAGATGCTCGGCACGCATGCATCGAGACTTCGTTTCGCAAACGAGCCTCCGACGGTGGTGCTGATCGTCGGCCTACAAGGTTCCGGAAAAACGACGAGCGCCGCCAAACTTGCGCGATTCCTGTCGAAAGAAGGCAGTAAGCCGCAACTGGTCAGCGTGGACGTGTACCGGCCGGCCGCCCGGCGCCAACTGAGCATTCTGGCGAAAAATGTCAACACGCCGATCTATGAAGGCACGCCCGAGGAAACGAAGCCGCTCGAACTGGCCCGTTCGGCGCGCCGCGAAGCAGTTCAGACAGGCCGCGACCTGCTGCTGGTGGATACCGCCGGGCGCCAGCATATCGACGAACAGTTGATGGGTGAACTGCATGAGCTTAAAGAAGCGCTAAATCCCACGGAAATCCTGTTTGTGGCCGATGCCATGACGGGCCAGGACGCGGTGAAATCCGCCGCCGAGTTTCACAAACGGCTGGGCATCACCGGTATCATCCTCACAAAAATGGATGGCGACGCGCGCGGCGGCGCGGCTCTTTCGATCCGGACCATCACCGGCCAGCCACTAAAGTTCGTCGGCGTGGGCGAAAAAACGGACGCACTGGAAGCGTTTTTCCCGGATCGCGTGGCCTCCCGCATCCTTGGGATGGGCGATGTTCTTTCACTGATCGATAAAGTCCAGGAGTCCATCGATCAGGAGACGGCCGAGAAGATGCAGGAAAAGCTGCTCGGCGACGACTTCACGCTGGAAGATTTCCGCGAGCAGATCAAGCAGCTCCAGAAACTGGGGCCGCTCGGCAAGCTGCTCGATATGATGCCGCAGGTGGGTCCTCTTAAAGACCTGAAAAACACCCAGATTGATGAAAAAGAAGTGGGCCGGATCGTGGCGATCATCAACTCCATGACACCCAAAGAGCGCCGCAATCACATGCTGATTAATGGCGCGCGCCGCCGCCGCATCGCGAAAGGCAGCGGCACGTCCGTGCAGGATGTGAATAACTTGCTGAAACAATACGGGCAAGCGCGTAAAATGATGAAGAGCTTCACCGGACAAGCCGGAATGCTCGGCAAGAAGTTGTCCAGGATGAAACTTCCCGGCCTGGGAGGCTTTGGCGCGTGATGCCGGTCTTCAATTCCGCAGAATTGACTCTGTAGAGTTTTGTAACAATAGGAAAAGAAAAGAGAACGATGTTAGCTATTCGCCTGGCGCGGTTTGGCGCCAAGAAGAAACCGACCTACCGCGTGGTCGTCATTGATAAAGAGCGCGCCCGGAACAGCCGGTCGGTAGAAGTGGTCGGTCACTACAACCCAATCGCCAAGCCTGCCCAGGTGGAGCTGAACCGGGAACGGATCGAATATTGGGTAAAGAATGGCGCGCAGCCTTCCGATACGGTGACTCGTTTGCTAAAGTCCGCCCCAGCCGAAACGCCGGTTTCCGCATAAAACTGCCGCAATTCGATTATCTTTAGTAACTCCGGGAGCGGGGTTTTCAGGGTAGAAAAACATGAACGACAGCAACGGCGTGAAAGCGCTGGTAGAGGATATCGCGAAGGCCTTGGTGGACACGCCGGACGGCGTCAGCGTCAATGAAGTCACGGGCGAGCATGCAACGGTGTTCGAGTTGCGGGTGGCGGAAGGCGATCTGGGCAAAGTGATTGGCAAGCAGGGTCGAACGGCGCGCTCGATTCGCACGCTTCTCGGAGCGGTCGGAACGAAGGTGAACCGCCGGTATTCGCTTGAAATTCTCGAATAAGCTGGGCCGCGATGCAGCCCGAAAAGATTGTACTGGCAGAAATTCTGCGAACCCGCGGAATTTCAGGCGAACTGATCGCGCGATCGCAAACCGATGTGCCGAGCCGGTTGGAATCGCTCAAAAAAGCGCAAGTCGCGTTAGTGAACGGATCAAGCGTTGCGGTGGAGATTGCCGCAGCGTGGCCCCACAAAGGGGATTGGGTGTTGAAATTCGCTGGAATCGACTCGATTGAGGCTGCCGAGGGGTTTCGCGGCGGCGATTTGTGGGTGCCGTATGCCAATCGCGGCACTTTGGATGATGGCGATTTCTTTCAATCGGATTTGATCGGCTGTCAAGTGATTGATACGGTCAGCGGACGACGGGTTGGTGCGGTGGAAGGATGGCAGCATTTCGGCGGAGCGCCGCTGATGGAAGTCAGGGCAGGGGAGCGCGAACATCTGATCCCGTTTGTCCGTCCATTATGTGAGGTGGATTTGGCGGCGAAGACGATTCGGATGGAACTGCCGGAGGGATTGCTGGAGTTATAGAGTTGGACCAGTGAAGTTTCACCTCCTGACGATTTTCCCGGAGTTTTTCACGGGTCCGTTTGCCTATGGAGTGGTGGCGCGGGCGCGGGCGGCCGGACGGTTAGAGATCGAAGTTCACGATTTGCGACACTGGACTTACGATCGTCATCGTTCGGTAGACGACCGGCCTTTTGGCGGGGGCGAAGGAATGCTGCTCAAGCCGCAACCGTTATTTGAGGCGGTCGAAGAGATTTGCCCGCAGCCGCGAACGGCTTCGCGGGTAGTGTTGTTGTCGGCTGGCGGAAAGCGCTTCACGCAGTCTACGGCGCGCGAATACGCGGGCTTGGATCAACTGACGTTGATCTGCGGCCGGTATGAAGGCGTTGATGAGCGGGTGGCGCAGCATTTGGCCGATGAAGAAGTATCGATCGGCGATTTTGTTTTGAGCGGCGGAGAGTTGGCGGCGGCGCTGATTGTGGATACGGTTAGCCGCTTGCTTCCGGGCGTGCTCGGAAATGAAGAGTCTTCGCGCAATGAGAGTTTTGGCGAAGAGGTCGAGGGTTTGTTGGATTGTCCGCAGTACACCCGGCCGGCGGAGTTCCGCGGCTGGAAAGTGCCCGAGGTACTGCTGGGCGGTAATCATGAGGAAATTAAGCGCTGGCGGCGGGCCGCTTCGCGTGAGAAGACACAGCGGCTTCGTCCCGATTTGTTGGCGGGCCGTGAGATAAGGCAGAGTTAATATGCAGAACGCACTGGTTTCGAAGTTCATCAGCAAGCACGTCCGTGCCAAGGAGCATCCGGAATTCCGCCCGGGAGATACCATCCGGGTTCACGTTAGGATTCGCGAGGGCGAGAAAGAGCGCCTGCAGGCTTTCGAAGGCACGGTGATTGCGCGCAAGAACACTGGACTGGGAGAAACGATCACGGTGCGTAAGGTGAGCTTCGGCCAGGGCGTCGAGCGTATCTTCCCGGTCCACGCGCCTGTGATCGACCATATCGACGTGGTGCGTACCGGCCGCGTACGCCGCGCGAAGCTGTACTATCTGCGAGGTCTTAAAGGGAAAGCGGCCCGCCTGCGCGAGCGCGAATAACCTTTCTTCCGGCATTGTGGGAGCAGGCGCTACTACGAAAACGGGATCGTCCATCCGCTGTCTCAGTTCTTATGAGGGCCGCGCCCGCGCGCTGGGTTTCTCTCATATTGCGGGAGTGGATGAAGTAGGGCGCGGCTGTTTGTTCGGGCCGGTTATCGCTGCGGCCGTAATTCTCAATCCCGAGCGGCCGATCCGCTATCTGCGGGATAGCAAGATCATCGACGCTCGAGAGCGCGAACGCCTCGGGCGGCGGATTCGCCGGGACTCGATCGCCTGGGCAGTTGGGGGGGCCGATCCGTACGAAATCGATCAGATCAATATTTATCAGGCATCCCGCCTGGCGATGCGGCGTGCAGTTGAAGCGCTCGCGGTGACGCCCGATTACCTCCTCATCGATGCAGTTCGAATCGACTTGCCGGTGGAGCAACTGCCCTTAATCGATGGCGATGCGCGCTGCCGGGCGATTGCTGCCGCCTCTATTGTCGCGAAGGTCTATCGCGATGCGTGCCTCGCCCAGTGGAACGCGCTTTTCCCGGAGTACAATCTTGCGTCGAACAAAGGATATTCGACGCCGGATCACCGTCGCGCATTACGTGAGCACGGCCCCACGTTTTTGCACCGGCACAGTTTCGCGCCGGTTCGATTAAGCTGCGCCGAGGTGCATTGGACGGGCTACCTGGAGGCGCCGCAATCGCAGCGCAAACTATTTGGGGACTCGGAAGCGGAACAACTTGCAATTGCCGGAGCGTCGGTTTGAACACCTCGCCGGAGACGGCTCCTCCGCCGGTTCGCCCCCAGGGTTTTATGCGCTGGCACCGCCGTATTCTCGGCTTCTGCCTCATTATATTTGCCTTTGAATTGGGTCTGTTCCTGCTGATTTTTCCCTGGCGTTCTGCGTGGGGCATGAACTGGATTCCGGTGCATTCGGCGCGCTTCGCGTCTGTGTGGATGAGTCCATATCTGCGCGGCGCGCTCAGCGGCTTAGGATTACTGAATATCTACGTAGCCCTGGCCGAAACGGTGAAGCAGCTAAAACAGCTCTTCGGGAATCAATCGAAACAAGAATAGGAAATCTGATTTTATCCGTGTTCAACTTTGGCCAATATTTCGTTTCGGGAAGTGAGAGCGGCGGCCCGGGTTTGCACTTGCCGCTGCTCGCGGGAATTCCGTCCGGATCCCCTGGCGAAAGGCATCGCATCGTGCTGGCGGAAGACAACCCCGGGGACGTATTTCTCGTCCGCGAAGCCCTGCGGAGCCACGGCGTGCAGGCGGAATTGTCAGTTCACGAAGACGGCGAAAAGATGCTGCGCTTTCTCGAACGCGTAGAGTCTGGCGATGAGCTTTGTCCCCACCTCGTCCTGCTCGATTTGAATTTGCCAAAATGCAGCGGCGAAGTGCTTTTGAAGCGCATCCGCGAAAGCCGGACGTGTTTTCCGATCCCTGTTGTGATCGTCACGTCTTCCGATTCGCCACGCGATCGCGAAACGACGGCCCGTCTGGGAGCCAACAGCTATTTCCGCAAACCTGCCGACTTCGATGAGTTTCTTCTGCTTGGCGCGCTGATTAAGCGCGTCATCGGCGGAGACGCTCGTGTAATCTAGTCTCGGTGAATTTTATATGAACTCTACCCGACGAGACGTCTGTAAGCTGGCGCTAGCTGCCATTCCATTATCCGCGCTGGCATCGACTGCCGACGCTGAAAAATCCAAGATCGATGGAGTGCAATTGGGCGTACAGACCTACAGCTTTCGCGATCTGCCGCTCGATCAGGCGATTCAGGCCATGGTCACCGATCAGCTCTTCGACTGCGAGCTCTTTTCTCCCCACATTGAAGACGGCGGGATTAATGCTTTGAAAGATCTGCTGCATCCGGCGAACGGGAAACAACCCTCGCATGCCGAGATGGCGGCGCTCTTCAAGAGCTACAACCAAAAAATCCGCGAGTGGCGGCTAAGCGTGCCGCTCAGTTACTTTTCAGGGGTTCGCAAGAAATTCGATAACGCAGGAATCAATATTTATTCCTACAATCTGACGCTCGGCATGGACGCAAGCGACGCAGAAATCGACCGCAGTTTCGAGATGGCCAAAGCCCTGGGCGTGGATATCATCACCACGTCCACCACTGTTCCCATGGCGCAGCGCATGGCCCCCTTTACCGACAAGCACAAAATGATCGTTGGGTTCCACGGGCACTCGGACGTGAAAGATCCCAAGCAGTTTGCGACCCCGGATCGCTTTGCGAAAGCGCTCGCCATGTCGAAGTACTATCGCATCAACCTGGATATCGGTCACTTCACCGCGGCTGGTTTCGACCCCGTCGAATACATCGGCCAGATGCACGACAAAATCATTCTGCTTCACCTTAAGGACCGCAAGAAAAACGACGGCCCGAACGAGCCCTGGGGCGAAGGGGACACGCCGATCAAACAGGTTCTGCTCGAACTCAAGCGCAAGAAGTATCCGATTCCCGCGTTCATCGAATACGAGTACAAAGGAACGGGCTCTTCGGTTGAAGAGGTAGCGAAATGCTACAGCTATTGCAAAGAAGCGCTAGGGGCGCCGGCGTAAGACCGCTGCGCCACTTCGCGCCCCGTTTGCTGCCCGGTGTGAGTGAGATCTGAAACTGGAGCCACCCGCCGGGATCGAATCGGCGACCTGCTGATTACGAATCAGCCGCTCTACCAACTGAGCTAGGGTGGCGCAAATCTCTTAATAGTCTAACCTAGCGGCCCAGGTGTTTTTCTCCTGGTTATGCTGGAATCACGCTTGCCCGAATTACCTGAAGTTGAAACCGTCGTTCGCTCGATCGCACCCTATATTCTGGGTCAACAAATTCGCGCGGTTACGCTTTCTTCGCATCGTGTCACGCGCGGCGATCGGGACGCGACGGCCCAGTCGCTCGCCGGGGCTACGATTGTGGCCGTGGGCCGCCACGGTAAGCAAATTCTGGTGGAACTTGACCGGGGCCTTCTCTATATCCATCTCGGCATGACCGGTAATTTGCTGTGGGAGGCGATCCCCGGTAAATACTCGCGCGCCGTATTCGAACTGGATCGCGGATTGCTAGTTTACAACGATATCCGGCAATTTGGGCGGGTGGAATTTTATCCGGAGGTGCCGTCAAATTTAGCCAAGGTCGGGCCCGACGCGCTCCTGATTGAAGTTGCAGACTTCTGCAGCCGCCTCAAAAAACGAAACGGTCCGATCAAGCCGCTGCTGCTGAACCAAATGTTTTTGAGCGGCGTCGGCAATATCTACGCCGACGAAGCTCTCTTCGCCGCGCGCATCCATCCGCGCGCACCAGCCGGCCGTATCTCCCGCAAGCGGGCAACGGAACTTCATACGCAGATACAAGCTATTCTCCGGCTGGCCATTGAGCATCGCGGATCGACGATCTCTAACCATGTCGACGCGCGCGGCGAACCAGGAGCATTTCAGCAGTTACACGCAGTCTATGGCCGAGCGGGTGAACCTTGTTTACGTTGCGGAACACGAATCAAGCGAATCGTACTTGGACAACGCGGCACCCATTATTGCCCGCGCTGCCAGCGAGCCTGAGCGGCGGGAGCCGGTTCCTCTTCCCATCCCTGCGCCTGGCGAATCACATCGGCCACTTCTACGGCACTCTTCAAGGCTTTAACATCATGAATTCGAACCACGTGCGCGCCATGCAGCACACATGCGGTTACCGCCGCAGCGGTGGCAAATTCTGTTCCAACATCGTCTTCCCGCCGCAAGAACGATTTGCGCGATGGTCCGACTACCAGCGGTAGCCCCAATTGCTCCAGATATTCGAGATTGGCAATGATCTCGGCATTTTGTTCGCGTCTCTTACCGAAGCCCAAGCCCGGATCGATCAGTACCTGATGCTTCTGCACGCCGGCCTGCCGCGACCGGTGCACCGCGGCCTCTAAATCGATAAAAATCGACCGCATCAGATGCTTCAACGGGCCAAGTTTCGCCCAAGTCTCCGGCGTTCCGCGCATGTGATTGATGATCAAACCGCAGTCGTGCTTTGCGACTACTTTTGCCAATTGCAGATCGAGAAGCAGGCCGGAAGGATCATTGACGATTTCCGCGCCGTGCTCCAGCGCTTTTTCCGCTACGCCCGATTTGTAGGTGTCCACCGAAATTGGGACACTCAACTTCCCGCGCAACCGCTTCAGCACCGGTATCAGGCGCCGTAATTCCTCCGCTTCTGAAATGCGCTGCGAACCGGGCCTGGTGGATTCCGCCCCGATGTCGATGATGTCCGCGCCTTCCTCTTCCAGTTCGACAGCCCGCGCAAACGCCCGGTCGGGATCGGTGTACGCACCACCGTCAGAGAAGGAATCCGGAGTAACATTCAGAATTCCCATTAGCAGCGTTCGCTCGCCCAAGGCTACTTCCCGCTGCTTTAACTTCCACTGAAATCGTTTGATCATTCCGTATCACGAGTTTGGCAGATCGCACGCTTGCCCCTCTAAACGATTTTCCTGTAGCGAAGACTTGCGGCTCGACCGCGCCGGTGACGCCAGCCCCGCGAACCTGCCCACAGCAGGATTGCGCTGCCGCTCCAGACAGCAGTTCCCGCGAGCAGCACAATCCACGATGCAAACCGCCCGATCGACAACCAAAGCAGAAGAGCGAACAACAGCAAGGCGACGCTGCCAAGAGCGGCCCCGTAGCTATCGAGCACCGCAGCACCTCGCGCCCGCTTCTCGCCGTGCAGATGCTTCTGTCTCTTTGTGCGCCGCTCCGACCTTTCCACCAGGGTCACGCTCGCCGGGAAGATAGCGGGAAACGCCAGAAATAAGCCGCCGAAGGCCGGGCCGAATTTCATCGCCAGAATCCCAGCGGCTGCCGTTATAATTCCGCCCAAGACAAATCGCACCGCATATTGCCGGTAACTGAGTTGCTTTGCTTTGGAAGAGTCTAGTTTGACTAACATCTCGCGTCCTCGTTAACGGGCAAACAGAAACCAAAGCGCGAAACTCACGCCGAACCACACCGGCAAAGAAAGTAAGCTCGAGGGAAGGGCTCGCAGGCGACCGCGTTTAAGCATTACGCCCACGGCGAAACAATAACAGAACAAAGCAGCCGCCCCGAGTAACATCGACCGGCATTCGGTGGCCGCGTAAGCAGGAGCCTTTTGGGCTAACGTTAACCCCAGCGTCGCCAAAGCAACGGATGGAGCCGCACCGAAAAGACCGGCAAAACTCTTGGGCTTTAGAAAATCGCCGAGTACTGCAAACAGGCACACCACCGTGCCGCCAACCAGGAACCGAATAATAATTTCGCTCATACACCCCGAACCGGTTGCGCAACTGCCACCCGTAACCAGATTGTAAGGTGTGCCGGTTCGTGCGATTCTTATCCGCGAAGCTCCCTGAACAACCAGGCCCGCGCCAAATCCCATTCGCGCTGTACTGTTCGCAACGAGATCCCCAAAACTTCCGCTGTTTCTTCGGCATTGAGCCCGCCGAAAAATCGCAGTTCCACCAGGCGGCTTTTCCGGTCATCGAATTTAGCCAAGGTCATCAGCGCGTCATCTAAAGCGATCACGTCGGCGCTCCGGTCAGTGGCCGCTCCGGCCTCGGTAAGCGAAACGAGAACAGCGCCCCCGCCTCGTTTCTGCCGCCGGCGCGCAATCGCGTGATTAAGCAACACCCGGCGCATCATTTTTGCCGCCACCGCGTAAAAGTGAGCGCGGTTCTGCCACTCGACTGTATTCCACTCGATCAAGCGCAGATAGGCTTCGTTAATCAGTGCGGAGGGCTCGAGCGTGTTGCCCGCCACCTCTCTTCGCAAATAGACGTGGGCGAGACGGTACAGTTCGGTCTCGACCACGGGCGCTAGCCGTTCCAAAGCCTCCGGGTCGCCTTTGCACCACGCGTTGAGTAGCTGAGTCACTTCACTTGCAGGAGGATTCATGAAACTCAGCGGAAGTTCTCAATCTGCATCAGGTCATTGACCTCCTGGTCCAGGCAAGCGGCGAGCAATTGGCGGCCATCTCGCGAAAGAGCCAAATCCGGATAGTCCCAAATAGGTTCTTTGCTTAGTATCACCAGTGGCGTTACACGGCCGCTAGCAAAGCTGAAAAATCGGATGGTCTGGTGCGGCGCATCTTCGCGCGACATGAAATAAATCCCCTGTTTCACGACGCCCCACGAGCGAAAAATCTTGTTGAAGGTCTTAAGGGCCGTTAGAGGCTGTTCCGGTCCGCCGCTCGACGGAACGCTCCAGATCGGTCCCCAGACCTGTTTCGTGAAATAAACAAATTGTCCGTCGGGCGAAGCAATGGCTTCAGATGCTCCACCATGCGTAAGCTGAATGGGTGTGCCGCCGGTCGCGGGAATCTTCCAGATCTGATCGCTTCCTGAACGGTCTGACTTGAAATAGATCCACTTGCCATCCGGTGACCAGGACGCCATGAAATTTCCAGAAGGTCCGGTAGTCAGGCGTCGCGGCGAACCGCCTTGAGCATCGATCAAATAAATATCGGGGTTGCCTGCCGCGAGCGAGTCGAATGAAATCGAGCGCCCGTCCGGCGACCATCGCGGTGTTCCTGTTCCGGCGCCGTTGAAAAAGGTCAATCGTACGAGATGACCGCCGTTCCGGTCCGAGACCCAAATCTCCTCGTTGCCGGTGCGGTTCGACACGAAGGCGATTTGTTCTCCATTTGGGGAGATACTCGGGCTGTCATCTCTGCGCGACGAAAGAATCAGCCCCTTCGGTCCGGTGAAATGCGAGGGAGCAGCACGCTCTCCAAAGCCCGGCCCATCGTATTCATAAACATTCGTATCCTTAAACGATTCGGTGTACGCTAGGCGGTCGCCTTGGCGGGAAATCGCGGGATAAAATGCGCCTTCGAGTGTGGACGAAAGCCGTTGCGGCGTCCCGCCTTTTGAGGCAACGCGCCAAAGGCTCTCCCCGCCCGTTCCCCGATTGGATGCGAATACGATTTCCCGGCCATTTGCCGTCCACGCTGCGCCATAGGTTGGCTTTCGGTCGAAAGTCAGCCGTTTCGCTGTGCCGCCCGCAACCGTCGATACGAAAATTTCCCGCGCGGAAAACCCGAAATCGCGCGTGAACAAAATCCGCCGGCCGTCGTGAGAGAAGACCGGAAGAGCATCGAAATAAGGAGTGGGATGGGTGATTTCGCGCCGCTGTCCAGTCGCGAGCGAGAGCAGAACGATGCCGCTCGATTTAGGAGCCAATCCTGCGAACGCGAGCGTTTTGCTGTCGGGCGACCAGGAAACGCCAAGTCCGCCTTCAGCAACCTTCCGTTCTCGGCCTCCGGATACGGGGATGACGTAAATGCCATATCCGCTCGGAGTGGGTTCGGTTGTCAGCGCACGGCAGAACGCGATGTATTTTCCGTCGGGAGACCAGACGGGCGTCCGCTCATCTTCCGTGCCAAAGGTCAAACGCACGGGATCGTTTGGGCCGATGGCCTTTACGTAGATGTTCCGTTCCGGCTTACCCCCGCTTCCGCCCTCGCCGCCGTTCCAGGAAAAAGCAATCCGCTTCCCGTCTGGCGAGAACGATGGAAAATCCTTGAACCCGGTGAAACTCGTCAGCGGGACGACGCTGAGCGCCGGTGCTTCCCGCTCGTCTCCAGGTTTGACGACCCGCATATACCAGGCCACCGCGAGCCCGACGATCAACGCCAAAGCAGCGATCAATAACCCCCGATTCATCCTCCCGGGCTTCGAGCGGGGCACCGGCGCGTGGATAAAATGAGGACGTCGCTCGAGATCCTCGAGATCAGCTTCGAATTCCCGCATCTCCTGATACCGCGCTGCGGGATCTTTCTCAAGCGCTCGCGAAACAATTCGATCGAACTCCGGCGGAATACCGGCGACACATTCCGAGGGTGGCCGGGGAACCGAACCCAGCAATGCCGCAAACACCTCCGCGATGGTCTCGCCTGGAAATGCCGGTCGACCGGTCGTCATTTCGTAGAGCACCGCTCCCAGGCTGAAGATATCCGTTCTCGCGTCCAGTTTTTGTCCGTGTGCCTGCTCCGGAGACATATAGCGCGGCGTTCCGATCAGAGTTCCCGCATGCGTTGCTTCCAGCGCAAATTCCCGAATGTCTTTCGACATGCTGGCCAGGCCGAAATCAACCACTTTGACCAGTCCGTCCGGCCGCACCATGATGTTCTCGGGCTTGATATCGCGATGCAAAATTCCCGCCCGGTGCGCTGCCGCCAACGCTGCCGCGCACTGGACCGCGATGGCACGCACTTGCTTGAATTCAATATTGCCAGCCACCAGCCGCTCGCGAAGCGTTATTCCTTCGATGAACTCGGCCGCGATGAAGAGGGTTTCGCCGCTTTCCCCGATTTCGTAAATCGTAATGATGTTGGGATGGTTGAGGGCCGAAGCCGCTTTCGCCTCGCGACGGAATCGCGCTACGCGCTCGTTATTCCGCGTAAATCGGGCGGGAAGAATCTTTAATGCGACCTGGCGGTCGAGGCTGATGTCACGGGCCAGGTAAACTTCGCCCATGGCGCCTGCGCCGATTGCCGAAACCACGTGGTAATGGGCGACAGTGCAGCCCACCAGTTCCGGCCCCGAATCCAGTTCCGCCAGGCAGGTCTGTAATTCCTCCGGCGATAGGAAGCTTCCCGCCTGCTCCCTGGCATCGATTAAGGACTCTATTTCCCGCCGCATCTCCTGATCGTCCGAACATGCATCTTCTAATACTGCTGCTCGGCGCGCGGGAGGGCACGCGAGAACGCTATGGTAGACCTCCTCGATGCGCTTCCAACGCTCGGAATCCATGCTTTGTGACAGAAAGCCACTTCACACTCTATCAAAGCAGCTCTGAAGTTGAGAGCTTTTTTCACAGAGGGTGGCGTGTTTCCTTCCAGTTTATTGCTTGTACAAATTAGGAGAGCTTTTATAGATGAAGCGCAGAGATTTTCTGAAATCCACAGCAGCCATTACGGGCGGTGGGTTATTGGCCGGGTACGATGCGTCCGCTCAAAACACTGACAGTAATGCAGTAGCCGGTCCACGACCTAACATTCTTTTGATTCTGGTAGATGAACTTCGTTACCCCACGGTATTTCCAGCGGGCATTAATACTCCCGGAGAATTTCTGCGTAAACACATGCCGCACGTTCATAACCTCTGGGAGCAGGGCGTTAAGTTTGGCGAGTATCATACGGCAGCAAACGCGTGCACACCGTCCCGCGGCGTTATGATTAGCGGTCTTTACTCCCAGCAGAACTGGCTGCTCACGACCATACTCTCGACCCCACCGGACCCAAACCAGCCGCCTCCGCCACCTACCCGCCAACCGGTTTTGAATCCAGCCTTTCCCACCTTCGGCAAACTGCTTCAGGCGAACGGCTACCAAACACCTTACATAGGTAAGTGGCACGTCTCCGATCCGCCCCCGGGCCCCGGCTCGCTAGCTAATTACGGCTTCGATTTCATGACTTACTACGATCCAACCGGAGATAACCTCCAGGGGACCTATGGCGATGAGGGAAAAGGCTATCATAGCGACGCCTATTCGGCCGGACAGGCAGTCGATTGGCTGACTCAGCGCCCAACGCCGACAGGGCCATGGTGCCTCACTGTGAGCCTGATCAATCCCCACGATCGGGAATTCTTCCCAGCCGGAACGGAATTCCAAACCGTAACCGACTTGTTCGATCCCGTCAACGGAGCAAATCCGGACAATCTGCAACAAATGAGGAAAGGCTACGGAACCAGTAACGGCCCGGTGGTTGACTGGGATACGAACGCGCTGAAGTCGCCAAAATCCTATGGGTATCCAACACTTCCGCCCAACTGGGAATCGCGAGACGACCTGAAAAGCAAGCCTTCAACTCAGGTCTTCATTCATGATTTCGCGCAAGGCATATGGGGCGGGGTCACCGACGATCCGTCTCAGGATTACGCCTCTATCGAACAATTCCCAAATCGCAATCCAAACAACGATCAGAAGCTGGGAATCGCCAAGATGCCGTATAGCTACTGGCAGCGCGGTCTGGACAGCTATACCCAGATCATGGAGATCGTCGATGGCGAAATTGGGAAAGTGCTCGCGGCGTTTCGCGCCCTGCCGGCGGATGTGAAAGAAAACACTGTGATCGTGTTCGCTGCGGATCACGGTGAATATTCCGGAGCGCATGGAATGGTGCAAGGCAAGATGGCCACTGTGTACGAAGAAGCCTGGCACATTCCACTAATCGTCGTGGACCATAGCGGCAGGTTCACCCGCGACACGCATAAGATACGAAACGGACTTACCTCCTCCGTCGACTTGATGAATTTGCTGGTCAGTATCGGCTACAACGGATCGACGGCCTGGATGAACAGCAAAACTCTGGCGGACATCTATGGCGATCGCCATGACATGGTGGCCATGTTGAAGTCGGCGGATGCTCCGGGACGGCCGTACGTACTATTCGCGACGGACGAAATTGTTCCGGCGCACTACATTTACAATCGCGCGCCCACTCATGTGCTCGGCGTCCGCACCGAAGACACCAAGCTTGGGGTGTATGCGAAATGGCCGCCGCTTACCAGTCAAATCATACCGGGAACGGTCGAGTTCGAGTTCTACGATTACTCGACTGCCCGCGGACAACTTGAATTAGATAGCCATCCGCGTGACCCGCGGGTCCGCCCAGCGTACGAAAACCTGTTGCACAACATCATCCCGAACGAGTTGCAGGAACGGCTCCCAGGCAAGCTCGGGCTTGAGCAGCAGGGTTCCAAGTTCGCCCATCTGCTCTATCGCGACTTCATCGCACTGCAAGGGGCCGACATCTGGAAGAACGGCGGCCTGCAGACCATACTCGGCTACGGAAGAGAGTTCTAAGCATCCCGGCCGTGGGACGATTTTGTCGCCCGCGGCTTCCAGGAGCTAAACGATGAAATTAGCCGCTGCCTCTTCTGTCCGACTGAACCGGCAGCGGCTCGTTTCGCCGCAAGCCATAACCCTGGAACTCTCCAGGATTCTCCAGAGCGAAGGCTTCGTGCGCGCACGCCGGATGCAGCGCTTCCTTGAATTCATCGTTGAGGAGACGCTCGCCGGGCGCGCCGATCAACTTTGTGAATACACCATCGGAACCTCCGTCTTTGAACGGCCTGAATCGTTCGAACCTGCGCTCGATCCTATCGTGCGGAACGATGCAAGGCGGCTCCGCCGGAAACTGTTCGACTATTATGCGCACGCCGGCAATAATGAGACGGTCACCATTTCTGTACCCAAAGGCGGCTATGTGCCGGTCTTCCAGCCCGGAACTGCACAACAGTACCGGTTGAGCATCAGTTTGGTTCGCATGACCGACAACGCCGAGCTCTGGACGACGGAAGAAGAGATTGAAATCAGCGAGTACTCTGCGGAAGATTGCTTTCGATTGCAGCTTCAGTTGAAAAGCCCTGTGCCCCGTCTGGTGCTGCTTCCCACTCGACAATCTTCAAGTCGAGCACACAAATCGAATAAATGACCGGCACGAGCAACAGAGTAATAAAAGTGGCCGCGGTCAGCCCGCCGATTTGCGCGTAGCACATCGGTTCCCAGAGCGGGCCGCCATGAATCGCCAGCGGAACCAATGCGATTACGGTCGCCCCGACGGTAATCAGGACAGGCCGAAGCCGCATAATTCCCGCATCCAACACCGCTTCTTCGAAGGGTTCTCCTTTCGCGTGCATTTCTTCAATGAAGTCGAAGAGGACAATGATGTGGCTCACAATTACGCCCACCAGACTGACTACGCCCAAGAACGCCATGAAGCCGAAGGGCGCGCCCATAATCCAGAGCGCGACGAGGGCGCCAACCGCGCCATAAGGAACCGCCGCGAAAACGATGAACGGCTTAATCGCGCTCTTAAATTGAAACGCCAGCGCCAGAAAAATCGCTGCCGACGAAATCAGGAGCACGATCCCTAACTGCTGAAATCCGTCCTTTTGTTTTTCCTGTTCGCCGCCAATATCTAAGCGGTATCCAGCAGGCAAATGCGCCCGAAGCGCGGCCAGATCCGGCTGCGCCCGCTTCATGATTTCCGACGCCAGTATGCCTTCCTGGGGGGAGGCGGACACGGTGATTGTCCGGAACTGATTTCGCCGCCGGATTACTTCGTCCTGCAAACTGTAATCGATGCTCGCGACCTGCCCGAGCGGAACCTTCTGCGTTCCGGAACTCGAATAGACATAAAGGTTCCGAATGTCGTCGAGCTGCGCGCGTTCATTCGGCCGCAAACGCGCGACCACGGGAATCTGTTTGTCGCCTTCGCGCAGCACGGTGAGCTGGTCGCCATTGATCCCTCCAGCGGAGGCGTGCGCCACGTCGAGGTTGGTGATTCCCGCCAGGTTCGCGCGATCGGGATCAATTTTGAGCTGCAGAGCGAACCGGTCCTCACCCCAGTCGTCGCGTATTCTCGTCGCTTGTGGAATCCTGCCAAGAATTTGCTTCACGCGATCGGCCGCGGCGCGCAGTGCAGTTATATTTTCTCCCGATATCCGGATCTGTACGGGCAAGCCGACCGCCGACCCAGTCTCGAGCTGGCGAACATCGATGCGGGCGCCCGGGATCTCTCTCGAAAGGCGCGTCTGCAAGGCTGGAACAAACGGAGCGGTGTCATGCTCATCGCGCAAAGCGAGCACAACCTGCGCATAATTTGCATGGCGCGATTCCGGGGCGAGCGAGTACCAAAAACGCGGTGCCCCTCCGCCTATGTAAGTATCGAGAGATTCAATCGGCCGGTGCTCTGCGGCGGCCGTTTGTTCAACGATTCGCTCGACTTTTGCTGCCGTTGTGTTGCTGAGCGTAAACGGCGCATCTTCGGGCAGATAGATGTTGACATAGGCGAGATGCGAAAGGTCTTTCGGGAAGAATTGCAGCCGGAGGCCGGATCCAATCCAGGCACCCACAACCAGCACAACGAACGACCCTAGCAGCGCCTTCCAACGATGCTCAATCGCCCATCGCCCGACACGAAAATAAGCGGCTCCAAACCCGTGTTTCCTGCGCTCTTCAATATCCGGTTCCGGGCGCGGCCGCAGCAGATAAAACCCGAGCAGAGGAATGAACGTCATCGAGACCAGGCGCGACGCGACCAGCGCGCAAGTAATCACGATCGGCAGCGAATACAGGAACTTCCCTGTGTCGCCCGTTAACAAAAGAAATGGCAAATAAGCCACGATGTTGGTGAGCGTGGCATATAGGATTGCGGTCGCCAGTTTCGTAGGGCCCAGCCAGGCCGCAACTCGCGGCGGATGCCCTATCCCGAGATCGCGCTTGATGGCATCGCCCGCTACAACTGGATCGTCTACCAGCAGGCCCAGCGCAATGATCAACGTTGCAATCGAGACTTGCTGCAGATCAATTCCCAGGAGGTCCATCATTCCGAAGGTCATCAGCAGCGTGATCGGAATCGCCAGGGCCATCAGCAGAGCCGACCGCCATTCCCAGAATCCGATCAGCGAAACAATTACCACCAGCAGAATCGCTTCATACAGGCTGGTCATGAACAGGTGAATATTCTCGGCCACCTGATCCGCTTGATTGCTGGCCCGCGCCACGATCAAATCGCGTGGTAACCGATTCTTTAGACTGCCGAGAGTCGCGTTCACCGACGCCGCAAATTTGCTTACTTTTGCGCCCTTACCCATTTGCACGCTGATACTGACCGCTCTGGTACGCTGCCAATTTCCGTTCGCATCGCGCGACGAGTAATAGTTAAGAAATTGCGCCGGGTCGTCATAAGCTCGCACCGTATCCACGACATTTCGGAGATAGACAGGAGCTCCATACGGAGTTATGCCGATGACTACATCGCCGATTTCATTGATGCCTTGAAATTCGCCCGAGGGATTCAGTACGACGCTCTTTCCGCCAACCGTTAACTGGCCTCCGGGTACGGTGATGTTACGGGCACTTAGAACGTTTTGAAGGTTCGAGGGTTTTAAGCCGTAGGACGCAAGCCTTTCCTGCGAATAAAACAGATAGATTTTTTCATTGAGAACGCCGGAGCGGGTGACCTTGGAGACGAGCGGCGGCCCATCGGCCGTCCTTGCAGTGGCGAGAAGCGCCTTTGCCATCACGTCTGTTAAATCGTCCAGTTCGCGGTAACTATACTTTTCGCCGGCAACCTGATGCAGCTTAGTCGATAACTCCGAAGGGGCACGCACCACGAAGGGCGCCCAAGCATCCGGATCGACCGGGCCATCACCGTAGCGTTCCGTGCGAAAACGATCGAGCGCGTCGAGAAGTTCCTGGTTATTCCAGTTGCTGCTGAAGTCGATCCCGACAAATCCAGCTCCATTCAGCAGCCGCACATCGGTGGCGCCGTTTGCTTTGCGCAACTCATCTTCGAACTGCGGAACGGCAAGCAAAATGAGCCGCTTGTCGACGTGCATGGGCAGACAAAGAATCAACGAAACACGATCGGTAGCTCCCTTAGGCCTTACCTGCTCCATTTCCCGAGAAATGGCGATTGCGCGAAGATCGATCTCTGTCGCGTCGGCTTTCGGGCTCGCAACGGTTAGCAATAATGTGGCCGTATCGCCGAAATCGCGCTGGAAGTTGACTGGGCCCGCTCCCTGCGGCAACGTATTGATAGCTGCCAGGCGCTCTCCGATATCGTCGAGCGTCTGCCCCGTGTCTTTTAATTTGTCCGATAGAGTGAGGGTTACGTACGAGACGTTTGCCCGAGAGATAGATTCGATACGCGCAATGTTCGAATTCGACGCAACGGTCTGTTCCACCGTCCGCGTGACTAGCTGCTCTACTTTCGCGGCGCTCGCTCCGGGCCAGTTGGTGATGACCATCGCCTGGCGCGCCGGGATGTCGGGATCCTTCCTCTGAGGCATGTTTAAGTAGCCATAAATCCCCCATGCGACGGTACCTGCCAGCAATACCCAGGCAATCTGCCGGTTCTCGACAAAAAAGCGCGCCGTATTGTGAGTTTTGCTTACGATTTCGGCGTCGGTGCGATGGTGTGTCCCGCTCATGGGATCACCTGCACGCGGTCCCCGTCAGTTAGAAACGTGGCACCCGAACTAACCACCTTCGCCCCGGCTCTCAGGCCAGTAATCGCGATGCGGTCTCCATAAGTTGCGCCGAGTGTAACCGGTGTCCGCCGGGCCATACCGTCATTCACCACCACCACCGCAAATCGGGAGTCGCCCGTAGAGCGTACGATCGCGTTCAAAGGGGCCACAGTAACGGGTTCGGCTTGCGGCGACCCTCCCGCATCGAGAGATGCGATCATACCTGGCCGCAGCATTCCCCGCTGATTCGGGATCGTCACTTCAACCTGAAACGAACGGGTACTGGAGTCCGCAACCGCTGCGATCGCGCTCACAAATCCCTTGAATTCACGGCTCGGAAACGCTTCGGTGTACACGGATAAGTGTGATCCACTCCGCAACCGCGCGACTGCGATATCCGACACTCCGAAGGTTGCCTTCACCGAAGAGATATCGGCAAGCACGAACGCCGCTACACTTGGTCCGGCCAGCATGCCTATTTCAATCGACCGCTGTACGATAACCCCGGGAAACGGAGCTACCAGGGAGGTGTCGTGCATGCCGAGAGTAGCTGTCCCAAGCGCTGCCCGGGCTGTGCTGGCGGCTCCCGCGCTGGCCTGCACTTGCGATTGCGCGGCTTGAACCTGCGCCTGGGTCGAGTCGCGGTTCGCCTTGGCGGAATCGTAATCGGATTTCGTCAACGATGTCTTTTTATAGAGCGCATCTGCCCGCTCGAAATCTTGCTCCGCTTTTAGTGCGGCGGCCTGGGCCTGTTGTAGTTGGGCGCGGGCTGTTTGCTCTGCCTGCTGGGCCTGCTTCGCCTGCCCGTCGGCCTGGGCCACCTGTAATTCGTAGTCCTTCAAGCGAACCCGCGCGAGTACGGTGCCCTGCTGGACGACGTCGCCGATATCTACACTGCGCGCTCGCCCGTCCGCTCCGCGAACCTGGTAAATCGATTCGACAATTCCATTCACCCGGAAGGCCAGGCTTACCTGCCGGTTTGGCAGAATCGAGGCCGAATAGCGCTGCCCCTGAGCAGGGACGTAGTTCTCGACCACGGCTAGCCGAACCGGAGTAACGTTTGTTTCCAAAACTGCCGTATGGCGATTGCAGGACAACGGAAACACCGCCAGCAGCAGTGGGGCAAACTCTAAACTCCGCCGCGCTTTAGTCCGGCAATTCAAACGTGTCATTTGTCCTCTCCAACCGCATGCTCAAAATCCGCTTTCGCCGTCCAATACGCCGCTAAAGCATGCTGGTAATCCGAGTTTGCCTGCGCAACCGTGGATTCCGCCTGAAAAACCACCTTCAGCAATACCGCCTGCACCTCATATTGGTTCTTATTTACCCGCAGATTTTCCGTTGCGGCTTGCTGGGTCAGGCGCGCTGTCCGCAGCTTCGACCAGCTTTCTTGCATCTGCCGGTACTTATCGTCCACATCCATAATTACCTTGCGCTGGGCTGATACTTCCGTATTCTTGTCCTGCGTGATCGTATCTCGCTTTTCCGCTATTTCGTTTTTCTTCCGCCCCCAATCGAACGGCTCCCAGGAAAGACTTACGCCGGCGCTATAAGTGCCGCCCGGCAGCAAGGAATTAAAATTTAAAAGCGTGATCGAATTGAATTCGGCCGAAATCTCCGGAATGTATTCCGCGCGTTTTGCGCGTAAGTCCTGTTCCGATTGCAATACTTTCAAATGGGCCTGCTCCACTTCCGGCCTCTGGGCTAGAGCTTTCGTGCGTGCAGAAATCAGATCGGCCTGCGGATTCACCGCCCCATCGCTGATCGAAGCAACTGTGAAGTCCGTCAATACATCCCGGCCTAGCAGGTCATTCAGCTGCTCTTTGGCTTTGGCTTCCTGATCGGAGATCGTCAGCTCCATCTGCTCAGCCTCGGCCAAATTCGCCTGAGCCTGCAGCAGCTCGGATTCCAGGGCCGTTTGCTTCGCCACGTAGTTGTCGGTCAACCGCTCCACCTCTTTATCCAGCGCGACTGTTTCCCGTGCGGCCGAAAGAGTGCTCTCCACCTGCTCGATGTTGTAGTAAAGCTCCTTCACGTTGCGAACGACATCCTGGCGTTTCGAGCGCGTTTTCTGTTGTGCGATTTGTGTTGAGAAATCAAGGGTTTTCAAAGTAAGCTTGCGCTTATAAATCCCGGAGAGCGGTTGCGCAATGCGTCCGACCAGAAATCCGGTAGGCTCCACAGGTGTGGTAAAGGCCTTGTCATGGTCCGGTAGTTCGCCGATGTCCTTGTAAATTCCCAAACTCCCTCGCGGAATCGTGACGGTTATTGGGGCAAGCTGTTCGGAACCAAGCGCGTAAAAGGACAGTTTCGGGAATAATGAGGTTCGAAAGGCCCTCGAACGGTCGCGTGTTTTTGAAACGTCCAAGGTCGTGTTGGCGATGTCTAAGTTGTGCTGCAGGGCGAGTTGGACGGCGCGGTCCAACGTCAACTCTTCGGCTCTGCTCCAGGGCCCGGCACACAAGAACACTGCGGCGCCAGTGAGTACCTTGGCGCCTCTCAGCCTCGAAATCAACATTGCGGTGATGCTGGATTAGTATACGCGAATCTTGTGGCGAACGGCGGATCATACCGAATTACACTTGTCGGCGGCGAATAACTCTGGTACCGTATCTCAGGTATTTACACATGAACCTCTCCCGTGGGCCTGTATCTTTGCTTCTCGCAATTGGCATTGCTGTTTCGACTACCGCGATGTTTGCCGAAGCACCCGAAAGCTAACCGCGCATTGCTGCTTGCGATGGCGATGAATGCAAAGCGAGTTGTGCAATACGAATGGAAGCAGCGCATAACCGTCATCCGCAGGGGCAAGCCATCCGAACCGATCATCAGTCAGATCCGTTTTGATTCAAGCGGTCAGATGCAGCGAACCACAGTGTCCGCTCCCCCGCAAAAGCAAATGGGCGGCATACGAGGCAGAGTCGCCGCGGGCGTCAAAGAAGATGTCAAAGACATCATGCAACTGGCCGGGCAATATAACAAGCCTCAACAAATGGTAGAGGCCGTCAAAAAATCCCAGATTTCACAAGGGCCGGGCGCGAGTACGACCCGGCTTCAGGCGGGCGGCCTAATCAAACCCACGGATTCAATGACCATGCTGGTCGATTCCACGACCCACCTTGCAACCCACGTCGATATCACGACGGACTACGAAGGCGGCCCCATGACGATCGCGCAGGATTATGCGCCTGTACCGGGCGGTCCAAACATGATGAAGAGTATGAAAGTATCAGTTCCACAGAAGAACCTCGTTGTAAATGTCGATTCGTACGATTTCACGCGCCAAACCGCGGCGCTCAGGTAAGAAAGGCGAGAGGGGAAGTATGATGACCAGTCGGTTTCATCGCTATGCAATCATCGCGGGCGCTGTATTGCTGCCGTTTGCCGCCGGCGCGCAAACTCCAGGCACAGGACACGTTGACATTAAGCCGGTTCGGTCGTATTCCGGCAATCCGCCGTTAACAAAGCCGACTTCCATCGTTGTTTACGATTTCGCCGCCACGCCTCAGGAAGTCGAGCTGAACAAAGCTGCGCTAAATCGGGTCCGCACCCGCATGAGCGGTACGCAAGACGATCAGAAAACTCAGCTCGCGCACAAGATCGTTGACGGCTTCTCCGATTCGCTCATCAAGGATTTGCAAAAGACGGGCGTTCCCGTATCCAAGGGGGTAACCGGGCAACCGGCCCCTGATCACAGCCTTGTGGTGCAAGGCGATTTCCTGCTGATCGATGAAGGCAATCGGGCGCGACGAATGGCGGTCGGTTTAGGCGCGGGCGCTTCAAAGGTCGTGGCGAATGTCGAGTGCTATTTCAAAGAGCCCGCCCAGAACGTTGTCGTTACTTCGTTTCAAGCTACATCCCGGAGTTCGCTTAAACCTGGTGCGGCGGAGACCATGGGCGCCGGAGCGGCCCCCGAGGCGGCTGCCGCCGTCTCAGGCGCCACAGAGATGAAACAAGGCGCGGAGGGCGATGCGAACCGAATGGCCAAAGCTATTGCCAAACAGATCACAAAAGCAATGACGAGCCAAGGCTGGATCCAGGGGGCAAAATGATGCGCACTGGTTGCTTATAACTCTTATCGTTGCCGTGGCCTCGACTACACACTTATTCCATATGAAACCACTCCTCACACCTCTGCTGCTGCTATGCTGCTGCGCGGGCACATGCTTTGCTCAAGCCCAGCAGGTTCCGGACTACCGCTCGCGGACGATCTATTTTCTGATCACAGACCGCTTCCACCCGCATGAACCTTATGCGCCCTATGTCGATCCTCTCTTTCCTAACGCCACTAACCCCATAAACTGTTTTGTCGAATCCTGCACCGGTAACAGAGAGTTCCGCAGTTATTGGGGCGGCGATATTCAGGGCGTCATTCAAAAGCTCGACTATCTGAACGATTTAGGCGTTTCCGCGCTCTGGCTTACTCCCCTTATGGAGAACGTGCGAGAGTATGTTCCCGGCACGGGCTACGGAACCGGCTATCACGGCTATTGGGTGCAGAACTATTACCGCGTCAATAAACATTTTGGCGATTGGAGCGATGTTACTCAAATGAGTGACGACCTGCACCGGCGCGGCATGCGCTACATGCAGGACATCACTCTCAATCATTCCAACCCGAAGGACAACCACGTCTACGGCCGTCTTTTTGAATCGAGCATCTCGGACAAGATCTTTATCAGGAGTTACCGTGACGATTTCGATCCGGCAACCGGCACCCGTTACTACAAGCATTTTGAAAAGGATCCGCGCTGTCAAGCGGCCAAGAACGAGGCTGACTACGATTGGAGTTACTGGCAATTACACCATTGCCTGTTAGCCGACTTAAGCGGGTACGATCAGCGCAATCCGCAAGTAGCCGATTACTTGCTCGGCGCCGGTAAGACCTGGATCGATCATGGCGTCGACGATTATCGCCTGGATGCCGTCAAGTTTCCGTTTCCCTCTTTCATTGCAGATTTCACCCGTACCATGCGAGACCATCTTGCCTCTTTGAACCGGACGGCGCCGTACATTGTCGGCGAGTGGTCGAACGGTGGCGTAGGTGACGCGAAATCTCTCCGCTTTGCCAACAGCTACAACGTCTTTGGCACAAATATCCTGGACTTCCAGTTGTCATACATGTTGAACGCATTCATCGGCGGCCCGCACGAATACGCGCCGGAGAATGCCTTCGATTTGGATAACTTCCTGCAGGAACGCGTCTTGGCATTCAACGGGAGGGACACTTGGCAGGGTACGTTCCTGGATAATCACGACCAGATTCGCACTCTTGTTCGCCTGGAGAAGTTCGGTATCACGGACGAAACCGAGCGGGAACGGAGAATGGACATCGGCAGCGTTCTACTGATGACGGTCCGCGGAATTCCGATCATCTATTACGGCGACGAACAATATCTGGCCTACTACAACGACCAAGGGACCACGCCGCCAGAATACATAAATACCGGCGATGACGACCCCTGGAACCGCCCTGGTATGAAGAGCTGGAATGAGGACACGGCGGCATTCAAGACCATCCGTACGCTGGCGACTCTAAGGAAAAACAGTCCCGCCATATGGCGCGGGGCGTATCGCACTGCCTACGTGGATAACGACATTCTGATGTTCGAGCGCGTCGATAAAGGCGACTTGGTTCTAGTGGCCGTGAACCGGGGCGATTCGAAAACAGTTACCTTGCCCGGTAAACTTGGCATTCCACCCGGATTTTACACGGGACTGCTTCAGAATTCCAGTGATGTGAACCAAGGCAATTATTTGGCGGTGATCCCCGGCGGTTGGACGCTGCACTTGAATAAGCTGAGTTCGCTGGTGATGCGCCCGGTCAGCTCGCCGAACCACTGAGCGTAAAGGCAGCAATAACAAACGCCAACACAAAGGTCAGGCTGCACAATAATAGCCGCACGAAAAGCTAGTGCCGGTTCAGCCCGATGTGTCTCAATGCAACGGGGCATCCCTCCGCAGTGATGCCCCGTTCGTTCTGCAAAATTCAGAAAAGCTATACCCTAGGACGAATGTGCTCGGCGAAAGGTTGACAGCAAAATTAGCGCGCAATGCTGATGGATCGCCGGCCGGGTCCGCTAGGGGGGGCCGGGGGCGGTTCTTCCACCACTACTTTTTTAGGTTTGGCATCCAGGCGCGCGGTGATGAGCTGTGCCCGAAGCTTCTCAAACTGCGGCGTGCCGGGCTGTCCGCCCTTCTCCACGACGTCCGCCGAGGTGACTTCCGCGGCGGCCGGCAAATACTTCTGCAGGTAGTTTTTGATTCGATCGAGTACCAGGCGCTGTCCCGAGCGGGCCAGAAGAAATAAAGGAAGTTCGCCTGGAACTTTGTTCAGCAAATTGTAGAGGGCGGAAGGTTTTGTCAGCCTTGCAGTTGCCAGTTCCTTCTCTACCTTGTTCGCCTTTGATTCCAGCCGGGCCGCCGCATCCAGCAGTTCCTTTGGAAATCCGACAAACTTGGTTAGCGCCGAGCGCTCCCGCGGCGACAATTTCTCAAGCAGCAGGAATACGAACAACGCCGCATAGTTCGCGTGAAGATCCGTACCGAAAGGCAGCGATTGCCGCGCTTTCTGCAGCTTCTGAAAACTCGCCACATTCAGTTTCGCGCCAGTGAGGGCAGGGGAAATGAGTTGAATCAAGCCCTCTTCCTCGAACGCCTTCAATATGTCACCCGAGAGCGGATCGGTCGCCATCTGCAGCAGTTCATGCTCCCAAGCGGCCGCCGGAATCTTGCCCATGAGTTGCGCTTCTTTTACATTGCGATACTGATTGAGCGTGCGGTCTTCAACCGTGAATCCGAGCCGCACTCGCAAACGAATCATGCGCAAGATCCGCGACGGATCGTCGTAAAGTCCGTAATTGCTAAGAGTTCTCAGTTCCTTGCGCGCCAGGTCTCCGAGCCCGTTCGCCGGATCAAGCAGCAGCCCTCGCGACGCCTTGCCCAGCGATAACGCGACCGCGTTCACAGTAAAATCGCGCCCGCGCAGATCGTCATGAATGGTGGCTGGTTGGACCTGCGGCTTTGCCCCCGGTTTGCCGTACTTTTCCTGACGCGCCATCGAGATGCTCGCTGGAATGTGTCCAGGGAAGCGCATTTCGACGCTTTTGCGCAGCTCGTCCACCGACAGAACCTCAGCGCCAGCTTTATGGGCCACCGCTTTGGCGAATTTGACGCTACCGCCTTCGATGGTGAAATCCAGATCGCGAATCGGGAACCCTCCCATCATGTCCCGCATCGCGCCGCCGGTCAGAAACAAATTGAGGTTTGCCTGCTCCGCGGCATCCCGAACCTGAGCCAGAACAGAACCTTGCTCACCGGTTAAGTGGCTATCCAACATGAACATGTAGTCGCTCATGGCTGTTACACTCCTGTTCTCGGCGAGATCTTTCGGCTCTGCCGGGCTCGCGGATGATGGGAATCGACTACTTGCTTCAACCGCGACCGCATTACATGCGTGTAAATCTCGGTCGTGCTGATGTCAGCGTGCCCCAGCATTGCCTGGACGCTCCGCAGGTCGGCTCCTCCATTCAACAAATGCGTCGCAAACGTGTGACGGAGCACGTGCGGACTTACCCCACGGAACAATCCTGCTTTCCGCCCGTGTCCACGCAGCAAGTTCCAGAAGCCCTGGCGCGTCATTGCGCTTCCGCGCGAGGTCACAAACAGAAACGGGCTGACCCGGCCTTTCAGAATCTGCGCCCGTTGCGTGTTCTTATACTCTGCGATCGCTTCGAGAGCCGGTCGGCCGATCGGCACCAAGCGCTGTTTGTTGCCTTTCCCGATGACGCGCACCGTACCCGCTTCTTCGTCAATGTCGGAAATCCGAATTGATATCAGCTCGCTGACCCGTAATCCCGCCGCATAAAGCAACTGCAGCATCGCGCGGTCCCGCAACCCGGTTCGTGAGCCATCTTCCGGTGAATCCACCAGCTGATTCACCTGCGGAACGTCTAAATACTTCGGCAAAGTAGTACCGATCTTGGGCGCGGCGAGCAATTCGGTCGGGTCCGCCGCGAGTTGACCTTCTTCGACAAGAAAACCGAAAAATCCGCGGAGGGTGCTCACCTGGCGAGCAATCGAACGGTTAGCCATCCCACGCCGCTGCAAACTGTCAACGTAAGAACGCAGAAAATTCAGGTCCACGGTGGAGGCCGGGTGCTGTTCGAGGAAATTACCAAACGAACTCAAATCGCGCAGATAGGCGTCGCGGCTGTTTGCGGAAAGGCCCTTCTCCAGCCGGCAGAAACGCGAATAAGCGTGCACCTGCCGCGTAAATGCCGTTCCCTCTGCCATCGTGCCAATGATACAATATCGGACAAATTGTTTGAAACAAAGCACTAATAAATTTGCTGCTGCCAGCTAGTACCACGAAAAAGGTTGTGCTTTACCGATGGGAGCGGCCCCCTGTTGACGGACTCATCAACCCTGCCTCGTACCTGAACCCCGACGGGATCGAGTGGATTACCCTGGATGGACGCCTCCAACTGTCGCCCCTCGAAGAATGTAAGGCCTTGTGTTTTGTTTCAGAAGCAGGGAAGGCAGACCTTTTCACCGTACATAACCGGTTTGAGCGCCGCCCTCGTGTGCCCGGGCTTTGGACCCGCTTTGCCTTTCGCGACGGGTCTGTTCTCGAAGGCGTTCTCCCCCATAACCTGCTCGATTGGCCACCGGCCGGATATTTAGTTGTGCCACCGCAAGCCCGAGCCAACCGGCAGCGCGTGTTCATTCCCCGTACGGCGTTGACCGGTACCGAACTTCGGGGCGTCATAGGCGGCGGGGGTCCAGCTGAGCATAAGAAAGATTACATTCGCCCGGGGAGTCAGATTCCTATGTTCGAGTAGCTGCGGAGCGTAAACCAGCCCCACGTCCCGGGCGTGAAATCTGCGGGAAGGATCAAAGCGGGGCCGCCGCCGGCTTAGGCTCCGGAATAAACCACTGGGCTGGTTCGAATCCGACATATTTCGCGATTACGAGTTCGCCCGGCGCGGCGAGATTCTCGAGCAAATCGCCTGGCTGCAATGGCTCGGCGCCGCCGGACATCGCCTTCCACAATTCATAAGGATTCGCTGCCTCGCGTTCCTCACCCGGTTCGTAATCTTTGGCCTTAACGAGCGCCAATCCGCCCGTGTGGCAGGCCCATCGAAAGTGTTCTTTCGGCCCCTCTTTCATGCGGTAAATGCGATATCTTGGCATGTAACGTTTCAGTCTAACTGGTCCTGGCGCCGCGGTCGATCTGGCCTTCCGCTACCCTTTATTCCGCGGGTTGCCAAACTCGCAGTCTGTCACAATGTCAACGGGCGCTTCGCGAGCGCTACCCGTGTCTACGTAAATGAGGAAATATTGGTGGCTGTTGATCCTGCCTGTGGTGCTGCTGTTGTGGTGGGGGCTTAGCCAGGGCTCTGGTGCGGTAATCGTACACGTGGCGTCGGTAAAGCCCGCCACATTGACCAGTACCGTTCCTACCAACGGTAAAGTGGAAGCCGCCGAATGGTCGGCGGCGCGCGCCGAGATTTCCGGAGTTGTCCGAAAAATTTACATAACGCTGGGCCAGAAGGTATCGGCCGGCCAGGTTCTGGTCACGCTCGACACAACGGCCGCACGTGCCGATTTGGCAGCCGCGATCGCCCGCGAGCAAGCTGCCGCCGCTGAACTGAAAAACGTAGGCCAAGGCGGCAAAGCCTCAGCCGTCGCCGAGCTAAATGACAAAATTGCCAGTGCTCAAACCGCGGTCGAGATCGCCCAGCGTATTCACGACGCGGATGCGCGCCTCCTCCAAAGCCAGGCCGTAACCAAGCTGCAGGTGCAGAACGATGCGGACGCGCTAACGCGCGCCAAACTCAATCTCGAAGCCTTCCAGAATCAAAAACGGACCGCCGTTACCGCGAGTGATCGAACTGTGGCCGCCGCGCAACTGCATGAGGCGCAGCAGGCGGTCGCTTTAGCGCAACATCGAATTGATTTGGGAGAGATCCACGCACTCACCTCCGGCACCGTCTACAAATTCGACCTTAAGCTTGGAGCTTATCTGGAGCCGGGAACCGAAGTGGCCGAAATCGGCGACCTGGACAAAGTCAAGGTCGTTGTTTATGTGGATGAGCCGGACTTGGGGCGCGTTGGACTCAATATGCCGGTCGAAATTACTTCTCAATCTCGCCCTGGCATGAAGTGGATGGGCCGGGTGGACAAATTGCCGACCGAAGTTGTGCCGCGCAACGCGCGCGTGGTGGGAGAAGTGAGCACCATAATCGATAATCCCAACCATGATTTACTGCCGGGTGTGTCGGTGGACGCGACCATTATCTCGGCGGTAGTAAAGGATGCTGAGACAATCCCGAAAATCGCCTTACGGCGCATCGGCACGCATGACGGCGTCTATCGCCTGAACGGCGACATGCTGCATTGGGCGCCGGTACGGATCGGCATCAGCAACATCAATAGCGTCCAGATCGTATCGGGCCTGCAACGCGGCGACAAGGTGGTGGACCGCGTGGTTGAACCAACCGATGCGGATTTGCGCAGCGGCATGCGCGTGAAAGTCAGTCAAAATTAGATATGACCAGGACCCCTCGGATAAATCGCCGGAACCTGCTCTACGCCGCGGGTACTGCAGCGTTGCTCCGCGCCGAAACGAGCGCAACATCGATACCCATACGTCTCGGCGTGGTCGCACGCGTTAGTTCCGGCCAAGAACCGGAGCAGGTAATCGCGCACGTTCGCGAGATGGGCTTCCCCACGTGTCAGATCGGTTTCCAGAAGCTCTCAAAAGGAGACGCTGTACCCCTGCGGAAGGCTCTCGACCGGCATCATGTAGACGCGACCGCAATTCTCGAACTGGGACCCGGCCGCATGGTTTGGGATTTCTACGAAGGCCCCTTGACCATAGGCCTGATTCCGCGAAGTACGCGCGAGGCACGTATCAACGCTCTGAAATTAGCGGCAGATGTCGCGCGGGAAGCCGGTGTTCCGGCCATTCACACCCACTGCGGATTTCTTCCTTCCAATCCAAACGAAACCGATTACAAAGAAGGTGTCGCGGCCATCAAGGAGATCGCGGCTTATTGCCAGCAACGCGGCCGACAGTTTTTGTGTGAAACCGGGCAGGAAACGCCAGTCACATTGCTGCGGGCTATCCGCGATGTCGGATTAGATAATGTTGGCGTAAACCTCGATATGGCTAACCTGATCCTGTACGGGAACGGGAATCCGGTAGATGCGATGGACGTGATCGGTCACTACGTCCGCGGACTGCATGCCAAAGACGGTCTCTTTCCCACGGATCCGAGAAATCTCGGACGCGAAGTGCCGATCGGCAAAGGGAAAGTTGACTTCAAAGACGGTGGTCGAAAAATTGAAGCGAGTCAATTATGCGGGCCCAATGACTATCGAGCGCGAAATCGAAGGCCCCGCGCAAACACGCGACATCCTCGCCTCAAAGTCGTATCTTGAGGGCATACTTCGTCAGGTCTATTCGAGCTGATCCAGTTCGCTTCGGTGTCCGAATTGTACGTGTTCGCCTTACGGCTGCGTACCGTTCACGGTGGCCGCCAAAGGAGCGTCACTGTGAGACAAAGCAGCTTCGAGCAGCGTTTCAGGCGATGGCACGGTCAACAAGCGCCGCGATAACTTGACCAGGCCCCGGCGCTCTAACTGATTTAACGTGGTCGAAGTGGTTTCCCGAGTCGCGCCCACCAGGTCGGCAAGTTCCAGTTGTGTGATTGGTATCTGACGCCCATTTCCGTTTTCACTTGATGGCAACAAGGTTGATAGCTCGCTGATGTAGTGCAAGATCCGGTACTCGACGTCGTGCAGGCAAAGCAGTTCGACCTTGGCGGCCAGATCCAATTTCCGGCTCAGCAAATACCCGACCAACGCCGTTCCAAGAGCCGGGTTTCGGGCAAGAGCTTCGTGCAGCTCGCTACGGGGAATTCGTGTAACGGACACCGTGGTCAGAGCCATCGCGTCGGTGTAATGCTGTTGCGAATCTTGCGAGAGAGCTTCTTCTCCGACGAGTTGGCCTGGCCCGCTAACCGCCAGGATGATTTTCTCCCCGCGTTCGTTGGAGCGGGTAAGTTTCACCAGGCCTTCTTCAATCAAAAAGAGGAATTCGACTGCCTGGGATTGTCCATAAAGCGAGGTGCAGCGTTGCAGGGAATTCAGACGAGTTGCATTAGAAATAGCTCGCAAGTCGTCCTGAATCGTTGGTTCGAGTAACTTCACGTTAGCGTCCTTGTTCGCCGGGTACCAGCGGAAGATGCAATGCTTCCCGCGTGTGGCGGCATTCGAAAAGCGGCTACTCAATTCTTCCGTCGTTCACGAATACGTTTCGCCCAGCCAGCCCCAACTTCGAATAATTCCACTACATTATCACTTTCCAATGCTCTGCGCAAATCTGTAAGCGATGTCGAGAACGAATCTATGGCCGAGAGCACTGCTGGCCTGTTGGTCGCGAGGATCGAGTTCCACAGTTCTGGCGGACTGAGTGCGAGGCGAGTCATGTCGAGTAAGCCTGTCCCGAAGATTTCACCGGTAAGCGGGTTCGATTGACGCGCCAGAGCCAGGGCCAGCGAAGTGGACAGTACCTGCGGCAAATGAGAGGTCAGCGCCACCGTCGCGTCATGCTCATCGGGCGGCATATCGATTACCTCGGCGCCTATTTTCTGCAGCCAAACTCGAAACGCGCGAACCGCCTGAGTAGGTGGGGCATGAGGAGTCAGGATATAGGGCTTACCGAGGAATAACGCGGCATCCGCCGCTTGGGCGCCCGCGTTGTTCTTTCCCGGCCATCGGGTGGCCGCCCAGGAAGTCGATCTGAGGCAGGAACTGCATTGCCTGCGCCACGATGGCTGCTTTCGTACTTCCCGCGTCGGTGACCAGCGCGCCGTGGCGAACCAGCCCGGATAACTTTTCGATTGTCGAGAGGATCCGATCCACCGGCTGCGCGAGGTAGATCAAGTCGGCCGTAGCGGCGGCATCCCGCAAACTGACGCCAGCGTCTATTGCGCCTGCCGCCCGGCCCGCCTCGATTGCGGCCGCGGAGCTCACGCCAACGATTTGGCCGGTGAAACCATGTTTGCGCAGCGCCAGCCCAAACGAGGAGCCAATCAGGCCGACACCTACAATCGCGACCTTGTTCACCGGTTCAAGCGGTCCTGCCAACCGCCTGCGCCACCGCGCGCACGCCCTGCATCATTGCGCCAAATTGATCCGGCCGGAGGGTCTGTGCTCCATCGCTCGCCGCATGATCGGGATCAGGGTGCACCTCGACCAGCAGCCCATCGGCTCCAGCCGCCACCGCCGCGCGCGCCATTGGCGTTACATAATCGCGCCGGCCGGTTGCGTGCGACGGATCCGCCAGCACCGGCAAATGCGTCAACCGTTTCAGCACCGGGATCGCCGAGATATCCATCGTGTTGCGGGTACTGGTCTCAAACGTCCGTATGCCACGCTCGCAAAGAATCACTTGGTAGTTGCCGCCCGACATGATATATTCCGCCGACAACAACAGCTCTTCGATAGTGGCCGCAATACCGCGCTTCAGTAGAACGGGTTTGCGCACCTTGCCCAGTTCGCGCAGCAGATTGAAGTTCTGCATGTTGCGCGCTCCCACCTGTAACACGTCGGAATATTCGACGAGCAGCGGGATTTGCACCTGATCCATAACTTCGCTGACCACGAGCAGGCCGTGGCGGTCTGCGGCGGCCCGCATAATCCGCAGCCCGGTTTCACCCATTCCCTGGAAGCTATAGGGGGAACTGCGCGGCTTGAACGCTCCGCCTCGCAATACGGCGGCTCCTTCCCGGGCAACAATCGCTGCACAGGATTCAATCTGCTCTTCGCTTTCAACGCTGCAGGGGCCGGCCATAGTAACGACAGCGTTCCCCCCGATTTCGACCTTCCCGATTTTAATCACCGTGCCCGCCGGATTGAAATGGCGGCTGGCCAGCTTATACGCGGAGACGATACGGTGGCACTCTTTGACGCCGGCGAGCACTTCGAGACTTGCCGGATCAAAATCGTCCTGTGGTCCCACTCCCCCGAGTACGGTGTGCCGCACGCCGGTAGAGCGATGGACGGTGAAGCCCATCTCCACCAGGCGTGCAATTACATTTTCGGTTTGGGCTTCGGTCGCCCCTTCTTGCATTACAACCAACATGTTTTTAGTGAGGGAGCGAATCCCCTTCTATGATTCGTTCCCTTTGAATGGTTCGCATTTCGTCGATGATCCGTTCGAAGATGCGTTTCACGGCCTCGTTTGAAAGCGGTCCGCGATTGTGGCTGGTCACGTTCGAAAACACCTGGTCTTCCCGTTTGGGCTCGTAGATTGCGAGCTGCAATTCCTGCTTAATGCGGCCGATGGTTTCCACTACGGACGTACGCTGATTCAGCAATTCAAGCAGACGCACATCCAACGAATCGATGGTGGACCGGCAGCTTGCCAGGTCGTCAGGAGAAAATTGACTCATGAGGCGCGAATGGGACTGCTGAGCCGCCGGGCGAAATCCTCCAGCCGCTTGGCTAAATCCGGCGAAGCCGCGTGGGTTTCAATTAGTTTTACCAAAGCGCTTCCGACTACCACTCCATCGGCAGTGGCGGCCACCTGGCGAACCTGGTCCGGCGTACTCACGCCGAAGCCCACGGCTAAAGGCAGATCCGTCAAGTGACGCATGCGCCCGATCAACGGTTGGACCGAATCGGACACGGTCTGCTGCTCGCCCGTAACGCCAGTGCGCGAGACGAGATAGACGAAGCCGGAAGCGTGGGCGGCCACGAGCCTGAGGCGGCGCTCGCTACTGGTAGGCGCAGCTAGAAAGACAGTGTCGAGTCCGGCTTGGCGCAATTGGCGCACCGGAGCTTCCGCTTCTTCTACCGAAAGATCCGTGAGCAGCACGCCGTCTATTCCGGCCTGCGAAGCATCCTTTGCAAGCCGCTCAAAACCGTAGCGAAGCAACGGGTTCAAATAGCTGAACAACAACAAGGGTATCTGGCTGCGTTGCCGGATCGCGTGCACGGTATCGAGCAATCGGGGCAGGGAACTGCCTGCCCGCAAAGCACGTTCGGAAGCGCGTTGAATCACTGGTCCATCTGCGATCGGGTCGGAGAACGGCACGCCGAGTTCGATGAGATCCGCGCCTCCTTGCTCTAAGGCCTCGACGAGATCGGGCGTTTGCTCGAGCGACGGATCCCCGGCCGTAATGTATGCGATGAAAGCAGCGCGTTTGCGGGTTCGGCAGTTTTGAAACAGACTGGCGATGCGACTGAGTGTCTGTGCCGGCATACTCAATGCGACGGCTTTTCCAATTCCGGCATATTCTCCCTGTAAATGCCAATGTCCTTGTCGCCGCGCCCGGAAATATTCACGACGAAAATCGCGCCGGGCGCTCCCGGAGCGCGCCGAATTGCCTCGGCGACGGCGTGGGACGATTCAAGCGCCGGGATAATGCCCTCGGTCCTTGCCAGCACACGCGCGGCATTGAGCGCGTCGGCATCGCTCACGGGCAGATATTCGCAGCGATTTTGCTCGTGCAGCCATGCGTGTTCGGGGCCGATCGACGGATAATCGAGGCCCGCCGAAACCGAATGCGTCAAACCCACTTGCCCCTCGGCATCCTGCAGTAAATAGCTGAAGGTGCCATGCAGCACGCCGGGGGAACCGCCGCTGAAGCGCGCCGCGTGGTCGCCGAGTTGCGTGCCCCGCCCGCCCGCTTCCAGGCCGACCAGGCGTACGTTCGGGTCGTTTACGAACGGGAAGAAGATACCAATAGCATTGCTGCCGCCGCCGACACACGCCAGAATCGTATCCGGTAAACGGCCGATCTGCTCGAGCGCCTGACGCCGCGTTTCCTCCCCGATCACTCGATGGAAATCGCGCACCATCATCGGATACGGATGAGCACCGAGCGCCGAGCCGAGCAGGTAATGCGTGGTCGCGATATTGGTCACCCAATCGCGCATCGCCTCGCTGATCGCATCTTTTAAGGTGCGGCTACCATTTGCGACGCCCACTACTTCCGCACCAAGCAAGCGCATCCGGAATACATTCAGTTCCTGCCGCCGTATGTCTTCCTCGCCCATGTAGACGACGCAGTCCATGCCGAACAATGCGCATACCGTAGCGGTGGCGACGCCGTGTTGGCCCGCTCCCGTTTCGGCGATGATCCGCTGCTTACCCATGCGGCGGGCGAGCAGAATCTGGCCCAGGCAGTTATTGATCTTGTGCGCGCCCGTGTGCAACAGATCTTCGCGCTTCAGCCAGATTTGGGCGCCCTTCAGATTCGCTGTCAGCCGTTTTGCAAAGTAAAGCGGTGTGGGCCGCCCAGCATAGTTGTGCAGCAGATCGTTCAGTTCCCGGCCAAAAGCGGGATCATCGCGCGCCGCCAGATACGCCTGCTCGAGTTCTTCAAGGGGCGACATAAGCACTTCGGGAACATAGCGGCCGCCATACGGCCCGAAGTGCCCGAGGGCGTCTGGAACGACCGAAGTATTCATGAGAAAACCTTTTCGCGCGAAGCCGCGAGCGCCGCGCGCACGAAAGCAGCTACTTTGGAAGCATCTTTTTTACCGGGCGCCGATTCCAGGCGGGAACAGGAATCCACGCCAGCCGGACGCGCGATTTCGATCGCTTCGGCAACGTTCGATGCATCCAGTCCGCCGGCGAGAATGATGGGCTGCCAAAAACCCGATGCCAGGGTCCAATCGAAGGTCTGTCCCGATCCGCCGTAATCCGCGCTGAAGGAATCCAGCAGAATTGCTTCCGCCACTAGCGACTCCGCCGGGTTGCCACCGGTTGCGGCAAGCGCTCTCCAGGTGCGATGCGCGATCGATGGTACGCGATGGCCGTGCAATTGCACAACATCGAGCGGTACGTGATCGATTGCCACTTGTAGTTCGCCGGCATCCGGTTCGACAAATACGCCGACTTTCAGCACAGAATCCGGGAGTGTCGCCGCGATAGAATGCGCCTTCTCAACGGACACAAAACGCGAGCTCCTGGGATAAAAATTAAATCCGAGAGCGTTCGCCCCCGCCTGCACTGCCGCCGCCGCATCCTCTGCGCTGGTAATCCCGCAAACCTTGATAACAAATGGGAACGGACTGCTCATGACGCCCCACGAAGCTGCTTTAACGACTCAGCGGGATTCGAAGATTTCATCAACGATTCGCCCACAAGGAAGGCGCTAAAGCCGGCTTCGCTCAGAAATTCGACTGCCGCATGGTCTGCAATGCCGCTTTCGCTCACGCGCACCGCCTCCGACGGCATCAGATAACTCAGTCGGATCGAAGTTTCCAGATCCACCTGAAACGTTTGCAGATTACGATTGTTGACGCCGATAATCTCCGCGCCCGAGTCGACGGCTTTCAGCAGTTCGTCAGCGTCATGCACTTCGACTAGCGAATCCAAATGAAGGCTCGAGGCTAGCTCGCGGAGCTGCTGCAGTTCGCTCGTATCCAGGATGGCCGCGATCAGCAGAATTGCGTCGGCGCCATGCGCCGCGGCTTCGAACACCTGCAAGCGGTCGATCATGAAATCTTTTCGCAATACCGGAATTGAGACTGTCGCCCGCGCCGCTTCTAAGTCATGCAGCGAACCCTGGAAGTAATTCCGGTCAGTTAGCACTGAGAGACACGCCGCGCCGCCTGTTTCATAAGCGCTCGCAAGAAACGCCGGATGATACTCGCTGCTCAACAGGCCCTTGCTCGGCGAAGCCTTTTTCAGTTCGGCAATAATCGCCGGCTTCTGCGCCCGGAGCGCGCCCCGAAACGATCGCGGGGGCGCCTTTCGTTCATGTGCCTCGCGTTCAAGAACTGCGGCATGCGGACGCAACTCTTCTATCTCCGACCGCTTGTGCTGAATGATTTCAGTGAGAATACCGGCGGAAGTAGGCGAGCTCATCATGCCTGAAAAGTAAGGAGAAATTTTATCGTAACAGTTGTTAGCATTGTAGTTGTTTACCAGGCGCCAACTCATCCAGTCGGCCGCTGCCGCGCTCCTTCCGATGGCAAGCTCGCCCGACTACGCTATCGAGATTGCGCCCTATTCCCTAGAAGTCTCTCCACGCCGCTTTATAAAGACGACTGCGTATAACTCACAGGTTCCCGGTCCCCTGCTGCGCTTCAGACAAGGGCGCCCGGTCACGATTGACGTCACCAATCAGACAAGAAATGACGAGGTCGTGCACTGGCACGGGCTCTTTCTGCCTTCAGAAATCGATGGAGCAATGGAAGAAGGGACGCCGCCAATTCGGCCGGGCCAAACAACGCGTTATACCTACGCGCCCAATCCCGCCGGCTTCCGCTGGTATCACACACACACCTTCGCGGGCAACGATCTGAACAAAGGGCAATACACCGGGCAGCATGGATTTCTGATGATTGAGCCAGCGCAAGATCCGGCGCGCTACGACGCGGAAATCTTTCTCGGGCTGCACGATTGGCGCGGACAACTGGTCGCGGTCGATGACGGGTCCATGGACCCCGCGTATGATGTTTCGACGATCAACGGCCGGGTTCTCGGCCACAACGAACCAATTCGCGTCAAAACCGGCCAGCGCGTGATGCTGCACGTCCTGAATACGAGTGCAACCGACCCGCACTGGTTGTGTTTCCCGGGTCATCAGTTCAAGGTCATGGCGCTTGACGGTAACCCGGTGCCCAAGCCGGATACCGTTTCGCAGCTGTATCTCTCACCGGCTGAACGCGTGAGCGCGATTGTCGAAATGAACAATCCGGGCGTGTGGGTTCTGGGCGAGCCCCGCAAGCATATTCGCGACGCCGGTATGGGAATTGTAGTCGAATACGCCAACCACAGCGGCAAGCCCGAGTGGCAAGACCCTTCAGATCTCGGTTGGGATTATTTCCGCTTCGGCGACTCTGGCGCATTGAATAGAACAGCCGCAATTGCGATTCCTCTGACGTTTCGATCGAAGTTCGCCGGGCATGGGGCAATGGACGAGTGGACAATAAACGGCAAGTCCTACCCGCATACCGATACCATTGGGCTGCGGAAAGGGCAGCGGTATCGTCTTCAATTTAGAAACGAAAGCATGGACGATCACCCGGTACATCTGCACCGCCACATGTTTGAACTCTGCGGGCGTTCGAGCGGAATCCGGAAAGATACAGTGCGCGTTACTGCCCGCAAACAGTTCGAAGTCGAATTCACAGCGAACGATCCGGGATCTACGCTGTTCCATTGCCACCAGCAGAATCACATGGACAAGGGATTCATGATGCTCTTTCGTTATGTATAGAGCCCAGGCGTGGCTGCTTTTTTTAGGATTCGCGATTGCGCTTCCCCTGTTCGCGCAAGGCAATTACGAGATCCAGGTCTATGGCGCTGATACCGTCCCGGCAGGGAATACCATGGTCGAGCTCCATTCGAACTTTACGTCGATTGGCCAGAAGCAAACAATCGACGGCATCTATCCGACAGATCACCAGGAACACGAAACACTTGAAATTACTCAAGGAATCAACGACTGGTTTGAAGTTGGCTTTTACGTTTTCACGAGCATCCAGAATGGTCACGGGATGCAATGGGTGGGCGATCATATCCGGCCACGTGTCCGAGTTCCGACTTCGTGGCACTGGCCTGTCGGCGTGAGCCTCTCAACCGAAATTGGTTACCAGCGCCCCGTCTATTCACTCGATACCTGGACCTGGGAGCTTCGGCCAATTATCGACAAATATACAGGCCGCTGGTATTTCGCTTTCAATCCGGCAATCGAGCGCACCTGGCACGGTCCCGATGTTCGCCAGGGGCTCGCCTTCTCGCCTGCGGTGAAAGTAAATTATGATTTCAACCGGGCGGTAAGCGGTGGGGTAGAGTACTACGCCGACTACGGCAGATTCTTTTTATTCGACTCGTTCCACAACCAGCAACAGCAGCTCTTCCTGGCTACGGATTTAAACGTCTCACCGAAATGGGAAATCAACATCGGCGTGGGTCTTGGCGTGACGGCATCTACCGATCATCTGATCATCAAAGGAATTCTGGGCCGCCGCTTTTCGTGGCACAAGCCGTCGCTGCTCGAGTGAGAAAGCCTGGCTTAAATAGAAGGGCGCCGCCTGTGCCAGTCTGTTTCGCGCTGATAAGCGTGGGCGACAGCAAGGACGCGTCCTTCTGCGAACGCGGGCCCCACGATCTGCAAGCCGATCGGCAGATTCTCGCGCGAAAATCCGCATGGAACGGAAATCGCCGGCACGCCAAACCGATTGAACGCCGATGTGTTGCTGGGCGGCCGATGGTACGTTTCATCGGCGATCGCTTGAATTGTGGGAGCCACATCGCGCTTGGTGGGGAGTAAGAGAATGTCTACCTCTTGAAAAATGCGCCGTATATCTCGCCGGCATTCGCGCAGCCGCTTCAGCGTCTCGACATACGGCAGCACCTTTACCTTCCTGAGTTCCGTTAGCTGGCGCCGCGACCACGGGTGATACAGCTCCGGAGTCTTGTCGAAAAATTGTGCCTGGTAATGGAGCAGTTCCACATCGTAGCTGCCGTTGTCGACAAACTGAAACCGCGGCAGCGTAATGTTGCGAACCTCTTTAACTTTGGGACGCAACACCTCAATTGCGCGCTCCACGGCCGAGGCCACATCCGAATTGAGCCCTTCAAAAAAATAATCGCGAGGGATGCCGACACGCAGCGGACGGATCGGTTGCTCGAGTGCTGCCAGATAGTCCGGCACGGGGGCATCTGCGACGATCGCGTCCTCCGGATCGTAGCCGGCAATCGCCTGGAGCACAATCGCGGCGTCTTCCGCACTACGGGTGAGCGGCCCGATGGTATCGAGCGAATAAGCGGATGGAATCACACCGCGCGTGCTCACGCGTCCATAAGACGTCTTGAATCCGGTGATTCCGCAGTACGCCGCAGGGATGCGCACCGAACCGCCGTCGTCGCTGCCGACCGACGCATAACACAAGCCCGCGGCCAGCGCCGCCGCGGACCCGGCCGAGGAGCCGCCGGTAATGCGCGCCTGGTTCCAGGGATTGTGCACCGGGCCGAAGAAACTTGTGGTCCCGGTACCTTCGAACGCAAACTCGTCGAGGTTCAATTTGCCGAGACATACGGCGCCTGTGGCTGCAAGGCGCGTCGCTACTTCGGCGTTCGCTGTGGGGACCCGGTGCAGAAACACCTGGCTCGCCGCCGTGGTACGAATGCCGGCCGTGTCGATATTGTCTTTCAGGGCTATCGGCACACCAAAAAGCGGATCGGTTTTCGAACGCGCCCCTTGCTCATCGCAGGCGCGCGCTTGTTGGAGCGCCAGTTCCTCAGTAAGAGTAATGAATGTATTCAGCGCGGGGTCAAGCTTGTGGATGCGCGATAAACACAACTTCGTCAACTCTTCCGACGAAATCTTGCGGCGGTTGAGCGCCGCCGCTGCCTGGGCCACGCTCCAGAATTCCGGAGTGGAGGATAGCGCCTGCCCGTCGATCAAGCGTGTAGCGGAAACCGCCGCCGCGCTTAGAAGCCAAGCGCGGCGGGAGAATCCATAACGAGAGGTTCCGAACATGCTTCGACAGTCAGGAACATCGTAGCAGCGGGCAAATCAACTCGGGTATCATCGACTATCGAGGTGACTTTCGCTTGCCCGAGGGCACGGCCGCGCATACCGAAACTTCGTCCGACAGCCAGCCGGAAGGACTCATCATTGAGCCGGGATTCTGGGCCCGCACGTGGTGGCTCCTGCGGCGTACCGTGATCGCCGCGAATGAGGACAACTGCTTCAGTATCGCCAAGGGAGCGGCGTATTCGTCCATGCTGTCTTTGTTTCCGATCCTGACGACAATCGCGGCGCTTTTGTTCGAGGTGAACGCGCCGCTTGTGGTAGACCAGATCGCGAAATTCGCGCGCCAGGTGGTTCCGCCGGGAGCAGAGGTACTGGTATTGTCTCCGCTAAAAGCAACTGTAGGCCGGCATATCTCGTTGCCGCTTGTGGCCGTAGTCGTGTCGCTCTGGGCCGGTTCGGGCGCGATGGTCACGCTAATGGAGGGCTTTCAGGCGGCCTATCGAATTCCTTCTGCCCGTCCTTTTATAAAACAGCGGCTGATGGCGATTTTCCTCGTATTAGTTGCCGCGCTGCCGGGCGTCGCCGCTTCTGCGCTCATCCTGTTCGGCGACAAGATCGAAGCAATCGTTGTCCATTGGAGCGGTATCTCCGAGCTGAGCGCTCCGCTCGAAGTACTGTGGGCTATCGGCCGCTACGCGTTGGCTTTTGCTACTACCACGTTCGTCACCGCGCTTCTCTATTACTTCGGCCCGAATTATCGTCCGGAGCCGAAGCGGATCCGGAGAGCTACCCGCTCGAGGTTCGCCCGAGTCTGGCCCGGCGCGATATTGGCGACTTCGCTTTGGTTGCTGGCGACCGGCGGTTTTGCTTTGTATGTGTCGCACGCGCACTACAACGTCTTTTACGGGAGTTTGGGAACCGTGATCGTTCTACTGATTTGGCTCTATCTCGTCTCTTGCGTTGCACTGCTCGGGTGCGAGTTCAATGCGGAACGCGAGCGCGCCGACTCTCTCCCGACATTGATTTAGTCCAGCCAAGCATGCGGCTTCTATACTAAGTGCGTGCCCTTTCGCTTGGGAATCGATTATAAGCCGCGAGGCGATCAGGCCGCCGCCATCGAGCAGTTAACGCGCGGTATTTCCGATGGCGAGAAGCATCAGGTTCTGCTTGGCGTGACCGGCTCCGGAAAAACATTTACGATGGCGAAGATTATCGAGCATTGCCAGCGGCCGGCGCTCGTGCTGGCGCACAATAAAACGCTCGCTGCACAGCTCTATCACGAATTCAAAACGTTCTTTCCCGAGCAATGCGGTCGAATATTTCGTCAGCTATTACGATTACTATCAGCCGGAAGCGTATATCCCTTCGGGCGATATTTACATCGAAAAGGAAGCCACTATCAATGACGAATTAGATAAGCTTCGCCTTTCGGCCACCCGGTCGCTTTTCGAACGGCGCGACTGCGTGATTATCGCAAGTGTGAGCTGCATCTACGGCCTGGGCTCGCCCGATGCTTATTACGGCATGCTGCTGATGCTTGAAAAAGGGCAGCAGATCGGGCGCAAAGAATTGTTGCAGCGGCTGGTCGAGATTCTGTACGACCGTAACGATCACGATTTCCGCCGCGGTACGTTTCGCGTGCGGGGCGATGTTATCGAACTTTACCCGACGTATGACGACAACGCGTACCGTATCGAAATGTGGGGCGACCAGATCGAGTCGCTCAGCCAAGTCGATCCGCTGCTCGGGCAGGTGAAGCAGACCTATCTACGGCTTCCAATTTATCCGAAGACGCATTACGTAATGGATGCGCCTACCCGCCAACAGGCGATGCAAAGCATCGAAAATGAGCTGCAGTGGTGGCATAAAGAGCTCGAGAACAGCGGGAAGCTTATTGAGGCGCAGCGCTTGTATCAGCGCACCATGTTCGATCTGGAGATGATCAAGCAGATCGGATTCTGCCACGGGATCGAGAATTATTCGCGCCACTTTTCCGGCCGTTTGCCGGGGGAAGCTCCGCCAACCCTGCTCGACTATCTGCCGAATGATGCGCTGATGTTTATCGATGAAAGCCATCAGACTGTGCCGCAATTGCAAGGTATGTTCCACGGTGACAGGTCACGCAAAAACATACTGGTCGATTACGGGTTTCGTTTGCCGAGCGCGCGTGACAATCGCCCGCTGACGTTTGAGGAGTTCGAGAACCGGGTGGATCAAGTGGTCTACGTCTCGGCAACGCCCGGGCCGTATGAATTGACGAAAGCGGCGGGCGTAGTGGTTGAGCAGATCATTCGCCCAACCGGCCTGGTGGATCCCGAGATCGAAGTGCGCCCGATTAAGGGCCAGGTAGATAACCTGCTGCATGAAATCCGACTTCGCGTGGAGCGCAACCAGCGCGTGCTGGTAACAACTCTTACCAAGCGCATGTCCGAAGATTTAGCGGAATATTACTCGGAAGTTGGCGTAAAGTGTGCGTATCTGCATTCGGAAGTCAGCACACTCGACCGCATTAAGATTCTGCGCGACCTCAGGCGAGGCGGCTACGACGTGCTGATCGGCGTAAATCTACTGCGCGAAGGCTTGGACTTACCGGAAGTATCGCTAGTGGCCATTCTGGACGCCGACAAGGAAGGCTTTCTGCGCTCGGGCGGCTCTTTGATCCAAACCATCGGGCGCGCGGCCCGCAATGTGGAAGGGCGAGCCCTTCTTTATGCGAACGTCATCACCGACAGCATGGACCGTGCCATGAAAGAGACTGATCGGCGGCGCGCGATTCAGCGAGCGTACAACGAAGCCAATCACATCACGCCGGAAACGATCGTAAAGCCGATTGACATGAGCCTGGTGGCGATCGCCGACGCGGACTACGTAACTGTTCCGCTCGAGGATGAAACGGATCCGGAAACAGAGTTGACACAGGAGCAGCGAGAGAGTCTAATTGCAGAGCTGGAGATAAAAATGCGCGAGGCTGCAAAAGCGTTCGATTTTGAGAAGGCCGCCCAGTTTCGCGATCGTATGAAAGCCCTGAAAGCGAGCGGGGTTTATGAAAAACCAACGGCCACTCGGGTTGCTTATTGAAGGAAATGCCACTTCTTCGCTAGTTTTGCGTCTTCCCGGCATTCCGGAAGACCTCGGCCCAATCAAGGCCACTGCGCTACGGGTGGCGCGCCGGCTTTCGAATTTTCTGCACGCCGGGTACCCTGTCGCTACTTATGAAGAGCTTGAGGCAGCCCGGCTTATTCTTTTGCGGATACCCGATGCCGCGATTGGCCGTGTGTTACAGGAAGTGTGTGCCTCCGCGCTCCCTTTGAAAAACGTCAGCTTTGTGCTTTGTGAGAGCTGCTTGCCGAGCACGGTTTTAGAACCGCTTCGAGAACGCGGCTCGTCCATCGCTACTCTGATGCAAGTGCCTACCCATCGAAAGAGTTGGTTCGTCACCGAAGGGCAGCCGACCGCAGTTCGTCAAATCCGCCGGTTCTTACAGCGCAACGATGCGCGGGTGTTCGATCTGCGGCCCGGCGCCAAGCCCTTATATTTCGCCGCGGCGACTCTGGCCGGCGGAATGCCAATCCCGCTCATGGCCGGAGCGCAACAGGCTCTCCGGAGCGCCGGCATCTCAGGAAACCATTTACACGCTCTACTTGAAGAAATGTCGCTCGAGATGTTCCGGACCTTCTCAAACGGGGTACGCTATCACCAACAATGGGCTCGAATGGGTTGCTCGCCTGAGACCAGCGATGCGTACTTAGCGCGGTTGCGAATCGAATACCCGCAGATCAGCGCATTTCTGGACGCCCACTTAGCACTCGCCGCGGAACATCGGAAATAAACGCGGATCAACCGCGAGCTCTCATCGGTTTCTGGCGCGCTACACGAGACGCTTAGGTTTGGCCGGGCCGTTTTGCTGGTCCACAAAACGGGGAAATCCCTGGTCAACAGTTATCCTGAAGCTTGTAAGCGGTTCTTAACGTGCAGTACAGGCGCATTCTAGTCCGGGCAACGAATTGGGTGGGCGACGCGGTAATGTCTGTTCCCGCTCTCCAGCAATTGCGCGCGTGCCATCCGGACGCTCACATAGCGATTCTGGCGAGGCCGTGGGTGGCCGGTCTGTATGGCCGCGAATCGTTTTGCGATGAACTCATCCCCTACAACGCGCCGCGCGGCTGGCGTGGACTCATCGAAAAGTGGAAGCTCGCTCGCGAACTGCGGGCGCGGAAATTTGATTGCGCCGTGCTCCTACCGAATGCCTTCGAAGCGGCCGTGCTCATGTGGCTTGCGCGCATTCCGGAACGCATTGGCTATGCCCGAGACGGCCGTGGAGTTTTCTTGACCCGGGCCGTTTCGAAACCGAAGCCGGGCGAAATCCCCGCGCCATCAGCGATTTCATTATTTGGAACTCATGCGCCGGGCGCGGATTATTGGCGATTACTCGCGCGACACAATCATTCGGCTCGGCGGTGCGCAGGCCGCGGCTGCTGAGGGACGCAGACGGTTTTCGGCCGCGTCGCTCTCCGGTCCGGTAATTGGTGTGAGTCCGGGCGCAGCCTACGGTGGCGCGAAACGATGGCTCCCGGAGCGCTTTGCCGAAGCCGCCTTTCAGGTTGCGGCAGAACGCGGCGCTTCGGTCGCTGTCTTCGGCTCCAAGGAAGAGTTTGCCGCCTGCGAAACGGTGCGCGAGCGCGTTGAAGGGCTCGGAAAATGCTGTGTGAATTTCGCGGGCCTGACCACGCTCGCCGAGTTCATTGAGCAGGCCGCCGCCTGCGAAGTATTTCTCACCAATGATTCCGGACCCATGCACATTGCGTCCGCTCTTGGCGTGCCTACGGTTGCGATTTTTGGCGCAACGGACGATCAGGCGACCGGACCCACCGGCGGCGCGGCTTCCGTCGTCCGGCACCCGGTTAATTGCGCCCCGTGCCTTCTGCGAGAATGTCCAATTGACCATCGCTGCATGACGGGCGTTTCGGCGGCATCCGTGGCAAGCGCCGCTCTGAGTCTGATCGAAACGCGAAAGCATTGAAAGGAATCGTCCGTAATCATTTGGACACGCGCGCGAAAATCGCCGGGCTGGCAGAGCTTCCGGATAGAGTAAAAGACGGTCAGTGGACCGCCATTGTAGGACTTTTCGATCCGCTTACCGCGCAACAAGCCGAGCGCATTGCAGCGCATGCCCAATCGGGCCGAAATATCCTGGCGATTGTGGCTGTTGGCGAAAACACGCTGCTTTCGCAGGAGGCCCGCGCTATTTTGATTGCCGCGCTCCGGCAGGTCCAACTTGTTGCCCTTGTTTCGGATGGCTGGCGCGCGTCCTTGCTTAGCCTGCCGAATCTTTTGATAGACGAAGACGAGACTGCGGAGCTAAATCGATCCAGAGAGTTTGCGGCATTCATCCTCGGCCGCAACGGGAGCGGTCGCGCATGATTCTGGTGATCCGGCTAGGCGCAATGGGCGACATCCTGCACGCACTGCCCGCTGTTGGTGCGCTCAGAGCGAGCTTCCCGAGCAAGCCGCTGATGTGGCTGGTTGGTCGTAAATGGCTGCCCTTGCTCGCCGGTCATCCGGAGATTGATGAGCTCATTCCGTTCGATCGCTCCGGGCTCGATTCCTTCCGCCGCTTACGGCTTACGCTGCGAGCCGTGCGTCCTGAGATCGCCATTGATTTCCAGGGTCTGGTTCAGTCCGCCATTCTCGGCCGGCTGGCGCGTCCCCGCCGGTTCTTTGGCTTCGACCGTTCCGTCGCCCGCGAGTCTCTCGCTTCGTTGCTTTACTCCGACCGAACGCATGTCACCGGTCCGCATCGGATCGAAAGAAATATCCAGCTCGCGCAAGCTGCGGGTGCTTCCGCGCCGCCGAGGGCGGTCTGGCTACCGCCCGGCAATCCGGAAGGTACATCGATCGCAGAACCCTACATACTCGCCAACCCGCTTGCCGGATGGAGCAGCAAGCAATGGCCCCTCGAGCACTACGATCAACTGGGCGCTCTTCTCAAACGTGAGGGCTTTCGACTGATCCTCAATCTGCCTCCGGGCCAAAGGGAGACGCTCGAAAGCTTCGAACACGTCACGGCGCAGAGCACTTCTTTGCCGGGACTTATCTACGCGACACGCCACGCTGCGGCTGTATTGGGTGTGGATAGCGGCCCTTTGCATCTCGCCGCCGCTCTTGGCAAACCAGGCGTCGCTCTGTACGGCCCGACCGATCCTGCGCAGACCGGCCCTTACTGCTCCCCCATGATTGTCCTGCGCGATCCGCAAGCGAAAACAACCTATAAGCGCGGTCGCGATCTACACCCCAGCATGGCTGCCCTTTCGGTGGATGCTGTATTTGCCGCCCTTCTTCAATCGATGCAGAGTACGCCGCAGGCGATCGTGGCGGCCCAGAATACGTGAAGCCGTATTACCTCTTCCCCAAGCCGTATGCGGACTTCGTACAGCGCTTGCGCGTGGCCGGCGGCTTTCTTCTCCTCCTGGCGCTCGCTTTCCTCGCTTATCCTTCCGCCCGCTCTTTAATTGTCGGTCTGCCCGTTTCGTTGCTCGGTCTCCTGCTGCGTGGCTGGGCCGCCGGTCATCTTGCGAAAGATCGTGAACTGGCCACCTCCGGCCCGTATTCATTTCTTCGCAATCCGCTGTACATCGGCACCGCCACAGTAGCGTTCGGCATAGCGCTGGGCTCCCGCAGCATTTGGCTGGACGTGATCTTCGCTGCCGTCTTTCTTCTTGTGTATCTGCCCGCGATTGAACTCGAAGAGCAGCATCTTCGCGAAATCTTTCCCGATTACGGCCTGTATGCGAGCCGCGTGCATCGTTTCCTGCCGCTCGGCAAGCACGCCTTCGCCGCGCGCCGCTTCTCCTGGGCTCTCTATCGCAAAAACGAAGAGTGGAAAGCGCTGCTTGGATGGCTGGTTGCCGCGGCCTGGCTCATCTGGCGCGCTGTGATACGCTTTCGCTGATGAGAGTTGGATGTTTTACCCCTGTTCTGGCGCAGTTTCCTCTGGATAAAGCACTAGAAAAACTAAAGAGCTTGAATATCACGACAGTGGAGCTCGGGACCGGCAACTATCCGGGTGACCCGCATTGCAAACTGTCCATGCTCGACAACGAAAAAGAGCTGAAGGAATTCAAGAAAAAGCTCGACGACCAGGGCGTCACGATCAGCGCTCTGAGTTGCCATGGCAATCCGCTCCACCCGGATCCGGCGCTCGCCAAAAACTATGCCGACGTGAGCCGCCGCACAGTGGAACTCGCCTCCAAACTCGGCGTTCCGTAGTCGTCGATTTCTCCGGCTGCCCAGGCGACAGCGACAATGCCAAATATCCCAACTGGGTCACCTGCCCCTGGCCTCCCGATTACCTCGACCTCCTCGAATGGCAATGGGAAAAAAAAGTCACGCCGTATTGGACCCAGCACGCCAAATTCGCGAGCGATCACGGCGTAAAAATAGCCATCGAAATGCATCCCGGCTTTGTCGTTTACAGCCCGGAGACCATGCTCAAGCTGCGCTCGATCGCCGGCGACAGCGTCGGTTGCAACTACGACCCGAGCCACATGTTCTGGCAAAGTATCGACCCCATCAAAGCCGTGCGCGTGCTAGGGGATGCCATCTTCCACGTCCACGCCAAAGACACGCAGATCTACGATTACAATCTGCCGAAAACCGGCGTGCTCGATACCAAGAAATATACCGACGAGCGCAACCGCGCCTGGATCTTCCGTTCCTGCGGTTACGGCCATCCCTACGGCTGGTGGAAAGAATTTATCTCCACGCTCCGCATGTACGGCTACGATTACGTTCTTTCAATCGAACACGAAGACACGCTGATGTCGTCCGACGAAGGTCTGACCAAAGCCGCGGATTTCCTGAACCAAATCATCATCCGCGACGCTCCCTCCGCCGCCTGGTGGGTCTAGACGCCCCTCGCAGTTGATCGAAGTGAACGCTCCGGGGGCCTTTGTTGGCTGTTGTGGCTGGACGGAAGCTCACGCCCGCTACATCAAAGACTTCTCTACTATCGAGTTGCAGGCGACGTTCTACCAGCCGCCGTCCAACGCAGTGGCGAAACGATGGAAAGCCGAGGCACCGGCAGAATTCAGGTTCTGCATGAAAGCGTGGCAACTCATAACCCACACGCCTTCGAGTCCTACGTATAGACGACTCAAGGGGGCGATCAGCCGGGGAGAACAAGACCTCTACGGAAGCTTTCGCCCGACCGAGCAGGTCTGGTTGGCCTGGCAACGTACTCGAGAGATAGCCGAAATCCTCGGCGCGCACGTGATCGTATTCCAGTGTCCTAAATCGTTCCTACCCACCGCTGAGAATAGCCGAAACCTGAATTCATTTTTTCATAACATTGATCGCCATCAACACACTCTTGCCTGGGAGCCCAGAGGGGACGATTGGCCCCCTGAAATGATCCGCGATCTGTGCGCCGAAAACGATCTTATTCATTGTGTGGACCCATTTGTATCGGAATCCGTTTACGGGGACGGCTTGTATTGGCGGCTTCATGGCAGGACGGGCTATCGATACCGCTACACCGACGAAGAACTTACCATGCTGCGGACTAAGTTACAGCCCCGAGCTCGACTCGCGTCTCGCAGCTACGTGATGTTCAACAATATTTCATCCAAAGAAGACGCCCTTCGGTTTTCCGCGATTATTCAGTAACGGGCGAACGGCAATGGGTGACGTCTCTCAAGTAGACGTGCCGGTCGTGCTCAACCGGCTTTGCCAGTCTGCCGGTCAAGCGCATAACGGCGGCAGTGATCAAGGTAAGCCGTTTCGTGAGCGGCGATCAGCTCCACCACGCTGCGCCACAGCCAGGACGGAGCGTCAAGACTCTTGGATCTGTTGCGCGAGAGTTCCGAGCACCAATTTGCCCGGCTCGCCTCATCCATCTGCCGGCCATGAGCCTCGCCCACCACGCCTGCGAGACATTGTGCTGCTGCCACGGCATCCTTCACGTCCACATGATCCATCTCCAGTTTCAAATCTTGAGGCAACAGCTCTCGGACGAACACCGAACAGCTGCCCACCTGGGCGCTCATCATACGGCCACCAAGGAAAGGCGATATGTGTTTAGCCCCTGCCACGATGCGCTCCCCGTTATTACGTGGCATTTTAGCTCGCTTCGAGCGTGGAGCGGCAGCCGTTCCAGCTTCTTTGATGTCCATAAGAGCTAGCGTCCTGTTGCGGCGATCGCCGACCTTTAGCAGTACGGCGTAGCGTAGATGTCCCAAAGAACTACACCCTTTGACCCAATAGGCTGCATCGGCCACAGATACCTCGGCATCGTCATCCCTGTAGCTTAAGCTCGTGACCAGCCGGCGTCCGTCTTCGGTTTGAAATACTTGCCTGATCGCCTCCCGCTCCTTGGCTGAAATTTTCCAGAAGCGTTTGCCCAGCGGGATCTGGGGCGAAGTGTCCTCGATCCGTTCGGCTGCGAGCTCTTTCCACTTCCGCTTTAGCGCCCGCTTTAAGACAAATCGCATCGGACGGGGAAGCTGTGTCGCTTCCTTCGCCTTTATCGTGTCGGCCGCTTTGAGACCTTGCTCATATCCCGACATGAGCTGTTCCATCAGTTCTGCCGTAGTTACGCCTGGCAAATCGGAGCTTCGCGCGGCGGTAGCCAGCGATAGCGCCAGGCGAATAAGGTCATGTGCTGGATTTCCGATCACGGTTTGGTCGAGATCGCGAATTTGGATATCGACCTTGCCCTTTGCGTTTGCGACCGGTCCCACATTGCCTACGTGGCAGTCTCCACAAATCCAGATCGGAGGACCATCCGGAACCACGTTCCGGCTACAGTTTTCAAGCCATTCATAAAATTTGTCGGTTGTTCCTCGTACGTACACGTGGGCGCTGCGCGCCATTTTCAATCGCCTTCGGGCGATCAATACGTCTTTACGACGCGCGGGGCTGATGTTGCCATTCTTCAAGTTCATGATGTGGCGGCCATTTGGCACGCCAAAGGTGTGCTTTTGTCTGGCTGTTGTTAGCCTACCTGACCCTCAGACGAATAGAGAACTGTCGAAATCCCTAGACCCCGTCCTGCAGAACTTTCGTAAGGAACAGTATCAGCATAGAACTCAACTTTCTTCAGGTATGCGAAATTCTGCGCCAGACTGACATGCGGATTCGAGCTAAAGTCCTGTTCCACCAATGCGTGCTTGCTTTCGTATCTGCGATGGAGCAACGGCCACTACTTAATCGAACCGCTCCAACGAAGGCCGACCTGCCAGATGCGCGGCGCTCCCGTATTAGCATTCGGCGTAAGCGCCACCAGATACGTGCGGTCGAGCAGATTATCCACTTGAGCAATGGCCGAGAGTCTGGTTGTCAAGTGCTGTTGTGCAGCTATCTGCAGTGTTGCAAACCCCGGCAATTTGAACTGATTCAAATCGTCATCAAAGGCTAAGCCCAAACTGCGTACGCCGCCAGAAAGGATGGTATCGCGCCAGTGAAAAACCAGTTGCGCTGTCCCCTGCTGCTTCGGAATCTGCGGAATGCGCTGGCCGGTCGCGAGCCGCGCGTCGGCGTACATGTAGCCCAGCTTCGGCGCGCCAGTGCGTCCAATGGCGGTTCACGTTAACTTCGGCCCCGCGTGATAACGCGCTTGGGAAGTTCTCTCTTTGCCGCGTGATCAGCAGTGGAGTGATTCGAAGAGTTGCATTATCGATCAAGCTATTCAGCTCATTGCGGAACACGGTAACGGAAATCTTGCTGGTCTCATTGCTCCAGTCGACCCCGGTCTCGACCCCGACCAACCCCTCCGGAACAAGATCGGCGTTTGCCAGCGTCAAAACGTTCCCCACACGGAAGTTTCTGTAAAGCTCGTTCAACGTGGGGGCGCGGAAGCTCCGATATCCCGTTGCGCGCAGCCGAAAATTGCCCAAACCCACGGTAATGCCGCCATTCGGACTCACAAACGTTTCGCCATTCCGTCCCGTGAACTGATGCCGAATGCCCGCGTAAAATTGCACGCGGCCCAACGTATAATCGCCCTGCGCGAATAACCCGTGTTCGAGCAGCGTCCCGCCGCTCGGAGTCAATGTATGCGTGGCATACGAGTAGTCGTAGCTGATGGCGTGCGTGTCATCGGTATCCGCGCCCACGAACGTATGAAAGTGTTTCGCGTGATGCTGCCAGTACAACGCGCCGCCGGTATCCTGGACCGGGACCGTCTGGCGCGAGGCTAGCTTTTCCGTATCGCGGTCGAGCGAAACACTTGAATACGTACTATGAAACTGCTCTTCCGTGTGGAAGCCCAGAAACGAAACCTCATCGTTCGTCCATGAGTGCGTGTACGTCAATCCCACTGTGCCAAGACCGGTAGAGTTATGTGTCAGATTTGTTCCGTTGTGCCGCTCTTCCGCCAGAATGTCGAAAAACAGCGATAAGCGATTCTTTAATCCCAGGTAATCCACGTGCACATCGCCCGTCGCAAAACGCAAATTGGCGCGGTCGTCTGCGCTGCCGCGTATTGATTCCGGCGTGATGTAGTAACCGTCGGACGTCAACGCGCGCGAATGTACCGAGAGACCCCACAAGCCCCATAAATTGGAATATCCGGCCGAGACATCGGCCATTCCCTGGCTGCCCGTCAGCACGTCGGCTTCGAGATGCTGCGGTTGCTCCGTTTGGGAGAAGATGGAAATGCTGCCACCCATTGCGCGATCGCCGAAGATGCTGGTGGACGCCCCGCGATTGATGTCCACTTCGCTGATATTATCCGGGTCCAACCGGTCCCAATACACCCACCCGCCAAACGGGTCATTGATCGGTATTCCGTCCCATAGCACGAGAGTTCTGCTTGCGCCTGAGGATCCTGTGGCCCGCAGTGAAACGCCTTGTGTGGTTGGATTGGCCACCAGGCTCGAAGAGCGCCGGAACAGGCTGAACCCCGGAACCTGTCGCAACCGGTCATCTAATTGCACGCCGGATGTATCGAGCAGTTGCTGATTTCCAAGCACCGTAATCGAAGCCGGAACGTTGCTAGACAAGGTTGCGTTAACCGTGACGGTTGTTTTGACGGCCGCCGGACTGGATGTGGTTGTCGTCTGATCGGTCTGCGTCAGAGCCAACCGCGTAGTTAAACAAGCGAGGATGAGGAGAAAATATACGCGCATTGTAGTGAAGAAACAGCGGAACGACAAGGCGTTCGCCTTCGTATCCTAGAAAGACCGAATTACTTAAGGGTATAAGATGACCGACTACGCCGTCGAAACCGAAGGGCTTGAGAAGATTTACCGCTCCCGTTTTCGGGGGCGCGAGATCAAAGCAGTGTCCAGTATGAGCCTGCGTGTTCCTGTGGGCGCCAAATACGGCTTGCTCGGTCCGAACGGGGCAGGGAAGACCACCTTCGTCAAAATGCTGCTCTCCGCCGTTCGCCCGACCTGCCGGCACCGCTGTGATATTCGGCAAAGATGCGCGCGAACCCGAAGCCCGGCGCCCGGTCGGTTACCTGCCCGAAAATCACCGCTTCCCGACCTATCTCACCGGACGCAGCATGCTCGATTTTTATTCCGCTCTTTCCGGCCTCGTCGCCAGCGAGCGCCAGAAACGCGTTCCCGAAATGCTCGCACTGGTCGGTCTCGCCGATTGGGGAGACGTGCGCATAAAAAAATATTCCAAAGGCATGTTGCAGCGTCTTGGCCTCGCGCAGGCGTTAATCCATCGGCCGCGATTGCTCGTGCTCGACGAACCGACGGACGGAGTCGATCCGATTGGCCGCCGCGAAATCCGCGACATTCTCAACCGCCTCACCGGCGAAGGTGTCACGGTCTTTATCAACTCGCATTTGCTTAGCGAGGTGGAGTCGTTCTGCGAATCTGTTGCGATTCTACGCAAAGGCGAAATCGTGCTCGAAGGAAAAATCAGCGCGTTGGTCAGCGGACGTGGCTACACAATTGTTGCCGCCGACCTTTCTCCTGCGTTGCTTACCGAACTGCGCCTCGCCGCGGCTTCCATCGCCACCACCACTCGCGGCACGGAAATTAGCGCTTCCACGCTGGAAGAATCGAACATCATCATTGATCGCATACGCGCCGCGGGAGGCCTGATCGAATCGGTTTCTGCATCAAACAGCAGCCTCGAAGACGTCTTCATTCGCGCAACCAAAGGAGAGAAAGCCGCATGAATTCTCAGCTCGAAAAATCGACCGCCGCCGTCCTTCTTGCCCTCATTTCCGACACCTTCAACGAAGCGCGCGCCCGCTGGCTGTTTTGGGGGCTGTTCGGCCTCTCCACCCTGCTCGTCGGTCTCTTTCTTTTCGCTCTCAATGTCGATCTCACAGAAGGGGCCATCTCTTTCATGGCCGTCCAACCGCACTCCCGGCGGGTCTACGATATTCAACAGTTCGTCAACGCCTCGTACTCCTGGATTTCGATCTTTCTCTACATCTGGGGCACATTCCTCGCCATCTTCGCCTCATCCGGCTTGATCCCGAGCGTACTCGAGCCCGGCCGTATCGGGCTGCTCCTCTCGAAGCCTGTCTCCCGGCCGATTCTCATTCTGGGCCGCTACTTAGGCAATTTATTGGTGGTCGCCTGCAATCACATCTACCTGATCGGCTGCATATGGATCATCCTCGGTCTCAAAACACACATCTGGGAGCCGCGTTTTCTCCTGGCAATTCCCATTTCGCTCTTTATCTTCGCCGTGCTGCTTTCGGTTGTGGTCTACATAGGTGTGCAATCGGAAAGCGCTGCGGTGTCGGTGATGGTCGCAATCGCGCTCATGCTAATCAGCACGATACTTGCCCAGCGCGACAATGTCATCCGTCTCCTTAGCTCCCAATGGTCGCGCGATCTGTGGCTGGTGTTCTACTGGATTGTGCCGAAGGTCTACGATCTCGGAAACGCCATGAAACAGATTATTCTTTATGACCGCCAAGTGGATTGGTGGACGCCCGTGTGGACCTCTGCACTGTTCGGAGCCGCCACGCTCGGGGCATCCATCGCACGATTCCGCCGGAGGGATTTCTAATTGCGCGCTTTTGCACTGGCGCTGTTCGCACTAGTCTTCACCGGTTGCGGCACGCATAGCCCTAACGGCATCAGTCTCAATTCTGAAGCCGCCAAGCTGGTTCCCGCCGATACAAAAGTACTTGCCGGAATTGACGCCGAGCGCTTAAAAGCCACGCCTTTCTACCAATCTCACGCGCAGCAGTTTTCGTTTCGCGGGCTGGATGCGACCTCTGAACGCCTCGGGGTCGATCCGCGCCGTGATCTCTCTTCCCTTGTCTTCGCCTGGAATGGCCAGGACAGCCTTGTTGTCATCCAAGGCCGATTTTCGAAAGACAAACTGCAATCGAAGCTTCCGCCGGACGTGCCGCGCAACAGTTTCGCCATCTTGCAGGACGGAGTCGCCGTCGCGGGTTCAGAAAAAGCGGTTCGCCAGGCCGTTAATCATCGCGAGGAGAATCACGACGATGTGCCGGACGCGCTGACCGCGAATCTCGAGTGGCTGCCGAAAGCGGATCAAGCTTGGGTGGTCAGCCGCGGCGTTCTGCCTTTTGCCGATATGTCCGAGCGTTCGGAATACTCGTCGCTGCTTTCTAATTTTGCCGGTTACATCAAAGCCACAGCTATCGGCCTGAGCGTAGACACCGGACTGCATCTCAAAGGGCGTGTCGAATGCGTTTCCAACGAAGGCGCCAAACGGGTCAACGACGCCCTGCGCGGCGGGATCGGACTCGCCCGCCTCTCAACGAAGGACAACGAACTCGAAATGCTTCACCTTTACGACGCGATTCATATCAAACAGGAGGGCGCAACCGTTTATCTCGATGCCGATCTATCCGGCAAACAAGCCGACCAGTTGCTCTCGCTTATCCAGCGTTTGCAGAACCGCGCGCAATAGCGCATGCTTACAACCGCGACTTGCCGCCCTCGCTGATGTAATTCCGGTTCCAGGCCGGAATCTCAACCTTCACATCGCCCTTCACCACCGCCTGGCATCCTAACCGCGAGCGCAGTGTTAAGCCGGCGGCCATATCGAGACGGTCCAATTCATCGTCTTCCGGTTCAGAAAGATTCTTGTCGCCTTCGAGCACAATCACGTGGCAAGTAGTACAAGCGCAACTGCCGCCGCATGCATGTTCCAAATCCACATGCATATTGAGGGCGACATCCAACAAAGACTCCCTCTTCCCATGATCGCTATAGGGAAGCTTGCCGGATTCGAATTCAACTGTCTTATTCTCCGGCATAAACGTTACTTTTGGCACAAACCAATTGTACGATTCAGTGCAATTTTCCATCCCGATCGCCGAGATTTTCGGTGCGGGTTAATCAACGATTTAAAGTAAAGTTTACGGTCACGTCCGTCACGAGCCCCGGTTCCGTTGAAAGTGTGGGCCGGTAGATCCACTGCATTACCGCCGCCCGGGCCGAAGTTAAGAGTGCCGGCCCGCGAACAGCCTGCAATTGATTTTAGGGAACATCCCTGATTCGCGACCGGGGCCATAAACTAACGAGAAGACATGCTGGAAAATTTTCGGCTGAAGGTGTTTCGCGCCGTCGCTGAGCACTTGAGCTTTCGCAAAGCGGGAGAAAAGCTCTACCTCACACAACCCGCTGTCACTCTGCAAATCAAAACTCTTGAAGAAGAATTAGGCGCGAAGCTTTTCGAGCGGAGTTCCACAGGCGTCCACCTCACCGCCGCCGGCGAGGTTCTGCTCCGTTACGCCACCGAACTTAGCCAGCTCGCCGCGGAAGCCGAAAATCAGCTAGCGAGCTTAAAGGGCGAGGCCGCCGGAGATCTCATGCTGGGCGCTTCCACGACCATCGCACAATACGTCCTTCCTTCGCTGCTCGCCGCCTTTGCCCGCGAGCATCGCGCTGTGCGCCTCCAGCTTTTCAGTCAAAATACCGAACACATCGCTGAAGGAGTCGTCTCGGGCCGCTTCGGTTTGGGTTTGATCGAAGGTCCTGCTCTCCGCCGCGATCTCCTGATTCAACCCTGGTTCGACGACGAGATCGTTGTCGTTGTTCCCATCAGCCATGAGTGGGCAGGTCTCGGCTCCATAGCGGCCGCCCAGCTCGCAACCGCTCCCCTGGTAATGCGCGAACGCGGCTCCGGCTCTCGCCATGTCGCTGAAGATGCGCTTCAAAAAGCGGGCCTCCGTCTCAGTTCTCTGAAAGTAGCCATGGAATTGGATTCCACCGAAGCCATCCTGTCCTCAATCGAAGCGGGCCTGGGCGTCGGTTTTGCCTCTGTCTGGGCGCTTAGCCGGCGTGCCGAAACGCTCGCCTATTTACGTCTCGAGAAACATCTCATCACACGCACCTTCTCGTTTGCGTTGCCCGCTTCCCCAGTCGTCCAGCCCGCCGCGGCCGCCATGGAGCGCTTTTTGCGCAATTCCGTCCCTACCGCATCACGAATAAGTAAATCGCCGTTGCTGCCCCGATCGAGATCAGGACGATCGAAATCCCCACGCCCACTCGCGACTGATGTTTGATGTCCCACTCTCCACTCTTGAGTTGCCCAATCAGCCGGTTCTGCCGAACGACCGCCGACAGAATCACAAACACGCCGGCCAGAACCAGCGCGATTCCAATCCATAAGGAGAACCGCACTGGCGAATGCGCCGGAACCTGTTGCACCGTTTGCATCTCTCTCAGAAATAACCCGAACCGCGCCACCACAAACCCGAATCCCATCAGCGCAATGCCAGTGCGGACCCAAGCGAGAAATGTCCTCTCCGCCGCAAAATAAACCCGTGGATCTTTCGAGATGTCGTCTGCCATTCTTCTAATAATGTTTCATCGACTAAAAAAAGTTTGGTCCGACTGTCAATCTCGCCGTCCTCATCCGTCATCCAGATAGGAGAAACAAAACATGCAATACCTGCTCATGATCTACGAAGACGAAAAGCGTTGGGCTGCCTCCAGCTATCCTGAAGGCGAGCTCGCCGAATACAGGGCGTTCGGCGAGAAATACGCCGCGGCCATCAAGGGCGGCAACGCGCTGCAACCCACGGCCTCCGGCAAAACGGTGCGTGTGCGTAACGGGGAAGCTATTTCGACCGACGGCCCCTTCGCCGAGACCAAAGAACAACTTGGGGGGTACTATCTCATCGAGGCCGCCAGCTTCGATGAAGCCGCTTCCATAGCTGCCGGTATTCCCGCCGCGCGCTACGGTTCGGTCGAGGTGCGGCCCATCCTGAGCTTCTCCTGATTCGGCGTATAGGAAGGAAACAAGATGACCAACCTCTCTCTTATCACCCCAGCGGAAAAATCCAAAGCCGCCGAATTTCTCGGATCTACCCGCGACAACTTGTTCCACGCGGTCTCTGATCTTTCCGCATCGGAGTGGGTGTTCAAACCCGCTCCCGACTGCTGGTCTACTCTCGAAATTTTGGAGCATCTGGTCCTGATCGAGGACCGGGTGCACGCCATCATCAATGGGATGCCTGAGGCTCCGGCGGCCGCCCCCGATCACCCCACGTCCTCGATGGACGAACGGATCATAAGTCAAGTTCCGCTGCGCGCCTCTCGATTTTCCGCATCGCCGGCGGTCGTGCCTTCAGGCCAGTGGACACCGGAGCAGGCGCTCGACCGTTTTCTCGAGAGCCGCGCTCAAACGCTAATGCTGCTAGACTTGGCGCCCGCCCTTCGTGGCCACGTCCTGCCGCACCCCATTTTCGGCCCCTGGGACGGCTATCAGTGGATTCTCGCTGCTGCCGCTCACTCCGCGCGCCACACGAATCAGATCGTTGAACAGAACCGCAATCATCGGGGAGCGGAGGAGATCCATGCGGTACATGCTGCTCATCTATAGCCGCGAGGAAGAGTCCACCCAGCCCAGCGAACTGCAGCAGGTAGCCACCGCGCACAAAACAGTGATGGAAGAAGCCGTCCGCCGCGGCATCTTCCGTGCGGCAGACCCGCTAGAACCTTCCTCCACCGCCACTACCGTCCGCGTCCAAAACGGCGACGTCCTCTTAACGGATGGACCGTTTGCCGAAACCAAAGAACAACTCGCCGGCTATTACATCCTCGATTGCCAGGATCTCGACGAAGCTATCGAATGGGCCTCTAAAATTCCCACCGCTTGTAAGGGCGCTCCCGGATGGATCGAAGTGCGTCCCATCCGCGAAATCCCCAAACCAGCCGCGCCGCATGGATGAACTGCGCGCCACAATAGAAGCCCTCTTTCGCCGCGAGTCGGGTCGGATCCTGGCCTCGCTTATCCGCTTCTCCCGTTCCTTCGACCTAGCCGAAGAAGCCATGCAGGATGCCTACGCCGCCGCCCTCGTTCACTGGCCCGGCACCGGCATCCCGCAAAATCCTTGTGCCTGGATCACCGCGGCGGCCCAGCGCAAACTCGTCGACTATGCCCGCCGCGAACAAACGCGCCGCGGTTACCAGGACCAGTTGCGCTATGAAACCCCGAACACCTGTAGCTTGAACCTTGAAGCAAATATCGCCGCGCCCCTCGAAGACGACCGCCTCCGGCTGATCTTCACCTGCTGTCATCCGGCCTTGAACAAAGAGGCCCAAATTGCTCTTACATTGCGTACGCTCGGCGGCCTCTCCACGCCCGAAATCGCTCATGCTTTTCTCATTCCCGAGCCGACCCTCGCGCAGCGGCTCGCCCGCGCCAAACGAAAGATCCAACAGGCCCGTATCCCTTATGAGGTGCCGCCTGTCGCCGTACTTCCCGAGCGCCTCTCCGCCGTACAAACCGTTCTCTATCTGATCTTCAATGAAGGTTATGTAGCCAGCTCCGGTGATGCGCTTATCCGGCGTGAACTCTGCGCGGAAGCTATCCGCCTCGCCCGCACTCTTTGCGAACTCCTTCCCAACGCGCCGGAGAATATGGGACTCCTCGCCCTGATGCTATTGCACGATTCCCGCTGCAACACCCGCATTAGCGGCGATGGCGAATTAATTCCTCTCGAAGAACAGGACCGCAGCCGCTGGTCCCGCGAGCAAATTGCCGAAGGTCTCGGACTGGTCGAATCGGCTCTACGCCGCCATGCCCCCGGGCCGTTTCAACTCCAGGCCGCCATTGCCGCGCTCCACGCAGAAGCACAAACCGCCGCCCAAACCGACTGGCCGCAAATCGCCGCGCTCTACCGGGAGCTTACGCGATTCCAGCCATCGGCCACGATCGCCCTCAATCACGCCGTCGCGGTCGCGATGAGTGAGGGCCCGGCGCAAGGCCTCGCTCTGCTCGATTCGCTTGCTTCATCAGGCGCGCTCGAGACTTATCACCTCTATCACGCAGCACGCGCCGACCTGTTGCGCCGCCAATCCCGCTGCGCACTTGCGCTCGAAGCCTATCAACGCGCCCTTTCGCTGACCGCCAACGCCGTTGAACGCCGTTTTCTGCGCCGCCGGATCCGCGAACTGACCGACCCGGCCCTGGCCGCAAATACGGGCCTTCCTCAGGCTTAACCCGTCCTTGAGATCAAGCGGACACCACCGCTTCTACTGGCAGTTCCCGCGCGACCCAAGCTTCAAACCCGCCCTCCAGCGGGTGAACTCTCCGCACCCCCGCTCGTTTTAACTGCAGCGCCACCCGGGCGCTGGTTGCTTCATTCGGTCAAGTGCAGTACAGGATCACGTCGCGATCGCGCGGAATCTCCTCAAAATGCGACCGGATCTCCGCCGGACGTAACACCCTCGCGCCCGCGATCTTCCACCCTGTTTTCTCAACATCTGCCGGACTCCGCAAATCCACCACGATCGGCGGCGGATCGCCGCTCATCATCGAATACACTTCCATCGGGCTCAGCCGGTCAATCCGCAATTGCCGGCGGAAACGCACGCGCTGTATGTATCGCCATGCCACAAATGCCCCTAAGAATAGAGCCAACACCAGCCCCGCGCGGCGTCCAAATAAGCCAAGCAGCACGATTACTCGATCGATCTGCCGGTGCAGAAGCGCGCCCGCCAACAGATAGGTCGCCGACCATAGCGCCGCACCCCCGGTATCTGCCAGCAGAAACTGCCAGCGCGGCATCTTAATCGCTCCCGCAAGCGGCGTCGAAACTAAACTTGCGCCCGGTACGAATTTTGTAAAGAGTAGCGCCCACGGCCCGCGTTTCATAAAGCCTACTTCCGTTTGCCGCACGCACGTGTCCGGCTCGAGCGAAAATTTGCATAGAACCTTCAGCACCGATCGCCCGCGCCAATATCCAAGTTCGTACCAGACCATGTCGCCCAGCACCGCGGCCGTAATCGCCGCCGCAAAGGCAGCCCAGAACGAATATTGTCCATTGCCCACCGATGCGCCAAGAATCAGCAGAATCGGATCCGAGGGAATCGGAACGCCTACCTGCACCGCGAACACATAACAGAATAAGAACGCATAGCCGTGCAGCAAAATCAGGGAACGGAACGAGGGCACTCTTCAGCTTCTCATCGCGCTGATTCAGCTCTTCGTACCACCCGTGAAGTGCCTCTTCAAAAATGGCGCAGGGCTAACCCTGCGCCATTGTAAGCGAGCCCGAGGCGACGTCGCCGCGCCGTTAAAACTCGGCGCCCCAGCCCGTAATCGCCGAAAGATCTTTGCCCATATTTTCATAAACGCTGATGGGCAGGTTTGCGATTACAGCGCGGTAAATCAGGTGGGCTATCTTCGATTTTTCCTGCTGCAACCGGAGAGCTGGCGGCAGAGGCTGCTGGAGTTCGTTTGGAATGATTTCGTGTCGCAAACGCCGGTACAGCTTTCTCGCGTGCTCATTGTCATGTACCGTGTTGTCGAGTTCCAGACGACCGCGTTCCGTCGAGTAATCGTAGTACTCAAATTGAGCGCTGCTTTGTTGAATCACGCTCGTCGCTGTAATCCAGTCGGCATACACCCCGAGCTTGCCTGCCTCGGTCCTTATGCCAAGAACGTGCGCCGGCGCGTTGATCCAGTTGAAGAAATCCGGGCTGACCTCGTCCGTTGCATGGAGGAGATATCGGCGCCCGGGAGCGGATGCGGATTTGAGCATCGCGACCATGTCCAGGCGAGAGCTATAGATTGCCGGCAAATAGCCCTTCATCCAGTCACGTGTGCCAAGATTGCCGATACCAACCAGCATCCCCAACAGATCCACTGAGGAAGCCAGACCCATGCGGATCGTGTCAATGTCTGCCGTGAATCGGTCACTTCGGTCGACCACAATCAGAGGAATGTGCCAGGCCTCTTGGTAGACCGTTCCCACTTTCCCCTGCACAAGGCCGTGCGCACCCGCGTACTCGCCGTGGTCCGAAGCGAAGACAATCACCGTATTATCTTTGATGCTGCTGGGAAGGGATTCCAAGGCATCGACCACACGGCCGATCTGCGTATCGACAATACCCATGATTTGGGTGTAGCTGTCAAGCGCGCGTTTCCAGTAGGTGAACTCCATTTTGACGATGCCCTTCTGGAGTTCCGGCACTGGATATTCTTCGATCGACCGATCAGCCGGCGTATTCTGGGTCGGGTCTTCCGTCACGCCGCCCCACTCGCCTTCCTGAAATTTTCTGATAAACAGCTGAGTAGTCGGCTTCTGCCGATCTATCATGTCTTGTGTCGATTCCCAGTTGGGAGGGAGTTCAGGATACCCGTACGAACGCGGGGACTTCAATGCATTCTCGGCCCACGGGACTTGGGTCGCCGGCGCCTTCTCGGCGTAGGGAGTGAACTGCGCTAAGCCGGTCGGATTGACTGCCTTGTCGTGGAAGAGTTCCTCAACCGTTTGATATTCGGTTCCGGCAGGAAAAAACTCTTTGTCATGCGGGTTCACGAAGCCCACTGTCAGACACCAGGGTGAATCGCCGACTTTTCGAGCTCCCAAATACTTGAGCGCGGCGTCGGCAGTATCTTTGTCGCTCAGAAACGTTTGCGAAAGAGGCGGCGGCGTTGCGGCCAAATCGCTGCCGTAGGTACCTTGCAGGTTGCTCCCGGTGGGGTCAGGGTAAGTGCTGTAGTCTTCGAAGCCGTACGCTTGCAAACCGCCGGTCGATTGTTGCGGAATCGAAACGTGCCACTTCCCGAGATACGGCGTGTGATATCCCGCGGCTTGCAGTAGTTTCCCGTATGTGGGAAAGGCCGGGTTCAGAACTGGCATCAGTTTTGCCAGCGTAGGGTTCGGGTCCGGAGGCGACAGGATCGTCGTCAGCAGCCAGCTTTGCTGCGAGTACAGCCCCGAGATGATGGTTCCGCGGGCTGGTGTGCACGCATTCGCCGCAGTATGATAGTTCCCGAACTTGACTCCGCTCTTCCACAGTTTGTAAAGGTTCGGCATAAAGCAGTGCAGGAACTCTCCCGGATCTGAAATGTGGTCGGGAAACACGCTGGGATAGCGAAGTTCGTCCACCAGAATGAATAGAATGTTCGGCTGGGGTCCAGCCACGGGACCGCTTTGAGCGGCCGCTTTGTGAATTCCGGTCAACACTCCGCCGGTTACCGCGGCCGACGATTTAAGAAAATCTCTACGTTTCATCTAGTCTCCTTTTTTGAAGGCCTCCTAACTGTGGTAAGCAAGGAAATCTGCCAAAAACTGCCACGGCTGGGAAAAAAAGATGAAAATTCGTTTGGCGTTACGGTGTCCTAAGGACCAAAAACGTTACCTTTGTCCCCGGCCATACACTTGCGCTGCCTGACCGGCCCGCTCGGCCAGCTTCCCAAAGACGGCCCGCAACTCTTCCGGCGCGCGCACTTCCACCCGGCATCCCAAACTCAGCAGCATCGCCGCAAACGATTCCAGATGATCGCGCCCGCAGCGCACCGCCGTGCCGCCCTTCTCTTCCTCCATCGACACCCGGTACAACGCGAACTGGGAACGCGCCTGCTCGAATGGCAGCTCCAGCCACACGTCAATTGCAAATGCCGCCTGCACGAACGGCATTCCTTTATGTAGAAAGCTTTTTATATCGAACTCGTCCGGCCGTGCAAACCTCTCGTCCCGGAGTTGCAGGCCCGATACCCGGTCCAGTCGGAACGTGCGCAGCGCCTCCCGCAGGAGGCATCGACCAGTCAGGTACCAGCGGCCATCCAAATGGATCACACCATACGGCTCAAGCTCCCGGCGCGACCCGGACTTGTCGTACGCTTCATAATCGAACTGGACACGCCGCCGTTGGCGAATTGCCGCCGAAACGCGAATCAAACACTCCGCCGAAGTCGAAATCACCCATGGCCCCGGCTCGAGCGCTACCACTTCATCCACGCTCTGCACACTGTCCCGCAATGCGTCCGGCAGAACCCGCCCCAGCTTTGCCGCCGCGCCTTCTGCTGCCGGAGCGAACGCGGCCAGCCCTAATTGCCGCAGCGCTTTTAGCCCCAGCGTCAGCGCGAACGCTTCTTCATCGGTGAACATCAGCGGCGGCAGCCGAAAGCCAGGTTTCAACGCGTAGTACCCGCCCACTCCACATACCGATTCCACTGGAATGGATAAATCCTGCAGCCGCGCTACATACCTCTGCACCGTCCGTAAGCTCACCTCCAAGCGTTCCGCCAATTCCGATCCGCTCACCCGTTCCCGCGCTTGCAATATTTCGAGCACGGTCAGCACGCGCATGATCGGGTCGTACATAAATTTGATACTGCCACCAAACGCCGTCAGCTTCTGTCGGGAATCGCCTTTAATCTGGATCCATGCCAAACACAGCAACCGAAACCACCGTAATCACTCCATCCGCACTACTCGAGCACTGGCAAGGGCATCGCCGGCTCACCCGACGTGTGATTGAAGCCTTCCCGGAAGATAAACTCTTCAATTTTTCGCTAGGATCCATGCGCCCGTTTTCCGAAATGGTCAAGGAGTTCCTGAAGATGGCCGTCCCTATCGTCCAGGGAGTCGCTACCGGCAAATGGGAAACCGGAAAGGAACTACCGCCCACACAGACTAAGGCGGATTTGCTCGGGCTTTGGGACGAATCCACGGTCGCCCTCAATAAACTTTGGCCCACAATTCCAGCCCATCGTTTCGCCGAAGTAGATACCGCTTTCGGCCAGTGGACAATGCCCGGCATCGCGACCATTCTGTACGCCATTGATAACGAAATTCACCATCGCGGTCAGGGCTATGTCTATCTGCGAGCGCTCGGCGTCGAACCGCCGCCCTTCTACGAACGAACCTGACGCTTGCGTCCCCGGAGCAGGGTCCTCTCAGAACGGTCCGGATATGCCCTGAATATTATTCGCTTCCCGTGCTTCGCAAAAAAGGTATATAGTAAAGTCCTACATAGAAGAAGGAGGATCAGTATGATCAATTCTCCGGCAGTGCGTCTCGCTCGCACTCTTTGTGTCCTCGGGCTGGCTCTGCCGTGCTGGCTGCAGGCGCAACAAACCCCGCTTGCGACGGACGGCTTGCGTGCCGCCGTTTCCATTCCGAGCACATCCGTTACTCCTCGTCCGGTGATTTCGCCCGAACTGCGAGGTGACATTTATATGGCCCGCAAAATGTATCGCGAGGCCATTGACATGTACCGCGAGGGCCCCTCCAATTCAGCCGTGCTGGCGAATAAGATCGGGATCGCCTTTCACCAATTGATGGCTCTCAATCTTGCCAAGAAGAACTATCAGCGCGCCATCAAACTCGACCCGAAATATCCTGAGGCGATCAACAATCTGGGGACGATCTACTATGCCGAAAAGAGTTATCGGCGCTCCATCCACTATTACAAGCGGGCCCTCCATTGCTCGCCTCCCTCGGCATCCATCGATGCCAATCTCGGCGCGGCTTACTTCGCCCGCAAAGACTATAAACAGGCTTCCGAATATTACGAAGAGGCGCTGAAGCTCGATCCGGAAGTATTCGAGCATCACGGACATTTCGGCACCATTATGCAGGAGCGAACCGTCGAAGAGCGCGCCCTGTTCCACTTGTATCTCGCCAAAATGTACGCAAAAAATGGCGAGAACGACCGTGCGTTAATCTATTTGCGAAAGGCTCTTGAAGAAGGCGTGAAGGAACGCAAAAAAATTCCTGACATGCCGGAGTTCTCGATCTTGAAAACGCATGCCGACTTCCAGCAATTACTCGCGGAAAATCCTAAGCCGTTATAGAGGCTGGCCTGTCGAGTAGATTTTGGCTCGCCGCATTGCTTCTCTGTGCTTGCGGATGCTCGCATAATCCGGCAGTTTCCAACGTCCGGTTATCCCTGCTGCCCGCCAATGTGCTCATCGCCGATGCTACTTCGGAATGGCTCCGCTATGCCGCTCCGCTTGTCCTCGAGCAGGATCTCGCGTCATCGCCCCGGATAATCGTGTCGGTCGCAACCACGGAATCCGCGGTCTACCAATTCAGGAGCATCCAGGCGCTTCGAACGACCATTACGGAAGGGCGCGGCACGATCGATCTCGCAGCCGACTTGGTCACGGTAAGCAGCCAGCGAACTGCACGCTATATCTCAGCCCGGGCGCAGCCGTTTCATATCATCGCCGGACTAAACGCCCTGGCAAAGCAGATTGACAGTCGAGCTGTTCCGTTTTCCACCAACAACGATCGCGCGCTCGAACTGTTGTCAGCTGGTCTGACATCCTCCGATCCGCAAACCAAGGTTGCTCGCTTGCGGGAGGCCATCTCCGCGGATCCGTCGTTTGGTCTTGCCCATCTTGCCCTTCTCGAAACCTTGACCGCTGCCAAAAGTCCCGAGCTCGAACAGGCTCTGCGCGATGGCGAAGCGCACCAGGCTTCGTTCTCTGCACTCGACAGAACCCGTTTCCATTTATTCGCGACTCAGCTCTCGCATGCGCCGCTGCCCCAACAAATGGAAGCTGCAGCCGCGGTTGTCAAGGTCGATCCGAATAATGCCGACGCACTCGGGGCGCTCGGCACAAGTCAGTTTCTGGCAGGAGATCCCGCGCAGGGCCGCCGATCGCTCGAACGCGCGCTCGAAATCAATCCGGAGAGCGCTGCGCTTCGCAATCAATTGGTAGCTGGCCTGGTTTCAGCCCGCGACTATGCGCAAGCCGAAAAGCTTCTCAGTACGTTAAGCCCGATCGAGACGGCTGCCTGTATCCTGCTCGAAGGCGACCGGCCGCGCGCTACGGCGACTTTCGAAAAGTTTTTGACAACAGTCCCTAATGGTGACGCCAAAACGCTATATCGCGCTTGGTGGCGGGCCTTACTCGGCGACCGCGCCGCCGCCATCGAACAATTGCGCAACGCTCATTTGGCCGATCCGCGCGCTCGGGAACTCGCCGGCCGCCAGCTCGCCATTTGGCAGCAAACCGAAACGCCCGACCAGACCGTAAAAACCTGGACCGGGATTCTTAGGCAATCCAGCGATACCGACCTGCGGGCGCGCGCGATGCTGGCCGCGGCCTTGAAAGCGGCCGGCCAGACCGCCGAAGCAGCCAAAATTCGCGTTCTGCCTTTCCTCCCCGATCCCGCCGACCCATATAGCGCAATCGCCTTCAACGCCATGCAAAAACTGATAGCGTAATCGGCGGCTCGGAATACGATACCATCAGCCAACACGATGCGAAACGCGCGGGCCGAGGTCGATCCGAAGATCAATCTTCCTTACGTTATCTATTTGGCCGCAGCCGCCGCGCTCGGCGGTCTCCTCTTCGGTTTCGATATCGCGATCATCACCGGCGCTGGGCCATTTTTAACCGAACACTTCCGCTTGAACGATCTCAGCTTGGGCGTTGCCTTCAGCTCTCTGCTGTTCGGCTGCGTTCTGGGATCAGCCGCGGCCGGCCGCGTCACCGATCGTTACGGGCGCCGCAAGATTTTGCTCTGGGTCGCCGTCGTCTTTGCGCTAACGTCCATTGCCACCGGCCTCGCCCCCGTGTTCGCGCTCTTTCTCGGCGCGCGCTTTCTCGGGGGCATCGCGGTAGGCGGCGCCTCCATCCTCTCGCCCATGTATGTGTCAGAAGTCTCGCCGCCCACTATCCGCGGCCGTATGGGAGCCCTTTACCAGCTCTCCATCATTCTCGGCATCTTAATTTCCTATGCCATCAACTATCTGCTGCGCAACGTAGGCACTTCCAATTGGCGCTGGATGTTCCTTACCGGAGCCGTACCCGCGATTTTCTTTTTTCTTCTTCTGCTCAGGGCGCCTGAGACTCCTCGCTATCTAATGATCGCCGGACGCCCGGCCGAAGCCTTCCGCATTCTCGAAAGAATCGCCGGGCCGCAACAAGCCGAGTTCGAAGTCTCCGAAATCCGCGCCAGTCTCTCGCGCACGCAGAACCGGTGGCGCGATCTCCTCGATCCCGATGTCCGGCCCGCCGTTCTGGTCGGCTTCTGTCTCGCCATCCTGATACATATTTCCGGGATCAACACGATCATTGATTACGCACCCGCCATCTTCCAATCCGCCGGATGGAAAATCGATGCCGCGCTCTTTTCCACCCTTATCGTTGGCCTTACCAACTTCGCCTTCACGTTGGTCTCCTTCTGGATCATCGACCGCTTCGGCCGCAAACCGCTGTACATCGCCGGCTCGCTCGGCATGGCGGCGGCGCTCATAGGGCTCACCATCATCTGCTCGCTTGGCTTATTTCAGGGCTGGATCGTACTCGTGCTCATCCTTGCCTACCTCGCTTGTTTCGCTTCCTGCATCGGACCGGTTTTCTGGACGCTGGTTCCCGAAATCTTTCCCAATCACATTCGCGGTACCGCGATGACGGTTCCCGTCCTTACGCAATGGATCGCAAACGCATTAGTCGTTCTCTTCTTTCCCCTCGCGTTTAATCAGGTCGGCAAGTCGGTCACATTTGCTTTCTTAGCTGTGGCGTCCATCGCGCAGGCGATCTTTACCGTCTTCTTCGTTCCGGAGACCAAGAACAAGCCGCTCGAAGAAATCGAACAGTACTGGATTCGCTGAGCCTCGCTCACGGAACGGACGCCGATGCATCTTCGGTCGGCAGCAAACCCATATCCTGATAAATCGGCCGCACCGCCGCATTCACTTTCGGCAGTTCGAGCGTGAACCAAAGCGCACTCGCCAGGCAGCATGCCCCAGTCCCGATCACCGTATGCGGCGCCCCGATCCGGTGAGCCACAGCCCCTGCCAGCAAACTACCCAGCGGCGCCGCCCCGAAAAAGGCCATCGTGTAATAGCTCATCACGCGCGCCCGTTTGTCCTCCGTTACCAGCGACTGGATAATCGTGTTGCAAACCGTCGCGCACTGCATCAGTCCGAAGCCCGCGAACGCTACAAGCACCAGCGATAGCCAGAATGTGTGCGACGTCCCGAACAGAATTAACGCGCCTCCAAGCGTCCCAGCCGACACCTGTACCATCCGCGTCAGTCCTACGACCGATTTGCGGACTGTCAACGAAAGCGCCGATACAAACGCGCCAATCCCGGAAGCTCCGGCCAGCCAGCCAAGCGTTAGCGCAGTGCCGTGTAATACCTGGCCCGCGAACACCGGCAGCAGCACCATGTACGGATAACCCAACAAGCTGATTAGCGCAAAAAGCACGAGGATCGTGCGCATGGGCTGAAACGTACGCACGTAGTCCCAGCCTTCGCGCATTTGTGCGACCATGCGGTTCGCCTTGCCGCGCATATCCAGGGGACGAATACGCATCACGAGCAGCGACGCGATCACCGCGAAATAGCTCACCCCGTCGAACAGGAAGCACCAGCCTTCCCCCACGGCGCTAATCACCAGGCCCGCAATCGCCGGTCCGATCAGCCGGGTCCCGTTTGCCATTGCAGAGTTGATCGCGATCGCGTTGCTCAGATCTTTGCGATCTTCGACCATCTGCACCAGGAACGATTGCCGGGCCGGCATGTCGAATGCGTTGATCAAGCCCTGCAAAACCGCCAACGCCAGGATTTCCCATAGCGTGATGACATGGGCGAGCGTAAGCGCGGCCATCGCGAGCGACTGTACGGCCGCCGCCGCCTGGGTCCATATCAGCAGCTTGCGCCGGTCCAGGCGCTCCACCCACACGCCGGCAAACGGCCCCAGCACAAACGACACAATCTGACCCGCGAAGCTGACAATGCCGAGCAGCAGCGCGGAATGCGTCAGCCGGTACACCAGCCAGCTCGTCGCCAGCCGCGTCATCCACGTGCCGGTCAGGGATACGGTCTGGCCAAAAAAGAAAAGCTGGAAGTTCCGGTGGCGCAGGGCGCGCCACGCATGCGATAGCGAACTGGGTCCGGTCGTCTTCACCGCCATCTAATCCCGCACAAACTGGCTTAGGGCGCACATCAAAGCAGCGCTCCCTAACAGGCACGCACTTTGGATCAGCGATCGCCGGCCGTTCTTCTCCCGCTGTACTTCGGGCAGCAGAATCGCCAGCGCAATATAAAGAAAGTTCGCGGCCGTGATCGGCAGCAGTGCCGGAACCAGCGATTTGATCCGCGCGCCCAGCAGCAGCACCAGAACTCCGCCTGTGATGCATCCGCAGGTCGCGAGCAGATTCAGTAACACCGCGCGGCTCTTGTCGAATCCGGTATAAATCAGTACGCCAACATCGGCAATGTGGTGGGGCACTTCGTGCAGCAATACCGCAATGCTTGTGGCGATCCCAACGTTATGCCCTACCGCAAAGCCCGTCGCGATTGCGATTCCATCGATGAAACTATGCGCCGCTCCGCCTACCAGGATGTTTGCGGCCAGCGGTCTTCTGCTCGAGTGGCCGTGTTCCTGAGCATCCTTTTCGAACACCATCCAAAGCGATCTTTCGAGCAAAAAAGAACCGAGCAGGCCGATCAGCAAAAACAAGGTAAGCTCTCGCCCTGTGCCCACCTGCCGTATGGCTTCCGGGAGCAGGTGCGCCACCGCCGTGCCAAGTAGCGCGCCCGCCGCTGCGCTGATGACATAAGGCAGCACCAGCGTAAGCCGCCGCCCCAAAGCAAAGCTCGCCATTCCGGCAAGCGAGCTCAGGCTGATAAGCGTCAGCGCGATCAAGGTGTTCAGTATTTCGGGATGAAGTGGCCCTTGCGGATACAATCTTCGATCATATCCACCCCCTCTATAACCCGGTCAGCCGGTGCACTAAGAGCGGTGCCGCAAAATCCAATCCGAGAAACGCCACCGATGCGGCCGCAATAATCACGCCGTGCGGCATGCGCAAAGCCGAAGCATTCCGAAAATCCAGCTGTGGATTTGTCTTATGCGGCGCACGGAAGAACGCCAGGTCTTTCAAGAGGAAGTATAGATTGCAGCAGGTCTCCGTGAGCCGGCCCTTGAGCAGCGCATACACCACGGCCGCCGCGCCCCCGGCGAGCGCCGTCGTAATCATAATCAGCAGCCAGTGCCCCGGCCCCACTAACGCCCCCACTGCCGCCATCAGCTTCACGTCCCCCGCACCCATGCCGCGCAGCAGGTATAAAGGGAGATACACCGCCGCGGCAAACAATAATCCTTCGCCCGCGATTACTGCACCGTGCCATCCGAAACAAAACAAATTCAATCCGAACCCGAGGATCACCCCCGACAAGTTCAACCAATTTGGAATGCGTCGCGAACGAAAGTCGAACACCCCCGCCGCGAGCACCAGCGCCCCCAGCGCGATCTGAATACTAAGCGGCATCTTGCATCTCCAGCCGGTCCCCGGTAGCGGTCCCTGAGCTCGAAATCGCGCCGGCCGGCAGTTCCAGGACGGAATGCGCCCGCAAGCAGAACGAAATCCGCCCGGGTCGCAAATGCCGTTTCAAACCCCTTACCCGCAGCTCCCGATCGAGAAAAACAGCATCGATCTCAACGCGCATACCGAAGGTATGGATCGCCTCGCAGGGCACAATCCAAAGTCCGGCAAAATCATCTCTGCCGAGCAATCCCCGCCGCCGCTCGCGGCTCGTTCCCGCTAATTGCACCTTGTTGGCGACCGTCGAACCCCGGTCCCGATTGATAAAAGTAACCACGTCTCCAAAGAAGTGTCCCTTCCCCGGGAAATTCTTATCCCTTTTCAGCCTGTGAGAGCCGCACACTCAGAATCCTCGATTTTCGATGGGACACGTTGCTGATAACACAGGGAGCCGCCGAACTCGCCTTACAATGAAGTGATGAAATCTTTCTTCTCCTGCGCGTGCGTCTTTTTCGCGGCGGCGGCACTCGCGCTCGCGCAGGATTGGAAGACCGCCTCATCTCTCCCCGGCGTCGACCTGAGCCATCTGACCGCTTCGCAGCGCCAGCTTGTTCTCAAAGTTCTGCGCGAACAGGGATGCTCCTGCGGCTGCGGCATGAAACTGGCGGAATGCCGCGTCGTCGATCCGAGCTGTTCTTACAGCACCGGCATGGCTGCCGCGGTGGTCGATGCGGTCAGCCACGGCAAATCTGAACAGGAAGCCATGGCCGCTGCTTCAAATTCAAAGTGGGGCCATCTTCCCGACCAGCAGCCGCAAAAGCTGCTTGACGATCCGATCGCAATTCCCACCACCGGCGCACCGTCCACCGGTCCGAGTAACGCCCCCATTACAATTGTGGAGTTTTCCGATTTTCAATGCCCTTACTGCGCCGTCGCCACCCCTCAGCTCGACGCGCTGCTTAAGGCGAATCCCACGCAGGTTCGCCTGATCTTCAAGGAGTACCCGCTCGACATCCATTCGCAGGCGCACCTGGCGGCCACCGCCGCCGTGGCCGCGCAGATGCAGGGTAAATTCTGGCCCATGTACAGCGCCATGTTCGCGCACCATGACCAACTCTCACGCGACAACATCTTCGCCTATGCGCGCCAGTCCGGACTCGACATGAAGCGCTTCGCATCCGACATCGATTCCACCGCCGTAAGCGAAACGGTTCTGCGCGACGTTCAGGATGGCGATCATGCCGGTGTCGAAGGCACGCCCACCGTCTTTATCAACGGCCAGCGCTACAACGGCCCCATCACGGCTCAGGCTCTAAAGTCTGTCCTCGACTCCCAATTCAAACTTCAGTCCCGCTCCTCCAGTTCCTTGACCAGCTCCACCGTGATATCTCCCACCACCTGAAAACTTCGCGCGCTTAATTTGTCCATCGTGTCCGCCGCCGTATGCCAGTAGGAACCATTCGGCCCATAATCCAGATCGATCAGATCGATCACATTCACGCCTGCATCGCCAAACGGCTTATGATCGTCGTCAATCGCGCCTTCGTCCTTCCGCAAATATTTCGCATACCCTAAACGCTCCGCGATCTCATTCACCTGAGCGCGCAGCGACGCCGACGAATTTGTATCGTTCGACAAATCCAGATTCTTGTCCCCGATCATGTCCACATTGATCAAGGCCTTGATACGCGCCAGCGTTCCATCCGACGCCCACTTCCCGGCAAGCTCCCGGCTCCCGTACCGGCTGTCCGTGTCAGTCCATTCCCCCAACGCTTCCTCTCCATCGAAAAACACCACGTACAAATCGTCCGGATGGTTCATCGTGGCCGCTACCTTTGCAAACTCAATCAAAAATCCCGTCGACGACCCCCCATCATTTGCCCCCACAAAGTGCACCATCGGAATCCGTTTCGTATCGTAATGCCCGGTCACCACCACACTCTTGCCGGACTTGCCTGGAAACTTCAGCAGGATGTTCACCATTGGAATCGGCCCCGCCGGCGTGTGGCCGGTGAAGCTCTCGAGCGCCAACTGGCCACCGAGCGGCTTCAATTCCGAAACTATCCAGCTGCGGGTTTCCTCAAGCGCCTTCGACCCGGCCGGCCGTTCGCCAAACGATGTGGCATGCCGCGTGTACTCGAGCGCCCGGCTGCCGCTGAATTTCGCGACCGGTGCCGCAGATGCGAAAATCGCGGGTGCGCCGAGCGCGAACAGCAAACACGAAGAGAAAAAGATTCGAGAGACCATACGGATATTACAAATCGAAGTTGTGATTAAGATATCTAATAGGCCCGGGTACTACCGAACCGCCGGGACTGTAGTATCATAGCCGTACAATTTCAACCAGAGAACTGTCAGGTATTTATGCAGTCCGTCGGACAGACACTCCGTCACACCCGCGAGGCCCAAGGCCGTTCGCTCGAAGATGTAAATTCGAGCACCCGAATCTCGGTGCGTTCGCTAGAAGCGATTGAACAGGACGATGTCACGCGCATCAGTTCGGCTTTTCTATACAGAAGCTTCGTGCGGCAAATCGCGGCTTACCTCGATATCGAGTACGCCGCGCTTGAGCCGGCTGTGAGCGCCGCAGTCCAGCGCATACCGGCTCCTCTCATGCCGGGCGAAGGCGTTTCTCCCACCGCGCCGAAAGTAGCCGCCCTGCGCGTAGGCCGCAAACGGAGCAACAAATTGCTCTACGCTCTTTCCTCGTTTGCCGCCGTTCTTGTAGGCTGCAGCGCTTTTTATGCCTTACTAGAAAGCCCCCGTTTCAATCTGCCGTTCATAAACCAGAACATTCCTTCGGAGACCGTTCCGTCCGCCCGGCCCTCCGGCTTTACCCTCCAGCTCTCTGCCACCGAACCCGCCTGGCTCTCAATTGTGGCCGATGGCAAACAGTCATTCGACGGCGTGTTGCAGCCCGATCAGACGAAAACCCTCGAAGGCCGCCGTACCGCTCGCGTGGAAACTGGCAATGCCGGTGGCGTTGAGGTGGTATTCAATGGAAAATCCCTCGGCGCACTGGGCCCCCACGGCCAGACCCGTACGGTGCTTTTCACGAAGAATCGCTACCAGGTGCTCAACCAGAGCGCCGGACTGATGCTTCCTTTTCAGCCGATTCAGATACTTCCTGCTTCAGCGATCCTCGTTGCAGACGCCGCTTTTGCCGTTCCAAAGCAATAAGCTCATTCCGGCGCCGCAGCTTGATGCTCGTGTCCACCTTCCGCCAGAACTTCCGGAAATAGTCTACCGCTGAAGCGAGTCCGAACAACACCACCGCCCACATCGATGCGAGCGCGTACGGCCGCAACGCCGACCAGCGAATCGACATCATTACAAGCGTTACGCCCAGCACCTGGAACACCATCTTCGATTTCCCAAGCTCGCCGGCTTTCACGTGAATCCCTCGGCCGCCGCAATGCTGCGTAAACCCGATACCGCGAATTCCCGGCTGATAATCAAAATCACCAGCCAGCTTGGCAGCAAGCGGATTTCCACCAGGGAAATCAGCGCCGCCGAAATCAGCAGCTTGTCGGCCACCGGATCGAGCAGCGTCCCTACCGTCGTCACTTGTTTCCAGCGCCGCGCCAGGTATCCATCGAGCAGATCCGTCAGAGCGGCGGCCAGAAATACGATCAGCGCAAAGAAGTCGTTCGCAATGATGAGCTTGCCGTTCCAATGTACGTCCAGATTGTGCTGCACCAGCGCGGCCACCAACAACGGCACGAGAAAGATCCGCACCAGCGTCAGCAGATTGGGCAAGTTCGTCAATCGTTTTCAACTATAGAACACTTCCTCACCCCGCCGCGACCTCAGAAGGTAGCTTGTGGGGCGGGCTCTCGGTCGGGCTCTGGCCTGCGGCGACCGCGTCTCCCCGGAGCTTCTACCCCGCCGCCGGCAGCCCGATCTCCACCGCTTCCACCGCCGCCGCCCAGTTCACAATTTCTTTGTGATGCTCGAGCCGCGGTAAATCCGCGTACCCTAATACATGGCCGCGAGCGTGATTTCCGCCCTGCGATTGATAAAACCAATACGCTTCCTGCACCCGCGCCATCGCTTCGCCCGAAGCATGAAACTCGTGCGCTTCATAGGCAAAGGGCGCCGAGCTGTCGAGCGCTCCATAAAACTGATCGGTTAACAGCCTGGGAGCCACCGAGAGTTTACCCGCAGCGAGCAATCCTTTCAACGCTTCCACCGTGAACCAGCCTGCTGCTTTGTGATCCGCATGCCGCTCGTCAGGATGGCTCGTGTAGACCGTATCCGGATCGATCCGGCTCAGGAGCTCACTCAAGACCCGCAGCACCGCATGTTTCTGAAACGGCAGATTCGGCTCCACAATGTCCCGATAAGGCGCATACTCGCCGCCGAGCAGCGGCGCAAAGACCGGCTTCAACCCGCGCGCCTCCGTACGGATCATTTCGAGTGAACCGTCCGGCAGCCCCAGAAAATGCAAATTGTCCTCCGAAACTCCCAAATGTCGCGCTGCTGCCCGCGCTTCCGCGATTCGGATATGCCCAAACTCGATCGCCTCTGCCGGCGTGTAGTCCACTCCGAAAAACCGGTCGCTACCCCCCGCGTCGCCGCACGTCAGGAAAATCAGGTGTACCGGAATATCGTTTTCTACCGCCGCGCGTATCGCCGCCGGGTGTAGAAACTCATCATCGGGGTGCGCGCAAACAACCGCCAGCGAACGTGGCAGTACATTTGCCGAGACCTCCACCGATTCCGTCCGTTCCACTCCGCCATCTGCCGAATGGAGGCGCGCCATCAGCGTATAAAGTCCGGGGCCGCCGAAATGCAAAACTGCCCGCCCCTCGTGAGCTTCCGCGGAATCGATCAGCTCCCCACTCGCCGTGAGCAGCCGCAATTTCACGTGCTTGCCACTCTGTTTTAGTTCAATTGAATTCGTCTCATGAGCCCGGAACGAAGTGCGTGCCAAATTGAAAACACTGCCGCCCTCCGGTTGCGCCGAATAAAAATGTCGATAGCCGTTTGTACGTACCTGCCCTAGATCGGAATGTATATACGCAGCCGGATACACGGGACGCAGCGCTTCCTGTGGCGAACGCAGAAACACGGGAGCGGTACTGCGAAACGCCTCAATCTGACCGCTTCGCCTCGACCGCACAACGGCCGTGTACTGCACACTTCCTGCAGCGGTCGCGCTGCGCACCCGGCCCTTCACCAGGAGCATTTTAGATTCCCCGGCCGACAGGTCCAAAGGCTGTCCAAACGCGTCCCCTTCGGCTGCCGGCGCGGCAATCCACGGATACTGTGCCTCACCCACTTCGACCGACAAATTCCTCGCCTCGTGCCGCCCCTCGTTCGTCACCGTCAACCGGAACTCAATCGGATCTCCTGGCGAATAGAATCGGCGGTCCGAGCTAAAGCTGCTGATCAGAATGTCGGCCTGCCAAACGGCGAACGACAGATCGTTTTCCGAATGAATCAGCAAGCCATCGCCCACGCTGCGCAGATCTATGCGCAAACGGTAGCGGCCAGTAGCCGCGTCCAGCGGAATTTTCCACAAGTCGGCAAATCCCGCCTCCGGCTCGAGACTTGCTACGCGTTCCACCGCCGCCACGGACTCGCCCTCCCGGTAAACAGAGGCGCGCACCGTCACCTCCGAAGATCCGCTCAACCGCGTGTCTCCACCGATCAACCGCGCCCGGACCACAGATCCGGCCCGGTAACTGTCTCGATCCAGAAGAATGCCGAACATATACCCTTTTGTTGATATAGATTAGCATCATAGCCTCCGGGCTGCAATAATCCCCATCGAAATACTCGAATACACGCTGTGGAACTCTTTCGGTGCCAAAATCGTATGAACCTGGTAGCTTATGGCCCCTCGAATCTCCAAATTTTGGACCGCCCTCTCGTTCCTTTCGCTCTTTCCCGTCATTGCCGCTCAGGCCGCCGAGTGGCACAAGCAATATCAGGTCGGCGCTAATCCTGAGTTCCACCTGCGCGCTTCCGATGCTTCCGTTACTGCCGACGTGAGTTCCGATGGCACGATTTCCGCGTCCATCACGACCCGCGGCGTGTCGTTTGGCAATGACGGAGTGAGAGTAATCGAACACCAGAGCGGCGATATCGTCAATCTGGAAGTGGCCGAGCCGTCCTGGACCTTCGGCCTGGGATCGTATTCGATTGAGATTCGGGTTCACGTTCCTCGCAAACTCCTGCTTGATATCCACACTTCGGACGGCGACGTCACTCTGCGTGGAATGGCTGGTTCACTGCGCGTCGAGACTGGCGACGGCGGCATCCAGGGCAGCGATCTTGCGGGCAACATCGAAACCCGCAGCGGCGACGGCGACGTTCATATTACCGGTGCTTTCAGCGGACTTCGCGTACACACCGGCGACGGCTCGGCCGAAATTCACGCCCTTCCCGCCACCCACCTCAATTCCGAATGGCGCGTCGAATCAGGCGACGGGGACGTGCGGCTCGTGCTGCCTCGCGATCTCGCAGCGGATCTTCGCCTGCATACTGGCGACGGCAGCATTCATGTCGATCTCCCAGTCCACCTGCTCGGCGAAAAAGAAGATAACAATTTACGCGGCCAGTTAAACGGGGGCGGCACGCTGATTGACGTTCACACCGGAGACGGCTCGATTAACATAAGCGGAAGCTAGGCTATCATTTTGGGTCCCCTTTGAATTCGAGATATCTTCTGATGGGAGGAACTTCATGGCTAATCCGTCTCGACGAAGTTTCGTCGCATCGCTCTCGGGTATCGCGGCCGCGGGCTCTCTTTCTGCTCAACAAAAGCGGACCGGGGATCCATCCATCAAAATCACGGATCTGCGCTGCGCCATTATAGGCCGCAACCCCGTAGTTCGAATCGTCACTGATCAGGGCGTCTCCGGCTACGGCCAGGCCGAATCCGCTAAGCCCTATCTCAAACCGATGGTTCTGTTTTATAAAAACTATCTTCTCGGCGAAGACCCCACCGATGTTGCGCGCATCATGCTGAAGATCCGCCGCATGGGTGCCTTCAAACCCTGGGGGTCCGCCGTCAGCGCGATCGAAATAGCGCTCTGGGACATAGCCGGGCAAGTAGCCGGATTACCAGTGCATAAATTGTTAGGCGGAAAACTTCGCGATCGCGTTCGTGCCTATAACGGCGCCGTCCGTTTCCCCATGACTGGCCAAACGCCGGAAGACTACGCCGAAAACATGGCCAAAATGAAAGCTTCCAAAGAAGGCTTCACTCTCATCAAACAGGCCGTCGGCTTCCATAATCCGGCGATGATGCATTCCATGCCGAACGGCTGGTACGACGAGCCCCGGACCGGTCCACCGCATTCCGACCGCGGCCTCATGACGGAACGCGGTCTCGACCATGTGATCGCCTGTGTAGAAGCTATGAAGAAAGTCCTCGGCGACGAGATCGGCCTTGCACTCGACTGCGGCCCAGGTTGGACTGTTAAGGATGCCATCACCTTCGCGCGAGCGCTCGAACCGCTCCACATCACCTGGCTCGAAGACTTGATCACCGGCGATTACACCCCCTACCCCAACGCCGAAGTCTTTCGCGAGGTTACCCAGAGTACTTCAGTCCCGATTCACACCGGAGAAGAAATTTACCTTCGCGAGAACTTTAAGGACCTCATCGAAAAGCAAGCAGTCAACGTAGTCGGCCCCGACCCCGAAGACGTCGGCGGATTGGCCGAAACCAAGTGGATCGCCGAATACGCCGACCTCCACGGCATTCTGATTGCTCCCCATGGCGTTTTCGACGGACTCATCGGCCTGGCTGCCCATGTCCACTTGGCGGCCGCTTTGCCGCAGAACTACATTGCTTTCGAATATCCGATAGGCCAGCCGGACTGGTGGTATCAAATTGTCGACGGCCTCCCGGACCCCATCATGAAAAAGGGCTTCATCGACGTTTGGGATACCCCTGGCCTCGGCGTCAAATTCAACATTGCTGCCGCCAAAACCCATTTATCGGACGACGATCGCCACTTCTTCGACTAGCCGGGTGCTGAAACAGGGCACAGGGAGCGGAGCGAGTTAGCACGCATTAGAGACTCGCTTTTCGCAAAATTCCAAACCGCTTGCCTGGTCGCGCGCGGGCCCAGAAACCTTTGCAGAGCCACGACCAAAGGGAGTGGTTTGATATTGCTAGTTTGCGATCAGAAGTAACTGGCGCAGCGGCCGTGCAGAGCGGGCTCTTCCGCCTGCGCTTCCGCCCTCAGCGAATCACGCTCGCCCCGGCAGGAATTTTACGCACAGTACAGGTATTCCGGATAAGATCAGCGCCCGACCGCTTGCGGCAGCGTCACCACCGAACCCCAAAACTCATAGCAGACCCGCATGAAACGTAAAAATTCTCCCAGGTCCGACGGCTTGCGAATAAAGCAGCTCGCGTGCAACTCATAGGCGCGCCGCACTTCCCGGGGATCGTTCGATCCTGAGACCACCACCACCGGCGTAACCTTCCACGCCGGATGCCGCTTGATTTCTTCGAGCACCTGCAATCCCGATTCCCTCGGCAAATGCAAGTCTAAAAAAATCACATCGGGATGCTCGCTTTCGTCCTTTGTTTCGAGCTTCGCCAAATGCGCCAGCGCCTCTTCCCCGTTGCTGACCGAGGTCACGGACTCGTGTAGGCCCGCTTCCTTTAAAGCTTCTTTTGTCAGAAAAGCGGCCGCCGGGTCGTTCTCGATCAGCAAGATCACTAAATGCTGAAAACCCTCTGTTCCGCCCGGAGTTTGTGCCATACGTCTCACCGAGAGTTTACTCTCATTCGGTCGCCCAATGGTGAGAACGATGCAAAGCGAGTGCGATGCGGCCGGGTAGTTCCGCCTCCATCAATTCCTCAAGCGGCACAGGCAATGCAAGCGACCAGTTTGGATTCTTGTCCTCAAGGGTCGCCGGAATGTTCGGCCGCTCTTCTACCGCCGCCGCGTCTTCCAAAGCCGCCGTCACAATCCGCGATGGCGCGTTCGCCAGTAGTTCGTACGATTTTGCGATCACCTCTCCGATCGACGAATCCCCGTTCAACTCCGCCCGTCGCGCCAAACGGTTATGAATCTCGGCCGTACTCTTCTCGTTTGGCGTCAATTCCAATTCATGCTGCCGGGCCAGATCGGATCCCGTCCACAGCCCCGCTACCGTCGGCAAATCATGCGTGGTGATCGCCGCCAAAGCCTCAACCGGATACTTCTTGGGATGTTCCTTCTCAAACCAAAGCAGGCGGTACGACAAAATGCTATGGTTCGCGAGCTTTTCATGAACCTCGTCTTCGACGGTCCCCAAATCCTCCCCTACGACGTAGGCCCCGGCGCGCTGGCTTTCGAGCGCCAAAATCGCGAGTAGCTCGTCCGCGTTGTAGCGAACGTACGCCCCGTTCTGCGCTGGCATGCCTTCCGGGATCCAATACAGGCGGAACAGTCCCATTACGTGATCTATCCGCAACCCACCGCAGTGCCGGAACGCACCCCGTAGTGTCTGTATGAACGGCTCATACCCGCAAGCGCGCAGCTTGTGGGGCACCAGCGGAGGCAGTCCCCAGTTCTGTCCCTGTGTGTTGAATTCATCCGGCGGCGCTCCCACGCTCGCTCCCTGCGCAAACACGTCCTGCCACGCCCATCCCGCGGCCCCGTCCGGATCCACCCCAATCGGCAGGTCCTGCATCAGCGCCAGGCCCCGTGACGCTTCCGCCAGTTGCCCGTCGAGCGTCCACTGCAGCCATTTGTGAAAATCCACCCGCCGCCGATGCTCAGCCGCATACCGCCCAACCGCAGTTGCTCCAGGATGCCTGTACTGTTCCGGCCATCCGTGCCACCCGCTTCGATGTTCTTCCGCCAGGGCGCAGAAAATTGCGAACCGCTCCAGGTCCGCGCCGTGCTCGTCGCAGAACTCCGTGAACGCGGCATCGCCCGAAAAGCGGTCCCATAGTTTCCCCAGAGCCTTCATCTTAAGATCGAAAATCCGGTTGCGATCGATTCGGCGCTCTCGATTCAAGGCTTTCGCCTGCCGCGCCAGTTCTTCCAACCCGGGAACGTTTTCCTCATTTGCGCCCGCCATCTGCTCTACACAGATCCACAGCGGATTCAAAAAGCGCCGCGACGACGGATAGTACGGACTCGCCTGTTGCGGCGTCAGCGGACATGCCGCGCTCAACGGGTTCACCAACAGCATTCCCGCCCCTTGCCGCACCGCTGACCACTTCACCAGCCGCCCCAGATCCCCCAGATCGCCCATCCCCCAACTGTTGCGCGAGCGCGCTGCGTACAGCTGCACCGACCAGCCCCACGTCTTCAAATCGTCCGGCAAATAGCATTTCCCCGGACTCACAATCAAACGGACCTCTTGAACCGCGCCCTCATATTGCAGCCGGTGGTAGCCGGCCGGCAGACCAGCGGGCAACCCGGCATCGAAATGAACCGTGCTCCCGTCTTCGAGCTGGATCGAACCTCGCTTCATGGCCGTTTTCGGCCGCTTCCCCCCAGCCTCCACCACCAGCACCGGATCGTTCTCACTGCTCCCGGGATCTTCTTCCGCGCCCATTGCCCGGTGGATGGCATCTACGGATTCCGCGCTCGTCTGATGCCATTGCTTAAGAGCATCCTGGAAAACCGAATCCACGCCCCAGGCGTCTGTTTCTCTTTTCAGCCCGCTCGCCATCCCGCTCGCGCCTCCTTCGTCTGCTGATCCGGATTCAATTCCCCGCGCAAAAAATCCTGAGAGCTTCCCGTCTTTCCGGCAACGTTTCATTTTTACGCATCCGGATCAATCTGAACCGCTTCAGTTGAAACAAGGATAGCCCACCCTTTTTAAGGACGTAACAGCATGAAAAAACAGGTCTCTAAGACGCCTTCCCGCCGCCCGAAAACCGCTTCTGAAACAAGTGGCCAGTCGATTGCTAGGATTGCTCGCGTGCTTACTGAAAACGACGCGGCTGTGACTTCAAACTCTGTACACCCGATCGATACGTTGCTCGTCCAGCAACTGGAGAATCTGCTGGCTAGCGAACAGACCATTCGTGCCCGCTTTGCGGCCGTCGAGTCGACTGCCAATACTCCGGAACTGCGTCACGCATTCTCGCAGGAACTTTCCACATTGCGTGACCGCACGGACCGCCTTTACCGGCTTATGAACGCGATGGACTGCTACGCCCCCTACGAACCCGAAATCGGCGCCTTTTATTCGCCTGCCCTCGCCTAAAAGTACTAGAAAATACAACTATAGTTTTAATTTATTGGTGCGCAGTAAATCTGCTCCGATAAAATTGCTGTATTGCTCTGTGAGAGGTATAACGGGCTATGCCGCACGGTCGGAGTTCCTGCAAAGGCAGGATTGTGCATTTTCTGCGATTGGAACTAGAATCGCTTTACCGGCAGCGATCGGCTATCGACGCTGAGATCCGGGCGTTGCAGGATGCCCAGCCGCCAAAGTCCCCCCTTTTTGACGGAACATCCTCCGAGAGCAGCTTGGAGATTCGTCGTAGGCCGTGTAACCTAACAAATTGCCGGAGCGCCTAGACAGTTAAAGGGCCTGAGCAGGTCCGGCATGATGCCGGTATGCTTGTTGAGCCAGAGCTGATCGAAAAGGCGCGCGCCTCCGATGCGCAAGCGTTTAATCAGATCGTTCAGGCTTATCGCAAGCGAATCTTAGGCACCATTTCGCGGCTGATTGGACGCCCGGAAGACGTCGAAGATGTCGCTCAGGAGGTATTTGTCAGGCTGTATTACTCTCTGGACCAGCTTCGATCCGCTGAAGTGTTCGAGCCTTGGCTTTACCGGCTCACCGTAAACGCCGCTTACGATTATTTGCGCAAACGAAAGCGCCGCGCAGAATCCAGAATGGCGGATTTGAGCGAACAACAGGTCATGATGGCCGATTCGGCGGCGGGTACTAGAGAGCAGGCGACGGACCGCGAGAAAGGCCGGATCCGGGAGTTTATGGACGCGCTCTTTCGACATGTTTCTGAAGAAGATCGCCTGTTGCTGACACTCAAGGAAGTAGAAGGGCTTTCGTTGAAAGAGCTCGAAACTATCTATAATGTGAATGAAAATGCTCTGAAAGTGAGGCTCTTCCGGGCGCGTCAGCGGGTTTTGAAAGCCTATAAGCTCGCGGCCGGTAACGGCAAGTTGTAGGGGTTTTGGGGGTTACCGTGAGTTTCGACAGTGAAATGACGAACGGCGATATAAAGCTGGATGCTCTCTTCGAAGAGTATCGGGCGGCCTGTCCCGCGCCCGATCCGTCGCCCGATTTCATGCCCTCTGTTTGGCAGAAAATTGAGGCACGGCAAAGTTTCTGGTATGTGTTCCAGCGGTCCGGCCGGACGGCCATCACGGCCTCTGCCGCCCTCTGCCTGTTGCTTTTGCTGCTTAATCTGGTGAGCGCGCCCGGGGCGCACAACGTGCTTCCCTCGTACGCCGACGCTTTGATGGCCGACCATTCCGCTGAAAAGACCTACTACACGGAAGCCATTCGCAATGCAGCAGCCGGCGAAACCAACGCCGCTCAGCCTGTGCGTTAGAGCATATGAAGCGCAATCAGCGTACCGCGATCCTCTTTGCCATATTGCTTTTCCTTTGCGGCGCGGCGGTTGGTGTTCTCGCGCAACGTTACGTCTCCGCAACGGTCGTCAATGCAAAATCTGCCGAGGACTTTCGCCATCAATACATCTCGGAAATGCGCGCCAAGCTGCATTTGACCTCCTCGCAAACCGACAAGCTCGAAGTCATTCTTGACGAAACCAAGGCACGCGCTAAGGCTCTGCGCGATCAATACCATCCACAAATGCTAAAGATCAAACAAGAGCAGGAAAATCGAGTGAAATCGATCCTTACTCCTGTGCAGGTTCCCGTCTATGAGCGCCTGGTCGCCGAACGCGAACACCGCTATAAAGAGCAGCAGGACCACGACCGTCAGGAAGAACTGAAACGCGAAGCCGCTCACCGCGCCGCCCAATCCGCTCAATAGCCGTGGTGCAGACGTACTCGGGGCGGGGTTTCAGCCCGGTTGGCGTTAGCTCAATTTCCCGCACCCTCTCAATCTCTCCGGCGCGTTGCTGAATGAATGTTCTTCAGCCGCCGCGCCGGCGCAAACACGCGGCGCTCGAGTGAGTTCGCCGTTGTGTTATACGTCGCCACCGTTTTCTCCAGCACCTCACCCAGCTTGGCAAAACTTTCGCTCATCGTCAGCAGACGATCGTACAGCTGCGCGCCGGTTTCCGCTACGCTTTTGAGTTCCTCGGCCACCTGCTGCTGATGCCAGCCATGAGCCACCGTGAGCAGCAGCGTAATCAACGTGATCGGGCTCGCGATCACCACACGGTTGCGCGAGGCAAATGCGAGCAAATCGGGATCCTGTTCGAGCGCCGCGCTAAAAAGCGATTCCAAGGGCAAAAACGCGACCACAAACTCCGGCGATCCGGGAAGTTGCTGCCAATACGCTTTCTCGGCCAGGCTCTTCACGTGATTGCGAATTTGCCGCGCGTGATCCGCCAGGTGCCCCCGGCGCGCCGCCTCATCTTCGCATTCCACTGCCCGCAAATACGCTTCGAGCGAAACTTTCGAATCCACCACCACCTGGCAGCCGTTCGGCAGTTGCACGATCAGGTCCGGACGCTGGCGCCGCTCTCCAAACAACGTTTCCTGCTCGGCAAAATCGCAGTGCTCGAGCATTCCAGAAAGCTCCACCACCCGCCGCAGTTGCATCTCTCCCCATCGCCCGCGCTGCACCGGCGAGCGCAAAGCCGTTTTCAATTGCTCGGTTGATTGCCGCACCCGCTCTTGCAATTCGGTCAGCGCCTGCACCTGCGCCGTAATTCCCTCATACGCGCCCACCCGTGTCTTCTCCAGGTTTTGCACCTGGTCTTCAAAGCGCCGCAAAGAGTTGCTGACCGGTTCGATTAGATGGGCGAACTGCTCCCGGCTGCGATCGAGAAAAAGCTGGCTATTTGTCTGAAGCGCGTCCGCTGCCAGCGCCCGAAAGCGCTCTTCGAGTTGCGCCTGCGATTGCGTGAGCATTTTAAGCTGGACATCCGCCACTTCCCGGACTTTGGCTGTTTCGGCTTCCTGCCGCACAAGTGAATGCCGTGCTTGCTCGGCTTCCTCGTGCCATGTTTCCGCTGCCGCGCCACGCTGCTCGGCAATCCTTTGCCAGCGCTTCGCATCCGCGAAACAGTAAGCTCCGGTCGCTACCGCCGCGATCAGGCAGAGCAGCAGGGAAACCACCAGCGCCGTCATTTCCGAAAGCCCGTTTCGTGCTTCCACTCTTCGAGCGTATTGAATACGATCGGGCAGTAGACCGCGCGATCCGGCATATGCCACATCCGGCTCACCAGCGATCCGTTGCCTTTCACCAGATGTGGAAATAATTCGCAAGTGGCCGGCCGCGCCTCGTAAACCGAGCAGAGATTTCCCTCCAGAAACACGCAGCCGTTTTCATTCCGCCGCAAAATGCGGCCCTCGTCCGCGCTTTCAACCGTGTAATCACGCAGAAACTCCGCAAGTTTCATGCCGAGAAACCGGGACAGCCGCTCGGCATCGCGCTCAGTCACTTGCGTGGTCGCCACGCGGCAGCAGTTGGCGCAGGCGGTGCAATCGATTCTCTCTTCCACGTCCTGGGCAATCGCTTTCAGACGCCGCTCGACGAAATTATGGCTCTTCATCCAGGAGCGAAAGCGGCGATTCTCCTCCCGCCCCTTTTCGCCGGCGCGTTTAATCTGGACGAGATCGGTAGTGATTGGACGGGACAAAGGCGGTACGAATCCATTATCGCCGCAGAGCCGCCCTTAATCTAAGTTAAACGGCAGGCACTCGCGGCTCGGCAATTTGTGCCCAACCCGCTCCCGCGCTCGGCCTCACGTCCAGCTCGATGCCGCCCACCACTCCCGCCAGTACGTTGTAAATCGACGCCGCAATCAGCGTCATAACGAAGCCGAACGCTCCATAGAGCAGCGGAAAAACAATCACTGCCCCCACTCCGAAAAACGCAAATGGCGAACCCATTCTGTTGCCGCCCATCGCCGCGAGTCCCCCAGCTAGCGAGATCAGGGCCATAATTCCGCCAAATAACAATCCGACAATTGCATAAAGTAAACCCGTGATTTTGGCGCAGGACACCGCGCCGATCCGCTTGATCACCATAAATGCTGTTGCTCCTCCCAGGACATGAAGTCCTGTGCAGCATACTACAAATTCCGTTGCCGGCAAAGCCGCCGGTCATACATGTTGCAATGAAAGAGTGACGGATCGATTATCGCTTTCCCTCTGGCTGGCGCCGGGTTCACACGGCGCCCACCTGCGGCAGTTCGAACGGCTGCTCCGGCTTTTTCCGTTCTCGCAACGGCCCCAACCGCAATCCGTGCTATCGATTCACGGCGTAGCCTCGACGGAACCGGCTCTCCTGGAGCGTCCGGTAAACGGCCCGGTCGATCCATCTGAAATCATTCACGCTCTTGAGGAATATGCCGGGGACGATGTCGCCTACCGGCTCGAAAGCTGGTGGGACTTGTGGCAGTTTGACGGCGATTGGAAACTCGCCCCGGCGCGCGTCGCGCTCTCCTGTTTCGGCTCGGAATTCGACAACGGAACCGGACGCCCGCCCAAAAAGCAGGAAGATCTCCGCATCGACTTCGGCGTGGACTCTCATTTTCTGCCGCAGCCCGATATCCCTGGAAGCGCCAAGTTGATCGAATCGAACATCAAAAGCCTGCTGCGGGTTGTCCACGAATTGGACGCGACCCTGCCCGTCGCCAAACGCAAGCTCGAGACCGAATCCGGCGAGAACTTCGCCGAGCGCCTGCAGAGTGAAGCCCAACGGCTGGCAAATTAAGCCGCCCAGGTACCGGATCGCGCGCGCGTCCTACCGGATACCGGTCATCGGCACATCTTTACTGCTTACCGTTACGCCGAAAATAAACCGGTTATCATTACTCGGCCCGTAGCCGAACAGCGTCCCGTAACGCAAATACGAGTAGGTCGCATATGCAGAGACATGCGGAATCAGGATTCGGGAGTAACTGAGCGAGAAGGTGCTTTGGGTGTACGATTGGTTGATTTGATTCGCGATGCTCGTCACGTGCGAATACAGATACAATCCGGTCAGAGCCGACCGGTAGAATGGCTTCGACGCCGAACCGCTGACGTATGTGTGGCTGGATGTAAGATAGGTGCCATTGCCCGGGTTGACCCCGCGTCCTGCATTGACCGAAAAAGTGAAGCTTCGAAAACCATGCGACAGACCGCCGTCATACGTGGGAACAAGCTTGCGCGTGTCGTAGGGCCCGGTAATATATCCGATCGTAATCGGCCGGCCCCCGAGAATGATGCTCACCGGTGTGGTGATAATCCCATAACGTGTGCGCATAAGTCACGCCGGCGGAGGCGTGTACATTCCAGCTCCTGCCGAATGTGTGGCTCACATTCGCATAGCCGCCATCGAGATCGGTGTTGCCGGCGCTTTTTTGAAATACAAAGTTATCGTGCGAGTAAGTGGCCCCGATTGTGGTGCGCGCCGTGAGCTGATAAGCCGCTGAAGCCGAAACAGCGCCTCCGGTCGAACCGATCGCCCCCGCGTAATTGTAACGATACAGGAAAAATTGACCCCCTAACGTGTAACTAAGCCGGCGCGTCTGGTGATACGTCATATAAGCGTTGCTCGATAAAAAACGCGTCGACGGGCTGAACGGGTTCGTATTCACGCCTCCCGTATTAAGATTCGGAAAATAGTCGCTGTTGTAGAACAGAATACCCGCGGACTCGCTTAACGAAAAAGTCCAGCGCGGGCCCATTTCTTTCGTGTAAATAAAACTCAGATATTGATCGGTACCCGTGCTGCCGCTAGCCCCGCCGTTCGTGTAATTGCGGTAATCGCCGCTGTAATTGAGCCCGAGGAGCGCACTAGAGTAGTGCTTTGAGATCCGCACCCCGCCGCCTATATCGAAGCCGCTGGTAGTACCGGAGATTCCCCCCAACACCTGCTGCGTCGAATCAACCACCGCACTCGCAAAGCCATAGTAATTGATGAAATCGCCTTGCAGCATTTCTTCCGCTGCGCCGAAAATGCCGCCGCGCGTGTTCGGAGCAGGTGCCTGCGTAGCCGCATCCGGCGGCGCCTCTTGCGCGCTTGCCGCAATCGCACCGGCAAGCAGCAACGCCAAAACCAGTCTCAACTAGCGCTCCTCGACCCCGCAAAAATCCGAACACACGGCAATTTCATAGTGCTAACCTCGTAAACCCCTCATATCCAACGAACTCCTATCAGTCTCGCCAAGCACTCTCAGGCTGTCAAGCAAGCAGCGTAGCTACGTTGTTCATATCGGCTGGTTCGCCAAAACCTGTAATCTGTAAAGTACTATCAATCTTTCGAAGCAGACCGGCCAGGACCGTCCCCGCGCCCACTTCGACAAACCGCCTAGAACCCGAGTGGGCCATGGCCAGAATTGTCTCAGTCCAACGGACCGGGTTCGGGATCTGCTCAAAGAGTCCTTGCCGCGCCTCAGCCCCCGTCGAGACCCGGCGCGCCTGCCAGTTGTTCACGATCGGAATCGCAAGATCGGCGAATGGCGCGGCTTCAAGCTGCGGCTGCAAACGCGTCTGAGCGGGCCGCATCAGGTCGCAATGAAACGGCGCACTAACGGGAAGCCGGATCGCGCGCTTTGCCCCGGCGGCTTTCGCCAGCACTTCGGCCCGCCCCACCGCGCCTGCGTGCCCCGCAATCACCACCTGCTCCGGCGAATTATAGTTAGCTGGCTGGACCACCTCGCCTTCCGCAGCTTCCGCCAGAATCCGCTCTAGCTGGCCTTCCGGGAGTTTGATGAGCGCGCTCATCGCGCCCACTCCGGCCGGCACCGCTTCCTGCATGTACCGCCCGCGCTGCCGCACTAACCGCAGTGCCTCCCGAAATGGCAGGCTTCCCGCCGCCACTAGCGCAGCGTATTCGCCCAGGCTATGCCCCGCCAGCAGCGTCGGCGCCGGCGCGCGCGTCGCAAGCACGCGGTACGCCGCTACCGAAACCGCCAATAGCGCCGGCTGCATGTTCTCCGTCTTCTTCAGCTCTTCTTCCGCTCCCGCAAAACAAAGCTGTGATAGAGAAAAGCCGAGCGCCTCGTCCGCCTCTCCAAATGTGCCCGCCGCTTCCGGATATTCGTCGGCCAGGAGCCGCCCCATACCCGAGTACTGCGAGCCCTGCCCCGGGAACAAAAATGCGATGTCATTCATACTCAGTACGAAACCCTCATGGTAAGCCTACTGGTAAATGTCGCGCGGCGGACGAACTAGTCTATAGTGAAATCAGTGAAGAAGAAACCGATCTCTGAACCCATCGTCTCGCCGGAGATTCTGGCGTTGGCGAAGAAGTCGGTCGAAGCCGATCGGCCCACTCCTGCCCTGAAATGCGCAGTATGCGGCGCCGCTTATCCCCCGCCTGCGTTTTCTCATTCGACGGATGACGATTTATGCTGGGTCTGCCGCCGCCTCAAAATCAGCGCCTGGCGAGATTCCGATCAACAGCTTTCCGCCCAAGAATAGCCATTAAGGCTGCTTCGAATACCAGGGAATGTTCAACACCGAAATTCGGTCGTTGCCTTCGAGCAATAGACGGCTCTTCAAAAGTGCTGCGCGCTGCGTATGCAGCAGCCACTGGAACCAATGCCGCTCCATTAGTTCGGGAATCACGATAATGATCCGTCGGTCCGCGTTCTTTTCCGCTAGCTGCTTCACGTAGTCGATGATCGGCGCCACCACCAGCCGATACGGCGAGTGCATATTGATCAGCTCAGGCACCGGCAGCTTCGCTTCTTCCGCCGGCTGCACTACATAGCGCTTCCAATCGTCCAAAAATGCATTCGGCCGGTCATCCTCCGATACGTGCAGCACCTTGACATCTTGCGAAAGCGTCATAGCTGCCTGCAGCGCCTGCTTGTTGACGCTCGTCCAGCCCTGCATCGTGACTACCAGAACCGGCTCGAGCGGCAGGCGAACATCGATCGGCGCATGTATGCTGATCTCGCGGCGCAAGCGGTCGTAGTGCCGGCGCACCCGGTACATCGTCACCAGCAGGACCGGAATCGCAACAATCGTAATCCACGCGCCCTCGGAAAACTTCGCCACAATCACTACCAGCACTGTCAAACCCGTGCGCTATAGCCCCGATCAAGTTCAGCAGCGCGCTGCTCCGCGACCCGTTTGCCGCCTTCCCGTCTCCAATGCGCCACCATGCCGGCCTGGGACATTGTAAACGCCAGAAACGCTCCGATCGCAAACAGCGGAATCAGCCGATCCGTAATGCCGCCGAAGCCGATGAGTAATGCGGCGGTGATCAGCGCCAGCACCACCACGCCCTTCGGAATAGACCAGCCGCCGTCCCCGGTTGGCAAAAGCAGTCGGCAGAAATCCATCTTCCGCCACGAAACGGCAGACACGCGGAAAATCCGCAAACGCCGTATTCGCCGAAAGCGTCAGCAGCACCAGAACCGAGCCAATTGCGACGTAATAAAACCAGTTGCGCCCGAGCACTGCGCCAAACAGCATCGAGAGGATGCTCTGATATCCGGCGCCGTTCGGATTCGTAGCCACAATCCCGTAGGCCTGTACCAGGTACGCGATTCCCGCGAGCATTACCGCGAGCGCCAAAATAATGAAGCCGAGCGTGCGCTGCGCATTCACTCGGCGGTCCTCTCGAAACGCGCCTACGCCATTGCTTACCGCCTCTACTCCGGTCAGCGCCGTGCAGCCGCTCGCATACGCCTTAATCAATAAGCCAGGCGCTGAAAGCGGCCGCCGCCTTAGCTGCGGGCGGCTTCACCACCGCCGTCGGATGGCCGCCGCTCGCGAACACCTTCCCCACGCCTACCCCCAGCTCGATCAGCATGCAGCCCAGAAATAGATAGGTGGGAACCAGAAACACCGCGCCTGTTTCGCTCACGCCGCGCAAATTGACCATCGTCAAAATAACCAGCGCAATCAGGCATAGCGGGAGTGTGTGCGGATGCAGCGACGGGAACCGCGGAAGTTAGCGCCCCAATCCCTGCCGAGATCCCACCGCCGCATCCAGCACATAATCGATCAATAACGCGGATGCGGCGAGCAGACCCGGCAAACGTCCCGAGGTTCTGCCGCGCAACAATGTACGAGCCTCCCCCGGACGGATACGCGGCGATCGTCTGCCGGTAAGAAAAATAGACCAGCAGCAGCAAAATAATAATTGCTGTGCTGAGCGGAAGGATCCAACGCAGCCCCGCCAGGCCTAAGCGGAATCAGCAGCGTCAGCGCCGCTTCCGGCCCGTACGCCGCCGACCCAGCCATCCAGTCCGAAAATCGGTATCCCTTTGGCCGGACTGATTTTTTCGGCGCGTTCTTCCGATGTCGCGAGCGGTCGCCCCAGCACCAGGTCCAGTAACGATACATGCCCCTTTCCTTCGCGGGTCTTCGAGCCGGCGATTCTACTTCTTTTACCTTTGCCATGCTTCGGAGGTTAGATCGTTTGTCCCCCAGGACTTTTCACTTTACCGCCCCCGGCGTATTCTGGAATCGCATGCATGTCGGGCCCTGTCTCCTGCTGGCGATCGGAACCATTGTTTGGTTTGTCCCGTTTATCCCCGCCTGGCGCAGGCGTGGGACCATCCTGCACTCAGATCGACGCGCCCGCTGGGGTATGTTGCTCGAAGCTGTCGGGTACTCCCTCTTGTGGCAAGGCGCATTCTGGACAAGAACTCCGGGCCCTGCAAGAGTCGCGCTTTCGGCTTGTCTGTTTTGTCTCGCCGCTCTGCTCTCCTGGACAGCTAGCCGCAGTCTGGGCCGGCACCTCCATCTCGATGCCGCCATGCTGGAAAGTCACGCTTTGGTCAAAGCCGGCCCATACCGGTTCGTCCGCCACCCCATCTACACATCCATGCTCTGCATCCTGCTGGCAACAGGCCTCCTGATCGCGCCATGGTACTTGCTATTGCCCGCGCTAGTGATCTTCCTGGCGGGCACCGAAATTCGACTGCGGCTCGAAGAAAAATTGCTCAGTGCGAGCTTCGGCCAGGAATTCGAACAATACCGGAGCCGGGTCTCCGCCCTCATCCCCCTGCTGCGCTAATTACTCGGGCAGCGTATAACGGCTATCAATCAGGCGGCGTATCAGGTTTCGAGTCTGTTCCGGAGCCAGGCTTGCTCTTTGCTCAATGCGCTCCGTCTGATCCGCGAGATACGGATCCTTTACCGCGTCACGGAACCAACGCGAGTAATCACCTCGATGCAGGTGAAAGAGCCAGGTTTCTTCGTCGATTCCCTCAGCTAGTTGGGAAAAGACCGTTAGATTTTGTGCCCTCAGATTTTGGCGTCGGGTCCGGTCCGCGGAAATAGAAATCTGTGTGCGCATGTTACCCTCCGCATACTTGCGCCGGTGGCGGATGCGATCACGGCTGCCAGGAATATCTATCGCGAACGGAGCGTTGGCCAACGTGGAAACCAGATGACCGCGTGCCCAGCCTTATACGTTAGATCATCCGGCCAGGCGACATTGTCGCCCACTACCCGGCTGAACTTACCGCACGTCTTGTCTGGCGACGGGCCGACTGCGATCACTACATCCACCAGCGATAAGATTGCGGGCGCAAGGTGATCCGGCTGTACCGTAACCAGAACCGTCTCGCCGAGTTCCCTGCGGCAAGGCCTCCGGGAGTGGCCCCACTCGACCGGCAACAGATGATGCGCCTCATCCAGAACCACCCAGTGCGGCCGCCCCGTTCGAGTTCGCAGGATCCGCAAGCTTGGAAAAAACTGACCGAAAAAAGCTGGCCGTTCCGCTAAGGAATGCCCAGCAGATTCACGTTCAAATTGATCTTAGGATCTTCGAGAATGGCAAGTACCTCGTTGATGCTGACCGCATGATCCCGGTGGCCCAGCGTGATCACTCCTTGTGACGGCCCGTAATCGCCCTCCGGATCAATCACGCAGACCTGATAATTTTGCTCGATAAGCGCTCTACAATTCCGGCGGTCACGGTAGACTTGCCGCTCCCTGAAGGTCCGGCGATTAGCAGGTTCACGCCGTAAGGCGGCACCGTTATCTCTGTCCCGTCCGCACGCAATCCAACCGCGATGAAGTGCTGCTTCAGTTTGCCTTCCACCCTTTCGAGGTCATCGGCAATCAGCTCGTCTATCAACTCTGTTACGCCGCGTCCCCTCTCGCCCTGCGTTACGAAAGCAGCCACCCGGCGAATGGAAAGCACCGCATTGGCAACCGCCACCGCACATTCGCAGCGCTCGAGAAAAGAGTAATCATTCTCGGAATCGCCCACTCCCATCGCCTCGTGAAACGAAAGCCCCAACTTCCGCAGCGCGTAGTCCAGGCCGCTTACCTTATTCACGCCCGCCGGAAGAACCATCACGGCTGCTCTGTTGAAGATCACGTGCAGCTCCAGACCCATCTCTTGAATCGCTTGCAGCACAGCCATGTGGTTCGGCAGCCAAGTCGACAATCACTCGTCCCGCTTCAATTCGATCCACACCTAGGCTTCTGAGGCGCTCGATAAACTCGGGTGGCGGCGGCTTGCCGAGAACGGTTTCCACTCTCGTCCGCGGCGCATACACCAAAGCTCCGTTTTCTGCGACAACGTAGTCGAACAGATCGATGCGCGGACAGACCGCCAGCAGGTCTTCCAGTCGCCTTCCGGTCACCAGTATGGCCCGCCGTCCCGACGCGCGCAGGCGCACAATAGCCGCAATGACCTCCTCCGGCATTTGCCCGTCCACCGCGATCGTATCGTCGTAATCGGTTGCCAAAACCAAATAGCGCATGATCCCGCCTCTCCAAGCGACTGTACCTCCTCGGTCTCACTCTGAAGACGCCCAATGCGGCCTCGGAGCTATTTGCCCCTGCTTAAGATCAGCGCTCAGAGCTTCAGAGATTACTCGTCAGCTCATTCCGAATGGCAGCAATTGTTTTCGCCGGAGAGGAAACGGGCCATCAGACTAGCCACGATCGTCGAGGTTTGCTGCGACGCCACGCGTAGGTCTTTTTATCTGTAGCCCGGCCAACAATCGGAACGTTTGGTACTAGCCGAGAATTTTTTCTCAAAGACATGGCAGCTTTCCACGTGCTGCTCTCGCTTTGAAAGTGTATGACCTCCTCACATCCACGAAAGTTTTCTCTTCGACTTGCCGCGCCGCTGCCGGCTGCGCTCACTCTGGTAGTGCTCACTTTGCTGGCCGCGTCCCAGCTCAACGCTCAACTCAGCTTTGCCGGGGTCCAGACCACCGTACCCGCCAGCGGACTGAATGAGCCCTACGGCGTGGCGGTGGACAAGGCGGGCGATGTCTTCATCGCGGATAGCTACAACAACCGCGTGGTGGAGGTGACGCCCGGCGGCGCCCAGACCACCGTACCCGCCAGCGGACTGACGGTTCCCGATGGCGTGGCGGTGGATGGAGCGGGCGATGTCTTCATCGCGGATTTCGAAAACAGCCGCGTGGTGGAGATTCCGGCTGGCGGCGGCCCGCAGACCACGGTGGGCAGCGGACTGAATCATCCCTTTGGCGTGACGGTAGACGGAGCGGGCGATGTCTTCATCGCCGACACGTTCAACAGCCGCGTGGTGGAGGTTCCGGCCGGGGGCGGTCCGCAGACCACGGTGCCCGTCGGCGGACTGAATAATCCACACGGTGTGGCAGTGGATGGAGCGGGCGATGTCTTCATCGCGGACACCGTCAACAACCGCGTGGTGGAAGTTCCCGCTGGCGGCGGTCCACAGACCACGGTGGGCAGCGAACTGAATCAACCTTATGGCGTCGCGGTGGACGGAGCGGGCGATGTCTTCATCGCGGACACCCAGAACAGCCGCGTGGTGGAGATTCCGGCCGGCGGCGGCGCGCAGAACACGGTAGGCAGCGGACTGAGTCATCCCTTCGGCGTAACGCTGGACGGAGCGGGCGACGTTTTCATCGCCGATACGGGCAACCACCGCGTGGTCGAGGTGCAAACGGTTTCCGTGAACTTCGGCAGCATCAATATCGGCGCCAGCACCACGCTGACGCTGAACTACAACGTGCCGATACCGGCCACGCTGGGAACGCCCAAAGTCCTCACGCTGGGCGCGCCCAACCTCGACTTCACCCTGGCGAGCGGCAGCACCTGCACCGGCAGCGTGGCCGGCGGCTCGTCCTGCACCGTGAATGTGACCTTCGCGCCCAAATTGGCCGGAGCGCGCAACGGCGCTGTCCAGATTGTGGACAGCGAGCGGCAACGTGCTGGCCACAACGTTGGTTCACGGCATCGGCGTGGGGCCGCAGATCGGTTTCGGCCCAGGCGTCCAGACCACGGTGCCCGCCAGCGGATTTGAACCAGCCCTTCGGCGTGGCGGTGGATGGAGCGGGCGATGTCTTCATCGCGGATGGCTTCAACAACCGCGCGTGGTGGAGGTGACGCCCGGCGGCGTCCAGACCAGAGTCGCCGGCGGATTGGCTCAGCCCTTTGGCGTGGCGGTGGATGGCGCGGGCGATGTCTTCATCGCGGATAGCAGCAGCAACGGTCGACGTGGTGGAGGTGACGCCCGGCGGCGTCCAGACCACGGTGCCCAGCAGCGGACTGAACGATCCTGAATGGCGTGGCGGTGGATGGAGCGGGCGACGTCTTCGTCGCGGACACGAACACAGCCGCGTGGTGGAGGTGACGCCCGGCGGCGTCCAGACCACGGTTCCCGCCAGCGGACTTGAGCGGTCCCTTCGGCCTGGCGGTGGATGGCGCGGGCGATCTCTTCATCGCGGACACGAACAACAGCCGCGTGGTGGAGGTGACGCCCGGCGGCGTCCAGACCACGGTACCCGCCAGCGGATTGAACAGCCCCTATGGCGTGGCGGTGGATGGCGCGGGCGATCTCTTCATCGCGGATACCTTCAACAGCCGCGTGGTGGAGCTGACGCCCAGCGGCGTCCAGACCACGGTACTCGCCAGCGTATTTCCCAGTGGCGTGGCGGTGGATGGCGCGGGCGACGTCTTCATCGCGAATAAAGTCAACGGCCAGGTGCTGGAGGTGAACCGCTCCACGCCGCCCACACTGAGCTTTGCCGCCACCAACGTCGGCTCGACCAGCAGCGACAGCCCGCAGTCGGTCCAAATCGAGAACATCGGCAACGCCACGCTCTCGGCGATTCCTCCGGGTCTGACCGTCGGCGCGAACTTCGAGCAGGTACGCAGGCTCGGGCACGCCCGCCGACTGCACCGCGAGCTTCTCCCTCACGCCTGGGGCGGACTGCAATCTGAGCATCAGCTTCACGCCCAAAGTGAGCGGGCCCATTAACAGTTCGGCCACCCTGACCGACAACGCGCTGAACGGCAACCCGGCAACCCAGACCATCCCCTTGCAAGGAACCGGCATCGCGGTCGCCAACTTTACCATTACGCCGATCCCGCCAGCGGAAATTGTGTACCGCGAGAGACTCGGCGGCGTGATTCTCAAGCTGCAATCGGTAAACGGTTTCAACGGGACCGTGACGCTGAGCTGCTCGGGCGGTCCCGCGGGAACCAAATGCGCGGATCTCCCAGGAACGGTTCACGTCAACGGAACGGCCTACGCCCTCTCCGGAGTCTTGTTCCCCAAGAACACGAAAGACGGCACGTACACCATCACCTTCACCGGTGTTTCGGGTTCGCTCTCGAACAGCACTACCGCGAAGTTCACAGTGAAGTAACTCCATGAGCCGGGGCATTCATCTCCGGCTCATTCCCCTCACTCACTCGGAAAGGAACATATGCATAAACTATTTATCTTCCCGGCAGCGGTTTTCTTGCTCAGCGCCGCCGGCCCGGTCTTCGGCCAATCCTGCACTGTTGAGAGCCTTCGCGGAAGCTACGCAGGTACGGTGTCCGGGCACAACGTAAGCAACGTCCCTGTCGCCTTTCAGGCGATCGCCCACTTCGATGGCTCCGGTAATTTCACGCTCTCGGGCTTCACCTACGTCGAAAACGGCGCCGTCGTCGTGAGCAATGCCAGCGCATCGGGGGGAACCTATACCGTAAACCGTGATTGCAGCGGTTCCATCCAGATCACTTCGAACGGCCAGACGTTCCAGTTCGCCATTCTCCTCACCGGACGTGATCTCTCCCAATTCCAAATGCTCGAAACCGACGGCAGCGCGACCACTGCTGGAAATGCCGTGCGGCAAGAGAAAAACGAATATCGCAAATAGCGACTGACAGGAAAGGAAACATAAATGAAGAACCAAACCATAGAATTGCTATTTCAATCCGCTACCGTGATGGGCATGCTAACGATCGCGCTGGCCACTCCTGCTTACGCCCAGCAGCATGGGACGTTCAGCCATTTGGGCCGGCGGCAATCGCCCGGTACAAAATAGCCAGGGACCGCCCGCAATCTCGAACGGCAGCGCGGATCTTCTCACTCAAAGCGGTATTGACCACGAGGACTATGCGCGCTACAAGGTGGTTCCGATTGGCGTGCTGCCCGGCAAGACTGCTTCCTTTTTAAGCATAGTCAGGCCGGTCAACAACCGCGAAGTCGTTACCGGATATGCCTATATTTCCGCCGGATTCTCGGCGCCTCAGGGCGCTGCAACCGCGCAAGGCTTCCTCTGGCAGGACGGAAAACTTGAGGCCCTTCCCCTCCTAAGCGGATGGCCCGGGGCATTCGCGTTCAGCATCAACGACCGCGGTCAGATCGTCGGCACGGCCAACAATGTGGACGCGAACGGTAATCTGCTCCAAACCGCGGTTCTGTGGGACCACGGCCAGCCGGTCAATTTGGGGACTCTTCATCCTGGCTGGATCTCGGCAGCCCTGGACGTCAGCATATTCGGCGAAGTGGTCGGCGCTTCCTCTGTTGATGAGGAGAGCGAGTTTTCTACTCCGATTGCCTGGTACGGCGGCGAGATCCATGCGCTACCCTTGCTTCCCGGAGAGGAGGGCGGCTGGGCCAACGAAGTGAACGCATTCGGAGTAATCGTCGGGTGGCAAACCTCCGCCACAAACGAGGTCCCCTGCCTTTGGTATTGGAATGAAACCGGCTACACTGCCGTTAATCTCGGAACTTTCGGCGGAGATGTTGGGCAGGCATACGGTATCAATGCGTTTAACCAGGTCGTCGGTTATTCGCTCTACTCGGCAGACATTCACGGACCCGCCTTTGAATGGGATCGCAAGCACGGGCTCAAAGCCCTGCCTCTCTTGTCGCCTGACACGGATGCTCAAGCCTACAACGTGAACGAACTTGGCCAGATTGTAGGCGTGAGCCAGATATACGATGAGAACGGAAATTTCGTCTCTCAACGTGCGGCGATCTGGGAAAACGGTACCGTTACGGCGCTGCAGGACTTGGTTCCCGCGAATACGCCGCCCCTTACCTACAACGTCGGGAATATCAACGATTTTGGAGAGATCGCGGTGAATGCCACCAATCCGGATGGTTCTTCAGACGCCTTACTGCTGATTCCAAAACAGAAACAACATAAATAGCCGGGATCGAACTCGCAGGAAGTGCGGATCGGGTTTTACGGAACTAGGATGGCGCCTGAACGGTCAGGTATCCCGCAAAGCTTTAGCATGCCCAATTCTGGCTCGATGGACCCAGCCACCTCCCGAACTGTGATCAATTTGCTTTGCCGAACACGCGACTTCGGTTGGCATCTTTTGCGAGTTATTAGGCATTTTCTGCGAGTGACGGAGCCCCCCGTGGTCGCTAGACTGGGTTCAGAGGACGGCAAGAGAGCACGGCTGGTCCTCGATTCCGGGTGTACGAATGGCAGATCGTTTTCGAGTTCTCTCGGTCATGGGGCGGCAGCTGGAGAGTATGGGCATCTCAGCAAATGCCGTGTTGCGGCTTGCGGGATTGCCATCCGAGTTGTTCCAGCAAACGCGTATCTGGCTCACGACCGAGGAGATGCGCGCCCTGTACGACGCTATCGCCGAGCTCACTGGTGATCAGGCGATCGGCCTAAGGCTAGGCTCCGAAGAACGACCGGAGAACTACAGTCCTATTGCTATTGCGGCGCTATTCACTCGCTCCTTCCGCGACGCCCTGAACCGCGTCGCTCGATATAAACGACTGACCTCACCGCAAGAAATCCGGCTGTTGGAGCGCGGCAAAGAGTGTGCGGTCGAATTTGTGTGGCTGCTGGCGGAGATCGCGGAGTCCCCCATTTGGATTGATGCTTGCTTTGCGTGGACCGTCACGATTGGCCGGCGTGGAATTGGTCGCAACATCCATCCATCGCGCGTGGAATTGCGCCGCCCGAATACAAACAAGCAGGCTTATGAGAATTTCTTTGCGTGTCCGGTGAAGTTCGGAGCGCGCCACAATCGCCTTTTCTTCCGAGTAGAAGACCTTGATCAGCCATTCATAACGTACAACCCGGATCTGCTGGAAGTAATCGCGCCCCAACTGGAATCCGAACTGAAGCAGTATCTGGCGAGCAGGTCTCTTCAAGAGCAGGCGAAAGGGATCTTGAAGCGGTCACTCGCGGGGCAGCGGCCGCGACTGGAAGAGGTGGCGGTGGAGTTGCGCATGGGTACCCGCACCTTCCAGCGAAAGCTGCTTGAAGAGGGAACTACGTTTCACGCTTTGATGGAAGAGGCGCGCCACGAAATGGCGCAGCACTATTTGCGGCAGCCCTCGCTCGAATTAAACGAAACAGCATACCTGCTTGGCTATGAGGATCCCAACTCCTTTATCCGAGCCTTTCACAAGTGGGAAGGGACCTCCCCAGGCGAGTGGAGATCTACCCACTCGCACAGAATCCAGTAGTCCGTTAGCGCAACTTGCGGCATCGCATCCCGCTTGTGATGCATACGGCCTCGGCCAAGTTCAGTATGTGTAGGAGACGGAAATGAGAACAGCGTTGGTTGACAAGGAGGCGAATCGCGGCATCGGACTCGCTATCGACCGCAGGGCTGAACAGACCAGCTGAAATCAAGGTTCTGGTCGGCAGCCGGCGGGCGGAAGACGGTGAGAATGCCGCCAGGGCACTCGGTGGAAATGCCGTTGCCGTGCAATTGGACCTCTCGAGATCGGAGGATATCCGATCGCAGGTTAAGAACATCGTCGATGTACATGGCGGCATCGATATTCTCGTGAACAATGCCGGCGTACTTGAGCCCGGAAACATACTGGAAATCCAAAGTAATAAGCTCAACTACTCTTTACAGGTAAACTTCCTGGCGCCTCTTGAGCTCATCCGGGAACTCGTGCCAGGCATGAACGAACGGGGCTATGGGCGGATCGTGAACGTCTCTTCCGGCTGGGGGTCCTTCGCCGAGGGACTCTCCGGTCCTGCTGCCTACTCCATCAGTAAAGCCGCGCTGAACGCATTGACCTTGTCACTTTCGAAGGACCTCCCGAAGAATGTGAAGGTCAACAGCATGTGCCCCGGATGGGTACGCACCCGCATGGGAGGCGAAGCGGCTCCCCGCACGCCGGAAGAAGCGGCCCACACGGCGATTTGGCTGGCTACTCTACCGGACGATGGTCCCACGGGAGGATTTTATCGGGATCGAAGATTGATTGAGTGGTGAGCCGGCGTGATCGCGCCGCCCTGACGATAAACGACGGTTAAAAAAGGAGATTACAAATGCAAGGAACTATGCTCTACGGCCCGCGCGATGTTCGTTTTGAACATCGGCCGGACCCTACAATCACCAAGCCGACTGATGCGATCGTGCGCCTCTCGGCAACATGTATCTGCGGATCGGACCTATGGCCCTATCGAGGCATTGCCAATTTCGCAGAACTGCCGACCCCCATGGGACACGAGTACTGCGGCATCGTCGAAGAGGTTGGTAAGGAGGTTAGAAACATTAAGCCCGGCCAATTCGTGGTCGGCTCATTTGTTACCTCGGATAACACTTGCGTCATTTGCAACGACGGCTATCCGTCCTCCTGCGTACAGCGCGAGTTTATGCTGGCCGCACAAGCGCCGCTTTTGCGCGTGTCGCTTGCGGACGGGACGTTGGTACCCACACGGGATATTCCTCCCGAAGAACTGATCCCCAGTCTGCTGGCGACTTCCGATGTGTTGGGGACGGGTTGGTTTGCTGCGGATGCAGCAAATGTAAAGCCCGGGAAAACAGCGGTAGTTGTGGGTGATGGCGCAGTTGGTTTGCTTGGTGTGCTTTCAGCCAAGCAGATGGGTGCTGAACGCATTATCGCGATGAGCCGCCACCCATCGCGGCAGAACCTCGCAAGAGAGTTCGGCGCAACCGACATCGTGACCGAGCGCGGCGAGGAAGGCATCGCGCGAATCAAGGAAATGACAAAAGGGCTCGGCGCCGACTCCGTGCTGGAATGTGTTGGCACGCAGGAATCCATGCTGCAGGCGATCCGTTCCACTCGTCCTGGCGGCTACGTCAGCTACGTGGGCGTTCCGCACGAGGTGAAACTCGACGGGACAGAGTTGTTCTTTGGTGAGGTCCATCTACACGGCGGTCCAGCCCCGGTGCGCCGGTACCTCCCTGATCTGATCGACCTTGTACTGAACGAAAAGATCAATCCGGGGAAAGTATTCGATTTGGTACTGCCGCTCGACCAGGTTGCCGAAGGCTACCGCGCGATGGACGAACGCCGGGCGATCAAGACACTTCTTCGCACGACCTGAGCCTAAGATCTGGACACCAATCACTGCAAAAAGAGGAGACAAGACGGTATGGCACAGACCATCGGATTTATTGGAAGCGGCGCAATCGCCAGTGCATTGGCTCGTCTTTCCATTGCTGCCGGACTAAACGTCGTGTTGAGCAACTCTCGCGGACCTGAGACGCTCGCTGGTCTGGTCCGCGAACTTGGAGATCATGCACGCGCCGCTACTCCTGAAGAGGCGTGCGCGAGCAGCGGATTTAGTTGTGTTGGCAACTCCGTTCAACGCGTATGACAAACTTCCGATCGAGCCCTTCGAAAGCAAGATCGTGATCGACACGACGAATTACTATCCGATTCGCGACGGTCAAATCCCGGTTCTCGATTCGGCCGAGCGGACATCAAGCGAACTGATCCAGCAACATCTCAAAGGCGCGAAACTTGTTAAGGCCGTAAATAACCTCGACTCATCACACCTGTTCATTGATGCTCGTCCCCATGACAGATCGAACCGGACCACGCTTCCCGTTGCTGGCGACGATTCCCAAGCAAAGCAAACCGTGATGAAATTCATGGACACGATTGGATACAACGCTATCGATATTGGACCACTGTCGGAGAGCTGGCGAGTGGAACCGGGCACGCCCATTCATGTATGGCCCTACGCTCCGAAAGTACCGGCGGGATTAGCCGACGAAGAAGCGCAGGACTGGTTTAAGAAAACTCCCGGCACTCCGGTTTCAGCGGCTCAGGCAAAGGAGCTTGTCGCAAAGGCCGTTCGCAAGTTTCCGGTAGGCGGCTTCCCTGAGTATCTACCGCCTGTTTTGATCGCGATTTCAGTAAAACACGGTCGGCTGCCCGCATCAGCGGCAAACAACCGAACGACCTAAAAGGAGAGAGATGGAAATCAAACGAGCTGGCTCACAGCCATCCGCAAAGGGACCTTCCGATTGGTTCACGGGCAGCGTGCGGATTGATCCACTGTTTCAGGCGCCCGATCCGGCACTCGTTTCGGGCGCCAGCGTAACGTTCGAGCCAGGCGCTCGTACTGCATGGCATACACATCCGCTTGGACAAACGCTCATCGTTACCGCCGGCTGTGGTTGGGCGCAGCGCGAGGGTGGTCCAATCGAGGAGATTCGCCCCGGCGATGTCGTCTGGTTCTCGCCCGGTGAAAAGCACTGGCACGGCGCGACACCGATAACGGGCATGACGCACATCGCTATACAGGAGAAGCTCAACGGAAAAGTCGTTGAATGGATGGAGCATGTCAGCGACGAGCAATACCGGAAGTGATGGCGCGCAGGCCCGACTCGCGACAGACCGCGCTCCAAGGACAAGATCATGACAGCCAATCGAACTCAACGTTTTACAGGCAAAGTTGCATTTGTCACTGGCGCTACAAGCGGCATCGGACGGGCGACCGCGATTGCGTTTGCGCAGGAAGGCGCGAGCGTGGTCGTGGCAGACATAGCGGAAGAGGGCGTGCAGGAAACCGCACGTCTAGTCGAGGAAACCGGGAGTCGGGCGCTTGCCGTCGTTTGCGATGTCAGGAAGGCCGATGATATAAAGGCGGCGGTGGACAAGGCCATCGCCGCCTTCGGTCGCATCGATGTGGCCTTCCACAATGCGGGAGTGGAACAGCCGTATGGCGTCATTGCCGATATAACGGAAGACGATTGGGATCGTATCGTTGCCATCAACCTGCGCGGCGTTTTCCTGTGCATGAAGTATGTGGTGCCTGTGATGCTCAAGCAGGGCGGCGGCTCGATTGTGAACACATCCTCGGGTGCTGGCCTGGTTGGTTTTACTGGGCAGGGGGCATATGCGGCAACCAAGTTTGGTGTTATCGGTCTCACCAAATGTGCTGCGCTCGATTATGCGAAAAGCAACATTCGCGTGAACGCTATCTGCCCAGGAATTATCGACACGCCGATGATTCAACGTGTCGCAGAAGGCGCACCGGATGGGTACGCCAGCATGATCGCTCAAGAACCGATTGGACGTTTAGGTAAGCCTGAGGAGATTGCGTCGGCGGTATTGTGGCTCAGCTCAAGCGATGGTGCTTTTGCGACAGGCCACGCCATGGTGGTTGATGGCGGACAGACCATTGGCGTCAGTGTGAAGTAAGCATTCAGCGGACCATGAAAAAAGCTCGCTTCGCCGCCTTTACTGTCTTCGCGTGTCTTGCGGCCGGCGCATATGGTCAACAGCACGGAGCGATTCACGCGCTCGCTTATGACGCGCAAACGCGCGGGCCGGTTCCGATCCCACCGTCCGAGCGCGGCTTGCAGACCGTCGTGGCCGAGCCGTGGTTCAAGGTGTCCCATGAGGGGATCGTCCTCGAGGGCGCAGCCTTCGAGCGCAATGGCAATCTGCTCTTCTGCGATGTTTCGGGCCGCCGTGTGCTGCGCCTCACGCCGGATAAACGCCTCTCCACTGTTGTCTCGTTGAATGATGTCAGTCCAGGAGGCATCGCGATTCACAAGGATGGGCGCATCTTCATCGCGGCCATGAATATCCCAAAGGAACTGGTCTAATCGCCGCCGTGAAACCAGACGGAACGGGCATGCAGACCATCGTTCCCGCCAATGCCGGCTATATGCCCAATGACTTGGTCTTCGACGCACACGGCGGCTTTTACTTCAGTGACTTTCGAGGGATCTCGACCGAACCGAAGGGAGGCGCCTACTACGTATCGCCTGACTTCAAGACGATCACACCCGTGCTGCCACACCTTGCAATGGCAAACGGGATCGCGCTGAGCCCAGACGGAAAGGAATTGTGGGTCACCGAGTTCGCCAGAAACCTCCTGCATCGGGTCGTGCTGGCGTCCCCGACCGCCATCGCACCAGTCGGCACAGCGATTCCTTATCATTTCATCGGTCCGGCTCCGGATTCGATGCGCGCCGATAGCGACGGTAACCTCTATGTGGCGATCTACAGCCAAGGCCGCGTGCTGGTGTTCAACAAGAACGGCATCCCGATCGGACAGATACTGTTGCCTGGCAGGGATGCAGGGCACAATCTGCAGTCCACCAGTATGGCCATCCATCCCCGCACGAACGATCTCTACGTCGTGACGAGCGACGGCAACAGCGGACAAGGCGCGACGATCTTTCACGCGAAGGTGTTCGCGAAGGCCCTGCCGCTCTACTCGCACCAGTGAATTACACCTGTTGGGGTGGTTCGTACGGCGCCACTCGACGGTGCCGGCCTTCTCAGCGAAATGAACAAAAATTACTATGATCGATGATTTTTAGCACGTGAGCATTATCTGCCGGGATCTGGAACGCAGCGTCGCCTTTACAAAAAACTTGGGCTCAACGTTACTAAGCATATTGGGAAGTCAAAACAGACGGCATAGCCGAAGCATTTCGATGTCCGCTGGATGTGTCAGAGTGGTGTATCTGTCAGATTCTCATCCGGCGCCGCAGATCCGATCCAATTCCGGATGACCTCCTGAAGTTGTCGACTGCCTGGCAGTAGAGCCCGCCTCCTTCCCGTGAGTCCCTCACTTCAATTCAGGATGCTCCGAGAGGCTCAGCGTATTCCCATCGGGATCCTTAAACCACGCCACTTTTGCACCGGTCGGGGAAACCCACACTCCCAGTTCGTCCTGCTTGAGCTGCGGGTAGCGTTCAAAGCGGACCCCGGCCTCTTCTAAGTCCTTTACAGCTGTAACGATTTCAGGCACTTGCCAGCCCAGTACCGTCCCATGGGCGGCGGGAAGCTCGCTCGCCATTCCCAGACGCAGCATGATGCCATTCGCCTCAAACACAAGCGCAAATGGAGGTTCTTCCGCCATCAAACGTAAACCAAGCGTGTCCTGATAAAAGGCCTTCGCCCGCGCGACGTCCACGATGGTGACAAAGCCGATAATGTTGTACTCGCCAAGCCTGGAGTGTGGCTGCATCCCTCTATCGTCGTCGTTTTCTCGGAATGTGGCAAGATTAGTTCGTTGTAGAAAGCTACATAGGGACTTCGTTTCGCAAAACGTCGTGCCGCCCCGGTCTCCTCGCCGCATCACATTTCTCAAAAATCTTTGTTTCCCCTCACTATCAAACACTTAGCCAATTTTCGACCAGTCCGCCAGGCCTCGCCCGCGCCACACTCGCAAGCGAAACCGTCCGCCATGTCCAAACGTTCGCCAGCCAATCCCAACGGTTCCACCGGACCGCGCACCACCGCTGGTAAAGCCGCCGCCAGCCACAACGCCACCACCCACGGCTTATGCTCCCGCGTGATCCTGCTGCCCGGCGAAAGTGAAGCCGAATGGAAAGCTGTTCTGGCCCTGTGGGTAAATCGCTCGGAATACGGGGGCGACGAGTTTCTGGTCTCGCTCGCTGAACAAGCCGCCCTCGCCCAATGGTTTATGATGCGCGCCGTCCGCCGCTATCAGGAAACCGAAGCCGCCCTCTGCCGCGCGCAGCCCGATCCGTTTCTCTGGACCGAAGAGCAGCACAAACTTCTCGAACGCATGCTTCGTTACCGCACCACCCACGAGCGCAGCTACCAGCGCGCTGTGAGTTTCCTCGGTAACGCCGGAAGCACCGCCCTTAAAACGGAAGCCCTGGTCCTCGAACACGTTGAATTGCGCATCAGGCTTCTTGAACGCAAGGAACAGCTCCTCGCGAAACGCCGCGAAAGCCGCCGCTCCAGCGAACTTGATCGCTTCTTCGAAACCATGCGCGATCGCAATCCTCCATCCTGACCTCGCACCCTATAATTACTCTCATCCGCGCGATGATTGAAAACCACCAGCCCCGTTCCTTACCTCGTCCTGTGTGGAGTAGGCTTCCGCCTGCGCGCCTGCTGCTACCCGCTTTTCTCGTACTGCTGACCATCGCCATCGTCATCTATGCCGAAACCCTCTCCTTTGTCTGGGACGAAGGCTTCCACCTCGTTGCCGCCCAGCTCATCAACCGTGGCGTCACTCCTTATATAGATTTCTGCTTTCCCCAGACGCTGCTGAACGCCTATTGGAACGCGTTTGTGCTGCGCGTCTTCGGCGACAACTGGCACTCGGTCCAGTTCTTCGACGCGCTCTTCGTCTGCGCTACCGTCTGGCTAGCCGCCGCCTACACGCTGCGCCGCTTTCCCGTCGATCGCTGGAAAGTCTCCTGTGCCGCCATCGTCGCCGGCTTCATCGGGTTTGATACCGTGTTCGTTCCGTTCGGCACGTCCGCTCAGGCCTATGGCAGCGGCTCGCTGCTCACTTTTCTCTCGTTCCTGGTCGCGGTCAAAGCAGTCGACCGCGCTTCCGTCTGGCTTACCGTCCTCGCCTCGCTGCTCATCTCCGCCGCGGCCGGTTCCACCTTGCTCGTTGCTCCGGCTCTACCCGTTTTGCTGATCTGGATCGCGCTCGTTAATCGCGCCGGTCGCCGCCTTCCTAAAATCGTGGCCTTTTGCCTCGCGGCAATCCTCCCGTTCCTGCCCGAAATCGTCCTCTTCATCCGTTCGCCGCGCCTCACGCTATTCAACGTCATCGAATATCAGGCGCTCTTCCGCCGTGTCAACTGGGGCGATGTCGGCGCACACGATTTCGACATCTTCCTCGACTGGACCACCTCCGCGCAAACCCTGCTGCTTGGCCTGCTCGCGATTCTCGGCCTCTTCTTTCTCATTCGCCGCAGCGGCTGGGATCGAAAACTGCTTTATGAGCTCTATCTCGCAGCCGCTATGTCGATCTTCACGGGCGCCTTCATCGCCACCGCTCATCCCACCTTCGGCCGCTACTTCATCTTCATCATCCCGTTCGTCGCCTTACTCTCGGGTGTGGGCTTCTATTACGCTGGTTCCCGCCTGATCGGCCCGGACCGCCCACGCTGGCCCACCGCCATCCTGCTGGTCATCATGATCTGCGGTATGACCAAGTGGCAATTCGACGATCGCGACGCCACCCACTGGGACGACTACGAAAAAATCGCCGCCAAAGTCAAAGAAGTCACGCCTCCCGGCAAAGAATACATGGCCGACGAACTCGTCTACTTTCTCCTTCATCAGCGCCCCCCGGCACGCCTGGAGTTTTCCTACTCGCACAAGCTCGACCTGCCTGAAAAAGAAGCCGATCTTTACCACATCGTCTCGTTCAAAAAGCTTGGCGAGCAGATTGCTAAAGGCCGCTTCGAAACTGTAGAAACCTGCAAGGACGACGTCGAAGACGATCTGCGCCTCAACGACCTCTTCCCCAACCATCAGGACTTTGACGACTGCACCGTCTACTGGCGCCACGGCCACTCCAATGGCACGAAGAAGTAAGTACTCCTCCTGCGTCCTGCTGTGCTGCTTTGCTGGCCTGCTCCAATCCGCCATCACCACGCCCGAAGCCGCGCTCGGCTTCAATCTCGGCGACGACTATCACATCGCCAACTACACCCAGCTCGCAGCCTATTGGAAAACACTTGCCGCTGAATCCGACCGCATGAAGCTGGTCGATATCGGCCCGACCGCCGAAGGCCGCCCGCAATACATGGCGATCCTCTCGTCCCCTGAAAACCTGCGCCGCCTCGCCCATTTCAAAGACATCTCTTCAAAACTGGCCCATGCCGAAAATCTCACTGACGACCAGGCCCATGCGCTTGCCCGCGAAGGCCGCGCCGTTGTCTGGATTGACGGCGGCTTGCACGCGAACGAAACCGTGGGCTCACAACAACTGATGGAGCACGTCTACGAAATGGTCAGCCGCAGCGATCCCGAAACGCTGCGCTTCCTGAACGACACCATCCAACTCTGCGTCCTCGCCAATCCCGATGGCCAGGAGCTGGTCGCCAACTGGTACATGCGCGAACCCGATCCCGGCAAGCGTTCCCTCGATTACCTGCCGCGCCTCTTCCAGCATTACGTCGGGCACGACAACAATCGCGATTTCTACATGTCCAACATGCCCGAAACCACCAACATGAACCGTCAGCTTTTTCTCGAGTGGTTTCCGCAAATCGTCTACAACCATCACCAGACTGGGCCCGCCGGCGCGGTCGTCTTTATGCCGCCGTTCCGCGATCCTTTTAATTACAACTTCGACCCATTGATCCCCTTGAACGTCGAAGCCGTCGGCACCGCCATGCACGAGCGCTTGGTTGCCGAAGGAAAAGGAGGCTCCGCGCAGCGCACCGCCGCTAATTACTCGACCTGGTGGAACGGCGGCCTCCGCACGATTACCTATTTCCACAACATGATCGGCCTGCTCACCGAAATTATCGGCAGCCCCACGCCGACCCGGATTCCGCTCGTCGCGGACAAGCAATTACCGACTGGCGATTGGCCCCTCCCCGTTGTTCCGCAGCTCTGGCATTATCGCCAGTCGATCGATTACGACGTAACCAATAACCGCGCCGTGCTCGATTACGCCTCTCGCAACCGCGAAACGCTGCTCTACGATTTCTATCTCATGGGCCGCAATTCCATTCGCAACGGCAGCGAAGATCACTGGACAATCACGCCCGATCGCATCGACGCACTCCGCGCTGCTGCCGGCGACGCGAATCCGCGCAATCTCCCGCTCGATCTCTACACGAAAATCCTCCACGATCCCGAGCATCGCGACCCCCGCGGCTATATCCTTCCCGCCGATCAGCCCGACTTCTTAACCGCGACCAAGTTCGTCAACACGCTGCTCAAGGTCGGTGTAGCCGTGCTTCGCGCGACCGCTCCTTTCGAGGTGAACGGCAAGGGCTATCCGGCGGGTTCGTACGTCGTAAAGACGGCGCAAGCCTTTCGCCCGCACATACTCGATATGTTCGAGCCGCAGCATTATCCGAATGATTTCCAATATCCCGGCGGCCCTCCCATTCCGCCGTACGACAGCGCTGGGTGGACGCTCGCACTGCAAATGGGTGTGCAATTCGACCGCATTTTGTCCGCCTTCGATGGCCCGTTCTCGCCGGTGGACGGTGTACTCAAACCGCCTCCCGGCACGGTGGCTGGAACCGACCATCCCGCGGGCTACTTGCTGAGCCATCGCATAAACGATTCGTTCATCGCGTTGAATCGCTTGCTCAAAGCGAATGCAGAAGTGTACTGGCTCGCGACCGATCAGACCGTAAACGCCCAGCATCTCGGCTACGGCGCGATCTGGGTCCCCGCGACCGCCGCGGCGAAGCAGATTCTTGAACAAGCCGCTGTGGAACTCGGAGTCAGCGCAATTGGTGTTGCGCAAACCCCGGCTTCGCAGGCGTTCCAATTAAAGCCGGTTCGCATCGGCCTTTACGATCGATACGGCGGCTTGATGACTTCGGGTTGGGATCGCTGGCTCTTCGAGCAATATGAATTTCCGTTCGAACTGGTGTACCCGCAAACCCTCGACGCCGGCGATCTCAAGAGTAAATTCGACGTGCTGGTCTTCACCGACGGCGCCTACGGCGGACATTCTCCACGCCAGCCTAAGCCAACCGATATTCCCGAGCAATATCGCGCGTGGCTCGGTCAGATCACGCCCGAACACACTGTCCCGCAACTCAAGCAGTTTCTGAATGACGGCGGCTCAATTGTCACCATCGGCAGCTCCACCGGTCTTGCCGAACTGCTAGGCGTGCCGGTCTCGAACTATCTCACGCAGTTAGGTCCCGATGGAAAACTGCACCCCTTGCCGCAGGAAAAATATTACATCCCGGGATCGCTGCTGAGACTTTCGCTCGACAACTCAAACCCGCTCGCGTACGGCATGCCTTCGTCGGCCGACGTTTTCTTCGATAACAGCCCGGTCTTCCGCCTGGCTCCCGACGCGGCGCAAAGGCAAACCTCGGCGGTCGCCTGGTTCTCCGGATCCAAACCGCTCGTGAGCGGCTGGGCTTGGGGCCAAGCGTATCTGAATGGCGGGACCGCTATAGCCGAAGCAAATAGTGGACGAGGCAAAGTCTTCCTCCTCGGCCCGGAAGTCACGTTTCGGGCGCAGCCGCATGGCACGTTTAAACTGTTGTTCAACAGCCTCTATGACGGCAGCGCGGCACCCGTCTCCCTCGGCGGGGGAACCGCCCTTCAGTGAGTCATCGCATACACGATGTAGTTCACGCCCAGACGCACGCCCAGCGCCGAATATTTCTCCGGGTATTCCGGCGAATCGGCCCACTCCCACGAGTCGCCAATGTCTGAGTTGAAGGAGATTGCCACCATGATGCGGCCCTTGTCGTCGTAAATGCCGCGCCAGCGGGCTACGTAGCCGTCTGCTTTGTGCCCCTCCGCTAAATGTTCGGCCCCAACCACCTGATACCGGTCGTCAAGATCGTACACCGTGTGAAAAATCGCGTCGCTGTCCGGAATGTCGACGATTTGCCGGTCCGGGAAAACGCGCTTCATGCTTTCCTCAAAGACCTGCCACTCGACCGTGCCATGAAAATCGTCAGCCATGAAGAAGCCGCCGCGCAACAGATAATCGCGCAGCTTCCCGGCTTGCGAATCCGTGATGCCCCATTCGCCAACCTGCACCGCGTAAAGCCACGGCCAGTTGTAAACCTGGTTGCCGTCATCGAGATTAACGGCTTCCTCGAGCGGCCGTACGTCAATCCGAGTGAGCCGCTCGACTGCCTCCGAAAAATGGCGGTCAGCTCGAGGGTAATCTTGCGTCCAGAGTGACGGGCCTTCCGTCCAGTATCCTTCGCGTCCGTTAGCGTAGCCGTCATTCCAGCCACCCGGATACATCAGCCGCGCGAACGTCCATTCGCCTTTGTGGCGGGAATCGGGGGGCAGCGGGATCGAGCCAAGTTGATATTCGACGCCCGGGTATTCGCGAAAAGGATGAGGCAGCGTTCGATCGAGCGCATACGCGGCGCCTACAAAGACTGCCGCGCAGGTGACGAGCAAAGTTGCCGTTCGCCCGGTCATGACAATTGCCTCGCTTGGAGAATAGCATCTACCCATCGAGGAGTAGCGCTGAAGGCGAATCCTAATTTGAAATTCGTCAAAAAGCGGTTATAAAAATAAATATCTAGTTCACGCAGAAAGCAAAGCTAAGCTGCTGAGATTCAGGCTCTAACCTGATCGGGCGGCTATTGGCGATACACGTTTCTGTCTCGGCGAATTGCGCCGTAATAACTAGGATTGTGTCTGGGTAGTGAGCCCAGGCGGTTGCCTGCCAGCAAGCGCCTGGAGTTTGTGAAAGGAGCCATAATCATGAAGATCAAGAGCAACGTGAAAGCCGGTCGCACCCAGTGGGGTTGCTAGTTTTCTCTTCGGCAGTTCCAGTACCAAGCTTTAGAACTTTTTTTGGCCTGCCAGCCAAAAAGGCGTTTCTAGGAAAGGAGACAGTATTCATGAAGATCAAGAGCAATGTGAAAGCCGGTCGCACCCAGTGGGGTTGCTAGTTATCTCTTCGGCATTTATTCAGGTTGGATTAATAAAAACAGTGGCCGCCGCGAATTTTTTTTCCGGCGGCCATAATTTTTGCTCCTATCCCCCACTAGTACTTGGATGGCAATTACTTTTGGACGGGTGAACGCCGCCTTGCGGATCGATCACGGGCTGAAGTCCGCGGCGGTACTGGTAGGTGCATTCCTCTTATTGGGGGCTTGGGGCATATGGGCCTTTCGAGCCCGCGTCACGCGTTACGAGATCTCGGATGCGGCGCGGCTGGAAGTGAATGGCGCAGCCTATCCGCTCCAGGCTAATGCCTCCGGTGAGTTGGTTGCCTCACATCTGACCTTGGGACGCCAGGTTCAGGCCGGAGAAATCCTGCTCGAACTCGACGGCGAAGAACAGCAATTGAGCCTGGCTGAACATCGGACCAAGCTCGCCAGCATAGAACCCCAGATTGCTGCGTTGCGGGCGCAGATGAAAGAAGATAGCGCCGGCCGTTCGGACGATCAGCGCGTACTTGGATTTTCGCGGGAAGCGGCCAACGAGCAATACCGGCAGGCGGCTGTCGAATCGAAACTGGCGGCGGTTGAAGCGGACCGGGCCTCGCGCCTGCACGCCGATGGAATTGTATCCGAGGCCGACGCCCAAAAGGCGGCAGCCGAAGCAGCCGGCCGGCGTGCGGCGGCCGACGCGCTCAAACTTGCGATGGAGCGGCTCGGGCCGGAAACAGCCGTGCGGGATCGCGACCGCGACGTTCGCCTGAAGCAGATTAGCGTCGATATTGCCAAACTCGAAGCGGAAGAGACGAACGCCACCGCCGCAATTTACCGGTTACAAGAAGATGTAGAGCGCCGCCGCATTCGTGCGCCGATCGCGGGCAAACTCGGCGAATGTGCCGTGCTCCGGCCGGGCGCGCATATCAGCGAAGGCCAGCAGTTGGGCCTGATTCTGCCCGGCGGCCGATTGCAGGTCGTGGCCGAGTTTACGCCGTCCGCTGCTCTTGGGAAAGTACATCCAGGGCAACGCGCTGCAGTCCGGCTCGACGGTTTCCCTTGGGCGCAGTACGGCGTAGTTCCCGCTCGTGTTTCGCACGTGGCCGGGGATATCCGCGACGGCAAGGTGCGGGTTGAACTGGCAGTCCTTCCCCAGCCGCATTCCCGCATTCCGTTTCAACACGGGTTGCCGGGCAAGGTCGAAATTGAAGTGGAGCATCTTTCGCCCGCCGCGCTGGTCCTGCGCTCGGCTGGCCAAGCGCTGGGTGTCAATTGAGACGTCAATTGAGGCGCCGTTTGCTCGTGCCGGAGGTGGTACAGACCTCCAATATGGATTGCGGGCCGGCTGCCCTGAAATGCCTGCTCGCGGGCTTTGGTATCCCGGTGAGCTATGGCCGCTTACGAGAAGCCTGCCAGACCGGCATTGACGGGACTTCGATCGACACCATGGAAAGCGTCGCCAATCAACTGGGGCTGAAAGCCGAACAGGTTCTGCTGCCGGTGGATCATTTGTTCGCCGCGTTGCCCGCTCTGGTCGTGGTCGTGCTGCCAAACGGGCTAACGCATTTTGTGGTGGTTTGGCGCACGCATGGCAGGTGGGTGCAGGTGATGGACCCATCCGTCGGACGGCGTTGGATCAGCCGCCCTCGCTTCGAACAGGAGATTTACCGGCACGCGACGCCTGTCCCGGCAGCGGATTGGCGTGAGTTCGCCGCTTCGCCGGAGTTTATTGCCGCGCTGCGCACGCGAATGAAAAAGGTAGGGCTACGGCGCGCCGAACAGGACCGTTTGCTCACGCGCGCGGCGGCGGACGAAAGCTGGCGCGGATTTGCCGCCCTGGACGCCGCCGTGCGGCTGGCCCATTCGTTAAAAAGCGCGCGCATTCTGGAGCGACTTTGCGAGAATCCGGAGCTGATTCCGGAGCGCTATTGGTCCGTGAGAGCTGGCGACGGCGATGAGGTTTGGATGCGCGGCGCCGTGCTGGTCCGGGTAAACGGCAAATGCGACGGCGGCGTGTCCCAAGAGCTGACCGGCGAATTGAAGGCCGCCATGGAAGAAACGCCGGTCCGGCCGGGAAGGGAACTGGCAGCTGCTCTTTGGCAGAGCGGCCCGCTTGCCGCCGTGCTGATGGTGGCGGCGCTTCTAATAGCGGGCGCCGGAACAATTGTTGAAGCCATGCTCTTTCGCGGCCTGTTCGACGTAACCCGAGAGTTAGGTTTAGCCGGGCAGCGCATTGGCGCTCTCACGGCGGTGCTGCTGTTCGGGCTGGCTCTTTTCTTGCTCGAATGGCCTGTCTTCGCAGTTGCGGCAAGGCTTGGACGGCAGATCGAAAACCGCCTGCGCGTGCGCTTCTTAGAAAAGATCCCCAAGCTCGGCGACCGTTATTTTCAGAGCCGCTTAACATCCGACATGGCCGAACGCAGCCATGCGACAAAACGGCTGCGGAGTTTGCCGGACCAGGTGCGGCAGTTATTGCGCGCCGTTTTCGAGTTGTGTTTTACGGCCGCCGCCATTCACTGGCTCGAACCGTCCGTGGCTGGTTTTGCGTGGCTGATTGTGGCAATTGTGCTCGTGCCTGCGTTTACCACGCAATCGATATTGGCCGAACGCGATCTTCGTGTACGTAGCCATGCGGCCGGGTTGACGCGTTTTTATCTGGATGCAATGCTCGGGTTGTTTGCGATCCGCGCACATGGCGGAGAACGCAACGTGAAGCAGGAGCACGCGAAGCTGCTTGGGGAGTGGGCGCATGCCGCGTTCGGATTGCAGCGTCTGGCAGTGGGAGTAGAGGCGCTCCAACTGACCGCCATTTTCGGTGTAGTGGCCGCGCTACTGCTGGTGCATCCTTTTCATGGCATGGAAATCGGACGTGTACTTCTGCTGGTGTATTGGATCCTCAATCTGCCGGTGCTCGGGCAGGAGATCGGAACTCTGGTCCGGCAGTATCCTTATTACCGCAATTTGACATTACGTTTGCTCGATCCGTTGGGCGCGCCTGAAGAAGACATAAGTGCACTGCAGGAATCTCCGCTGCCGGGCGCCCCGCCGATTGAATTTCGCGGCGTAACTGTCGACGCCTCCGGGCATCGCATTCTCGAGGATCTAAACCTGCGAATCGAACCCGCAAGTCATGTGGCGGTTGTGGGTCCCTCCGGGGCAGGGAAGTCGAGCCTGGTGAGTTTGCTGCTCGGATGGTTGAAACCGGCGCAAGGCTCGATTTTTGTAGACGGGAAGCCGTTGAACGTGGAAGCGCTGCGTTCATCGACGGCATGGGTCGATCCGGCGGTGCAGTTATGGAACCGCTCGCTGCTTGCCAACGTGCAGTACGGCGCGGATACCGCCGGCGAAACAACAGGCGAAGCGATCGACCAGGCGTTGTTGCGGGGCGTGCTCGAAAGCCTACCCGAAGGCATGCAAACGAAACTGGGCGAAGGGGGAGCGCTCGTCTCGGGGGGCGAAGGGCAGCGCGTTCGTTTCGCGCGAGCGCTGTTGCGGCCGAACGCACGCTTAGTGATTCTGGATGAGCCATTCCGCGGCCTGGACCGCGAAAAACGGCGGCAACTCCTCAAACGCGCCCGCCACTTTTGGCGAGGGGCAACGCTGCTTTGCGTGACGCACGATTTGGCGGAAACGCAGGACTTCGATCAGGTAGTGGTAATTGAAGGTGGTCGGATCGCGGAATCGGGAATACCGGTTGCGCTCTCGAATGCGCTCTCGCGGTATTCGCAATTGCTGGCCGCCGAAGAGGAAACGCGCGTGGGCTTGTGGGGTGGCAAGCATTGGCGGCGAGTGCATGTGCGTGCCGGACGGATTGTCGAGGATGTGACGGCTCTCGAACCTTCCGAGAGGCAGGCTGAGGTCGCATGAACGAATACGCCTGGCCGCACCAGCGATTGCACGAGGCTTTGTACGAATTGCTTCTGCGTTCCCGGCTGACCGCCAACGCTGAAGGGAGTGGCGCGCCGCCCAAGGAGTGCGACATCACCAGCTGGCTGACCGACATGGCCGCGCGCCGCGGCTGCGAAGCGGAACAGGTTCGATCAACGATGGGCGACTTGCCGGAAGCGCTGGTGAGTTGTTATCCCGCCTTACTGCGCCTCCCAGAGCATGGCTATCTTGTTGTACTTGGCGTCCGCGGCCGGCGTATCGAACTGCTCGCACCCGATTTGCGCAAACAGAGAGTTGCGATCGCGGATGTTTGCCGAGCCCTGCGGGGTGCGGCGGAAGAAGAGCACCGGCCGGCACTTGACAAACTATTCGCTACGGCTCAGATTTCGCCGCGCATTTATCAACGTTTGCTCAATGAGCAACTGGCAAAGACTCGCTTTTGCGACGCGTGGATTTTGCGCACAGACCCGGGTGCGAGTCCGGCGCTGCTACTTCGGCAGGCGGGCGTCATTGGTAATGGGCTCGGTATGCTCGGCGCCCACACAGTGCAGTCTTTTCTCTGGCTCGCGTCATGGGCGCTGCTCGGCAGCCTGTCCTTGGCCGGAAGACTCGAACGCGGTTGGATTTGGGCCTGGGTGCTGCTGTTGTTTACGCTCGTGCCATGCCAGATCGTGACCACCTGGATGCAAGGCCTGTTCGCGATCGGGCTGGGCGGTTTTCTGAAACGGCGACTGCTTTGCGGAGCGATGAAATTAGGGCCGGAAGAAATGCGGCATAACGGCGCTGGAACGTTTTTGGGGCAGGCGCTCGAAGCGGAAGCCGTCGAGACGCTGGCGTTGAGCGGCGGCTTGGGAGGCGTACTGGCGTCGATTGAGATCGCGATGGCGTTGTTTGTGCTAGGCCGGTTCGCGCCGGTGCTGCTCGCCTGGTGTGGGCTGACAGCGTTCGCGGGCTGGCGATTTTTGCGTCGTTATCACGAGTGGACTGAGCGGCGCATGGAAATGACGGAGGATCTGGTGGAGACCATGGTCGGCCACCGCACGCGTCTGGCGCAATTGAACCGTAGAGAGTGGCACTCAGCGGAAGATGCCGCGCTGCATAGATATTTGGGAGTTTCGAAAGCTCTTGATGCGGCGGCCGCGTGGCTCATCGGCGCACTGCCGCGGAGTTGGTTACTGGCGGGAATCGCGTGTTTGCTACCGTCGGTTCTGGCGCGGCAGACCGCCGATAACAGCATTGGATTGCTACTCGGTGGGGTGCTGCTGGCGTACTCGGCACTCCGCAAGTTGACCGGTTCCTTTGCGGACGTCGGGGCGGCGTGGGTGGCCTTCCAGCGGATTGCGCCGTTGTTCCGGGCGGCGGCCCGGACGGAGGCGCTGGGCGAGCAGGTTGCGAGTGAAGGGAAACGCTCGCATAAGGTGTTGGAAGCGGATCGCCTGTCGTTCCGCTACCGGCCGGCCGGGCGCGCCGCTTTGCAATCGGGAAGTTTGTGCGTCTTCGCAGGCGACAAGATTCTGTTAGAAGGACCCTCGGGGGGCGGCAAGACGACATTTGCGTCATTGCTTTCCGGAATGCGCGAGCCGGAATCGGGTTTGCTGTTATCGAACGGGCTCGATCGAAAAACCTTGGGCCGCTCGCGATGGCGCAAGCGCATAGCCGCGGCTCCACAATTTCACGAAAATCATATTCTGACGGAAACTCTGGCGTTCAACCTTCTGCTCAGCAGAGAGTGGCCGCCCACGCAGGCGGATATGGAAGAAGCGGAGACCGTCTGCCGCGAACTTGGCTTGGGCACGCTGCTCGATGTTATGCCGGCTGGCTTGATGCAGATGGTGGGCGAAGGCGGATGGCAGCTTTCCCATGGAGAAAAGAGCCGCGTGTTTATCGCGCGAGCGCTGCTGCAATCCGCCGACCTGGTGATTCTGGACGAGAGCTTTGCAGCGCTCGACCCGGAGAATGCGAAACTGGCGCTCGAAACGACGATTGCACGCGCGCCTACGCTGCTGGTGATTGCGCACCCCTAACCTGGGCGGGCTTACAGACATTTTCAGCAATACCGGTTTTGTAAACGCGCCGTAAGTAGTCCTGAGCAGCTAATACCGACATGGCTGCGCGCTCATCGACCTTCGCCAATGCCTTTAAGGTTCTCCATTTAGGAGACTTCTTTGTTGGGCACGAAAGATGTCTTCTGAATTCGGCATGTCGCATACATTCGAACCCGGTTCTGAACAGGTGTCTCCGAACACTGGGGAAAGTCGTGTAGGTTACGGCTTCGAGCAGGAACTTGGAGTCACGTCCCAAACGCCGGAGGTAAGCTGCGCCGAGACGTTTCGGCAATAGCGGAAACCAGCGGACTCGGTAATGCGGTTCATAGAAAGACAGGTAGTTCTCGTAAGCGAAGAAGAAGCAACCGCCCGGCTTCAATACACGATACGCCTCTTCTATCACGCGTTTGGGATTTTGGACGTGTTCAAGCACCTGCAAGCTGACGATGAGATCCACCGATCCAGATGCTACCGGCAGATTCTCGCCGCAGGCACCGAGTACAACTGCGTTTCCGCCGACTCGTTCCGCGGCAATCGCCCGCCAGCCGCTGCCTGGCTCCATGCCGAGCACGATCGCACCGCGCCTTGCCATCTCGGCGGACAGGCCGCCCAGACCGGCGCCGAGATCAAGAACGACCTTCCCGGAGAGAAGGCCGGTGGCTGTTTCGCACTCGTCACAACGCTTTCGGTTTAACTCGCCACTAACCTCGGCGCGTGCCCGGGCTTGTGCTACCGGTTCGGACAAGCCCAGATCACGTCGCAGATAACTATACATCGCTGTGAAAATACGTTCCTCAAGAGAACTGCCCGCACATTGTTCTTCACAGACCTTCTCATAGGCTTGTTGCATCCTCACGAATACCTGCTTTCGGATAAAGCTAGCCCATAATTTCAGCAACTCAGAAACTTGTCGAGTCCTCAGAGTTTGTCAGTATTAGCGGGACGGTATATGCCGGAGCGGCACCCGTTTCGGACTCACCAACCTTTCCGCCGATCCGCCAGCCCGGTCAACCCACATACGAACGACCGGCGAACAAAAGTTCTTGCAATAGCATCACTCGTGCTATAAGATCTAGTACAACCGGGTGAGTTTTGAATGGGTTATGTGCTCTCCCGGTCGCTATTGCTGTCGCGGTTTTTGAAAAAGTTCTGAGGTGGGAAAAATGAACGCTTCTGCTGAATGCCACTCGTTCAGGCGACTGGCTGTGCGCCTTTTCGCTGCTCTTTTTGCGGTTTCCGTCTGGCTATGTATGCAAACGTCTGCAGACTGCCAGGTCCTGTATGGCTCGATTGTCGGTACCGTTACCGACCCGAGCGGCGCCGTTGTCCCCGGCTCCGCCATCACCGTAACCAATACCGGCACCGGTCTGACACGGTCCGATAAGTCGGACTCGGCGGGCCGCTACAACCTTACTAATCTTTTGCCTGGCACCTACACCGTCGATGCGGTTACGACCGGCTTCCGTGAATCGCAGCAGACAAACGTTACCGTCACTCCAAACACGGTCACTCGCATTGATCTTCATCTGGAACTTGGGGCGGCTACCGAAAAGGTGAACGTTTCTGCTCAAGCTGTAGAGCTGCAGACCGATAAGGCGGATACTCACACCGAAATCAATTCCAGAGCAGTGGTGAACATGCCGCTTGGCGGGAATCGCAATTATCAGACGTTGATCAATCTCGCGCCTGGCACCACGCCGGCCCAGTTCATCAACTCGACACTCGATAATCCCGGCGCCCCGCTTAACACGCATGTGAACGGCGCAGCTGGCCAGACCAATGTTACGAAGATTGACGGTGCCGAAAGTGTCAACGTTTGGCTGCCACAATACGCCGGGTACACGGCTCCTGCCGAAACGATTGACGTGGTAAACATCACTACCAGCGCAGCCGATGCGGACCAAGGCTTAGCCGGTGCATCTTCGATTACGGTTGTCACCAAGTCGGGCACCAACGACTTGCATGGCAGTGCATTCATTTTCCACAACGATCAGCATCTGAATGCTCGTAACTACTTCCTCTCACCTGGAACGCCTAAACCGGTCGGCATTTATAACAATTACGGGGGAACCATTGGGGGACCCATCAAGAAAGATAAGCTTTTCTATTTCGTGAGCTTCGATGGCACCACGCAAAAGACTAGCGCAAATGGTCTCTACACCGTGCCCACTGCCGACCAGCGCGACGGAAACTTCTCCGCCTACGGAACGACGATCTATAACCCGCTGACCGGCAACCCAGATGGGAGCGGGCGCCAAGCCTTCCAAAATTCAACCATTCCTTCCCAATTCATCTCCCCGGCGGCGCTCAAAATACAGAGCTTCCTTCCTCTTCCGAACCTCCCGGGTACCGTCAATAACTACGAAGCGAGCGAAAGCCCCGCAATTAACCGCTTTCAGTACGACGCGAAAGTGAACTGGAACCGGACTGACAAACACTCCATTTGGATCAAATACGACAACATGTTCGCTACCTCGGGCGGTAATGGAATTTTCGGTCCCGCCGGCGGCCCCGCTCCCGGCTCGGATCCCGGCAGGGGGCGCACCAGTACCCAGGTCGCTTCTATCGGCCACACCTACGTGTTCTCTCCGACGGTGGTGCTCGACGGCAACATTGGATACCAGCGTATGAATCAGACCGTATTAGGGACCGATTACGGAAAGGATTATTCGGCCGCGCTCGGCATTCCAGGCTTAAACGGAGCCGACATCCGCGATAGCGGTTTCCCCAACGTGAACTGGGGTTCTTACTACACGGGCACTGGCGTTCCGAACTGGATGCCGGCGTTTCGAACGGATGAAACGTACACCAACAGCGATTCGCTCGCCTGGACCAAAGGAGCGCACGAAATCCGCTTCGGCTTCGATCTGGTTCGCCACCATTTGAATCACTGGCAGCCGGAACTTAGTCCGGGCGGCCCTCGCGGCTATTTCGATTTCGGGGGGGCCGTTACAACCTCGAACGACGGCAGCGGCAACGCTGTCTCCGCCGCCAATCAGTACAACGCCTACGCGCAGTTTTTGCTTGGTCTTTCCGATGATACGGAGAAGGGCGAGCAATACATTCTAATGACGGGCCGCGAATGGCAATTCGGGTGGTACGTGCAGGACCGCTGGCAGGTATCTCAAAAGTTAACCGTTTCGCTTGGCCTCCGTTACGAGTTGTATCCGCTCATGACGCGCTGCTGCGGAAAAGGCATCGAAAGTTACGATCCCACCAACAACGACGTCTATATGGGTGGTCGCGGTAGCGTTCCTGTCGATCCCTACCTTTCGGTCAGCCATAAGCTCTTCTCCCCACGATTGGGAATTGCATATCGCCTTAATGAAAAGACGGTCGTGCGCGCGGGCTATGGTTTAAATTATGATCCGCTGCCGTTCTCGCGCCCATTACGCGGTTTTTATCCGCTTACCATCAACAACGCATACAGCCCTTTGAACGGCTTCTCAGTCGCGAATATAGGCTCTCCGAGCACCTTCGTCCCGAGCACGTTGACCGCCGGCATTCCGCCGGTGGTTGGCCCGGACCTATCGACCGGCATTATTCCGCTCGATCCGACCGCCAGCGAACGTGCGCCTGCCTATAACAGCGAAATCCACCGCGGCTATATTCAGTCGTATAACTTCACCTTGGAGCGGCAGCTTCCAGGAGCGGTTGTGGCATCCGCCGGCTACGTCGGTCAACACACCGTACACCAATTCGCCGATCGCGATATCAATTCTGGTTATCCCAACTCCGGCACTACGGGGCTGCCCCAATATGCGGAATTCGGGCGTACCATCGCGACGAATGTCTGGGACGGTTATCTGAGCTCGGAATACAATTCACTGCAGATGAGTGTGAATAAACAGTTCTCGCACGGCTTGATGTTGAAAGGTGCATACACTTGGTCCCACGCTATCGATTACGCTGATGATGATGGCTGGACGGGTGTGAACTGGAACTGGGGTCCAGTCTTCCAGCGCAATCGCGCTTCCGCCGGCTTCGATCGCCGTCAGGTTTTACAGCTCGGCTGGATATATGATCTGCCATTCGGTACCGGTAAGAAGTTCGTCAATAGTGGCATCGCCGCGAAAATCCTGGGCGGTTGGGAACTTAGCGGGATCGAAGCCGCCTATACCGGTAACCCGCTCACCATCGGGGCCGATGGTTCTTCCTTGAACGCTCCCGACAATACGCAGACGGCGAATCAAGTGCTTCCGACGGTACAGCGATTCGGCGGCGTTGGATCTACCGGCTTCTATTACAATCCGGCCGCATTCGCTCCGGTAACCGCTACGGGTACCTTCGGCACCTCCGGAAGAAACATCCTGGCGGGACCTGGTTTGTGGAACACCGACATGAGCATCTCACGGATTTTCCCGATTCGCGAGAATCTCAAATTCGAGTTCCGCACAGAGTTCTATAATCTGCCGAACACCTCGCATTTCAACAACCCAGATACTACCGTGAACGATTCGAACTTCATGCGGATCACTAGTTCCTACGGCGAACGCAACATTCGTTTCGCCGGAAGGTTTAGCTGGTAACTTTATGGAGTAGTGCTGAAGCTTCACCCATCGAAAAGGCGACTCCTGACCGGGGCCGCCTTTTTTCTTTTCGCAACTCTCATGCCCGCGCAAACGCAAACAGATGACCTTGCTGCGCAGTCGCATCACGCGAAAGAGTTGATGGCTGCGGGCCGCTTTGATGAGGCGATCCCGATTTACGAAAAGCTGGTTGCCGCCCTCCCCGGCAACCTTGGCTTTGTTCTGAATCTCGGTCTCGCCGAAGAGATGGGTGGCCACCCGCGCGAAGCCATTCCCCACTTTCAAGCCGTGCTCCGAACGCAGCCCGAGAATGTTCCCGCGCTCACCTCGCTCGCAACGGCGGCGCTGCAAAGCAATCAGCCGAAGCTCGCGCTTGCTCCTCTTGAAAAACTCAGCAAAGTTCAACCCACTGATTTAAATGCGCGCGGAATGCTAGCCGGAGCTTATATGAGCCTGGAACGTTATTCTGAGGCGGCTGAAGAATTTCAACGACTGACTGCGCTGAGTCCATCCGATCCCAAGGCTTGGTACGGTTTAGGAAAAGCCTATGAATCGCTGGCCGCGAACACCTTTTCGGAGCTTGCAAGACTTGCTCCGGAGTCGCCCTATCTGGCAGCGTTACTCGCCGATTCCCGTTTCCAGCGCAAACAGTATCGCAGCGCGTACTTCTTTTATAAACAGGCGGAACGCAAACTGCCCGATTTGCCCGGCGTACATGCGGGCCTTGCGAAGGTGTACGACAGCACCAGTCACCCCGACTGGGCCGCGCGCGAGCGAGAGGCCGAGCAGAAGCTGCCCGCGCCCAATTGCGCCAGCGATGCCGGCGAGTGCCGCTTTCTTCAGCACGACTACGCAAACACGATTAAGCTCGCAAGCGCGACGGCGCGCCCGGCGAATCTGTTCTGGCGGACCAAAGCCTATAACCAACTGGCGCTCGACGCGTTCGATCACCTGGGCCGGTTGGGCGATTCGGTCGAAATTCACGCGCTGAAGGCGCAAATTCTGCATGGCCACGGGCAGGACGCCGAAGCCGCGGGTGAGTGGCGTGCGGCTCTGCAACTCTCTCCTGGTAATTCCCGCTTACAGACAGAGCTTGTTACCTCGCTGGTTCTTGCGCACCGCTATGACGAAGCAATGCCTCTGCTGAAAACGCTGCTTGGAGAGGAGCCGAACGCGCCGGATTTGAATTTCATGATGGGTGAGAGCCTGTGGCGCACCGAGCAGCCCGAAAAGGCGCTCCCGTACTTAACTACTGCTGTGAAACTCGATCCACAATTGCTGCCCGCCCATGCGGCTCTGGGGATGGTTCTTGCGCTCCTGAATCAAAACGCCGAAGCTGTGCCGCATCTTGCCAAGGCGGTAGCGCTCGATGATGATGGCAGCCTGCACTATAGCCTAGCGCGGGCGTATCAAGCGACCGGAGATACTGCCGAAGCACGCAAAGCGATGGTCGAATATCAGCAGATTAAGCAGAAAAATCAGCAGATCAACGACGACCTGGCGAAAGAAGCCGAAATCTCCGCCCCCACTAGGGTTCCTTGATCTTCACCACCTGATCTGCTTTGACATTCTTCAATTCCTGGCGTTTTCCGTTCGGCCAGGTAATCTGCAGGCTTTCGACTACATTCTGCTTGTCCAGCCCGAAATGCACGTCGCACAAGCAGGCCGACGCGTAACTCACCGCGCTGGTCATATCGTTCCATTGCGCACCGATCCGGACACGAGCGCCTATGCCGTCGCGATTCGAATGCGTGCCGGTCAGGCGAATACCGAGCCAGTGGTTCGCCTCGGGGCTGACGTTGTGCCACAACTCCGTCGGCGCTTCGAGCGAAGTAACCACCGCATCAATCTTGCCGTCCCCGTCCAAATCGGCGTAGGCGCTGCCGCGATGCGCTCTGGCTCCGGTCAGTCCCGCGCCTTTCGACATATCTTGAAATGTACCGTTTTGCGCATTGGCGAAGACGCTGTCCGGTTCTTTATAAACCGCGTCTTCGAACATCTCCACCCGATCGTTTACGTGCGAATTGGCGGTGAACAGATCCTTCCAGCCGTCATTGTTGAAATCCACCAGCCCCGTCCCCCAGCCGCTGTGATGCAGGCTTAGGCTGCCCATTTTACTTGCATACGTTACGTCATTGAAGCTGCCGTTTCCGGCGTTTTGGAAGAGCGGATAGGTTTCGCCCGCGAGCGCCGTGAGCGTGATATCCGGCAACCCGTCGTTATTATAGTCACGAAAATCGGTCCCCATGCTGGCGATGGCTTTCCCATCCTCGCGCAGCGCTACGCCCGCCAATAAACCCACTTCTTCAAAGGTGCCATTTCCGCGGTTGTGAAACAAAAAATTCGGCATGTTGTCATTCGTCACAAAAACGTCCGGAAATCCGTCGCCGTCGTAGTCGGCAAAGGCCACGCTCATGCCGCGTCCGGCGAAGCCCGCAATGCCGGCCTTGGCGGAAACGTCTTCGAAGGTGCCATCGCCGCGATTCCGGTAAAGCGTGCTCGCCAGACCCTGGAAATACTTGGGATGGCAATAAATCCGGATCCCGCGCGCTTTGTCTCCGCAGTAGCGGTCATCGTTTACCGACCACTTCGCGTAATGCACCACCCACAAATCGAGCTTGCCGTCCCGGTCGTAATCGAACCAGCCGGCCGCCACCGCCCATTCGCCGCTCTTGATGCCGGCTTTGGCTGTGACGTCTTCGAACTTTCCGCCGCCCAGGTTGTGATACAAAATGTTGCGATTCACTCCGGCGACAAACAGGTCCGGCTTACCGTCGTTATCGTAATCCCCCGCCGCCGCGCCCATCGAATACCCTTCGCCCGCGACTCCGGCTTCGGCGGTCACGTCGCGAAAATGCATGTTGCCCTCGTTGTGATAAAGCCGGTTCCAAAACTTCGGGCTGTCTTTCTTAAACGAAGGCAATTCCGCGCCGTTCGTGAAGAAAATGTCGGGCTTTCCGTCGCCGTCGTAATCGAATACGGCCAGACCGCCGGCCATGGTCTCGATCATATGCTTCTCCGGAGTAGGCGAATTGTGCAGCACGAAATCGAGGCCGCTCCCGCTCGCTACGTCTTCGAAGCGGATCGGCGCGATGGGTGCTTTCGTTGTGCTCGCCGCCAGCGCCACTATGCCGCAGATGAGGGCCAATTTCACGGCGCAGTTCGCAATTTTCGAAAGCCGGCTGATTCTTCCGTGGTCCGCTTTCCGTTTTCTTCCGTGACGATCATGGCCGAAGCGCCCGGTTGCCGCTCGATGAACGCCAGGCCCCGCTTCCCTCCGAGCACGCTAACGGCGGTGGAGAATCCATCCGAGTCGATCCCGCGCCGCGCCACAACGGTTACCGTGATTTGCCTGGTTAGCCCGATGCCCGTTGCGGGATCGATGATATGCGAATACCGCACGCCGGACGAATCGAGATGCTGCTCGGATGCTCCGGAAGTGGAAACCGCTCCGTTGGCGAGCAGCAGTACCCGGGTAAACGGTGATTCCGCGGTATCCAGCGAATCAATGCCGATCGTCCAGCCTTGCGCGCCGGGGGGCGCATCGCTGAACGCCAGATCGCCACTAGCCGCCACGAGCGCGCTCTTTATGCCGTGCTGCGAGAGCACAGCGAGTGCCTGATCTGCGGCGTCCCCCTTCGCAATCGCCCCGACGTCAAGTTGCATGCCTGCTTCATCGAACTCGACGGTGTGCGCGGCCGGATCCAAATGCATTTTTCGATAGCCGCATCTCGCCTTGGCCGCCGACACGCTAGCCGCATCCGGCGGATGTCCGTTCCTACGAGCTTCCCGCCAGAGATGTGTTAGCGGGCCAATCGTGATATCAAAAGCGCCGCCCGTCTCGTCCGCTAATTTTTGTGAAGCGGCTAAGACGCGAAAGAGGTCGTCGCTGACTAGCGCCGGATGCCCGACCGCTTTGTCAGCAAGCTCATCCAGTTCGCTGTCCGGCTTATAGTCGGAAAGAATGTCGTCGAGTTGTCCCACGCGCGCGAACGCCGCCTGGAACGCTTGCTGGGCCTGTGCCTCGCTTGCAGCATAAAGTTTGATGCGAAACAAAGTACCCATGTGCGGTTCGATCGCCTCGAAGTCCCGCAAGTTCTGGGCTTGAGCGACGCCGGCCAGCAGCAGTAGGGAAAAAAGTCCCAGCCTACTGCTCGTCATGCTCCACGCCGTTATTCCAGTAATGGTACATGTCATCGGCGCTTGGAATCTGCTGCGGACGGATCAGCCGGAACCCCAACCATTGCGCGTCTGTTTCGTACCAGATGCTCTTCGGCAGTTGCGGATCCTGCTGTTTCCACGACGGATCAGACGCTACCCTGGCTGCGCAGGTGAGCGATGCGGCCGGATCGTGCCATGAGCCCCCGCGCGCAGTCATCGGATACGGCGCAGTCGGCTTCACCCATGGATCCTGCTGCGGGCCGGCTTTGTACGGACCATAGGCGTCTAGGGTCCACTCCATCACGTTGCCCATCATGTCGAACAAGCCCCACGCGTTCGGCTTTTTCGTTTCTACTTTCTGGTATTTGCCGCCGCTATTTGCAGCGTACCAGGCATACTCGCCCAGCTGCGCGGGGTCTGAACCAAACGAATAGGGCGTAGTCGCGCCTCCGCGGCAGGCATACTCCCATTCGGCTTCCGTTGGCAGCCGGTAAAACTCGCCGGTTTTTGCGCTGAGCCACTCGGCGTACTTGTTGGCCGCGTGCTGGGTCATGCTGATCGCCGGATAGCCGTTGATCCCCATCCCGAAACTCATCTCGACATAGGGGTGTGTAGGACGGCTTACCGCATCTACCAGGCTGTCCTTGTGCGCCACTTCACCCGCCTGATTGGCAAACATGAATAAGCGGTATTCATCCCACGTCACCTCATGCGCTTGCATCCAGAACGCCGGAACTGTCACCTTGTGCGGCGGCTCCTCATCCTTCACGGCATCCGAGCCCATCGTGTATTCCCCAGCCGGCACGGCCACCATGTCATAGGAGATCGTCGTGTTCGGGATCGTCACTTTGTAGGCTTTCGTTCCAGCCGCATTTCCTTTGTTCGCGAGAATGCGGCTGCGAATCGCCTCTATATCCGCCATCTCGCTGCCGGGCTTTGCGGACGCGCCGCTGCTTGTCGCATTGCCCTTCAGAGTGATCTCCGCCGGCCACGCAGCGCCTTGCGCGATCCACTGCCGAATCACCGCCAATTCGTTCGGCGTCAGTTTGCCGCCGGGAGGCATGGAGCCCTTTTGCAGCGCAGTATAAAACGAACTCTCCTCAGGATGACCGGCGGACAAAGCACCGCTGGCCACCGCCTTCGCCCGCGAAGACAAGTCGACGTGTGAACCCGCGCCGTGACACTGCACGCATTTCTGCTCCAAAATCGGCTCGACATCCTTTTGAAAGTCAACCGATTGCACGGCAAAAGCTTGCGAGGCGCAGCATGCCAGCGTCATTAGGATGCGAATCATGCTCTATAAACTCAAGTCAGCTTCGTGATGCCGGGTTCGGCGCGCGGCGCGACAGGCAACTTGCTCTCCCACGTCAAATTTTCCGGATACAAATTCTCCTGCGAATTCATCGCCTGATCCCAGGTCACTTCTTGTCCGGTGTAGGCGGCCATCCGGCCCATAATCGCCAGCAGCGTACTCGTAACCAGCCGTTTCCCATCGTTCACCGGCTGCTGTTTTCGAATCGATGCAAACAGCACATCGTGCTCCCGTTGATACATGTCGTACTGCTGTCCGTTCCAGGTCCAATTCGTCTTGCCTTCGATGCGAGGCGTGGGCGAACGGCCCAGCGTGCAGGTCCCGTCAGAACCCAGCATATAGTCGGCGTTCTCGTTATAACAGCCTTCAATCTGGCGGTTCACCAGGAAAGCGCGCGTGCCATTCGGATACAGGTAATTCACGTCGAAGTGATCGTAGATGTTGCCGCCTTCTGCCGGAATGACGCGTCCGCCCACCGCCACGCAACTCGCCGGCGGCTCGTCCTTATTGATCCACGCAATCTTGTCCACGCTATGCACGGCTTGCTCCACCACGCTGTCCCCGCAAAGCCAGACAAAGTTGTACCAGTTTTTGATCTGCCACTCGGCGTCGCTCATGCCCGCGGGACGCGTGCTCTCGGGCGGCATCGGCTTTACGGGGCTCGTGTAGTACGTCGCGTAATACGCCACCAGCTTGCCGATTGCACCATCCGACACTTGCTTGAACGTCTCAACAACCATGTTGTTATAGCGCCAGCAGAACCCCGCGACGAGCGAAATATTCTTCGTCTTCGACTTGTCTACCGCCGCCATCGCCATGCGAATGCCAGCCGGGTGTGTCGCTGCCGGCTTCTCGCAAAAGATGTTTTTATTCGCCTCCACGCAAGCCGCCAGCTGAATCGGCCGGAATCCTGGCGGCGTCGCGAGCAACACCACATCCACATCGGAACCGATCACTTTCTGATACCCATCGAGGCCGACAAACTGCTTCGCCTTGTCCACCTTCACCCGGTCGGCGATTTTCGAGATGCGCCCCAGTGTCTGGAGTGACGCATCGATTTTGTCCTGATACACGTCGGCTACGGCCGTCAACTCCGCGTAATCATCCGCATGGAGTGCCTGGCTAGCCGCGCCTGTTCCGCGTCCTCCGCACCCGACGAGGCCCACCTTCAGCGCCTTAGTCACGGTTTGCGCCGAGATGATCGCCGGGAAGCCAAGGGTCAACGCCCCTCCGATCGCGCTCGCGGTTGTCTTCATGAAATCCCGGCGGTCCGCCGTAGTCTGTTGTCGCTCGTTCTCTTGTGGGTTTTTCATCGATTTTGACTTCGCACCAGTATTACTATCAAACGATACGATACTAGAACACAGCCGAGGACGCCACAACCCACTCATGACACGTCGAACTTTTCTTGAATCCTCGCTCTTAACCGCCGCTGCGCTTCCGGCCCTGGCTCAAACCCGTTTGCCCATTCACGATGCTGTCGAATACAGCATGCTTCCCGAAAATGTCGGCATTCCCGAGCGCTTTCAGATGGCGCACGATGCCGGCTTTGAACAAATCGAGTGTCCAACCACGCCCGATCAATCGCAAGCTGAGGCGATGAAGCAAGCCGCCGAGAAGGCGGGCATCAAAATCCACTCCGTGATGAATATGGATCACTGGAAGTATCCATTGTCGTCACCGGATCCGGCAGTAGTGGAGCGCAGTCTCAAAGGCGCGCGCACGTCGCTGCAAAACGCCAAATTCTGGGGCGCCAATACAGTCCTGATCGTTCCTGCCGTGGTAAACGAACAGACTTCTTATCGAGACGCGTATATCCGTTCCCAGCAAAGTATTCGAAAGCTCATTCCGCTCGCCCAAGAGCTGAAAGTCATCATTGCGCTGGAAGAAGTCTGGAACAAGTTTCTGCTCAGTCCGATCGAATTCGCAAATTACATCGACAGCTTTAAGACCGAATGGGTCCGTGCTTATTTCGATGTCGGCAACGTGCAGTTATACGGCTATCCGGCGGATTGGATTCGCACCCTCGGCCATCGCATTGTGAAGCTCCACATCAAGGATTTTTCGTTCCGCCACGAAGTTGCCAAATGGCAGCCGCTGCTTGAGGGAGATATCGATTGGCCGGCCGTTTACAACGCGCTTAAGGACATTGATTTCCACGGCACTGCAACCGTCGAACTACCGGGCGGCGATGAAGCGTATCTGCGCGAGGTCCACCGCCGCCTGATTATGATTCTGAGTGGCACCGCCAAATCGATGGCGAAACCGCTGGCCTTTAACGGTGCGAGAGATCGCGAATCCAGATATCTTTGAACTCCATGTTGCCGCGGCCGCCCGCATGCAATTGCAGCGCGATCGTCCCATCGGGCGCGCCCGGTTTCGGGTCGGTGAAATCCACCATCTGTACGCCATTCAAGCGGGAGCGGTAGCGGTTACCCACCACTTCCACCAGGTAGTCGTTCCAATCGCCCATGCGCACCACGCTTTCATTTTCCGGAGCCGGCCAGACCACCCAGTGGCCATGCTCTTCCGCATACACTCCGCCGGTGTGATGCATCATCGTGCAATCGATTTCGAACTGCATGCCTTGCGTCACGTCCGCCGTTCCAGGCTTAAACGCCGAGTGAAAAAAGACGCCGCTGTTTCCATCCCCCACGCACTTGAACCGGAGTGCTAGCTGAAAATCTTTGTACGGCTTGTCCGTTTGGAGATAGCCGTAATCTTGCGTGAGCCCCTTCCCATGAATGACGCTATTTTCAACCGTCCAGCTTTCCTTGCCTACTTTGTTCCAGCCTGAGAGATCCGTGCCGTTGAAAAGAGAAATCCAATCCTCGCCCGGAGCTTTTTGTCTTTCCTGAGCCAGCCCCAAAAAACTGAAGAAGAAAACCGCTCCGAGCGCGGCGCAGCCGTAAGAAGTTCTAGTCATGTTTGATTGAAACCTTGTCTGGCTAAAGATTGTCTCAAACTTCGCGAAGGGTTCTACCATGAATCGAAAATCTAGGCTGACCGGCTGGCCCGTTTTCAAACAGGTGCAAAGAGGCGATGCCAAAGCGTGGGGTGACACGGCCGCCTCTTCTCGCACCGGCGCCTTAGAATCACGTACGGCGAAGGCCGATCGCGTAGTTGCGTCGGTTTGCCCATACTGCGCTGTGGGCTGCGGCCAATCCATTTATGTGAAGGACGAAAAAATAATCGATATCGAAGGCGATGCCAACAGCCCGATTTCCCGGGGGCGCCTTTGTCCGAAAGGTTCGGCTACATTCCAGCTGGTCACGAGCACGCTCCGCGAGCAGCGCGTTCTGTATCGCCGGCCCTATGGTACTGAATGGGAGCCTCTCGCCCTGGCCGACGCCATGGAAATGGTGGCGCAGCGCGTTAAGCAGACCCGAGATGAAAACTGGGAAGCGAAAACCAGCCAGGGCCAGGTGGTCAATCGCACCTTAAGCATGGCCCACTTAGGCGGAGCCACGCTCGACAATGAAGAAAATTACCTGATAAAGAAGCTCTTCAATTCAGCCGGCATTCTGCAGATCGAAAATCAGGCCCGTATTTGACACTCCGCTACGGTCCCCGGTCTGGGGGCTTCATTTGGAAGAGGAGGGGCGACCACTTCGCTGCAGGATCTGGCGAATTCCGATTGCATCGTGATCCAGGGGTCGAATATGGCGGAGAACCATCCCGTCGGCTTTCAGTGGCCCATGGTTGCCAAGCAGCGTGGCGCGAAAATCATCCATGTCGATCCGCGCTTTACACGAACTAGCGCCGTCGCCGATATCCATGCCCCGATTCGCGCCGGTTCCGACATAGCGTTCCTCGGCGGGCTGATCCGCTACGTTCTTCATCACGAACGCTATTTCAAAGAGTATGTTTCGTCGTACACGAATGCCGCCGTTCTCATCTCGGAAGATTTCGAAGACACGGAAGATCTCGACGGCCTTTTCAGCGGATGGGAGCGGGGCAAAGGTCAATACGAAACGGAGAGCTGGAGCTATCGCCATCTCGACGACGCCAAGCACGGCACGCAGGAAGTCGCCGAATCGCATGCCGAAAAAGCGGAGCACTTCCGCACAAAGCACCCCAAACAGCACGAGCGCGACGAGACGCTGCAAGATCCGAAATGCGTCTTCCAGATTCTGAAGCGCCATTACGAACGCTACACGCCCGAAATGGTGGAGGAAGTTTGCGGTACGCCCATTGCCATTTTTGAAAAGGTCGCTCAGACCATCTGCGACAATTCGAACCGCGAGCGTACCACCGCTTTTTGCTACGCCGTTGGATGGACCCATCATTCCGTCGGCGCGCAGATGATTCGCGCCTGCTCCGTCCTGCAGTTGCTGCTTGGCAATATTGGACGCCCCGGTGGCGGCATCATGGCACTCCGCGGCCACGCCACGATTCAAGGTTCGACCGATATCCCGACGCTCTATAACCTGCTGCCCGGCTATCTGCCGCAGCCGAAGGCCAAGTCCGATACCTCGCTTGCTGAGTACATCGATCGCTACACGCCTCACGCAGGCTGGTGGACGGAATTTCCCAAGTACATCGTCTCCTTCCTGAAGGCCTGGTACGGCGATGCCGCCACTTCCGAGAATGACTACGGCTACGATTACCTGCCGCGCATGACCGGCGATCATTCGCACATGACCACGGTCGCCGACATGGCCGACGGGGACATTAAAGGTTATTTCGTAATGGGTGAAAACGCTGCCGTTGGTTCGCCGAATTCCGCGATGCAGCGCAAAGGCCTCCGCAATCTCGAATGGCTGGTCGTGCGTGACTTCTCGCTCATTGAAACCGCCGAGTTCTGGCGTAAGTCTCCCGAACACGAACGGGGCGAAACACGCGCAGAAGATATCGGAACCGAAGTCTTCTTTTTTCCCGCCGCCACCCACGTAGAAAAGGACGGCAGCTTCACGCAAACCCAGCGCGTCGCGCAATGGCATCACGCCGCCGTCGAGCCTCCGGGCGATGCGCGCAGCGAGCTGCATTTTGTCTATCATCTCGGCAAACGTCTCAAAGAACTCTACGCCGATTCAACCGACTCCAAGGACCGCCCGCTGCAGGACATGACCTGGGACTATGGCACGCACGGGCGCATCGAAGAGCCAAACGCCGAAAACGTGCTCGCGGAAATAAACGGCTATACCGTCTCGAATAGGAAGCCGGTGAGTGGTTATCCCGCGCTGAAGGATGACGGCTCCACCGCCTGTGGTTGCTGGATTTATTCCGGCATCTATGCTGACGGCAAGAACCATGCGGCCAATCGCGAACCGGCTACCGACCCCGGACTCTTGGGCCATAACTGGGGCTTTGCGTGGCCTTCGAACCGCCGCATCTTGTACAATCGCGCCTCCGCAGACCCGCAAGGCAATCCCTGGTCCGAGCGCAAGAAGCTAGTCTGGTGGGATCCCGCCCAGAAAAAATGGACCGGCAATGATGTGCCTGATTTCATCAAAGATCGTCCTCCGGAATTTCGCGCACCGACTGACGCCGAAGGTCTTGAAACGATTTCCGGCGACGACCCGTTCATTCTGCAGCCCGACGGCAAAGGCTGGCTGTTCGCCTCCACCGGACTGCTTGACGGACCGTTCCCCACTCACTACGAACCCTGGGAATCGCCCATCAAGAATCCGCTCTACGGGCAACAGTGCAATCCGGCGCGCTTCGAATATCCCCGTAAAGAAAATCACATGGCTCGGCCCTATGACGACGAGCGTTTCCCGCACGTACTAACCACCTACCGCCTCACCGAGCATCACACCTCCGGCGGCATGTCCCGCTGGCTTTCCTGGCTTTGCGAGCTACAACCCGAAATGTTTTGCGAAGTCTCTCCGGAACTTGCCAGCGACTGCGGCCTGCGCAACGGCGATTGGGCCACCATTGCTAGTGCGCGCGGCGAAATTGAAGCCCGCGTCTTAGTCACCGAACGTCTGCGCCCTCTCAAAATGGGCCGTCGCTTCGTTCATCAGATCGGCTTGCCCTATCATTGGGGCTCGGCCGGTCTGGTTACGGGCGATTCCACTAACGAATTATCCGCACTCGGCGCCGACGTGAACGTCAGCATCATGGAATCCAAGGCGATTATGGGCAACATCCGGGCGGGTCGCCGCGATCGTCAGCGGGTCCTTGCACCGTCGTCGCCCAATTTCACTCCCGGTGAAGCACTGCGCGATTTGCCCCAGACCGGCCCATTGCCCGAAGGCCATCATCACATCCGCGCGCCGCAAGCAAAGCAAGGAGAGCAGACGTAAATGGCCACGGGCTTTTTTACCGACACTACGCTCTGCATCGGCTGCAAAGCGTGCGAAGTCGCTTGTAAGCAGTGGAACCAATTGCCGGACGACGGGTATCACTTCACTGGCATGTCGTACGACAATACGATGGCGCTCGGTTCCACCACCTGGCGGCACGTCAGCTTCATTGAACGTCCCGTGCCCGTCAGCGGAGTAGCTGCTGACTTCTCGTGGCTGATGTCGTCGGACGTCTGCAAACATTGCGCACGCGCGGGATGCCTCGAAAACTGTCCCACGGGCGCCATCATCCGCACCGAATTCGGTTCTGTGTATGTGCAGCCGGACGTTTGCAATGGTTGCGGGTACTGCGTTTCCGGCTGCCCGTTCGGTGTGATCGATCGCAATCCCGACGACGGCCGTGCCTGGAAGTGCACACTTTGTTATGACCGGCAAAAGGACGGCATGACGCCTGCCTGCGCGAAAGCTTGTCCTACCGAATCGATCAAGTTCGGCGAAATCGACGACCTCCGGGAACTGGCGCGCGAGCGTGTTGCTGCATTGCACGAAGGCGGTGTGTCTGAAGCCTATCTCTACGGCGAAGATGCTGCGAGCCAGCCCGGCACCGGGGGCCTGAATGCCTTCTTCTTATTAATCGACAAACCGGAGGTCTATAACTTGCCGCCCGATCCGGAAGTGCCGACCCACAAAGGGACCAAGAGCTGGATCGCTACTGCCTGGGCGGCGGCGGGCGTTAGCTTGATTGCCGTCGCTTCCGTGCTATTGGGCCGTTCCGCTCAAGACTGAGCATCATGAAACTACGAGACGACGGACGCAACATCGATACGAACCAGGGAACGCTTTCCGGTGAAGCAGCCAGTCAGGCCACGCTCGCTACCAAGTACGACGTGGCCTTGCACTCCCAAGCCTATCCCTACGTACCCAGCCGACAATCGAATACCAGCCCGTCGTATTACGACACGCCGATGCTGAAACAGCCCGTCTGGATCTGGACGATCCCCACGTATTTCTATGTTGGGGGTCTTGCCGGAGTCAGCGGGTCGCTCGGCGCGGCGGCGCAGCTTTTCGCTCCGGAGTCTATGCATTCGCTCATTGTGCGTTCGCGCTGGATTGCCACAGTGGGCGGTGCTGCGAGTGCCGCGCTTCTCATTTCCGATTTAGGCCGGCCCTCCCGGTTCCTCAATATGCTGCGCGTGTTTCGCGTCACGTCTCCGATGAGCATGGGTTCGTGGATTTTGTCCGCATTTTCCACCTGCATGGGGGCCGCTGCTCTCTTTCCGCCGCTCGCCAATCCAATGGGCTTGCTCGGCGGCATCTTGGGACTCGGATTGTCCGGCTACACCGGAGTGCTGCTCTCGCAAACGGCCGTGCCCGTATGGCAGGAATCCTACCGCACAATGCCGGTCCTGTTTTTGGCTTCCGGCTCAGCCGCCGCGGCTGCGTTCTTCGAGTTTTTCCATCTGAATCGCGCCGAGACTAAAGCGGTGGAACGGTTCGGGCTAATGGGCAAAATTATCGAAATACTCGCGGCCCAGATGCTCGAGGTCGAAGCCGGCCGCGTTTCACGCGTAGGACGTCCGCTGAAGTCGGGTTTCAGCGGATTCCTGTGGCAGAGCGCCAAGGTGCTGACCGTAGCTGGAATCGTTCTATCGCTAACGCCCGGAACAAGCCGCGGCAAACGAATAGCTTCTGGCCTGATCGGAACGGCTGCTAGTGTGTTACTGCGCTTTGGAATTTTCCACGCCGGTAAAGCCTCAACGCGTGATCCGCGTGCCAGTTTCGAACTGCAACGTCAGCTTGCCTAAGCAAGGCGCAAATCGTTTGGCGTGTGCCGTTCGCTCACGCACCGGGAAGCACACTCCACTGCTTTTTGTAAGAAGACCGGCAATGGCCCATTCTTCCAAGGCCACCACGGTTTGTTCGCCGGGTGAGGAGTGGTCAGAAGGATAAATGGTGCGCCCTCAACGAAAACTTCAGCCTGGCAACCGAAATCGGGGAAAGGCCAGGCGAGTGTCAACGAACTATATAGGTCCAAGAGTCTTTTGCGCGGATGTATGCCCTGCGTGATCACGAGATCTGGTTGCAGCGTCTGGAGCTCTTCCCACAGGTGTTCGGAGCACTTTTTCTTCATTACGCCAGTAGACGTGGACTTCTGGCGCCCTGTAGCTTTAACGCACTTCACAGCATTGGTCAGGGCAAACTGGTGGGAATATTTCTCGGCCTGCTTGTGACCAACCAGATGTTCCACAATTTGCGAGGTGCCGCCCATGTGAGCGTTCCCGCGTGTTATTGCGCGTTCGTGGAACATCATCTGCGTATGAGCGAAAGTCGGCTCCTTAGCAGGCTGAAACGTTCCACCACGCTCCATAGCGACAAACAGAACTTTGATATTCCGGCCGCCAACCCGAGCTTTCCCATATTCGGCACCTATGTATGGCCATGTGCCGGTGTTAAACGGCACATTCCGCAGTCGGGCCAGCCGGTTGCATTCACTTAGACAGCCGGGACAGAATTCCGAAGATGGAGGGAATGGCACAATCCCTCGAGCCCCATATAGCTTCTGGATAGCTAACCGATCTAATGTTTCCATCCGGTCTATATCGCTAGGATTCTCCATATCCACTCTGTGGGAATGGATTGTGATTCCTCTCGTTCTCGGCTAATCGCGCCACTTATGGTCAAAGAAGTGAATCGCAAAATGGGCGATATGGCGGGGCCAAGTCTCGTGCTGAGTGGGGGTATCAACAACCACAAATCCGGTATTCCACTCCGTGAGGTCCAGCCGAACTTCATCAAACGCATTCAGGAAAGTCCTGTCGGCCTGTTCCGTCCAGCCCGCGTTCTTTAATTCGCGCTTGAGTTCGTCCAGTTTCGCATCGTCGCTTCCCACGATCTGACTAATTATCCAAACAATTTCTGCGATAAGAATTAGACGGCATGAGGACCCTGGCCAAACTTGCGAGTGCCGCGGTGGTATTTTGCGAAATCGGCATTCTTGTATGCGAGTTCGTGATCCAAGCGTTCTTGTTTTTTTTCCTCATCTTGCCAGTCGGTGTCTTAGCTTTGCAATTTCTATTACCAAGCGTGTTGCGTGACAACGCATACCTTTTGCGACATATGCACAAACACATGTAATGAAACGGAAAATCCTGCGGCAGAGTTCACCCGCTGCATTTCGAGGCTCTAAGCCAGTGACTTCGCCCCAACCACCTGCCGCCGCCAACCATGTGTATCTTCCGCACGGCCGTACTGAACCGCGGTCAATTTGCGGTAAAGTTGCTCAGTCAGTCTGCCGGGTGCTGTTAACGCGAACGATTCGCCATCTTCCATTTGGAAATTCGAAATCGCGGTAATCGTCGCCGCCGTGCCGCAGGCAAACGCCTCTTCGATTTTCCCGGTGCGCAGCTTCGTGACGAGTTCGGCTATTGGGTAGGCTTGCTCTCGCGTCTCGATCCCCGCGTCGCGCGCAAGTTCGAGCACGCTGTCCCGTATCACGCCAGCCAGGATCGTATCGTTCAGCCCGGGCGTAATCAGCTTTCCGTCTTCGATGAACATGATATTCATCCCACCCATTTCTCCCACGCGCTGCTCGTTGCCGGCATCCAGGAACAACACCTGCGCGCAATTCTTGTGCTTTGCCTCTGAAATGGCCTTCAGCGTCACGGCATAATTTGCCGCCGCCTTCACTGCGCCCGTACCGCCATGCGCGGCCCGCACAACCGATTTCGAAATCAACACTTCCACGGCACCCAGGCCGCTCTGTGCTTCCGGAAAATAGGCGCCTGACGGCAGCGCGAGAATGTAGAACAAAAACTCGTTCGAGGAGCGTACGCCAATGCTCACTTCCGTGCCAATCATTGTCGGACGCAAATACAGACTGCCCGGCTCCGCAATCACATACTCTTCTTCCACCCGCGCCAGTTCCGAAACCGCCTCCAGGAACAAATCCTCCGGAAACCGCGGCATGCACATGCGCTCCGCCGATTTATTCAGCCGGGCCGCATTCTTCTCGGGACGGAACAAAGCAACGCTGCCGTCCTCCTGCCGGAACGCCTTCAATCCTTCGAAAATCGCCTGCGCATAGTGCAGCACCAACGCCGCCGGATGAAGCGAAAAGTCGTGAACGGGTTCCAGGCGCGCGTTTTGCCACCGCCCGTTCCCGTAGTCGCACACAAACATGTTGGGCGCGAACGTCTTTCCAAATGCTATCTTCCTGGGATCAAGAGTGGTTTGAGGCGAACGCCGTTCCGACCGGTCTTCGATGTTCACTCTTCCATCTTGGCACTGCTCACCTGGAAAATCATCTTTGTTCCTGGTGCCACGTTCCATTAAACATTTTTAGTAAGAGTGACAATGCGGCCCGGTACCGCGTCCCATCAAAGTAGCGCTATAGCGCTCTTGAAAGAGGAAAAAACTAGACTATGAAGAAACTTATTGTCCCGACCGTCGCTCTCGGCTTCTTGCTTTCGACTGGCGCCTTCGCTCAGAACACCAGCAGCACCGAAAGCACTACCACAACCACTACGAAGCACCAGAAGCATCACAAGAAGCACAAGTCAACCGAAACCTCATCCACCACTTCTTCGACGACTACAACCAAGTAAGTTGCCGGTTTTCTGGAGTTTGGGCCGCCGCGCCCAAACTCCAGTTTTGAACACTACGGCAGAGCGGGGATAGTGCTTACCCGCGCTCTCGACCCGCGAAATCCGTAATAAGCAATGTAGATATAGCACAGCACCGGAATAATAAAGGCGTGGTGAATTCCAATTTTGTCTGCTAGCCCACCTTCTAATTCCGGCACGATTGCGCCCCCCACAATGGCGGCCACCAGGATTCCGGATCCTTTCCCGGTAAGCGGCCCAAGACCCTCGATGCCCAATGTGAAGATACTGGGGAACATTACAGAATTGAAAAGGCCCACCAGAAGAATGCTCCAGATCGCCACACTTCCGAAATTGGACATCGACACGAGTACCAGCAAACCCGCCACGATCGCTACCACCCCGAGCAGCCAACCCGCTTTTACTTTTTGCAGCACAGCCGATCCGATAAAGCGTCCGACCATAGCGAATCCCCAGTAAAACGAGACGTACGCCGCCGCCCTTTGCTCCGACATACCTCCAATCTCATGCAAGCCGAAATAATTCACCAGGAAACTCCCGATCGCGACCTCTGCTCCCACGTACAAAAATATTCCGACGGCGCCCAGCACGAGGTTACGGTGGTTCCAGATGCTATCTAGGGCTGCAGTCGCCGCTTCTCCCGCCTTGGGCTTATCGACATGTGTTTTGATGCGCGGCAATTTGAAAAACAGGATCACCAGCGCCAGCAAAACGAGCGCCACTGCTATCAGCAGGTATGGCATTTTCACACTTGACGCTTGATTGATCCGGTAGGCATGTAATGCCGCCGGCGCCATTTGCTTGAGTTGTTCCGGCGTCTTAGCCGCCGCTGTCAGAATCAGTAAACCTCCGAAATACGGGGCAACGGTCGTACCCAGTGAGTTGAAGGCCTGAGCCAGATTGAGTCGGCTGGACGCGGTTTCCGGAGGCCCCAGCACGGAAACATAGGGGTTCGCCGAAACCTGGAGTGCCGTGATTCCCGCAGCCAGTACAATCAATGCCGATAGAAAGAAGGCGAAAGCTGGGACACTCGCCGCGGGTAAAAACAAAATTGCGCCCACCGACATTATGAGCAGGCCAATCACCATAGTCCGTTTGTAACCAATCCACTCGATTAACTTTCCGGCCGGCAGAGCAAATACGACATACCCGGAGAAGAATACAAACTGAACCAGCATCACTTCGGCGTAGTTTAAGTCGAAGATGGTGCGTAAGTGGGGGATTAGAATGTCATTCAGACAAGTCAGAAATCCCCAGACGAAAAACAAAGATGTTACTACTGCCAGGGACGCTTTTTTGCTTGCGCCGATTTCCTCAACCGTTACAGCTGAGTTACTAAGCTCTGTAAATGCCATCTAAGTTTGTCCAATCTCAATCAAGGGCGACTCCGATTCCGCGCGGTGCCTTGCGCCGGGCGGTCCAACTCTTCCCAATATCCAGAAATATCTTCCCTGCCAATCGAGCTTGCCACCACTCGGACAGGCGGCTCGGTTCGGTTGCGCGCAATCCAAACGGGCTCTCCCGTTCTTAAATCGCGGTACACCAGCGAACGCCTGCCTGCTAATACGTTCAACGCATACCGCTTCCGTCGCGTGTTCGTTTTAAGCAATCTCAGCCGGACTGTACCGAGGGAGAGAGAGTGCATTCTGCTAAGCGTGAACGGATTTCTGCCCGGGGAGGTTGCTACTGCCGCACTCATTCCCGCCTCCGGCGTTGCAACGATAGCGAAACGATCCCCGGTGTTCGCGGCTCCGACCGCAGGAGCTTGCTTGGCCGGTGCTGCCGCGATCGGAGCAACCTGCTCGTTCACCATCACCTTGGGCCGCCCTTGATCCCGCCAGACCAGCATCAGGAAGGCCACTATCCCGAATAGGACTGTCAGCACTGCCGCCGGAATGGCCAGCCGCGTCCATCGACTGAGCTTGAGGGCTTCTAACCGCAGCGCCGGAAGCAGGTCTCGGGCAGATGTCATATGGCTTCTGTTATCGTCTCAGGACAGGAGGATCTCCGCAAAGAGTCACAAAAACTCTCCATTCGGCGCACTGCGGGCTGAGCGTCTTCCCCTCTGCCCGGCATCTGGAATGGAAGGTTTTTTGGCATTTTGCGTCTAACTAGGCATCATGCGGATCCGGTACATTGTCATACCTGTCGTCGTCATCGTTATCATTCTCGTGGCCGTGTTTGCCATTGTAGCCGGGAACGTGGACAAGTACCGGCCGCGCGTTCAAGCCGAGCTGCAGAACAAGCTGGATCGGCAGGTCACAATCGGCCACCTCGGTCTTCGGCTGTTCCCCCTTTCGCTTCGCGCCGATGGCGTCACGGTTGCCGATTCACCGGCCTTCGGATCTACCCGCCCCTTTGCAACGGCAAAGCAGCTTTACGTCAGTGTGGGGCTGTTCTCGCTGATCGGCGGAAATCCGGAAGTGAAGAACCTGATTCTCGATCAGCCTCAAATTGAATTGATTCATAACAAAGCGGGGATCTGGAACTTTTCCACGATCGGCGGCACGAGTCAGAAGAGCAGCACTTCAAATAGCTCTATTTCTCTCAACGAACTCAAAATCAACGACGGGCAGGTAGCGATCACCGATCAGGCAGCCAATCAGCCGCGTTCCGTTTACGACCACATCGATCTGAAAGTCACGGATTTTGCGCCAGGCAAGAAATTTGGCGTCGACGCTGCGATTCACTTTCCAGGCCAGGGGCAGCAGCTCTTCGGGTTTAAAGGGAAAGTGGGCCCGCTCCAGCCCGGTAACTCGGCGGCCACCCCTGTCGACGGGCATCTTTCGCTTAAGCAGGTGTCGCTCGCTTCTATCAACACCGTCGCACCCGGAACGCTGCCGCCGAATACAGATGGCACGGTTTCAGGTGACGCCGATGTTGCCTCGCAAGGCGCCGCGCTCTCGGCGAAAGGCGATCTCAAACTGGAAAACGCCACCCTGCGCGGTTCTAAACTCAATTTCCCGATTACCGCGAATTACGACCTCAACGCAAATCGCGCGCAAAACACGATCGACGTGCGTTCTGGAAAGATAAGCCTCGGCTCGACTACATTCAATCTCTCCGGTACCGTTGATGCCCACGCCAGGCCGGCTCTTTTGAACGTGCAACTGAGCACTAATAATTCATCCATTACAGAGCTGGCGAAATTAGCCGGTTCGTTCGGGGTTGCTTTCAATCCCTCTTATCAGATTAAAGGCTTGATCAGCGCCAACTTGAATGCGAAAGGTCCAGCTACCGATCCGGCTCTCAACGGCACTCTTTCCGCGAAGCAGTTGGAAGCAAGCGGCGGCGAAATCAAAGAACCCGTTTCCGTTCCCGAAATTGACCTCGCCCTCACGCCCGAGTCCATCGTTTCGAACAACTTCACTGCCAAGAGCGGATCCACTGCCGTCTCGGGAAATTTCACGTTGACAAAATACACCACGCCGCAGCGTGCCGTCGATGCCTCTTTGAAAACAGAAGGCGCGAATATCGCCGAATTGCTCAACATGGCCAAGGCGTATGGCGTCGACGCAGCGAATGGCGCAACCGGCACAGGCAAGCTCAGCGCAAATATTCACGTGCAAGGGCCGCTTGCGAATACCTCGCAGTTGAACTACTCCGGCACGGGGAACATTTCCGCCGCCACGCTTTCCACGCCCGCTCTCACCAAACCGGTCGGTATTAGTTCCGCCAACGCACAGTTTTCGCAGAACTCCATCGCAATTTCCGACCTCGCCGCCGCCGTCGGTACAACGAATCTACACGGCAACATGTCGGCCAAAAATTTCGCTGCCCCCGAAGTGCAGTTTGCGCTCACTGCCGATAGGATCGATACTGCGGAACTACAATCGCTGGTAGCCCCTGCAAAACCCGGCGCCCACCCAGCGGCAACTCCCAAACCTGCGGCCCCCAACCAGCCCAGTCTCTTAGACTCCATCACCGGATCGGGAACGTTAGCCGCTGGTCTGATCAAAGCCCAGGATATTGTGCTCAACAATTTCCGTGCCAATGTCAATCTGAACCGTGGCGTGATCACTTTGTCGCCAGTCGATACGGGCATCTTCGGCGGCAAGGAGAATGGTACGCTCACTCTCGATGTGCGCCCTGCCAATCCGCTCTGCGCCGTAAACGCCAAGTTCACCGGCGTCGATACAAACGCGCTTCTCTCGGCTGTCAGTTCGGCTAAGAACACGCTGTACGGCAGCCTCGCCGCAACGACCAACCTGCATTTCGTGCTCGTGTCGAGCAACGATTTAGCGAAAACGCTAAATGGCACTGTGGCCTTCGACGTCACCAATGGCCAGCTCAAGAACGTGAATATCTTGAATGAGCTTTCGAAAGTAGGAAAATTTCTCGGCAGCGCTCCTGCGCAGGCGGGCTCAGGGACTGCGCTTAAGACCTTCTCCGGAACGCTGAATATCGTCAACGGTGTCGCTTCCACCAACAATCTCAACGCCGCCCTCGACGCTGGATCCCTTTCCGCCGACGGCAGCATCAACCTGGTGAATCAAGGCTTGAGTCTTCACATGACTGCTGCCCTTTCGAGCGGTGTCAGCCAGACTGTCGGCGGTACGCACGTAGGCGGCTTCCTGAATACTGCGCTTGCCAATAACAAAGGCGAACTGGTCCTTCCGGTCATCGTGACCGGAACTATGGATCATCCCGTGTTCGCACCCGACGCCCAGGCGCTCGCGAAGATGAAGCTGAATAATCTTTTGCCCACCGTGAGCGATCCCTCGAAACTGGGTAGCGCCATTCTCGGCGGAAAGGGCGGCGCGTCCGGCATTGTGAACGGCTTGCTCGGCGGCCATCCGGCGGCCGGCAATCAAAAAGCTAATCCGAAACAACAGAATCCGCAAGACTCCATAAATTCGCTACTGAATTCATTCGGCAAGCAAAAGAAAAAACAATAGCCTTTCCCGGCGGAAGTATAACTGCGTAGGTTTCAGAAACTCATCGTTCGGTGTGGACGCCGAGGCGTATTTTGGTTTGAAGAAAGCCAGGTTTCGCCCTCCGCGAGAGTTAATTCGATTGGCTCCGCTTCCGCCGTTCTCGTCAAATTGTGAACCAGTCCGGATGCGTGCGTCGTAACCCAGATCTGCGATTGCTGCGCCGCTCGCGCAATCAGTTGTGCTAGCGGTCCAAAGAGGTCTGGATGCAAACTGGTCTCCGGCTCATTCAAAGCAATCAAAGTAGGAGGCCGTGGACTCAGCAGCGCAGCCGCCAGGCATAAATAGCGAAGCTGGCCGTCCGAAAATTCCCGCGCGCTCAGCGGCCGCAATAGCCCGGGCATATCCAGCTCAACTCGAAACAGACCGTCAGGCGCCTCTACCCGCAACCGCGCGCCCCGGAACGCCGAAGCCACGCTCGCAAGCAACGCTTCCGCATCGCCAATCTCGAGAATGGTTTCGAGCGCCGCTGCCAGATCGGAACCATCATGAATCAATACCGGTGTGTGTACACCGATTTGGGGAGAGCGCAGTGGAGATTCGAGATCAGTGCGGAAATGATGATAGAACCGCCAGTCGAGAAGTGTTTGTCTCGCTAGGTGAATCTCGGGGTAGCGGTGTGCCTCGACGATTTGCGGCAGGACGGATTCGTACTTCAACAGGTCGAAAGCGTATTCGTCCATGACGCCTTCCGCATTGCGCAGCCACGCGGTAGGCCCTTGCCGGTCGAGCATCAGAATCGGTCGCGCCGGCCCGGAAAGCCAGATCCGTTCTTCCTTTACTTCGGGATCCGCTCCAAATAGGGAACGGCCCGGCGGCAGCGAACTCGGTTTGGGTAATCCGACTGCGAAACGATAGGAGAAGCTGTCGGTCTCTACGCCGAGTGTGAATCTTTTCGGCGATTTCCTTTTTGTATAACGGACTCGTTCGCCGCCCGCCCACAAAAGACTCGGCGTGCCGCCTTCTTCCGCGACGGCCCGAGCCAACCGCCCCGCGGCCGCCTGCGCCATCAGTCTCAGCGCTTGATACAGATTCGACTTGCCCGTTCCGTTTGCGCCAGTGATCACCGTCACAGGCCGCAAGGGAACCTCCAGATCGCGCACTGACCGGTATCCGCTAATGTGCAGCCGCTGGAGGGGCATAAAAAATCTAAGCAGGAAGAAGCATAGCAGCTTCCTCCCCGCCATCTATGTCAGTTGACTAGCAGCCGAGGATCAGGCCGAGGACAATCTTGACGAAGTCGATGATTACGGGTGGGTGCATGTGCGTTGAAGCCCTTTCGCACACGAAGGTACCCGCGCAAGGGTGCCGATCAGCCAGTAAAAACGCCTCTAAGTTGCTGATTTTAGGGAGTAAACTTTTTTATCGATTTTTGTGATCGGCCCATGGCGGGTCAGCGCAACGGGGGGTGAAAAAGGGTTGAAGAAGCGATAAGATGCGGTTCAGCCCAGAGCCGATAGAGGCCGGACTCAATCCGGAGCGTCAAGCACGCCTGTGAATGTGGCACGGGCGCCCGTATTTTGTGCACGGCACAGCAGATTCTCGCCTCTTAGGCGTTCGGGAACTTCCGCTTGTGGTTACATGCGCAGAAGGTCACGCAGGTGGCAATGGAATCTACCGGTGTGTACTGGAAGCCGGTATGGCAGGCGCTAGAAGGCAACTTTGAGTTGATTCTAGCCAACCCCTATCAGAGAAAGACCATGCCGGCGTGAGACCTGCAACTTACGGGATCTAACGCGTTAACGCGTGAAGTTAATGGAAGAACACAATCATCCAAGCGATTCTCGACGGCATGATCATCCAACGGAATTGGCTGAGCGGGTTAAGGGTACGCTTCGCAGCCAAATACCGGAACTAGGCCTGGCTTGGAACGGGCGCATTACGGAGCACCACCGTTCATGCGGTGCGAGTTGATGGATTATCTGAAGACGGCGGAAGCCAAGATTCAGCGCGTCGCGCCAGTGATCACCGTCACGGGCCGCAAGGGAACCTCCAGACGCGCACTGACCGGTGTCCGCTAGTGTGCAGCCGCTGGAGGGGCATAAAAAATCTAAGCAGGAAGAAGCATAGCAGCTTCCTCCCCGCTATCTATGTCAGTTGACTAGCAGCCGAGGATCAGGCCGAGGACAATCTTGACGAAGTCGATGATTACGGGTGGGTGCATGTGCGTTGAAGCCCTTTCGCACACGAAGGTACCCGCGCAAGGGTGCTGATCAGCCAGTGAAAACGCCTCTAAGTCGCTGATTCTAGGGAGCAAACTTTTTTATCAGTTTTTGTGAATGGGTTTTGTCCTGTTCCCGCCCCAGCCTTCGAGTTCGTTTGGCAAAATCGCCGCGGGGAGTTCGTTTCACAAAATAAGCTGCCGCGTCCTCTATCATGTAAGTTCAAAGCCGCTCCACAATCTGGTGGGAGCGGCCATTCACATGAAAGTCTCTGTTATCATTCCAGCCGCCGGCCTCGGAACCCGGATGGGCCGCAGCGCCCCTGAGAAAGAGGGCATCAGCCGGAAGCAGTTCATGCTCTTGAACGGGTCGCCCATCCTGATCCACACCATCCGAAAATTCGTCAGTTCTCCGCTCGTTAGCGAAATTGTGGTCGCACTCCGGCAGGACGATCTGCAATGGGCCGAAGACCTCTTCAAACAGCAGCACTTCAGTAAGGCCGTCCGTACCGTCGAGGGCGGGGAATCCCGCCAGTCGTCGGTCGAAAACGCCTTAGCGACTATTGATGCGGCAACGGAGCTGGTTGCGGTTCACGATGCCGTGCGGCCATTCATCGAGAAGCAAGTGATCGAGCTGGTCATTCATGAAGCGGCCGAGAGCGGAGCCGCCATTGTGGGAATTGTGCCGGTTGATACGGTTAAGCAGGTCCACCGCAACAAGGTGCGCGCCACACTTCCCAGAGAGCGCCTGATTCTCACCCAAACCCCACAGGTCTTTCGGTTAGACCTGTTGCGCCAAGCATTCGAAAAAGCGCGCCAGGATCTTTTTATCGGAACCGACGAATCCTCGCTCGTGGAACGTCTCGAGCAGGTAGAAGTTTCGGTTGTGCTCGGCACTGATCGCAATATCAAAATCACTAAACCGAGCGATATGGAACTCGCCCGGCTCTATCTAACGCTGGAAAGCTCGACTCTCGAACTTCCTTCTTCCAATGACTGAAGCCCGGCTAAATTTCCGGATCGGACAGGGTTGGGATACGCACCGTACCGAGCCCGGCCGTCCTCTGATTCTCGGAGGCGTGCAAATTCCATCCGAGTTCGGCCTCGCGGGCCATTCTGACGCGGATGTTCTTTTCCACGCCGTCACCGATGCCATGCTCGGCGCCCTCGCCCTGGGCGACATCGGCCAGCATTTTCCCGATACTGCACCCGAGTGGCGCGGAGCCAGTAGTTTGCAGTTCTTGCAGCATGCATTACAGCTCGCGGGCGATCGGGGCTACTCTGTCGGGAACGCTGATTCGACCATTATTTTGCAGCGCCCTAAGTTGAAGGATTTTCGCGACGCGATCCGGGAAAGCCTTGCTGCTGCGTTGGACGTCCCGGTCGGTTCGGTTGGAGTGAAATTTAAGACAGCGGAGAGCGTCGGCCCCGTGGGCGAGGGCCGTTCCTGCGAAGCGCAAGCCGTGGTTCTGCTTGTTTCCCGATTCAACTAATCTGGTGCGCACCCGCACCCTGGCTGCAGTGCGCTATCTGTTGATCGTCTGCGCCGCCGTAGGGGCCTGCTATTCATTCCTGCTCGCGCGCGCGGCTTGGCTGTTCGAACAGGATACGGCCGTGTCAGTGCCCAAAGCTGTGGAACTGGTGCCGTATAACTCTACATATCTCTCCCGCCTCGCCGCCTGGCGCTCCGACGAGAAAGTCGCTTTGCTCGAGCGGGCCGTCGCGCTGAATCACTTCGATTTTCAATCACTCATTCAGTTGGGCTTCGATCAGGAATTTCGCAAGCACAACCTTCCCCAGGCGGAACACTTCTATTTGCAAGCGGCTGTAGTAAACCAGATGTTCCTGACCAAGTGGACGCTGACCAACTTCTACTTCCGTCACGAGCGCATTCCTGAATTTTTCCGATGGGCCAGCGCGGCGCTTGCCATCACTCCCTATTCGCCGGAGCCGATCTTCGTGCAGATGTGGCTCTTGAGCCAGGATGCGAATCGAATTGCGCACGCGATTCCGGACCGACCGCGCGTGTTGCTACCGTACGCCTGGTTTCTCTCGAACCATCAAAAGCACGAACCGATTGCGCCGATCGTTCAGCGGCTGGTTCAAGCCGTGGGAAAACGCGATCCGCATAATTGGGGGCGAGATGACTTGCTGGCCATGATCGAGGACCGCCTGGTAGCTGCCGGCGACCGTGACACTGCGCTCAGCGTCTGGAACAGCATGGCGAAAGGGAACTGGATCCAGCAAACCGTGCCGGATGTAATTCATCCGGTGACGAATGGCGATTTCGAAAAGCTGTTATACCCGCACGGGTTTGATTGGAGAGAATTGGCCGTCGCGGGAATTCGCGCCGATCAGATTCCTTCCGCGCGGCTCCTTCGGTTCTATTTCTCTGGTGACGAGCCGGAACAATGCTCTGTTCTCCAGCAGTACATTCCGATGCAGCCGGGCCGCTCTTATGCCCTCCACTGGCGCGCAGATTCGGGCTTGGCTGAAAATCCGAGCGGCCTGCGCTGGCATCTTGCACCAGTATCGAAGACCCCATCCGTCGAACTTGTTTCCGACGACTTGGTGATAGCGCAGAATGTTGGCTGGCACTTTCGCGCGCCTTCCGATGGAACCCTGGCTCTCTTGACGCTCGAATATGCCCGGCCCATGGGGCAATTGCGCGCCCGCGGAACTCTTACGCTACGGGACGTCTCCGCTCAAGCGCAATAGCACGCGGAAGTTTACTTTACTGCCACGCCGGCGTATTCTTCGTAGGTTCCGAGGAAGTCCTCGATCTTGCCCTCTGAGAAATTCCAGATGCGGGTAGCCACCTCGGAGACGAGATCTTCGTCATGCGTCACGAGGAACACCGTGCCTTCGAACTTCTGTAACGCAAAATTTAGAGCGTTGATTGCTTCCAGGTCCAAGTGGTTGGTCGGTTCGTCGAAAACCAGAATGTTCGGTTTCTGCAGCATCAGTTTGCAGAACATCAGGCGTGCCGCTTCGCCACCGGAAAGCGCATCGGTCTTTTTCAGGCCTTCCTCGCCGCTGAACAGCATTTGCCCGAGCAGCCCGCGGATCTCTTCCTTGGATGCCTGCGGGTCCCAGTCGTGCAGCCAGTCGGAAACGGTGCTGCCGCGCCGAATACTGGTCTGCTGATCCTGGGTAAAATACCCGATCTGCGCTTCATGTCCCCAGGTGACTGTGCCGGAATCTAACCCGACGCTGGGATCGTCCACTCCCGGGCCATTCGCCAACAGTGCGTTTAAGAGAGTTGTCTTACCAGCTCCGTTGCGGCCCATGATCGCGACTTTTTCGCCGCGCTGCACAGACCCGGAGAAGTCTGTGATCACTTCCAGATCGCCATAACCCTTATTAACGTTCTTGAATTCCAAAACATGACGGCCTGAGGGGCGCTTCATCTCAAACCGGATGAAAGGGCGTTGGATATTGGACCGGGCCAGATCGGTGGTCTGGAGCCGCTCCACTTCTTTCTTGCGCGAAGTCACCTGGCTGGCGCGGGTACCGGCGGAGAAGCGCGCGATAAATTCGTTGAGCTGGGAAATCTTCTTTTCCCGCTGCGCGTTTTCGGCCTCGATGCGCGAACGGATCTGCGTTTTCTGCAGAACCATGTCGTCGTATCCGCCTGGATAGCTGATGATCGTCTGGTAATCGATATCGGCCGTGTGCGTGCAGACGCTGTTAAGGAAATGCCGGTCGTGCGAGATCACGATCAGCGACCCGTCATAACGGCTCAGAAAATTTTGCAGCCAGTGGATCGATTCAAGATCGAGATAATTGGTCGGCTCGTCAAGCAGCAGCGCCGCCGGATGTCCAAATAGCGCCTGCGCGAGCAGCACGCGGACTTTCTGTCCGCCCTGCAATTCGCCCATCTTCCGGTCGTGCAGCGGCTCGGGGATATCGAGCCCGTCGAGCAGCACGGCCGCGTCGCTTTCCGCCGTGTAGCCGTCTTCTTCGGCCACCACGCCTTCCAGTTCGCCCAGCCGCATACCATCTTCGTCGGTCAATTCGGCCTTAGCATACAGTGCTTCCCGCTCTTCCAAGGCCTTCCATAGTGGAAGATTGCCCATGATCACTGTGTCGATCACCCGATAGGCATCGAAGGCAAACTGATCCTGGCGCAGAATGCCAAGCTTTTTCGGGCGAACCACCGATCCTTTTTGCGGTTCCAGCTCTCCCGAAAGCAGTTTCATGAAGGTAGACTTACCAGCCCCGTTTGGTCCCGTTAAACCATAGCGGCGGCCCGGCAAAAACGCAGCGGTCACATCTTCAAACAGAACTTTACCGCCGTAACGCATACTTACGTTGCTAACTGAAATCATGGAATAAAACTTGGTGGGAACCTTCAGTTTACCGCAGACTGCGGGGCTTACGCAGAAGCGCCGTGAGCGGCAGGCGGGAACGGCGGAGCGTGGTCCAAGGCCGTAGGTCTTTTCTGCTTCTTACGGGAACCGATCTTCTCGGCGTAAACTTTCGTGAAGATCGCTCCGAAAAAGAATATCTGCGCTGAGTAGTAGACCCAAACGATAAACGCCACGAGCGTCCCGGCTGCGCCGTAAGGCGAGCCCACGGCGGCCGTCGTCAGATATAGCGCGAGCAACGCCTTTCCTATCTCGAACAGGACCGCTGTCGCGACCGCCCCGATCCAAACGTCGCGCCAGTCGATCTTCACATCCGGAACAAACTTGTAGATGAGTGCGAACAGTATAGAAATGGCGGCGAGGGGGACGATGACGTTCGCCACTTCCCCCCAAATGGCCGCCTGAACCGGAATATAATTTTCGAAGAACTTCAGTATCACAGCCAGCGCCGCGCTCAGGAGTAGCGAAACCAGCAATAGAAATCCCAAAGCGAGTACCATTCCGAACGAGACGAGTCTTTGCCACACGATACCTTTCCATGATGAGGAGGCAGCGGGCGATGCGTCCCAAATCGTGTTGAGGGAATCGCGCAGTTCCGAAAATACGCCAGAGGCCCCAAAAAGAAGCGTCGCAAGAGCAATCACGCTCGCCACAACCCCTCTGGTCACATGATGAGTGTTGCTAAGAATCGATTGCAGCGATTGTGCCGCGGTGGCGCCCGCCGCCTGTTGGACCTGGGCCAGTAACTGCTGTTCGGCCGTGGTCTTGTCGAACACCAGGCCGCAGATCGCAACCACCAGAATCAACAGGGGAGCAACCGATAGCAGCGCATAATACGCGAGTGCGGCTCCCAGACGGGGTGCGTTGTGGTCATTCCATTTCGTGGCTGTTGTTTTTACGAGTTCCCAAACCTGTTTAGCGGAATGAACAGGCATTTTTGCTCCTCTTGATCTATTAGAGCTTAAGTGATGAGACACTTGAAACAGTCAAATCCGGGAAGCGTCGGAATATCTTTATAGGCAACCAGATTGGGCATGCAGAATGACACTGTCAAGGATATTAAACGCAAACGATGAGGGAGCTGGCCTTTACCGTTCGTTTTAGTTGTTTGGTCGTAGCTTTTGTTATCGCAGCGCCTTCGCTTACGGGGCAGCAATTCGCGGGTAAGACGATCACCGCGATCCGCTATCAGCCAGCGCAGCAGCCTATCGACCGCCGCGATCTGGATCGTAGCCTGATGATCGAAGTGGGGCGGCCCCTTGTGACAAATGAACTCGCCGCCTCGATCGACCGTCTATATCGCAGCGGCCTTTTCGAAGACATTCAGGTGGATGCGGAGCCGAGCGGCGAGGGAGTGGCACTTACCTTCATCACGCAACCGCGCCGTTTCATCGGCCATGTCGGGGCGACGGGCGATATAAAAGATCCGCCTAGCCGCGCTGTCCTAATAGGGTATGCGCAGCTCTACCTCGGCCAGCCTTACGATGAGGACGCCGTAACGATGGCGCGAAAGCAGTTAGAGGAGCAACTGCGTGACAATGGCCTGTTTCAAGGCCATGTAGATGTGACTACGGCCGAAGATCCGGTCACACATCAGGTCACGATCCGTTTCCTGGTGCAAGCCGGAAACCGTTCCCGATATGAACAGCCCGCCATCCATGGAGACACGAAACTCTCGGATGCAACCATTCTCAGGGCCACCGGCTGGCGTTGGCCACTTATTCATAAATGGCGAAAAATAACCGCCCTTCTCACCGACAAGGGGGTCCAGGGAATCCAGAAGAAGTACGCGAAGAACGGGCGCCTGACCGCCTCTGTCAATCTCAGCTCGCTCGAATACGACCCCGCCACGGGCAATGCAAAACCGACTTTTGAAATCAATGCCGGTCCGAAGATCACCGTCAAGGCGTATGAGGCGAAGGTCTCAAAGAGCAAGCTCCGGCAATACGTTCCTATTTACCAGGAAGGTTCGGTCGACAACGACCTACTGGCCGAAGGCGCGAGCAACCTCCACGACTATTTCCAATCCAAGGGATACCCTGACGTTGACGTAACGTTTAAGCGCGAGGCCGTAAAGAATGGTGAGGAAATAATCAATTACTACATCGCAACCGGTCCTCGGCAGCGCCTGATCAAAGTTGACCTGCAGGGTAACGATTACTTCCTCGACGACACCTTGCGAGAACGAATGTTCTTGAGGCCGAAATCGCTCGTATTGCGCTACGGACGGTATAGCGAAACGTTTCGTAAGAAGGATGCGGAGGCTATTGAGAATCTATACATTTCGAACGGCTTCCAAGACGTGAAGGTAACCTCTTCGGTGCAGGCGAACTATCAAGGCAAGCCGAACGATTTGGCAGTTACTTACAAAATCAACGAAGGGAAACAATGGCGCGTCGCCCAACTCAAGGTTATTGGTAATGCCCGGCTGGACCTCCGGCCGCTTCGGAGTGATTTTGCGTCAATTGAGGGTCAGCCGTTCGCCGAGGTAAATGTGGCGAGCGATCGCAACCGGATTTTAGAGTATTACTCGTCGCATGGCTTCCCCTCGGCATCATTCAGTTACCGGAAAGAGCCGGGACCGGAACCGCAGACGGTGAATCTGACATATCGCATTCGGGAAGGCCGCGAAGAATTCGTCCGGCAGGTCATCATTTCAGGGCTGCATCAGACCAGGCCGTCGCTGGTCGAACGTTACATTCATGTCCGTCCCGATGAGCCAGTTTCGCTTACTAAGGTGAATGAAGATGCGCGTCAGCTAACCGGGTTGGGCGTTTTTGCCAGCGTGAACACGGCGCTTCAGAACTCCGATGGGACCACCCGTTATAAAGACGTGCTGTATGACTTCGACGAAGCATCGCGCTACAGCTACGGGATTGGTTTAGGAATGATTGTTGGACAGTTTGGCGGAACAACACAGAACTATAAAAATTCGGGAGGGGCGAAGGGTGTTTCGCCGATTGTGTCCTTCAATGTAAGTCGGCTCAACATGTTCGGCATCGGGCAAACCTTGTCGCTCCAGACGAGCTATTCAACTTTGCAGCAGCGAGAATCTCTGAGCTACATTGTCCCGCGATTCCTGGGCTCCCCTAATCGAACGGTCACTTTTTCCGCTCTTTATGACACGACCCAGGATGTGCAGACGTTTTCATCGCGGCGCTTGGAAGGGGCGGTCCAAACTTCGCAAAGGTTCAACCGTGCTTCGACCGTTCTCTTGCGATTCTCCTATCGCCGGGTGAGCACGGGCAACATCAACATCCCGTCTCTGCTGGTGCCGATATTCTCGCAGCCGGTGCGCATAGGCATGCTCTCGGCCAGTTATATTCAGGATCACCGCGATAATCCGGCGGATGCACACCGAGGCTTCTGGAACACGCTCGACGCGGGACTCGCGGAAAACTTCTTTGGATCGCAGCGCAGTTTCCTCCGCGTTCTGGGCCGCAACGCGACGTACACCTCGCTCGGCCGGAACCTGGTTCTCGCCAGGCAAACACAATTTGGCGCCATCATTCCGTTTAACATTGCGCAAGGCTTATCGCATTTCGAGGCGATTCCGCTCCCGGAGAGGTTCTATGGCGGCGGTGGTGTTTCGATGCGCGGATTTGGAGACAATCAAGCCGGCCCACGCGATATCGGCACCGTAAACGAGTTACCGGGACCCCAAGTCAGTCCCGCAACCGGCTTCCCGATTGGCGGGAACGCTCTCTTTTTTAATAACGTAGAGTTGCGGTTTCCGTTGCTTGGTCCGAATATCAGCGGCGTGCTGTTCGAAGACATGGGCAATATATACACGACGCTCAGCAACTTCTCGCTTCGCTATGACCAGAAGAACAATCAGGATTTTGATTACGCCGTGCAAGCTGCGGGGTTCGGTATCCGGTATAAAACGCCTCTGGGTCCGATTCGCCTGGATCTTGCATACGCGCTGAACCCCTCTCGCTATCTCGGTTTTAGCACCAGCGAGAGTTATCAGGATTTATTGCAATGCACGCCGTACGATATTGAACACGGCTTGAATGGCTGCCGACCGGGCCCGCAGCGCTTGAGCCACTTCCAATTTTTCTTTTCCATCGGACAGGCCTTCTGATGCGGCCGCTTGCGATTATCGCCCTTCTTCTTCCTTCGCTCTTGCCGGCCGTCATTATCGACCGAATCGCCGTAGTGGTGGGAAGTTCCATCGTGAAAGATAGCGACATCAGCCGCGACATCCGAGTAACAGACTTCCTGAATAGTCAACCGCTCGATTTGAGCGAGAAGGCGCGGAAGGCTTCGGCCAGTCGGCTCATCGATCAAATCTTTATCCGCAAAGAAATTCAAATAGGCGATTATCCAGTTGCGACGCCGCAGCAGGCCGACCAGGAGCTCGATCGACTGGTGAGCAGCCGCTTCAAAAACGAGGCTGCGCTCCAGGATCGGTTGCGGCGCTACGGAATTACAGCCCCGGATTTGCGCAGCCATTTCGTGTGGCAATTGACAGTTCTGAACTTTATCGATGCACGCTTCAGGCCGGCCGTACTGGTTTCCGATGCGGAGGTCGAGAGCTACTACCGGGATCACGCTGCTGCCCTGCGCCGGGAACATCCCGGAAAGGACTCCCTGGACGATCTGCGCGGCGAAATTACCAACCTGTTGAGCGCCGGGCGTGTAAATAAATTATTTTTCGCGTGGCTTGACGAGCAGCGGAAAAACACCAAGCTCAAATATTTCGAGGCTGGTCTGGCATGACGCGACGTCGGAAGATCTGGTTTACGGCCGGCGCCGTAGTATTGGGTTTGGCGGTGGCCGTCATAGTCGCCGTCCTGGTAATTGTGCAAACCTCGTGGTTTGCTAACTTTGCCCGGGAAAAGATTATCTCGACGCTGGAAGATTCGAGCGGCGGTGTCGTCCAGATCGGGTCGCTTGCCATCGATTTGCGTCACCTGACCGTACGGATCGATAACGCTGTCTTACATGGGAAGGAGCCCGCCGGACAGGCGCCTCTTTTTCGCGTGCGCGAGATTGAACTGCGCATCAGGCTGTTCTCAGGAATTTGGCACCTGATCGATCTCGAATACCTGGGTATCGAACAGCCGCAGGTGAATCTGATCCTGCTGCCGGACGGGACAACTAACATTCCGCAGCCTAAAACGCCGTCTAAACCCAGTCAGACTTCCGGATTGGAAACCGTAGTGAACTTGGCCGTGAAACACTTCCAGTTGCGGAATGGATTGATTCAGGTGCTGCAACAAAAGAGTCAACTGAATGCGCGCGGTAATAATCTGCGGGTCTTACTGAACTACGATGCGGCCAAGCCAAGTTACGTAGGCAATCTTGCAATGGATCCAGTGGTGGTTAGCTCCCCGGGCCAGGAACCGCTCGACATCCACGTGAATGTGCCGTTGATTTTGGAGAAGGATGCCGTCCGAATAAGCAACGCCAGCATTACTTCTCGGCAATCTCAAATCCATCTGACCGCTGCTCTCGAAAAGGTAAAAACGCCTGTAATTACCGCAAACCTGGATGCCAACCTGTCTATTTCCGAGTTGCAGCGCAGTTTGGGCTTGCCACTGGATTCTAGCGCGAACGGCGCCCCGAAACAGCTCGTTGCCAATGCTGTAATCCGGTTTGAGGACGAGACAAACGAGTTGCGGATAGATACGGCTCATCTCGCGCTCGGTAAAACCAACATAGAGGCAAGCGGCGATTTGGACCCAGCGAAACAAACGCCTGTTCACTTCCATGCAGATTTTGCGCTTGCCGAACTCTCAAAATTGTTGAAGCTAACAACCGCGCAGCTGACCGGAGATCTGATCGCCGATGGCAACGCCCGGATGAACAAGCAAAATGACTATGACGTGAATGGCCTGTTACGATCCAGCCGAGTTTCTGTTCGTAGCGGAGCGACCGAGGTGTCGGACCTGAATATTTCTTCTCCGTTTCATGCTGACCCCTACCTGATCAGCATGGATGGCTTAAAAGTCAGCGCTTTGGGCGGCTCGTTGGACGCAAAAATTTTCCTGGAAAAGCTGGAGATTCTGAGCGTGGAAGGCCGGCTTCGCAATTTATCTATCCCTGTTTTGGTCGCGGCGGCCACGGGCAAACACCTCCGATATGCCGGCTTCATAAATGGAACGCTGGTGGCTAAGGGCGACTTGAAAGCCAAGGGCGCCACCGGATACAGCGCTCACAGCAACCTCATGATTGAGCCGGGCCGGAATGGTATGCCCATTAGCGGACAAGTCATAGCAGATTATAGAGGTGCGACCGGTGCGCTTGACCTCGCAAACTCATATCTCCAGTTGCCCAGCTCGCGGCTTAACCTAAGTGGTTCCTTAAACAAGCGAATTGATATCAGCCTGACATCTCGAAACTTGAATGACTTCTTGCCAGCGGCTAATTTTGGAGCCGCTAAACCAGAGACTTCCTTTCCGGTGGTCTTGAACGGCGGGGCGGCCAATCTACAGGCACAGATCACGGGTAACACGGCGTCTCCGCGTATCGCAGCGCGGCTCGAAATGAACCAGTTTTCTATTGATCAAAGGCCGTTTCGAAACTTTGCTGTGGACGCGAACGCTGCGCAAAGCGGAGTGTCCATAAAAAACGGAACCCTCTCGGGCGCTGGATTCGACATAACTCTAAATGGCTCACTAGGATTATCCGCATGGAAGCCGCAAGCCGCCTCCCCGCTCACGGCCAACGTGAGTTTGACGAACGGCGATCTCGGCGATTTGGCTAAGCTGGCTGGCGAAGCTTCGCTCGCTGCTTCGGGGGCTACGAGGGCTGAAATTCATGTGCATGGAACCTATGGCGATCCGCTTGGGAATGCCATTGTGCAAGTGAGCAATGGCAGCATCAGTCAACAACCATTCAGTAAGTTCTATACAGAAGTCGATTTGGGAGATGAGTTGATATCGCTGTCGCAACTCGAGTTGGATACTGCGGGCGGCAGCATGCAGGCGAACGGTACATTCCGCCACCCGCGCAACAGTTTCGTTACGGGCCAGGCGCTACTACAGGTGCATGCATCCAACATTCAATTATCGGAAGTTGAGATGCTTGCGAAGCAAAATGCCGGTATAAGTGGAGCGGTCAATCTAACTGCCAATAGCGCTCTGAACATTGAAAACAAAGCGAACCAAACGAACGTTCAAGTCCTCAACGTGACCGCCGATCTTTCGGCCCGCTCCCTGCGAGTTCAGAATCAGGACGCGGGCGAGTTGAATGCAACAGCGCGGACCAGCAACGGAGCGGTGCATTACAATCTGACCTCGAACTTTGCCGGATCCACGATAGATGTTCACGGCAATACCAGGCTTGCATCGGACTACTTCACGCAAGCGGCTGCTTCGATCAAGGATCTATCGGTGGCGAAGGCATTGCAATTGGCAGGACAGTCGGCGATTCCTGCGAGCGGTCAATTCTCTGCGGACGCGCAAGTGAATGGTACCCTGAACGCACCCAGCGCGGCCATCAATTTTCGCTTGAGCCGCGCCATGCTTTATCATGAGCCAGTCAATCGTCTGGAAGGTCAGGTCCACTATCAAAATAACGCGGTGGATATCCCCTCCATCAGCCTTGACGCTCCCGCTGGTCAAGTCAGCTTGAGTGGATCGTTCCGCCATCCCGCCAAGGTCTTTACGGCCGGCGCCCTGATCCTAAAAGTGACGAGCAGCGATATTCAGCTTGCGCAGATACATAACCTCCAAATAGCGAAGCCAGGATTGGCGGGGATCGTGCACCTGGGCGCGGACCTCTCGGCTAACTTGCAGGAAGAACACGGAAAGACTGCGCTGCTTGTTCATAACTTGAACGCCGAGGCAGCGGCGCAAGAGTTGCGGATTGATAACCGTTCGCTTGGCGGTATGAATTTCGCTGCAAAGACGAGCGGGACAACTCTTCATTTCCACCTTGATTCCGACCTCGCCTCCAGCAGCATCCACGGAACTGGAGAAGCGCAGTTATCGGGCGACTATCCGATTCAAGGGAGTCTCAATTTCAGTAATGTGCGCTATTCGAATATCGCGCCGTTTCTCTCTTCGAGTCAAGCCGGGCCGCCCGCATTTGAAGCTTTGGTGCAGGGACGAGCAGCTTTCAATGGACCGATGTTGAAGCCGGACGATATGTCTGCCCGGCTTCAATTGGACACCTTGGATCTGCACACAAGTCAAAACACATCGCCTACCGGCGCGCCACCGCTTCGAGTCGTAGACCTGCACAATAATGGACCCATTAAGATTGCGCTCAGCCATGATGTTATCCGGGTTGAGCACCTGGATATCGACGGGAGGAAAACATCTATAACCGCCTCCGGTTCCGTAAACCTGAAGAACGCAGATGAGGCACTTGCATTGAACTTGGCCGCAAACGTGGACTTAGGTCTTTTGCAAGACGCGGACCGTGATTTCTTGTCTTCGGGGGCGGTGACACTGAATACGAGCATTCGGGGGAGCTTTTCTCAGCCGCGCGCCAACGGCCGCATCGAGCTGCAGAATGTGAACGTGAATTATTCGGGCGCGCCCAACGGTCTTTCTAACGCAAATGGGGTTATTTTGTTGAATGGAACCAACGCCTCCATTCAGAATCTAACCGGCGAAAGCGGAGGCGGCCGAATTGCCTTGGCGGGTTTCGTGGGCCTCGGTTCTCGAGTTCCGAGCTTTAACCTGAAAGCAACGGCAAACAACGTTCGCGTCCGTTACTCTGGCGTGAGCACAACCTCGAACGCAACTATTACGCTGATAGGCAATACGCGACGCTCGCTACTTTCCGGCACAGTGACGATTGAGCGCGTTGCGTACGCGAGTTCGAGCGATGCCGGCTCACTCCTCTCGGCTGCTTCCACTCCACCAAGCACGCCCTCGTCGCCATCGCCGCTGCTCGCAGGGATGCGATTAGATATTCACATTCTCACTGCTCCCGATTTGCAGGTGGTAACTACTTATGCAAATCGCCTATCAATTCTGGCAAACGTAACCGTAAGGGGCACCGCCGAAAATCCCGGAATGCTGGGCCGGGTTAATGTTACCGATGGGCAGTTGGTGTTCTTCGGCAATACCTACACAGTCACCACGGGCACAATTAACTTTTATGATCCAAATTCGATAACACCGATATTAAATGTTTCTTTGCAGACCATTGCTCAAGGCGTGAACGTGACGATTGGAGTCACCGGTCCGATTGACGATATGAAATTGAGCTATCGCTCGGATCCGCCTCTGACGTTCGAGCAAATAGTGCAGTTATTGGCGACAAATACGACGCCGGCGAATCCGGTAATCGCGGCGCACCAGCCGACTCCGCCGTCCCAATCTTTCACTCAGATGGGCGAATCGGCAGTACTGGGACAGGCGGTAGCGAATCCACTCGCAAGCCGGGTCCAACGCGTTTTCGGACTGACTCAATTTAAGATCGATCCGTCGATTGCAGGGGCAAATGGACCCTCAGCACGAGTTACACTCCAAGAGAAAATTGCAAGTAATATTACTTTCACATACATTACCGATGTCCAGCAAACAAATGCGCAAATTGTACGAGTGGAATGGGACCTTACCAATAACCTCTCCGCGGTGGGCCTGCGGGACTATAACGGCAACGTTAGCGTCGAGGTATTTTACAAATTCACGCGGCGATGAACGCGACTACGAAACGCTGATATGAGAATAGCCGTCTTTGGCCTGTCGATCAGTTCTGCGTGGGGGAACGGCCACGCGACTTTACTGCGTGGATTATTTCGAGCTTTACATGCGCGCGGCCATTCTGTGACGTTCTTCGAAAAGAACACGGGATATTACGAGTCGCATCGTGATGCGACAACCTTCCCGCACACCCACCTGTGCCTCTATGATCAGTGGGCAGTTAGTGTCCCGGCTTTTCGTGAATCCTTGTCAGAGGCGGATGTAGCCGTGGTTACCTCGTACTGTCCGGATGGCGCCGCTGCATGCGAACTTATCTCGCAACAGAGGCCTGGGCTGCGACGGGTCTTCTACGACATGGATACCCCTGTCACTCTGAGCCGCTTGCAGCGCGGCGAAACGGTTGAATACCTTCCCAGCGGAGACCTGGCCGGTTTTGACCTCGTTTTAAGTTATACGGGCGGGCGAGCCGTTACGGAGCTGCGCAATCGTCTCGGCGCGAAGCATGTCGCGACGCTATACGGCTGGGTTGATCCCGAGTATTATTCTGTAGTTCCGATGCGCTCCGAATTTACGAGTGATCTGTCGTATTTGGGCACATTCGCGGCCGATCGCCAGGCAAAGGTGGACAGCCTGCTTCTCCAACCCGCGGCGGAATCACCTGAAAAGAGCTTTTTGATCGCTGGAGCGATGTATCCGCATCCCGAGCGTTGGCCGGTGAATGTGCGGTATGTTCCCCATGTAGCTCCGCCCGATCACCCCGCATTCTATTCCTCGTCTCCACTAACACTCAACGTAACGCGCGGCACGATGGCAGCGATGGGATATTGCCCTTCCGGCCGTTTGTTCGAAGCCGCGGCGTGTGGAACGGCCGTGCTGAGCGACTGGTGGGAGGGGCTAGACTATTTCTTCCAACCAGGCAGCGAGATCCTGATTGCCGAGTCAAAGCAGGAAGCGTTGGGTACGCTCGAGCAGGATCGGGCCGCGTTGTTCGCCACGGGGGCTCGCGCGCGAGAACGCACTTTGGACTGTCACACTGCCGCGATCCGAGCCGAACGATTCATCCGGCTTGTCGAGGACCCGACGGATGATGCCGAAGGTGCGCCCGAAGCGCCGGTCGAAATGGCCGTTAGGAGGGAACTTTAAATGTGGGGAATTATTCCCGCGGCAGGGATGGGCAGTAGAATTCAACCACTTGCATTTTCCAAGGAATTGTTGCCGGTCGGAACGTGCTCATCTGGATCACAGGATCGCCCGCGCGCAGTTAGCGAGTACCTTATCGAGCGGATGGTAACCGGAGGCGTCGATAAGATCTGCTTTGTAATTTCGCCCGGCAAGTCGGATATTCTAAATTACTTCGGCGGCCGGGTGCTTTCGGCGGACGTGTTCTATGCCGTTCAGCCGAAGCCTGCGGGCCTGTGCGATGCGATCTTTCGGGCGCTTCCGCTCATCGTTCCGGACGAACATGTTTGCATTGGCTTACCCGATACTATCTGGCTTCCGGAAGACGGCTTACGACTGCTCCCGGACGGTGACTTATCGCTTTTGTTGTTCCCGGTTGATCGGCCGCAATCGTTCGACGCCGTGGTCACTCGCGAAAACGGAGCTGTCGATCTGAGTACAAGTTAAAGATTCGAATCCTGCTTCCCATTGGATCTGGGGCGCCTTAAAAATGCCCGGCCAGGTACTCGCGGAATTGCATGCTATTTGGACGGAGAGCGGCGACGAGTATCTCGGCACCTTGATTAACAGCTATCTCAAGCGTGGTGGCCGTGCATTTGGTTACAAATTAGGCCAATCCTACGTTGATGTCGGGACGTTAAACGGTTACCGCGAAGCGCTGCGCCTGTTGGATCGTGATCGGATTGAGCTTCATGGTGCTTGAGGCCCTGCATGGTCTAGCCAAGCTGGAAGTAATTAGCGAGCTAGCAGACCTGCACGAAGAGTGGTCTCCCCTCCACGACGCTCTCCCTTGCTCAACTCCATTCCAAAGTCCGGAGTGGTTGCTGACCTGGTGGAAGCATTTCGGAAGCGGGCAATTGCGAGGATTTGCCTTCCGCAATGAGAAAGAAGCTCTGGTAGGAGTTATCCCCTGCTTTCTGCACGAATGGAACGGCCGTCGTCAACTTACTTTGGTCGGCTCCGGTATCTCGGATTATCTGGAGCCACTTATTCTTGACAGCCACAGAGCATCCGTACTGCAAAGTCTGGGGGATTACCTGCAGTCGAACGACTCCTGGGACGTGTGCAACTTTCAAGATTTGTCAGAGGACTCGGCGCTGGTTGATCTTCCGAGGACTCGTGGTCTCCGGGTTCAAATCGAGCCGGATCTGCAGTGTTCCCGGGTTCCACTTTCAGGCGGTTTCGATCGTTTTTGGAAGGGGCGCCCTAGTGGGCTTCGCCGGAATGTAAAGCGCTACCGGCAAAAGGCAGAAGAGATTTCTGCGATAACGTTCGAACATGCGAACGCTTGTACCGCTGAATTGTTAGAAGCCCTGATCCGCCTTCATAACTTGCGCTGGCGGGAACAAGGCGAGCAAGGCATGATTAATGCGAACAGGTCTGGCGACTTTGTTCGGGATATTTGCCGCCAGTTCGCGGAACGCCAACAAGTGCTCTTCCTCTCGTTGAGATTTCACTCGGAAATTGCCGCAATCATTCTGGCCTTTCCGTATCGCAAAGAGATCTTTGCATATCTGAGCGCATTCGACCCGGTCTATGGTCCTTTGGGGCTGGGTCGACTGCTTCTTTATGAGAGCATCCATTATGCCTCGAGCAGAGGTTATTCGTTCTGGAACTTTCTGCGCGGTCAGGAGCCTTACAAGGTCGAGTGGGGCGCACAGCCGATTCGTAAGTTGCGCGTGCTCGTCACTCGGGGCAACGACTCGAATTCAGAATCGAGTGATACAGAGCAAGGTAGCTAGCCGTCATCCGCTCGGCTTTAAACCGCCGTTCCGCTGTACTGCGGCAAGCTTCCGGAAGAATGTCGCCTGCTCGCCTAACGGCATCTTGCATTTCCTTTTCTGACCGGACGATCCATCCAGTCCTTCCGTGTTCCACAATCTCGGGAAGCGCGCCCGCATCAAATGCAACCACTGGCGTGCCGGATGCGGCGGCCTCCATCCCTACTAATGAACTCGTTTCTGCGGCCAAAGCAGGTATTAAGAGGCAGCGTGCTCCGCTAAGCAAGTCCGCTCGTCTGACGACTGTCCACAGGCCCAACGTAACTCCGCTCCCGATCGAATAGCGGAGCCACCTGACTGTCAAAATACGACCGGTGGTCTCCGAAAGGATGAACCGGGCCTGCAACAATAAGCGGCAGATCGAGACTGTGGGCGACCCGCAATGCTATATCAGGTCCTTTTTCTGGGCAGATCCGCCCGAGCCAGAGAATGTAATTGCTCTTACTGGCGGAAAATACAAACCGATTCAAGTCGATGCCGTTAAGGATAGCAGGATAGCGGCGAACCTCCGTATGCGAATGAGCCTGACTGGCGGAAACGAAATTCAAGGCTACGTCGGCGTGGTGAAACAAGTCTGCCGGATACCAGTCGACAGGAAGGTGCAGCGTTGCCAATTGCGGAGTGGACCCGTTAACAGGACGATACGAAAGGAAATCAAGCCCATGAAAGTGGATCAGGTCCACGTGCTCTCGCCGCAGGACTTCGTGTAGGTGCTCGCGGTGACACGCCTGAGCGACCGCCCGAACTTCTTCCGTAATTTCGCGAGGCGCCGCTGGCGTTGCGACTAGCTCGGCCGAAACATCGGAACCCTCCGCGGCAATGACAATGGAGCGGTGTCCCGAGCTCACCAGGGCGGCATCCAAAAGCTGTAAGACTTGCTCCGCGCCTCCACCGGACGCGGAACTCACCGGAAATAAAGGGTACGCGACGCTTAAGATAGTGAGGGGCATGTTCGTTGTGCGGTTCAGGCGGCCGATTTCGCTACAATAAAAGGACGCTAAGCAGTCCGCCGCGCGTGGCCGAACCGCCACAATTTAGGATGATTGAACTCTTTTCGGAAATATTCCGATCCCGGCAGTTGATTTGGGCGCTCGCGCTCAAGGATTTGAAGATACGGTACAAGCGTTCCGTTCTCGGCTTTCTTTGGGCCTTGCTAAACCCGCTGTTGCTGATGATCGTGCTCTCTATTGTATTTTCCACTCTGATGGGGGCGGCTGTTCCTCACTACGCCATATTCATCCTCAGCGTTCTCCTGCCCTGGACCTTTTTCTCCCAATCGCTGACCTATGCTGCCGATTCCATTGTCGGAAACGGCGACCTAATCAAGAAGGTCAAGGTATCGAAACTCGTATTTCCGGTCGCGGCGGTCGTCTCGAATCTGATCAACTTTGCGCTTTCCATGATTCCTCTCGTGCTGATTCTGGTCGTGCTTCGCTTTCCGTTTTATTGGACATGGCTGTACTTCCCCGTGCCGCTGCTCGCTCTTTGCATCCTTACGCTAGGTGGGACCTTTTTCTTTGCGGCGGCGAACGTTTTTTACAGAGATGTTGCGCATATACTGCAAAATCTGTTGAATGTGCTCTTCTACATCACGCCCATTATTTATTCCGTCACGATGATTCCCGGTAAGTATCAATGGCTTTTTCGGTTGAATCCGCTGGGCTACATCTTCAACGGCTTCCGCTTGAGTGTCTACTGGGGTAAGTTGCCCACGCTTGCCTCCGTGGTCGCGTGTTTTGTGTGTGCGTTTATTTCGCTGGGCATCGGGTATTGGCTATTCAGGAAGCATCAGGACGAATTTGTGTTTTACGTGTAAGTGACTATGTTATGGATGTAATTGTAGCCAGGAACGTCACTCAACGTTTCCGCGTAATTCATGAGCGCCCAGATACGGTGCGTGAGTTGTTCGCTCGCTTTTTCACGCAAAAAGTGAAGTATCACGACTACGAAGCCGTGAACGACGTTTCGTTTAGCGTCAGGCGCGGAGAGATGCTGGGCATCCTCGGACGAAACGGCTCTGGTAAGAGTACGCTTCTTAAAGTGATCGCCGGCGTCTATCGTCCCACGGCCGGTAGTGTGGAGGTTCGCGGCACGGTAGCCCCGCTCCTTGAATTGGGCGCGGGAATGCACAGTGAACTCACCGGCCGAGAGAATATCCTTCTGAATGGGTTGCTCATGGGCTTTTCGAAGCAGCAAATGCTCGAACGGGAGCAGCGCATCATTGAGTTCGCAGAGATTGGCGACTTCATCGATGTCCCGATTAAGCAATACTCTTCCGGAATGTATACCCGTCTGGCTTTCTCCGTAGCGAGTGAAGTGGATCCGGACATTCTCGTGCTGGATGAAATTCTCGCAGTGGGCGATATTGCTTTTCAAAAGAAATGCTTCCAGCGCCTGAAGGGTTTTCGCGAATCTGGGAAGACAATCATCTTCGTCAGCCATAGCCCTGAGCAGGTTTCCGACATGTGCAACCGTGCCTTGCTGCTCGATGCCGGACGCTTGATGTTTTTGGGGGATGCTCAGGAGGCTGTAAGTTTGTACCGCGAAGCTTTGCACGTGCCGATTGAGAAAAAGGAATTGGTCTGCGCCTCGAACGGCTAACTCACAATAAGCTGGTCTACCTTACGCTCGGCGAGTTGCTGCTGCCAGGGTTTTCTCCAATCCATTAATTCAGGCAGCGTCGTTTCTAATTGGCCAGCGAGCCACGTAGCATCGATCAGCTTGGTGGCTTGCGCCCGCAAACGGATCGAAAGTAAATGCTCGTTCATGATCGCTGTGGCTTTCGCTTGAAAAAGCGGCAGCGCCTCAGATGTTAATGCTAATTGCGTGTGCCAGGTCGTGCCCTGTCCAATATCTCCCCCAGTGAGCCAGTCAATGATATAGCGTTCATAGTTGGGCGATATCTCGGCGTTCGCAGCAAAGGGCGCCTCTGAGGAAGGATCGAAACACCTGGCAGGTTCCTTGAGAGAGACCAGACTGCGAAGCCTCATGATTTCAGCCGGCGGAGCAAACAGGAAAGAACTGCGTATCCAGTGCTGGGATCGAAAAGAGAGCAGTCCCACGGGCTCGTTATAGCAATCGATGTGGCCCAGACAGACGGGCCGCCCTACAATTGTGCTGAGCATGCGATTGTTGAACCGGTCCAGGTATGCGGTGTAGAGCGAATCAAAAGCACTCGTCACCAGATGAATCAAGTCGAATGACCAGACCTGCTCGCCGAGATAACGTAAACCCCGATCCCAGGCCGAGAACTCCCATGCGGAGTTGTCTCCGCCGATCAACGTGAGTGGGGCATCCTGCTGCTGCTCGACAATCTCCGGACCCAGAGCATTGTCGATGATGATCGTGAAGTGTTCAACGTTCGGTAGTTGCTCTGCGTAGATTTGGTTTAACCGAAGTTCCGCATTTGGGTACTTCTGTGATCCGTGGCGTGCAAAAAGAGTTACGATTCGCATGCAAGTATCATTTACTCGCAGAATGCTTCTAATTGACGAATCGCACGGTCCCGCTTCGCCCAATGGGAGCCGCCCGCCGAGGCCAAGTGTCTCTCGATAAAATCAAGAATTCCACACGCTATATCGCTCCAATTCTTCGGCCGCGGGTTTGAACTCAGTGGGATTGGATCCGGCGCGCATCCATGAACCAGTTGGCCAACGATTTCAACTAGCTCGATAGGGTGGGAATATGCGAATAGCCGACCTGGTCCGCTGTAATTCGCGGCGATTTCCGTCAAGAGTTCCGAGCGCCTTGCAATCACGCTTCGGCCGTAACTCAATCCCTTCAGCGTTGGAAATCCAAAGCCTTCGTAGAGCGACGGGAAAATTACCAGGCGGGCTTCCGCAAATAATCTGTCAATCTCTTCGGCAGGGAAATTACCGCTCTTCAGCGCCTCCACATTCTCGCTTGGGTGTTCAGCTAAGCCGAGGACTTTCAATTTCTGGAACGGGAAGGCCGAACTGAGGAGATCCACGGTGGGCCTGAGATGCTTATGGTCGTAAGCGTTGCCGACGATAAAGATGTAGTCGCCATCATCCCGGCTGGACCGGAGTGCAGGATCCGCATAGTCTAGGGGATCGAACGAGTGATGAAAAACGAAGTCCGCTTGCTCCCTTGCGACCGGGAAACGTCTCTGAAAGTTGCCCCGCGTGTGAAATGAATTATAAATCAGCCCGTCCGCGTACTCACCCATGAACGTCCAGACCGCGCTTAGGGCTGCAGGGGCTTCAAACAGAATATCCCAGGCAATCGTATCGAGCACGGAATACAGATTAACCAAAGCGATGCTGTGCAGTTCCAAAAGGGTCCCGAATGTCCATGGTTGCGAGAGTCGCAGAGCCACTGTGTAGAATTGACCGCCTCCTTCCCTCGTGAGAATTGTCCACGATCTATAACGGTCGTTGAGCTTGTGATAATCTGCCGCGGCCGAAACCGCTAAAACCGAAATCCGCCAATCCGTCTTAGCGGCATGCAGCGCATCGCACACCGCCAAGACGGCCTCAACCGTTCCGTTTGTATAACTCGGAATCCCGCGGAGGTCGAGAAGCATGCTTTTTCTCAGATGCGGGTCTGGTGAATAGAGCCTGCCTAGCAGAGTCTCGTGTAAATGGAGCGGATCCTGCGCGATTGAAGTTTGCGCCCGCCCGGCATCCGGGTATCTTAGCAGCAATTTGCGAGTGTCTGCGCGGGAGACGAGGGGCGATCTGCCTGTGATTCCGGACCCGACTGTAGCTTCCGCTTGATTGACAACTACAGTCCGAAAGCCAGCCCTTCGGATCAGGCACAGATACTCTTGCAGTGAACCCGCCAACGTCTCGTAACCTTCGTCCAGTGAACCGAGATTCGCGACGAGTTCGTTTCGCACGACGAAACAAGACGTCAGAAACTCAGGAAGAATGTAATACTCCGCGGTTCGCGTCAGGACGCGGCGGGATAGAGATCGGAGCGCCGAATCGCCCAGGTCTTCGCGTAACTTGAAAAGCTCTCCGCTATCCACATCGGAAACGCGCGGGGTACTTACCCCAAAGTGAGCATCTATCCGGAAGGCCTCGAGCAGCATTCCCAGTGCGTCGTCGCTGAGCCGCTGCTCACCCAGAATTATTAAGAGATTAGCGTTTGCGTCTGCCGCCGCTTGAATCGCTCGATTTGCCTCCATAATGGATCGGGCTCGCGTGGCCCACTGTATGATCCCGCCCAAATCATCCGAGCCCCTAGCTGTGGCGAGATCTGACAGCAGATGGACACGGTAGCCTGTCATACCGTCGGGACCTTGAGCCTCGCCCATTTGTTCAACGCTGAATCTAAGCCGGAGTACGCCGTTTCAGCCGATAGATACGTTCGCAGAGTAGCGGCCTCCTCGAGCGTGAACCAGTGCTCGCTAGCATCGTTTAACACTCTTACAACTTTTTCCGAAAATTCAAACCAATCCGTTGCTAATAGACAGAGCGCCCGGATGTTCGGATGCAATCCGTCCGCCCCGGTTGGCCATGTGACTAGCGGCCGCAGAAAGCTTAGTGCCTCCAAAGTCTTTATCTTGAGACCCGTTCCCGCGAGCGCAGGATTGATCACAACTTTTGCCTGAGTATATAACGGGTCGAGGTTTTCTACCGACCCAAGAAGCGTGACTTGGGGCGGCGCGAAGGGAACTGTTCTGCAGACCTTGCCAGCCACTAACAACTCGGCATCGGGCACAACTCGAACGATAGAAGGCCATGAAAAACGCAGGAACTCGCGTAGCCCGCGGGCGTTCATTGGATTATCCGAGGCGATAAACAATACTTTGTGACCCGATACCGGCTGATTTGCGTCGGAGATCAGGAAATCCACGCCTGCGGTAATCACCTGTTGCCGCGGCTCACACAGAGCTTGGAGCGCCTCTTGCTCTTCCGGCTGAATTGCTAAGACCAGATCCGCGCGCACGAGCATTCTGGCTTCTTCCTTTTCGGTAAGAGAAAGCGCATCCGAAACACCGCGAGCCACCACCTTCTTCTGTTTCGAAGAAAATACGTCGTGCGTGTCGATCACTTTCAACACGTCATTACTTAACAAGGGAAGAATACGCGACATGAAGACATATTCAGCCACAACGACGCACGGTGCCTTGGCTCGGGCAATCCGTTCCACTATTTGCACAAGTGCGTCGTGGCAGAAAATGCGTTCACTCGCGAGTAGGTCCACCGACTCATAGGACGAAACTTCGACGCCGTCAAGCGCAGAAATAAGCCGTTCGGCTCTCTCGTCTACCCTGGTAACCGTCGTGCCATCGCGCAAGCACAGAATGACGCTCCCGAGTTGTTCCGCAACATCGGCAAGCTGCTCATCGGAAATAGTTTCATGAGGTAGCGGCGAAAGAACCGGCATGACGTTATATCCCGAATGCCGCAGCCACTGCAACAAACGAAATATTCGGTATTCATTACCGGCGCGAGGGGGTAGCGGCGATACATGACTGACGCAAATGACAGTCGTTTTGTCTCGTTGAACCTTCGAAGCCATTTGATTTGCGAGCGCGCGAATTTGGAACCGATGTTTGGGAGTTGTGACCGTGTCAGCAGCTTCCGGCTTTCGTTGAGAGTAGTCGCCCGTAAAGTGGACCAGAGGATTGATACCGAGCGCCGTCACCTCAGGATGCTCTTTTACGTAGCTTGCGGTCTTGAAATACGAATTCGGATTACGGCCCTTCTCTGCGCCGCCTCGTACCAGGTAGTCGGCAAGCGGATTTACCCGTTCTACCCGCACTGCGTGATTCTCCTTTAGATAAAAGGAAGAATCGAAAAAGGGGCTCGGAGATCTCCCTTCGAACGCGCCGGTTTGCAAGTAGTGCACTAATGCATTCTGTTTGCTCGCCACAACATCGCCATTCTGTCGTAAGTAATACGAAATATCGAACAGCGGATTGGGATTATAGCCCTGAAACGCACCCTGAGTGACGAAATGGACAAGTGCATTCTGCCCAGACTCACGCACCTGTGGATATCGTTCCAGATAGTAAGACGTATCGAATAACTCGCAAGGATCAAAACCAAGATCTTGTCCCCGCTCAAAGTAGTGAAGGATCGGATCCTCATCCGTACCGATCAACTCGGGCGCCTGCGAAAGGTAATAGGGCGTATCGAACAGGCAGTGGGGGCTGAGCTTCTGCCGAATGCCCGACTGGAAATAATGGACGAGCGGGTTACCGCTTCCATTTGATAACTGCGGAACCTTGCGGCTGTACTCTAAAGCGTCAAATAACGGATGCGGACTCCTGAATTCCGCGCCGCCGAATAGCAAGTAATGAAGCAGAGGGTTAACCTCGCTGGTCATATCCGGATACAAACCTCGGTAGTGCACGCAATCGAAGAGGTGATTCGGATTTACGTTCTCCCGAAAACCAACTCGCACATAATAATCGAGTGGGTTCACTCGCTGTGCGGTTAGGTCCGGCTTCTGCGCCATGTAATAGCGGGTGTGAAATAACGGATGCGGATTCCTGCCTTCATTCCAGCCGTCGCGAAGATAATGAATTAGTGGGTTGACCTGAGCTGCTGCTACGTCCGGATTGCGTTCAAAATACCACCGGCTATCGAAGAGCGGATGCGGACTGCGCAGACCTTCCGTTCCTCCCGTTCGCAGAAAATGGACCAGCGGATTGATCCCTGCCTCTTTGACGTCGGGATTTTGTTCCAGATACCAACCCACATTGAAGAGTGCGTGCGGGTTCCGTCTCTCGCTCCAGCCGCTCGTAGCGAAATGGACGAGTGGATTGATTCCGGTAGTTACAACGTCCGGGTTCTGAGCAAGGTACCAGGATGTGTCAAATAGCGGGTTGGGATTTAGCCCGCGCGCAAAGCCGAAAAGCAGATAGTGTTGCAGTGGATCGAGGCGACTCTCCGGTTCATAGCCCGGTTGCGCCGTGTAAAAGGCCGCGTCGAACAGGCCGGAGGCGGCCGCCACAGGATAGCTCCTTACCGCGCGAACCCGATTGCGCAACTCGCCCTTGAGCGCCCACTGCAGGACGTGTGGGGCGATTGCCGCATATCTGGCGAGCTTGGTCCGGGAGATCCCGGCGAACAGCCCCATCAATCAGGCCGCTACCAGCTTGTTGGCTGTGGAAATCGATTTACGCCTTGAAATGATGCTGATTTCGATGATGTTCGCAATCGGTCCGACGATTGCGAGCGCATAATATGGTGCGTGAACATTTTCGAAGAGGCGCAAAACCATCTCGACCACTGCGACCAGAAAAGCCACCAGACATTGCGCCCACACTGGCTTCACCGTCGTGCGCGGGTCCGTAATCATGAAGAAAATGAAGAGCTGATACATGGGGCCCGTGATCGGCGCAACCTCGGCCAGGAACGGATGTCCTGTGAAGAATGTCCGAAGGTAGGAAAGTGCCACAAAGGAGACTACATAGGTTGCAGTAATATGAAAACGCTTCACGCGAAGCACAATCAGCACGCCTAAGATCCACACGATCAGCATCGGCCAGATAGTGTTACCCCACTGAATGCTCAGGGTCGCCACATACTCAGGCACGAGGAACAACATGGCCGAGATCGCAAAATTCGATGGATTAAAAAGGTGCTTGCCTCGCCAGCGAATCACATATTTCGACATGATCGCCAGCACGCTGCACAAGGCATAAGGCCAAAAGGCCGGCGACCGCAGCAGAATGCCTACACTGATGCCGGTGATGTAGGCGCTCGCCAAATGCGGGAACTTTCGATAAACCAATCCCGCGAGCGCTATCTCGCAAGCCATGCTCACCGCAATCGCTAGCAAAGTGCGGGAAAGACTCTCCAGTAAGCCGAAGGAAAGTTGACTTACCAGTAGAATCAGAGTAATAAAGATCGGCGGCAGATAGCGATTTTGCGCGCCGAAAAAACGTGCCAGCTGACCTCCCTCTTTGCTTGCTTCGCTCAAGCCGGTTCCTTTATTTTATGCAGCATATCGAGCCGGGGCGATTCGATGATCTGCGATTTTCCCGAAGGCCAGCGTATTTCAACGTGATCGATCTTAGCGTTCCGGCCTAATCCAAAATGCAGGCGGCGCGCATTTTGCGAACAGAATCCGCTGCCACCCGACACTTCCTGCACCTGCTCCTGACCGTTCCAGAAAACCCGTACTTCGGCTCCAATCGCGCTCCGGTTGCTGACCGTACCTTCCAAAAGAAACTCAATCCACTGATTTGCCGGCGTGACATCATTCTTATACAGAAGCAATGGCCCGCGTTGATTTGCGACCACGGCGTCGAGCGCCCCATTGTTTTGCAAGTCGGCCAAAGCCACAGCGCGTCCATCGTAACGATCGGTTACGCCCACCAACTGTGAGACCTCCCGGAATTGTCCCGCGCCATCGTTAATCCAGACTTTCTTCTGCTGGTAGCCGGAAAGACTGCGGCCGCGCAGTGACGGCCAGTTCGCCGCATCCGAAATGATCGACTTATTCCCGCCTGCAACCTTCGAATAGTCATACCAGTAACTCTGATCCTGATCGAGCGACACATCCCCGTTTACCTCGTAGATATCGAGATAGCCGTCGTTATTCAGATCGCCGAATTGCGTGCCGAAACTCCAACCCCCTAATTCCACGCCCATCGAGTTCGCCATGTTTTCGTACTTGATACTGTCTCCCGCAGTTCCTGGTTCGGGCATCCAAAGATTATTCCCTTGAACCAGCACCCCTTCCTCCGAGATATTCGAGACAAAGATAGAATACCGTCCCTGGTTCAATATGTCGCCGATGGAGGCCGTCATCCCGCTCTTCGGTGCATAGCCTACGCCCGTTTGCTTTCCCACTTCGCGAAACCCGTGGCCGCCTTCATTGAAATAAAGCTCGGAAACTCCGTAATCGTTAGCCACAAACAAGTCCGGATATCCGGTGCCGCGAAGATCTGCCGCTACCGCCGCCAAGGACCAGCGGCGCGACTGAATTCCCATCTTCTCGGATACTTCTTCGAATTTGCCGTTCCCCAGATTATGAAAGAGGTATTTGCGGCCTCCGTTTTGCGCATATTCGAAGCTGTCCGGCATTATCTTCGTCGTTTTTAGGTTCCAGAGATTCACATTTTCCGGGTAGTATCCGCCCAAAAATAGATCGAGCTTACCGTCGTTATCGTAGTCGAACCAGATCGCTGTATTTGCGTTCACCCAGGGCGGAAGACCCGCCTGCTCAGTGACCCGGGTAAAATGCTTGCCGCCATCGTTGTGATACAACTCCGGTTTGCCCCACTTGTAAATCAGGACGTCTTCATAACCGTCGTTATCGTAGTCGCCCCAAACGGCGCCCATGGTGACCCCAGTACCCGGTTTGTTTACGTCGCCTAAGCCAACTTTATCGGCCACGTCCACAAACGTGCCATTCCCCAGATTCCGGTACAACGCGTTGTGGCTTCCTTCGCCGCTATTGGAGACATAAATATCGTCCCATCCATCGTTATCAAAATCGACAATCGAAACAGCCGCTCCCATCGAGGCGACCTGCTCCATAATGTGTTTCAACTTCGGATCGAGCGTTGGTGCTTTATGTACGAAGTTGATGCCAACTTGTTTCGAGACTTCCTGGAAATCGAAGCCGTAATGGCTGAGCGCCGCGGCTCGAGTTTGCGTCCGGCCGCTTGCCTGCTGCCTTTGCACGTAATATTTGTGGACCAGCGGAATGGCAAGCAAACACACGAACACGATGGCGATGATTGTTCTTGTGATGGGTCTTTTCTGCGTTGCTACTTCCATAAATCACTCGCGAGACTGTCTGCGGAGATATAGCGCGTGTGATAGATCTGCCAGTCCGCTTTGTGCTGCCGATAGACACCGTCTTGCTCGAGAGACGTGAGCGGGCCCCTGTACTCGTGCATCGCATGCTCTGGTAGCGGCAGTACAGTCGTCGAATATCTAAAGCTATAATCGCCTTCCTTCATCCAGCCGTCGCCGATAAAAATGTAATCACGAGTCCACCCGGCCGGTGCCGCGGAACCGGAATCGAACTGTAGGCGAAGCTCATCTCCGCTGCTCGCAATCACGTAGCGGTTGTCGCTGTGCTGTAGCAGCGGCAGAACATCGCCGTAGCGCGTGTAATATCCGGCGATCGGCTGCCATTTGTCGCCGCTTGCCGCAATTTGCTGATAAACGGGTATTTCCGGAGCGTGCGAGCCGCCCTGCTCGATTTGCGAATACCCGCGGTGCGAAAGTTCGGCGCTCTTCAATTGCAGATCCTGCGCGCGCATGTTTTCTGCCGTGATGCCTTGTGCCCAGGACAAGCGATCCCAGTAAATCTCGAGGTTGGAACGCAAGCGTAGTCGACGAGGCGCTCCCGGCCCGAATATTCCCGTCAAATCCAGCACGACAGTTTTTTCGCGGCCGGCCGGAACGCCGAGATCTTTTCTCACTGTCGTCCACCGTCCCTGCGCGTTCATTATTTCCAAGCTCAAATCCGCCGGTTTTGCTTGCCGCCCCTGATTTACCGCGACAAGCAGTCCGTCATCCCAGGGATGCAGCCAGCCATCGGCTATCAAATAGAGAGGGCCCTGTTCAGGAGCCTCCGGCGGCAAAGTAAGTTCCGCCCAGTGATCTTGCGCAATGCCCTGGTATTTACCGAGCGGGAAGGTTGCCAGATAATTTCGATCCAAATCCCGGACCAGCTTACTCACATCCCGGCCGCTCTCATCTTTAGCCGTGGCAAACGGGTGAAGGTTGCCGGTTACATAGACACGCAAGGGAGCCGGAGGAACTGCAACCCGCTCATCCGCAAACACGTGCGTTCCCGGAGGATGATCCACGGCCCGCAGTCCGTAACGGTCAATATAATACGTTTCCCAATACTCATCCGTTACGCGCAATTCGAGGCTGCCATTGCTGGATTTAAGTTGCTCGCCGGCGATTTTAAACCATTCTTCGGTTTGCGAGATTTGCGCAATGTTCCCGGATCCGTCATGCGCACCCAGCGCTCCCGACATCGGCGCCACATCTTTTACATACTGCATTTGTTTGCCATTCCAGGCGAATAAGAGCGGACACGAACCCTTCAATCTCTGCGCCGCGATCAACGTCTGGTCGGCTTTCAACGCAAATTCCGTCTGAATCAAGCCATTCGGCCATACGATTCGCGCAAACTCCGCGCCCGGATGATCTCCCAAACCAAAATGGAGAATCGGCGACGTGATGATCTGCAATTGCGTGAGCAACTCCGAGCGCAACTGAATTTCGCCGCCGATTCCGAACGAATTGATCCGTTGATCGCCATGGGTGGTGGCGGCACGCGGCCGGACCTCTTGAAAACCGTAGTGCTTCGTTCCGGAACTCGTGAACTCGACTGGCTTGCGGTCCGAAGTTAATCCCACAACTTCCAAGCGTCCCGCGGAGCCCTGCAAAAAGCCTTCGCTCGCTGCGCGTAGGCGAACCGCCGACAGCCGTAAACTTGTGGCCATCGGAAATATAGACCTGGCCATCCGCAATCAAATCGAGCGCGCCGTTATTATCCAAGTCAGCCAGGTCAAGCGAGGGGCTTTCGGGGTCCGGCTTCACGGTGGCCAGTTCGCCGGTATTCCATTCTTGGCCGCTCGCCGAGAGGCGAAGTACGCGTCCGCTTCTTTGCAGAGCCACAAAGTCAGGCAACCCGTCGCCATTCACATCGGCAGCGGCGAGTTCCACGTTTCCCGTTTCGGATGGAGTTGCCCAGAGCCGGTAATCGCCCAGACGCTCATTTGCGAAAACCTTCAGTACCCCATCTTTGTCCAGAAGCGCGACATCCGGATCGCCATCCCCATCAACGTCCGCCGAAGCAAATGCCGTCAATCCATCGACGCCCTTGAATGGATGCAACGGCGTGAAGGTTCCATCGCCGTTGTTGCGCAGCACAAGAGGGGCGCCTGCGGTGTTTCCGAGCACGACGTCTAGATCGCCGTCCAGATCCACATCGAAAGCCCAGGCGCCAGAGTAAGCACCGTTCAAAACGGTAGCCGGGAGCTTTGTGGCCGCGGTGACATCCGTGAAATGATCCGAATCTTGCTGTTGGTAGAACTTAACGCCGCGTTCTGTCGCGATGACGAAATCCGTTTTGAAGTCGTAATTCAAGTCTGCCGGAAGGACGCTGTGCCGCCTAAGCCTGGAAGAACCGCCAGGCAGCGGAAGAGATGCTCCATTTCCGAGATGCAGATCGTGCTCGTCGGCCCAAATCACCTGAGTATTCTGCTTGTCATCGGGCACAAACGTTCCAAGCCACGCGACTGTATTCGCCGAAATGCCGGGAATAGCTTTGCGTGCGAAGCGCAAAGTCCAATCCGGCGCGCTCGGTTCCGAACTCGGCGAGGGTAGCCTCAGAAATTTCGCGAATGGCTCGCCCGCGGACGTGACCGGCATCTTTACTTCAGCCAGACTCTGCCGGTAGGCCGGAACGCGCACCAGCACGTTGCGCAAAAACTGCGCCCGTATCGCGGCCGGCCTCACGTTTGCTGCGTTTGATTCTGTTTCGAGCGCACTCAATTGCTGCTGCGCCGCGGCTGGCCACGTCGACGACGAAGATTTGAGCACTGCGATTGCCTGCTTTAGCTCCACCGTTTCGTTGCGCTTCGCCGCGAGGCGAACTACATCCACCAGCACCGCAATGTTATTCGGCTGCTTTTGCAATATCTGCTCGAGGAGTTTCTGCGCGTCCGCGTCGCTGGTTTCCGTATTCTGCCGTGCCGTTTCCTGTGCGAGCTCATAGAGTGCCTTCAGGTTCCCCGGATCGAGAGCAACCGCTTTTTTCAGATGAGCTAGCGTTTCGCCCGGCTTTCCCCTTCTACTCTCAATTACGCCCAGCAGCGCTTGAATGCGGCTGTTCTCCGGCACGAGCGCCTGGGCCTTCTGCAAACTGGCAAACGCACCGTCGTAGTCCTGCTGACGAAACTGCAGCAAGCCCAGATCCGCCCAGCCAGCCGGTTCGGCGGGTGCAATCTCGGTCGCGGCAATCAATCCTTTCCGCGCATTCACGTCTTCGCCCGATTGCAAAGCAGCCAACCCGAGGTAAAAATTCGTGCACAGTTTGCGATATTGTTCCGAGCCAAGTTTCGGTAAATCGGAAGAGCGGCTGCAGGACGTTCCCAACAAAATAACGCCTACGAATACTACGGTTATGAGCCTCACGAAAGGTGCGGCCTCAGAATACCAGAACCGGCAGAGACATTCCTCAATCCAAAGTTCGAGGCAAAATCCGATTTGCTACAGTGCTTCCAGAATCCGCGAATTTCATGAAAGTTGCCTTCATCCTTGCAGCGGCCAGCCTCGCCGCGTTCTGTTTTGCTGCTCAAACCGGGTCGCCCGTGCGTTTCACCGAGATTGCAGCGAAAGCGGGCATCAATTTTGTGCATCACAGCGGAGCGTCGGGCAAAAAGTATCTGCCGGAATCGCTCGGCTCCGGATGCGCGTTCACCGATCTCGACGGCGATGGCTGGGCCGATATATTTCTGATCAACGATCACGATTGGAACAGCACCTCCCGCCGTTTTCTCCCGGCGCTTTATCGCAATAATCACAACGGAACATTCACCGATATCACGCGGGGCAGCGGCCTCGATGTCCCACTCTATGGCATGGGTGTCGCAGTTGCCGATTACGATAACGATGGTCTTCCCGATCTCTACCTCACTGCGCTTGAGGGGGATCGCCTGTTTCACAACGAGGGCCACGGCCATTTCAAAGATGTAACCGCCTCAAGCGGTATTCACAACGCCGATTTCGGCACGAGCGCCGCATGGTTCGATTACGATCGCGACGGCAAAGCGGACCTGCTCGTAGCGAACTACGTCGTGTGGAGCCAAAAAGAAGATCAGCCTTGCTCGATGGACGGCAAGACCAAATCGTACTGCACGCCCGAAAAATACAAGGGACGCAGCTTGAAACTGTATCGCAACCTCGGCGGCGGCAAGTTCGAAGATGTCACCAGGAAGGCCGGCCTGGCCGACCCCACCAGCAAGTCGCTTGGCATTACCATCTTCGATTTCAACAGCGATGGATGGCCGGATATCTTTGTCGCGAATGACACCCAGCCGAATAAGCTGTATCGCAACAACAAGAACGGTACCTTCACCGAAGAAGCGGTGCAAGCCGGAGTGGCGTATTCCGAGGACGGCACTGCGCGCGGCGGCATGGGAACGGACGCGGCGGATTTCGACCGATCGGGCCACCCGAATCTGCTCGTCGGCAACTTCGCAAACCAGATGATGGCCGTCTATCGCAATAGCGGCAACGGCTTGTTTACCGATATGGCGTCTTCGGGCCCGATCGGCCAAGCCAGTTTGTTAAGCCTCACGTTCGGAACGTTTTTCTTTGATTACGATCTCGACGGCTACACGGATATCTTCGCCGCGAACGGCCACCTGGAACCAGAAATCCACCGCTTTCAACCGAACCTCGAATACGCCGAGCCGCCGCTGCTGTTTCGCAACACCGGACACGGGTTTGAGAACGCCAGTAATTCAGTTGGCCCCGATTTCAAACGCCCCATCGTGGGCCGCGGTGCGGCGTATGCCGATTTCGATCATGATGGCGATCTCGATATCCTCGTCAACACAAACAACGGCCCCGCAGTTCTGCTGCGTAACGATGGCGGCAATCAGAACAACTGGATCAACGTCCGCCTGGTCGGCCGGAAATCAAATCGCAGCGGCCTCGGAGCTGTCGTACGGGTCGAGAGCGCCGGAGGCAAGCAATCGCAAACCGTACACAGCGGCTCCAGTTACTGTTCGCAGAGCGACCTGGCGCTGACCTTTGGACTGCATCACGACTCTTCCGTGAATCGTCTAACCGTAGAATGGCCCAGCGGCAAAACGCAAACCTTCTCCAACGTCCCGGTCAATAAGTTCATCGTTATCGACGAAACCAGCGGTATTGAGCGTCAAGGCGCGGGCACTGCCAAGTAATTGCCGTATCCGATGATTATTGTGGAGCCCAGCAAGATGAGCAAGCCGGTCACCAGCAAGCGAATAGACTTCTTGCTTGCGCCCTTCCACTCCTTCAGGCCGACGCCCCATAGGGTGCTGAAAATCACGATGCTTGCCATATGCAGCGTCCAACTGGAGAACTTGTAAGCGCCCATTTTGGTTTCGCCCATCGTGTAGAAGAAAAACTGCATGTACCAGGTGACGCCCGCCAATGCGCACAGGAAATAGTTCCGGAGCAGAGGAACGCGGACGCTTTCGCGCTGCATCACGGCGGTCGAAGCGCGGGTGAGCACAGCGGCTGTCGGCCCATTCAGAGCGGTATCTTCGATCGGTTGCGGGCCGCCCGATTCCGAAGCGAGATATTCATGCCCGCTCTGGTTCCGGATATTCAGATACACGGTCCACACGAAATTGGTGCTGAAGCCGCCGAGCAGCACAACCACTAATACAGGCAGCCCTTGCCACAGAGGCCCCGTTCCGGCGTGCTGAGTCAGCACTTTGATCGGGTCGCCTGCCGCTAATCCATAGGCGAAGCAGGCGCTCATCACGCCCGAAAGCAATGCCACGAGAAATCCCTTTTTCAAGTCGAACTCTTCAATTGCCGATTGCTGTTCCGCTTTCGACATCGACCGATCTTTATAGACGCCGGCCAATCCCGCCACCGCGATCCCGACGAGGCAAACGGCTATGCCGAGCAAAATCACGCGTCCCGATGTGGTTCCCACGACTTGCCCGAAGGTTCCGTTGAATATCGGCGGCATCAGTGTGCCGAACGCCGCGCACAATCCCATCACGATGGCCATACCCAGCGAAAGGCCGAGATAGCGCATCGTAAGGCCAAAGGTTAGTCCGCCAACTCCCCACAATAGGCCAAAGAAGTAGCACCAGAAAAGCGTCGCGTTGGGAGTTGCCGCAAGCACCGCGGGCAAGTGCCGGGTCAACAGCAAGGCGAAAATCCATGGCGCCAGAATCCAACTGAAGATGCCGCCTACCAGCCAGTAAGTCTCCCACGACCACTTCTTCACCGCGCGATAGGGCACATAAAAGCTGCCGGACGCGAGGCCCCCAAGCCAGTGGAATACGACGCCTAATGCAGGATTCGGTGTCACAGGTGAAAGACTTCTTCGAGCGGCAGCATTGCCTCGTCAGGCTTTGCGCCTTTCGTTTCGAAGAATCCAGCCATTTCGCGCTGCCAGCGCTCGTTTACGTTTTGTTTTGCCATCTCCCGCCGGGATCGCTCAAAATCTTCAGTTTCCAGATAGCCTACCAGCAGTCCGTCCGGGCGCAAGAACAAGGAGTAATTGCGCCATCCGGTTTCGCGCAGCGCCTGTTGCATTTCGGGCCATACCGCGCGGTGGCGCGCCTTGTACTCTTCGATTTTTTCCAAACGAACCTGCAGTACGAAACAGACGCGCTGCATAATTTACCGCAGGAACGCCTCTTGCAATCCGCCGTCGACGGGAATGATGTGCCCGGTGGTCTTCGCACTCTCGTCGCCAGCCAGCCAGACAATGGCGTTGGCACAATCCTGGGGCAAGATCGGCCGCCTGGTGAGGGTGCGCTGGGCGTAGAAATCGGCCAGTTTCTCGCGCAATTGCTCGGTGGTCTCCGATTCCGAGAATTCAATCTTATACTTCGTGAGGGATTGCATGACACGATCGCGCGGAAACATTGTGGAACCGGCCACTACGGTCGCAGGTGCAATTCCGTTTACCCGAACGAGCGGCCCTAAACCGACAGCCAGCTCGCGGATCAGGTGGTTTAGAGCGGTCTTGCTGATGTCGTAAGCTTCGCTGCCAAACTTCGGCACAACTGCGTTCGCGGAACTGGTGAAGACCAGGGACGCCGGGAGATTTTGATCGCGCAGAACCCAACCCGCCTCTCGCGCCAGGATATAGTTGCCGGTGACGTTGACCAGAAACGTGGTGTTCCATTGTGCTTCGGTGAGTCCGCCCTTTTCGCCGGAGCCTACGGCGAAAATAGCGGCTGTGTTAATGATCCCGTCGATGCCGCCGAATTGCAAAACGGCGTGCTTCACCGCTTCCGCGATGCTTTGCGGAGACCCGATGTTTACCCCGATGTGCGACACCGCATCAGGAGAAGCGATAGCCGCCGCCTCGTCTGCGACAGCCTTCGCCGCTTGTTCATTCATGTCGGATACGACGACATGCGCGCCCTTACGAGCCAGGAGCAAAGCCACTTCGCGCCCGATTCCGCTACCGCCGCCGACCACTACGAGGACTTTGCGGCTGAACTCGGCTTCAGCCGGCATGCGTTGCAGTTTCGCTTCTTCAAGCGCCCAGTATTCAATGCGAAACGCTTCGGAGCGCGGCAGCGCTACATAATTTTTATAACTGGCGAATTCCTGGGAAGCTTCCGGCCGCCTCGCCTGTGGGTAGGGATGCTGGGCGTCCCCTTCATCGAGTGCGTTTGCGCCCGCCATGACGTGGATCGCGTTGATGAAGAATTCGGTTGAAATCCGGGCTTCTTTCTTGTTCTTGCCGAAGCCGAACAGCCCGAGCCCTGGAATCAAAACGACCGATGGATTCGAATCTCGCAGTTTCGGCGACTTCTCGTCGGCCCAGTCTGAATAGTACGCCGCATAGTCCTCCCGGTATCGTTCTGCGCGTTCCTGAATGCGTTTCTTGAGCGTCTCTACATCTTCTTCGCCGCCATTCCATGGAATGAGCAACGGACAAATCCGCGTTCGCAAGAAATGATCGGGGCAACTGGTCCCTAGTTTGCCCAACTCCTCCGCCCACTTGGAGCCCGAGAAATTCAGCACGTCTTCGTGATCGGTGTAATGCGCAATTACGCGGCGATTCGACGAGACGATTCCGCGCAGCGTGGGCAGGATTTCGATGGCGATTTCATGTCGATTCGGGAGACCGGGGTGTTCGAGCCCACCGAACAGCGGTCCGCTGTTGGCTTGATGCTCATTGATGAATTCACCCATCTGATCGATGGTTCGAATGCTGTTCAAATAGCATTCACGCTGTGTGTTGCCCCAGGTGAAAAGGCCATGGCTGCCGAGCAGCACGCCATCGCAGCCAGGGTTCTCTTTCACTGCTTTTTCCAGATGAAGTCCGAGTTCGAAACCGGGCCGCTGCCAGTGCAGCCATACAATCCTGCGGCCGAAGCGCTTATTGAATTCGTCGAGTTTCCGTTTGCCATTCACGCTCGCGGCAATCGCAATCGCCCAATCCGGATGAAGGTGATCTACATGCGGATACGGTATAAAGGCATGCAGCGGCGTGTCGATGGAAGCGGCGACGCGGTTCTGCCCGAATGCTGAAATCGGATAATACCCCACCATTTCGTCTTCGTGTTCCTCCCCCTTGTAGATGCCCTTGAGTTGTTCGAGGCGATCGAGATAGAGGAGGGCGAAGCCGGATTCTTTGATGGAGCCGAGATCGCCGCCGCTGCCTTTGACGGCCAGAACTCGAACCGGTTTGCCGGTAAACGGGTCGGCAAGGTCAAATTTGGAGCTGGTGTTCCCGCCGCCGAAGTTGGTAATGCGCAGGTCGGCTCCCAGGAGATTCGAGCGGTAGCGCAGGAGGGCCAAAGGATCGCCCGTTAAGGCGGAGGCTTGTTTTTCGTCCCAGAGATCTTTCAAGTGAACTGTTTCGCTGATTTCAGGCATAAGTTTCTAATGTTCCCTTACGGCCGCGGTTTGTTCGAACGCTTCAGGCATAGGACGAGACGCTTGATAGATTGCGGGCGCCCCGCTCTCTTGCTGCACGTTCGCCGTAATTGCTTTGCCGGTATGCATGGAGTGGATCCTCCGGGAGACCTCTTGCTAATCGCCATTCGCGGATGAGCGGCCTCACGTCCGTGGCAAACGCATCCTGCAAACAGCTTTCGGCTTCGATTAGCTCCGAGCGGTTTTGAGCCGCCACTAACTTTTCGTGATCGACCAGAGCTGCTTTTGCAAAAAGTTCCTGCGCCATGGCGACCGTTTGGATCGTTGCTTCGATCTTACCCTTCAGATTGTGGCTCTGATCGATCATATACGCTATTTTTGCGTCGCGCCCGGTCTCCCATTCGAAGAAGCGGATTTCATGAAAAATGCGGAAGACCTGGTAGGGATCGATGGAGCCAATGGTTAAATCATCATCGGCGTAACGCCGATCGTTGAAGTGGAAGCCGCCGAGCATGTCTTCGGCGAGCAGCCATGCCACGATCTGTTCGATATTTTGCGACGCGTAATGATGGCCGGTGTCGACAAGAACTCTTGCGCGCGGACCCGCGGCCCTCGCAAACAACAGCGCCATGCCCCAATCGGCGATATCGGTGTGATAAAACGCGGGCTCGAACGGCTTGTATTCGATCAGCATCGTTTGGTGCGGGCTAAGCTGCTCGTGCGAAAGCTTCAAGTGCTCTTCAAACCAGACTTTGCGCTGGCGGATATTGGCAGTGCCTGGATAATTTGACCCGTCCGTGAACCAGTAGGAGACCAGATCGCTATGTAAGCTCTTCCCGATATCGATGCTCAGAACGGAATGCTCGAGCGCTGCCCTGCGAATTGCCGGATCCGGATTGGCGAACGATCCGAATTTATAGATCTGATCTTGAAAGAGGTTCGGATTGATCGACCCCGGACGGACTCCATAGCGTTTCGCGAGGCTTGCGACCTCGGGCACGCTCGCAAGGCCATTCGGCAAGTCCCATTGGACATGCAGCGCGATCGAAGGGCAAATGCCGGTCAGGGAGTGGACCTGGGCGGCGTCGCTGAATTTTTCTTCAATGGTGGTTGCGGCGGACGGCTGGACGAACTTTCCGAAGCGAGTGCCGGTATTAGCAAACCCCCACGAAGGAATCTCGATACTGAATTTGTCGAGTGCGGCAAAAATTTTGTCGTTCATGATTGTTCGGCGCCGATCAATAATACGTCCAGTGTGCGCGGCCCGTGGACTCCCTGGATACGGGTCATCTCGATGTCGGAAGTCGCAGAGGGGCCGGAGATGGTGGTGATTGGAGTGGTCGAGAAACTGCTCATCTGGTGAATCGCCTCCGGGACGAGTTCTACCACCTGATCTTCAAAGATACAGCAGAGGTGATAGTCGGGAACCAAGGTCAAGGCCCGCATACCGCTCAGGACGATGGTGCCGGTCGATGCAATTGCCAGGGAACAGGGAGTGATCACGCTCTCGACTCGATAGAGAGCCTCGTAGCTACGTATAAAGTCAAAGCCGGAAAGCAGCCATTCGTCCGGTATTCCGGCAGCAACCAGCGCTTGCCGCTTTTCGCGTTGCCGGAGAATGTGAGTGATTGAAATGGCAATTTCGTTAACGTTGCAGCCGTGAACGCCGCAACCGTAATCGAGCAGGCGATCAGTGAAGAGATCGAGACGCGCGGCGCGGTTGCGCTGACCTTGCTGTTGGTAGCGGCGAGGGATGGCGGAATATTCGCTTTGGCGGTTGCCCGTCGCCGTTGCGGTAGAGCGGCGTATACGGTTGAGGATCTCTTCGCGGGCGCTCATGAATGGGCCTCCTCTTCGCGTTCGGCCCACCACTCGCGAAATGATTGCGGCGGAATGGCATTGAGGTCGCGTACTGCGGTCCAGCCTGACAGCATCCCCGGCAAATGGTGCAATTGTCCGTCGCGTTCGAAGGGTAATTGGGCGAGCCGGGCGAGTTTTTGCGCGGCGCCCAGGCGCGTTCCTTCAGACAGCGCAAACGCGCCAGCTTTCATGGCGAGCTTTTCCGATAAAGGCGCATAGCCGGCCTCGACCGCCTTCCCGCGTAAATGAATCAGAATTTCCGGAATGTTGATTTTCACCGGGCAGACTTCATAGCAAGCGCCGCATAACGAGGAAGCATAGGGCAGCGATTGCGAATGTTCCATCGCTTGCAGTTGCGGAGTCAAAATCGCACCGATGGGTCCGGCGTAAATCGATCCATAAGCATGCCCGCCCGTCTGCTGGTAGACCGGGCACGCGTTCAGACACGCGCCGCAGCGAATGCAGTCGAGCGTCTCGCGTGTTTCTTCATCCGCAAGCACGTTGGTGCGCCCGTTATCCAGCAGCACGACGTGAAATTCTTGCGGTCCGTCGCCAGGTGTGACGCCGGTCCATAGAGAATTGTAGGGGTTCATGCGCTCACCAGTGGCGGAGCGGGGGAGCGTCTGCAAGAAAATTTCGAGATCGCGAAACGCGGGAATCAGTTTCTCGATACCGGCGAGGGTGATGAGGACGCGCGGCAGAGTGAGACACATGCGCCCGTTTCCTTCCGACTCGACAACTGCGACGGAGCCGGTTTCGGCAATGAGGAAGTTAGCGCCGCTGATCGCGACAGGCACGCGCAGAAACTTCTCGCGCAGGTAGAGGCGCGCCGCCTGCGCCAGGTCTTCCGGGCGGTCTCCCAGCTCGGCCAGCTTCATCTTTTCGCGAAAGATCTGGCGCACTTCCAAACGGTTCCTGTGAAGCGCGGGTACCACTATGTGCGAAGGCTTGTCTTCTCCGAGCTGAATGATCAGGTCGGCAAGATCGGTTTCAACGGGCGTGATGCCCGCGGCTTCAAGTGCGGCGTTCAAGCCTGTTTCGTCGGACGTCATCGTCTTAACTTTGATGACTTCCGTTTCACCGTGACTACGCACCAGCCCTGTGATAATGGCATTCGCTTCATCGGCGTCGCGGGCCCAGTGGACTTGTCCCCCGGCCGCGGTGCATGCCTGTTCGAACTGCTGCAAATAGGAATCCAGATAGCGCAAAGTGTGCTGCTTGATAGCGTGCCCGGCCTCGCGCAATTCCTGCCAGTCCGGAACTTCGGCCACCACCCGGTCGCGTTTGCGCCGGATCACAGCCGTGGCGTGACGGACGTTGTGGCGCAACTGCGTATCCTGGACAAGCGCCTTGGCCGCATCCGGAAAACTAGGTGCCTGGGCCGCTTGACCGACGCGTACGGTCACGGTTCGCTCTCTGTCGAAGCCAAAATTTCCGCGATGTGCACGCACTTGACGCCCGTTCGCTCCCGGCTCAACGCTCCGCCGATGTGCATGAGGCAGGAATTATCGACCGCCGTACAGATCTCGGCCTGGGTATCCAGAACGCAACGCACTTTATCCGAGAGCATGGCGGCCGACACGTCGGGGTTTTTTATGGCAAAGGTTCCACCGAACCCGCAGCATTGTTCGCTGCTGCCGAGTTCAATCAGCGTCAATCCCCGCACGTTCCGCAAGAGCTGTGCAGGCTTATCACCTACATAGAGCGAGCGCAGCGAATGGCAGGAAGAATGGAGGGTTACTGTGTGAGGATAAAACGCGCCCACATCCTGGACGCGGAGCTTGTCAATCAGCAACTCCGAAAACTCGTAGACGCGCGGGAGCAGGGCAGCCGTTTGTTCGATGAGCCGCCGGTCGCCGGTGCGCTCCGCCATTTTGGGGTAATGATCGCGCAGCATGGCAACGCATGACGAGGAAGGAACGCAGACCACCTCGGCATCCCTGAACGTGTCCATGAAACGTTTCATCATCGGGAAGGCTTCTGTTTGATAGCCGGTGTTATAGTGCATCTGCCCGCAACAGGCCTGTGCGGGTCGAAACTCGACGCGATGCCCAAGCCGCTCTAAGACGGCGACAACGGCCTTGCCGCTGTCCGGGAACAGCGTATCGTTGTAGCACGTGATAAATAGAGAAATCGTCAAATTCTCATTCCAACACAGAGGGCGAAGATGATTGTCACCGTTCAACAGCATCTGTTACGAGAGCAGCAGCGCTTTCCTGGAGCACGCGGCCGGTTTTCCTGGCTCCTTTCCGGCATAACGCTTGCCACCAAGATGACGGAGGCTAAGATCCGGCGGGCCGGGTTGCTCGATTTGCTGGGCGATGCCGGGGCGATTAACGTACAAGGGGAAGCGCAGCAGAAGTTGGATGTGTATGCCAATCAGGCCCTGCTCCACTGCCTGGGCGTACGTGACAGCGTGGCGGCGTTGATTTCGGAAGAGAACGAAGAGCCGGTCACGTTCGACAGGGAAGGCGACGAGGGCGGCGGTGAATACGTGATTGTGTTCGATCCGCTCGACGGTTCTTCGAATATCGACGTGAATGTGAACGTCGGCACGATATTCTCGATTTTCCGCTGCGATCCCGAAACGCGCGATTCGAAAGCGGCTATTCTGCAGCCGGGCACAATGCAGGTGGCGGCCGGTTATGTCGTTTACGGCCCATCCACAATCCTGGTTTACACGACGGGACGCGGCGTCTTCGGTTTTACGCTCGACCCGGCAATAGGCGCATATGTTCTGAGCCATAACCACATGAGGATGCCGGAGCATGGAACCTATTATTCCGTGAATGAAGCAAATGCCGATAAGTTTCCGCCCCGCTACGGACAGTTTCTAGACAAACTGCGGTCGGGAGCCTTGGGGAGAAGATATAGCTCGCGATATATCGGTTCTCTGGTGGCGGATTTTCATCGCACCCTGCTGAAAGGCGGTATTTTTATGTATCCCCCGACGGTGAGCTACCCGGAAGGCAAACTCCGGCTGCTATATGAGGCGAATCCACTGGCGTTTATCGCCGAGCAAGCGGGCGGCATGGCGCTTGACGGTAGCCGGCGCATTTTGGAGATTGAGCCGACCGATATTCACCAGCGCACCGGGTTTGTAATTGGCAGTCCGGCGGAGGTGGAGGCGTTTCGGGAATGCCAAAAGGATTGAATGGTTCATTTTGTGGACGCTCCCGTCTGCCCCAAAGGTGCTCGCTGGGAACGCCTCGTTGCATCAACTATCGGGGAATTCGACGTGGTCGTGGCGGGCACGGGGCGCTACTTGCGCATGGGCAGTACCGTCCGGCAAAATTTGCCGCCTGTCGAATCAGTGTGTGAACTACAAGTTCAGCTACACAAATAACTTACGCGCTGGCCATTTAGTTGCTTCCACCTCGTCAAGGAAAGGAAACAACACGCATGAAATATGTTTTGGCTTGGGTTTTGGGAGTACCTGGCGGTTTGATTATCCTTTGGTTCCTGTTCAATCACATGCACTGATACAGAGTCCGCCAGCGCTGACTGTAGGGGAACGCTAAGTTTCCCCTACGGTCGCTTCCTTGTTGTTTCTTTTTCGGCATTTGTTCCCTTGGTCCGGTTTCGCTCAGGCGGCGCCAAGGCTCACTTGCAGGCGGCCGGCGCCGCCGGATGAGCTTTGCCCAGGCTGGGGGGAATCAAACCGGCTAACACCGACAACCTGGGATCGGCATCGATTTGTTTGAATTCGCCCAGCTTGTATTTTCTCAAGAATCCGGCGGCGGAAAGCCGTAGCAAATCGCGCGTGGCGCATTCAAAAACTGCCAGCGCTTCTTCTTCAGTATGCGGGGACATGCAGGAACCTCTCTAGGAAAGAGTCGCCGGAAGGGCGATATTTTCTCGCTAGGCAAGAGGAACAATCAGGATGGGCTTAGTCGTGGGCGCCGGAGAGCCGCCGCTCGGTTCGATACTCACGGCAACGGCGTGGATGCGGGCGGTATCGACTGGCTGCGGGCGCACAGATACCACATCTCCGGCCGCATTCGGGCGGAAAAGACCAGCGGATTCGGGCGCGCCTTTGGCCGGGATCAGCCAAAGCTGGAAAGTTCGGTCGCTAGCCAGTTCCGGCAGTTGGGAAGCGACAAACACAACACCGTTGTTGCGATTTACAAACACGCGGCCGTGCGGCTGATTTTCGGCTAATCCAAATTTCACCGCGCGTGTTTCGGAGCGGCTCAAGATCTGGACCGCTTCCTGGAGCTGTGCACGCTCCGATTCGAGGCTGGAGATCCGCTCCCGGTATTTGCTTACCGAGCTGCCTGTCCAAATGGCGATCGCAAGGAGGGCCGCGCAGGCCGCACTTAGAGCCGCTACGGCGAAGAGCCAACTGCGCGAGCGTGGTTCGGGTTGCACCGCGGCGAGAACGCGCTGGCGCAGACGTGCGGGAGGGTTATGCGGCTCAGCGATGCCGACCAGGGCGGCAGCTACGAACTCAGCGTCGCGAAGGTGTTGCAGGCAGTACTCGCAGGACGTGTTGACGTGCTCCTGTATCTCGGCCGCCTGTTCCGGCTCGAGAGCGCCAAGCACGTAAAGTTCGTAGAGCTCGCCCATCTCTGCGTGTGTCATTCGTTTACACCTGCTTTGACGGCGGTGCGCAGGCGTCCCATCCCAGAGCGCATCCAACTCTTAACAGTTCCCAACGGCTCTTGTAATTTCGCCGCGATCTCAGATTGCGAAAAACCTTCGAAGTAGGCCATCTCCAGAACGCGCCGTTGCTTGTCGGACAGTTCGGAGAAGGCTTGCCTCACGGCCTTCGCGCTATCTAGTAGTAATGCTGGCTCCTTTGGTTTATACGAGAATGCGAGCTGATCGGTTTGATCGATGGGACGCAGACGGTTCTGGAAGCGCGCGTGGGCAGAGCGGACATGATCGATCGCGATGTTGCGCGCAATCGATAAGATCCAGACGCCCAATGTTCCTCGATTCGGATCGAAGTCGCGCGCCTTATTCCAAACGCGGAGGAAGAGCTCTTGTACCAGATCCTCAGCCACGCTTTGATCGCGCGTGACACGGACGAACAGCGAATAGGCAAGGCGCCCGTACCGGTCGTAAGCTACGGCTATCGCGCCTGCGTCGCGGGAGTGAAGCCTTTCGATAAGCTCCGTTTCCGCCGCATCCCTTGCCTGCATCTCTCTTCACATAGATTCGCCGGGTCGCAAACTCGATCAAGAAATCTGCGTGCGCCGTGAGGATCATTTGCATGGTATCGGAAGCGCAAACAAGAAAGTACTAAGTACTCGGTTTCTTAACCGGCATACATCCACTTGCGGCTCCGCCCTCGTATTGCGAGTGGAAGTAAAAAAGCTTAATAGCAAGCATTACTTTAGGGAGGATTTTATACGATGAACTTCCGCAGTATCTCTTGTACGCTCGGATGTCTCTTCGCGGGGCTTGCCGCAACCACAGCCGCATCCGCGACTACGCTCAACGGCAGCTTTACAACGGACGATCAGATGTTCCAATACACGTGGGCTTTGCCGCAGGCGAGCAGCGTGACAGCCATCACAACCTCGTATGCTTCGGGCGGGTTCGTGCCTGTGCTGTCGCTGTTTGATGCAAGCGGCACATTTATTGCAAGCGATGGTGGAGACGCCAGTTGCACAGATGGACGCATGGCGGACGCCGCCACCCATCTCTGCAACGATGCGTATCTGCATACTTCGCTTGCAGCGGGCAGCTATCGCCTTGTGCTGACCGAATTCTTCAATTACCCGAATGGCGATTATTCGCAAGGTTTCAGCGAACAGGGCGCCGGAAATTTCACGTCGGGTGTTTGCAGCACCAGCGGCCCCTTCTGGGAATCCGATGTTACTCCGTGCGTGCAACGCAGTGGGAATTATTCCGTAACGGTGACGTCGGGCTCGGCGACAACACCGGAACCTGCAACGGCGTGGCTCATTCTTCCGGTTTTGGCGATAGCCGGCTTTCGCTTCCGGAAGCATTGGGGTCAGAGCGCAGCAAACTAGCAGTCCGTCCCACTTATTTCGACACCATCGCTGACCTCCAACCGCTGCGCTCATGGCTCCGAGAGCGCAATCAGAGCCGCGAGCGAAGCGACCGGAGTAGTACTACCGATATGACCGGGACAGCTAGTTAGCAGTCGGTCCCAGCATCAGCAACACTTGATTAAAAAATTTCCTAGAGGAGAACTATGTCTAAATCCATTATTCCTGAAGTAGCGGCAGCGGCTTCGAATCGCCGCAGCTTCGTTAGAAAACTGGGAATTGCGAGCGCGGCCGTGGGGGCAACGCTGGCGATCGACCCCAAGATGGCCAAAGCGGCCGCAGGTCCCACGACCACCGATATAGAAGTTCTGAACTTCGCTTTGAACCTGGAGTATCTCGAGGCGGAATTCTATACAGTTGCGACGACGGGCAAAACGCTGGCGCAAGCGGGATACAACGTGGGGCCGGATCCCGGTCCAACTTATGGCGGCGGGAAAGTTTCCTTTCCCAATTCGCTGGTCTATAGCGGGCAAGTGGCGGTTGAGATTGCAGCGGACGAACGTGCCCACGTTGCACTGCTGCAATCGGCGCTTGGCTCAAAAGCCATTAAAAAGCCGACCATCAATTTAGATGCGCTGGGCTTCGGCTTCGCCAACCAGAGCGACTTTCTGAAACTCGCCCGAATTTTTGAAGACATCGGCGTGACTGCGTACGCTGGAGCGGCACCGCTTCTGTCGAGTGCAGTGGTCGGCACGGCTGCCCGAATCCTCGCCGCCGAGGCAGAACACGTGGCCAACATCCGGCTGGAAGTGGTACGCCTGAACGTGCCATCGGTTCACCTGGATTCAGTGGATATTTTGCCGTCAATCTCGCAGTTCTTTTCATTGAACAATCAAGGGCTATGCTCCATTCGCACGCCGGGCCAGGTTCTCTATCTTGCTTACGGCATGATGGCGGGCGTGAACAAGGGAGGCTTCTTCCCGGACGGTGCGAACGGTGCGTTCACGACCTCTTCTGGTCCTGCTTAACGCCAGGTTGAAGTAAGCTGCGCCTCCAGTTGGGTGATGCGGGGAAGAACGTCTCCTCCTTTGTTCTTCTCCGCTTTTTTATTGACGTGCACGGCTGAAAACGGTTGAAGTTTCCGGGCATTGAACGGATGGTTCCGGATGAGCGCTCCTCGATAGCCCGCATTCACTGTGACGCTTCGCGCACGTGTACAGGATTGAACTTGTTGAGCACTCCGGTGGCACGGTCGAAATCTGCCAGCGGAACGCGCGCGGTAAGCACGTAGCCGCCATCTTCTACCGAGCGTTGGAACACAGCCGCCTCATGCTCGTGTAGCTCTCCACCGAACAAACGGTTCCAGAAGCCCGGTTCCCGGCCCGGTGTTTCGTTTGAGGCTCCGAGCGCTTGCTGCTCCACGATACTGATATCACCCGCGGAAAAACCTTCCTCTTCGAGCGCGTGAACGGCGGCTTTGGCCTGATCTTCACTGGCAAAGATCGAGATTATGTTTCTGTAGGTCATACGTTCTCACTGATCTGTTAACCGGCCGCAAAAGCTGGGGCAGACACGCCTTACAGCAGTGCTGCAACACTCACTGCGAGAGGGGTGACTCGCCTATCTGCTGAAATTCTGTAAGTAGCTATCGCGCGGCATGCCTTCGCGAAGAGCGCGAAGTCTTAATCGCGCAGCGTCCTGACGCGTCATTTGTCCGCCGGCCACTACCAGATACGGGCCGCTATTGCTGTTTGGAGCGAACACCGCAGGCTTCAGGTCCGGGCGCCTTGCCGCAATATCCTGAGCCTTAGCATTCGCATCCTGCTGGTGATTATAGGTGTAAAGAATCACTCGCCAGATGGGATTTGGCTGGCCCTCTGCGGCAACGCTGGCAGGAATTGATGCCGAAGGCGCGGCGGATCCGGATTTCGCGGACGAAGCGGCGGTCCGGCTATCGGCAGTTCCCGGAGGCGTCAAAGTTTTCGTAGGCCACGCAGTTTTCTGTCCGGAGGACGTCGGGGCAGCAGAGGTCTGGGACGGGGAAGCGGGGCTTGAGCCGGCAAGCCGTTGCCGGATCGCACTACAGAGTGGGAGCGCGGATGAAAAAACCAGAGTAGGAAAAAAATCACAACAAATCCGGCCAGGGCATAGAGCAAACCACGCCGTCCGGGACTGCGCTCGTCTTCTTCTCGAGCGTGTGCGCCTTCAGCAAATTGGCGGGAAAACTGGCCGGTCAGAAATGGTCGGTCTTGCATGGACAGCTGTCTCGCCTCCAGTAGCGGGCGTCGATCGCAAAGGAGCGTTCGCGGCGGCGGGCGATGATTTGGGGATAGACGGATTGATCGACGGAACAGACGGAGCACCGGCCGCGAGTGATTCCATTTTTGCGGTTGTGGAACCGCCGCCCGTCGTTTGAGGAACCGTACTGACTCGCTCCGGCGTCGAGAGGCCGGCCCCAGCCGCGGCGGCGGCCGTCCTGGTTAGCACTGGTTGTGGCCGCTCCGAGTCGCGTTCTTCGGGCGCCGCGTCGACAACCGGTTTCGGCTTGGCCACGGGCGGCTTTGACTTCGAGATACGGTCGAGATCGGAGAGTTTGCAGCGCTTCTCCGGATCCGGTTCTAAACAAAATGCCGTCAAAACTCCAAACGGATGCCGCAGGTTTTCCGCTTCCTCAAACAGACCCGGTTCGTATTTCTTCCGCGTAACTGCTTCATACAATGTCGCGCCCAGGCACCATACGTCAGAGCCGACCGTTACGTTTTGAGTGCCGCTTTCCGGCGCAAGATAGCGAGCTGGATTTTTGTCTATGAGCGAAGGGGCGTTGACGCGCCGCACGCCCTCGGTCGAGCAGCGAATGGAGTCGCCGATCGCCAGAATTTCATCAGGCGAGATGGCGCCGTGGACAAAACCGGCAGCGTGTAATTCCGAAAGCCCCTGCGCGGTGGAGCGCAGCACCTCCATTGCCTCTTCGGATTCCAGGGCACGCGACCGGATTGCGTCTGCCAGGGTTTCCTCGGGTACCTGAAAAACCAAATAGGCGATTGTCAAACCATTCAATAACAGCCTGCCGGCGCTTAGGGGAGCGTTGAGATGGGCTTTCCGTTCCAACCAGTGAACCTTCTGCCAGATCGTCACTTGCTCCTGGGCAGCGGCTTTTTCGACGACATAGAAACGTGCTAGAGCTTTGAGCGTGTAATCGCCGAGAACGCGTACTCGCAGGGTGGCTGTGTTTTGCTCCGCTTGGACGATTTCTTTTAATTCGTAGCCGCCGTCAAGAGTCGTGCCAGCAAGGCTCTTCCAATCGGGGAGATTGCTTATTGGTTGTGTGGAGGTCATTTACTTATTTGTCTTCAGCAGATCGTGGAATGGCGCGATCACTTGCTGGCCGATATCGAAGCTGCCTTTTTTCAGATCGTGCGCGGCATTTTCGACTATGATAATCCGCGTCGGTGCCGGTATATCCGCCGCGGCGTCGCACAGTTCTTCAGCCGACGCGAACGGATCTTTGCTGCCCTGGATGAATAACGCTGAGGTACGCAGTTGCGGGAAGTGAGCGGTGCGAAGCTTTGCTGGCTCTTTGGGCGGGTGCAGCGGGTAAGACAGCAGTAAGAGCCCATCGCATGTTCGGGGTTGCTCGGCGGCGAGCATACTGGCTTGACGCCCTCCATACGAGTGGCCCGCGAGATACACTTCGGCCTTGACCATTTTGCGAACTTCGGCAGCGGCCTCGGCGAGGCCCAGTCGATCTTTTGCGCCGTCGCCACGCGGAGGGCCCGCAGGCCGTTCGCGGCGAAACGGCAGATCATAGCGCAAAACCAGGGTCCCGGCCCGAGCAAACCCTTCAGCTATCGCAATCAATAACGCAGAGTTGCAGTTAGAGCCAGCTCCGTGCGTAAGCACCATTCCCGTACCGTTCGGCTCGGCGGGCGGATGCAGATAGCCCAAGTCGGTGATCTGTGTAGACTCGCTGACTAAAACGTTCAATCTTCCAGCTTACGCCCCTGCGATATGCGCTGGAAAGGTACTGAATAGCGTGCCCGCGATAAGTGGTACCAGAACCTACTCGTATCGCAGCGCTTCCACCGGATCGAGGCGCGCGGCTTTACTCGCCGGCCAGATACCAAAGAAGAGACCCGTTCCCGCGGAAACTATGAGGCCCGCTGCGGCGGCCCAGAGAGGGACAGTAGCGGGCAGGCTCGGAAAAATAAGGCGGCTGATTAGCGATATCATCCAGCCAAAAATAATCCCCACAATTCCTCCCAATCCGGTTAGCACAATCGCCTCCAATAGAAATTGCAGAATGATATCTGTCTTCCTGGCGCCGATTGCTTTGCGCACACCGATTTCCTTGGTCCGCTCGGTCACCGAAACGAGCATGATATTCATGACGCCGATGCCGCCCACCAGCAAGCCCACCGAACTGAGCACAACCATCACGAGAGCCACCATAGCGGTAATTTGGCGGAAGTCGCTCACCATTTCATCCGCAGTAGAAAGCGCAAAGTCGTCCGGCTTGGTGTAGGGCACGCGCCGGTCAATTCTCAGCACAACGCGAATCTGATCCATGGCCCGCGCCAGTTGGCCGGATTTCGCATTCACCACGATCGCCATCTCTTTCGTTGCCGGATAGTATTTGCGCAGTGTGAAAAATGGCACGATAATACGCATATCATCCGAGCCGAAGAACGACGCAGCCGGACGGTTCATCGTTCCGATCACCTGATATTCCTTGCCGTTCACCGTAACGGGCTTTCCAATGGGATCCGTTTCTCCATACAGGCTTTTTGCAATATCCGCTCCGAGGACTGCCACCGCAGCCCGCCGGCGGTTGTCCGCATCGGAGAGGAAACGTCCGGTATGCATATCGGCCTGGCCCTCTTCGGCGTAGGATTCTTCAACGCCCATATAACTTACTCCGACTTGATCGTTCCCCTTATAGCGCGCCTCAATCTGGCCCCGGTTCACGAATAGCATCGGCGATACCTGATCGCAGGCATCGCACTTTTCACGGATGTCCACTGCATTCTGGTACGTGATGTCTTTGCGGGTTCGCTCCTCCGGGGTGAGTGCTTGATTGCGAAAACCAGCCGGAAACTTGAAGACGATGATTGAGTTTGGGCCGAAACTGCTCAACACGGCCGTGATCGAAGCATCGAAGCCCGTCAAAATAGAGCCGACCCCAATGATCGTGCCTGTTCCCATCACGACGCCGAGCACCGTGAGCAACGCCCGCGTCTTGTGCGCCCGTATCGTCTGAATCGCCAGTGAGAACGCGTTGAGTACGGCTTTCCAGTTCACTTCACTTCTCCGATCTTAGAGCCACGATTGGGTCGAGTTTCGAAGCTTCTTTGGCGGGATAAATACCAAAAAATAGCCCGACCATAGCCGATAATCCAACCCCGATTGCGACCGCGCTCAAAGGAAGCGCCATGGGAACCGAGGCGGCGTTTCGGATGATCACAGAGATGAGCCACGCAATTGCTACTCCAATCAATCCTCCCGAGGCGGCGAGCGTTGCGGACTCCACCAGAAATTGATTCAAAATATCCGCCCGGCGCGCCCCCAGGGACTTGCGGATCCCAATCTCATGCGTGCGCTCTGTAACGGCGGCCAGCATGATATTCATAATCACGATTCCGCCAACCACCATGAAGACGGACACAATTCCTACGGCTGTCGCCGCAATCGCGGCCGTGAGGCGCTGCCACAATTGCACAAAAGAATCGGAGGACATGATCCCAAATGTGTCATCTTGCGTCGGCCGAAGATGGCGGTAAGTTCGCAGCAGCATGGTCGCTTCATCCTTGGCCTGTATGAGGTGCTCCTGGTCGATCGCCTTGGCAACCATGTCGATCCCCGTACGAGAGTTGAACAGCTTGAAGTAGCTCTCGATGGGAATCATCACGAAATCATCTTGCGACTGCCCGAAGACGCTGCCCAGGGGTTTCGCCACACCCACGACCTCGAAAGGCGAGCCGTTGATTTGGATGGTTTTCCCGATCGCATCGCGATTTTCAAAAAATTTCTTACGAACGTCGTTGCCGATGAGTGCCACTGCGGCGTGCCTGTGAATCTCGCCCTCCGTGATTTCTCGTCCGGTCGCAGCCTGCACGTTGTTTAAGGTTGGAATTTCCGCCGTAATCCCTTTAATGTCGACGCTCGCGTCCGTCGACTGACCCTGAAACGATACTCGGCCGGTGTTTTCATCCTCCATCCCGATACCGCGTAACAGAGTCGCATGCTGTTTGATAAACGTGTACTCTTCCGGGCGGATTTGCGGATTCCGCTTCTGCATCAGCATCATTTTCTTGGGATCGCGCTGGCCGAACCACGACATACGCACGATCCGAAACCCGTCAGCGCCCATATCCGAAACTTTATTGGCGATATACAGGTTCATGCCATGGATGAGGGCCGTCACCGAGATCAGAGTAGTGGTGGCGAGTATGATCCCGAGCAGCGTTAAGAAGCTCCGAAGTTTATTCTTGTTGAGCGAGTCGATAGCGATTCGGCCCGCTTCCAGGAATGATGCGCCTCGCCGGATATTCGTCTTATGTGACACAGGTCCGCTTCAGGCTGACGTAAATTGCCGCCGGTTTGTTCCGTGGAAAACTGTCTCCGGCGCTCGCACCTGCTCGATCCAGTTCAGAGCAAATCGATCCAGCCAGAAGCGATGCGCTCCCCTGGCCAGGAATCCCACATGCCCGCCATGCTCGGTCGCCACCAGGGTCAGCGACGGATTCGTTGCGAATACCGGGTTCTGGTAAATCGCGAAAGGTACCAGCGGATCGTCTTTTGCTGCTATCAGGAGAGTCGGAACCCGAATCGCCTCGAGGAAATGCTTTGCGGATTGCGTTTCGTAATAATTAGCGGCCGTTCCGAAGCCGAAAAGCGGAGCGGTAAAACGGTCATCAAATTCCCAGATACTCTTCACGTCCTCAAGCCCTTCCAGCTTGTAAAGATCCGGGGAGCTGATACTCTTCCGGCGTACCCTCTTGCGCAATCGATCTAAAAAGCGCCGCACATAGAAAAAATTGGCCGGCCTGTCGATAAACCGAACCGATGCTGCCAAATCGATCGGAGTCGATACCGCGACGGCTCCGGCCAGAAGTTCCGTTTCGCCGAGTTCGCCAGCCAGTTTGAGTACGACATTTCCGCCCAACGAAAAGCCGGCAAGAAATAGAGGACCGGACTGCCGCTTGTGCAACGTTTCGAGTACCAGGCGCGTGTCCCCGGTCAGACCGGAGTGGTACATGGTTTCGCACAGATCCTCCGTGCCTCCGCAGGTGCGCAGATTGAGTCTGTGGACGCCGAAACCGCGAATCAGCGCCTCTTGGGCGAAGCTTGCGATGTATCCCGCACTGGCGGAACCCTCGAGACCGTGCAGAAAGACGATTTGCCCGTGGCTCGGTTGCTCTGCCGGCTGGTGTTCGAAGGCCACCACCGTATTCTTGTTGTCAATCCGGTACTCGCGGCGGATAGCGGGGAACCGTTTCATGTCAATAGTGCGCGGCCAAAAATTGCCCGCGATCGTTGACAAGTGAGGGTTTCTGAAAAGAGGTTGAAAATCGGGCCGCAACTTTGATTCTAGCGGCTCAATAACCGTCACTGCAGGCGTTCGCTCTTCCGGCTTAAATCCTCAGACAAAATAATGGCCTCTGCCAATTCACGCATCGGGCGCCGCAGACGCCGGCTCTCATTGCGTAAACGTAAATACGACTCTTCTTCCGTTAAGCTGTGCCGGTGTTGCAGAATTCCTTTGGCGCGCTCCACGATCTTGCGAGTTTCGAGTTGGCGGCGCATTTCGGCCGTTTCTTCCTGCAGCCGAACGTTCTCTTCCGCAAGATAGGACTTGGTGATTGCTCCACCCATTTGCTCGCCAACAAACGTGAGTAGCGCAATCTCGTCGGCCGTGTGAGCGTGTGGCTGCCGGTGATGTACGTTGATAACGCCAATCACGTCACCGCCGGTTAACAGCGGTACCGAAAGAAATGCCTCGTATGTGTCTTCCACCAGCGCTTGAAACTTCTTAAAGCGTGGATCGGCCGCCGCATTGGAAGCCAACGCTACCACCGAGTGATGTTCCACCACCCATCCGGTAACGCCTTCGCCGACTTTCAAACGTATATTCCCCAGATCCCCTTGATGAGGCACCTGGGAGGCGCGCAAGACGATTTCATTCGTTTCCCGCTCAATCAGATACACTAAACAGGCATCGCAATCGGTCACTTGCAGCGTCAATCCAACAACTTCTCCTAACATCTCGTCCAGAGAGAGGTCCGAACTGACAATGTTGCTAATACGGTGCAGTAACCCAACCAAGCTGGCAGGAGGTTCCATACGGATAGCGCTGGCCATACCAAACAATAAACCGGCTGTACTACGGGATGCAAATCAAAAATATTGATCCAATGCATCTTAAATGATGTTTAAGCGGCTATCTCGACCAACCGTTCCTGTTCTTCGCCCGTGACCCGCGCATCGTGTTGGCCCACGTACACATTCACTTCCGATCGAATCCCGAACTTTGGAAGATACACACCGGGCTCGATCGAAAAGCAGGTGTGCGGAATAAGAAGCCGCTCGTCATGGGATTCCAGATTATCCATATTTGCGCCTGTCCCATGGACATCGGTGCCAATACTGTGGCCCGTGCGGTGAAAAAAGAACTCGCCCGAATCCCCTGCTTTCAATGAACTCCCGGGCAGCGTCGTCCACTTGATAACCCGCGAGGGAACGGCCGGCCGCGACTTCTCTTATCACCAGGTTCGAAGCGCTTTTCCGGGCATCTCGCACCGTCGCGAATACATTCCTTATTTCGTCCGGCGCCTGAGTCCCGCAAAAGCCCGTCCAAGTGACGTCGTAATAAACCGCATCCGGTTCGCGCAGTTTCGCCCACAGGTCGATCAAAACGAGATCTCCCTTCCCGATCGGAGCGTTTCGGTCCTCAGTTGGCTCATAATGCGGGTTCGAGGCATTCTCATTCACTCCCACAATGGGGCCGTGATCTGTGACGAGGCCGGCCTTGTCGAATTGCTGCCGGATAAACTGCTGCACCTCGTATTCGTTCACAGGATTTCCATTTGTCAGCCGTTCGCCGATATACAAAAAGGCTTGGCGGCGCGCTTCGTCCACTTTCTTCCCGGCGGCCAAATGCTGCTCAAATTGTCGCTCGGTCCAACGCGCCTCGAATTCTTGCACCAGATCGGCTGAACTGCGCACAGTCACGCCGGCTGCGCGCACCAGTTCAATTGTGCCCGCATCTACCAGCGAGACGTACGGGATTGCGCATTCCGGCGAATATTGCATTGCGATCTCGCGCGCACCCGCAAGAATCTGCTTCAGCATCGTTTGCTGATCGCTCCACCGCGCATAACTGAGTTTCTGACCCGGAACGGAATCGAGCGCGCCGCTTTCAATCCGATGGACGAGCTTGCGTGGTTCTCCGGATGCGGGGATAAAGTAATACCAGCGGCGGCTCCCCGCTGATGAGTCCGGCAGGCCCAGAATTTTGTATGCCAGGGGATCGCGGCGGTGGTGGTCGAAGAATAACCACCCGTCCAGCTTTTTCTTCCTGAGGGCGTCCTGTATGCGCTCGATCATCACTCTTCATGATTGTATTTGTTCGACTTTTGCCGGAACCACCTTGGCCTGGGTGACCAGACTGATTAGAACCAGGCTTACTACCGAGACAAAAAGCGCCGGATAAACGGCGTCGATCGGCCCGATTGCGGCTTTCATAGGCGCCGACCCATATTGTTGCGACAATTCCCAACCGACTGTAATCACCGTGCCTAATAAGATCGACGTAATGGCGCCCGCTGCTGTTGCCCGCCCCCAGAAAAAAACCGCCATCACGGCGGGTGTGACCGCCGCTCCATACACTGTGTATGCGTAAAGTGACGCCTTCAGCACCGATTGAAACTGCGTAGCCTGCAGCACTGCGAAGAGCCCGAGCAACACGACAATCAATCGCGAAACCACCAGCGTTCGCTTCTCCGAAGCATTCGGGTTTATAAATCGTCCGTAAATATCGTGGATCAGATTGGTAGCCGGCGAGAACAAGTAATTATTAGCGGTGGAAATAACTTTCGCAAAAACACCACCCAGCAAAATCGCGCCCAAAATATGGGGTAGCGCATCTTTTGCCGCTAATGGAATGATTTCGCGTGGCCGGTCGGTGTGCAGTTTCGCGCTGGCAATCACTGCCATTGTTACCAGCAGTGTTTCCAGAAAAATTGTTCCTACTATCCATCCGAAAACCGATTTGCGCGCATCGCTCTCCGAACGCGCGGAAAAAAACTTCTGGTACATCCCTTGATTGCCTATCAGCAACAGCATGGTCGGCAGTGTGAGTCCAATAGCGTTTGTCAGGCTGTAATTACCGAGGATCTGAAAGTGTGTTGCTGGAAGCGCGTGCTCGACCACTGTCCATCCGCCAACGCCGTGCAGCATAATCGGCACTGCAACGGCCACCGTGACAGTCACTAACGAGCCGATCACCAGGTCCAGATACGCAATCGACGCCATTCCCGCCGCTGCGGTGAAAAAGATCACAAACCCTGCAATGATATAAAGTCCGGTTCTGCGTGCGAGTTCTGGAAAGATGAGATGGAGAATATCGCCGCCTCCGATCAGCTGATAGCTGGTGATGATCGTGCAGGAGATGACGATTGCGATCGAGCCAAGAACACGTGCGGTCGCGTTATATCTGGTTTCGAGCAAATCGGGAATCGTAAACTGTGCGAAGTGGCGCGCGCGCCCTGCTATAACCGCAATGAGTGCCAGCCCTAGCCATCCGCCTAGCGGCTGCCAGAGAGCAACAAAGCCGTTCTCATAAGCGTTTTCGGCGCCGGCGAGCAGGCTGCCCGCACCGATCCATGATGAAAGCAGGGTGAAAACCAGCACCGGCCAGCTCAAACTTCTGCCGGCCACCAGGAAATCCGCTCTGTTTTTCACCCCAAACGTTTTGTAAATAGTGATCCCGCAGAGAAGCAGAACCACCAGGCTGACCGCGAACACGTAGGCCATGAATCGACTATCTTAGCGATTCACGGGCCCCCTCGCGCTCTATTAAAAGCGAATAGTGACGACGAGGTCTTGCGGTGGATTCGCTGTGCCTGTATAACCAGCCACTGGATTCAGCGTCACGTTCATCGAGAGCGCCGACCCTTCAACCAATGGCGGCAGCGTCAGCCCATTGATGATTTGGGCTGAAGTCGTGCCTCCTGCGGCGATCGTCAAGCTGCAATACGGGGTACCGTTCTGCAGCAAATCGATTTGAACCGTGTATCCCGCTGCGCCCTGTGTGACGGAAGCCCGTACGTCCCGTACCGCGTGTGATGCCTGCACCAGAATCGGCGGTGCCGCATTCTGTTGCGTGGCCAGAAATCCGCTTACCTGGAACGCTAACTGCCCACCCGAAAGAGTGCGCAAGCCGCTTTGGCCCGCCGAAACGTAACAGATCTGACCTGTCCCCCCGTTCCCAAATGAGTTCGTCATGCTGAGGCCAGCCGCGTAGATACGCTGATCGGGAACACTCATCGTGTGTGTAAAATTTTGCGATTGCTGGGTCTCAAAAAAGCCCGAAGCAAAGGGTACGATCAATGTCTCTTGCGAGAGGGGTAGAACCGGATCGCCCGGTGAATGGGCGGTTGCAATCGAGCGAAGTGCTGCCCGGGTCACGGTGTATCCGCTGCCGTCCGAATTCGCGTTGCTTACGGTCACCAATTCGGTCCCTATCGCTAGCACCTGCCCGGCTGCCAGGCTCACAATCGGCGTTAGTTGCAGAGTTGTAGTGCTCGTATCTAACGCACCGGCCAGAGCGTATGCGCTCGGCGTAAGCAGTTCGTTCCAGGCGAAGATCTCCAGTGTGCCGCTGGTGACTGAAGAGATGTTGTCCGGGTTGGTAAATCCGACCTGTGATAAGGTTAGCGCACCCCCTCCCGGAGCCGCTAGTGAGAAATTCGGCGCTCCTGGCAGCCCCACATCCGTCTGCACGCCTCCGAGCTTCCAACGCGTCAACGGAGACAAATCGGCCGAACACTCCTGATTGTTCACGTTCGCCGCTCTTCCCGAGATCTGAATCCCCGTGTTGCTCTGATACGGGATTTCGAATCTCGCCGGGCTCGTCGCGGAAACCGCCGCGAACTTCCATGATCCGTCAGCGATTACAAATTGACTCGTCGCGTCCGGTGTTGTTGACCAGGAAGGCGTGACAGACAGGGTCGTATCTGTATTGCTGGCAATCAGCCTCTCCTGTCCGCGGCCGGTTCCTTCCAGGATTCGAACAACCATCCCGGCATACGAAATACTTTGCGCACCTAGGCCGCTCCAGCCGATTGTGGAGTTCGAAAAGACATCGGTTACACACAGCGCGGAGTACTCGTAGCGGTAATAAAAATTCGCGTGATCAAAGCTTCGGTCCGGCGGTCCGATCTCCAGAGCGGCGTATCCGTTGTCGGTGTAAGAAGCCGCAATCGCGGCCGGTGAACTCGTGATTCGATACATTGCTTGCGGCGTCATGCCTCGATAGACATGGAAAGCCTGCGCCGCCTGCGGAAAGCTTAACTGCTGGATCGTGACGGTATTTGTGTTCGTTCCCGATGGTGTCTGCGCCGGTACAGTAAACGAAAGTGGGCCTTCTGCTCCCGCGGAATCCAACGCCGTCACCGCATAGTAGAAATTGGTATTGCCGGCCAACGTCCCGCCCGTCGTGCCGTAGACAGCGCTAAGGCTCACCAATGGAAGATTCGTAAGCGTGGTGCTCGGAGTCGTCGGCTGCTGGAACGAGACACTCAAAAGGTCGGTTGCCGAACCATCGGTCGCCGCCTGTATCTGCTCCTGAACTCCGAAATCGAAGAACTCCAGGTTTCCACTAGCGTCATTGTGCGCCACCGTACCAATTAACGGACGCGGCACTTGGAGAATCGTTCCCGGCTGTCGCCCTGCATTCATCAGCACAGCCGTACTATCGCTGTACCAGTCGTCGTTGTGAATCTGCGCCTGTATCGTTACGGCCTGATAATTCATCGCCGGCGAAAGCTTTGTAACCCGGAACGGAGTTCGGCTAAAGCCTTCCTTCAGATATGTGAGCGCGATAATGTCTCCCGGTCGAACCTTCAGCGCTCGGAAGCTTGTCTCGAATTCGACAAACAAATTCCCTTTTGTCGATTTATCGAGTTGCCGCAGCAAGACTCGCGTCGCCTGGCTGAAATTGGCCACTCCCAATGCTGTCGATTGGCTGCTGATCTCATATCCGATCAGCGCCGAATCGTCTGCATCCACGATAGATAAGCTATCCTGCTGATACTCGTTCGATGCGTCCTGGAATTCCACGCTGAGCCGGTTCGAAGTCTCTGAAACAGTTCTGCTGCTCAGTCTTACACTCGAACTCCCATTCGCGTTCCTCGCAATTCCGGAAAACGGTCCGGAACTATCGCTGAATTCGTAAACTGGCCAGCCGTTATCGAGCTCCTCAGTGCTATTGCCTCCATCCGGAAGCGCGGGTTGTTGCGCGGCAAGCGTCGTCTCGGGCATTAATTCAAGTAAGCCCGTCGAGCCATATCGCAGCATCAGGCTCGAAGCCACTCGAATACCACGGATCACTGTAGCCGCGCTTTGCCGTTTCGTCAAAATCAAATTGCATTCGTAGCGAGGTACGCTCACCGCATTTCCGTTAAGGTCGGTGGTGTTCACCAGGTATTGGCAAAACTCCGCCGCGTTCGCGAACGTCTGCAAATTTAATTCAGTCGTCGACCAGCCGCATCTCTGCAGCAAATCCAGAATCACCCAAGCCGGGTTGTTTGTATAAGTGGTTGCCGCAAAACTTCCATCGGAATTGTACGTGTCGATCTGTAGTCCCTGCACCAGCACCTCCACCTTTGGCAGCGATTGCCCGGTGCTGATACGGTTCGGAACAACAATCGACAGCACGGCCAGGCTTCCATACGGATCGCCTAACGGGTTGCCATTCGAATCTACAAAGTCCAGATTGAAGTTGCCGGTCCGGGTTCCCGTCGTGACAGGCTGGTACCAGCCGGTAGTGCTCATGTCAGTCCCAGGCACATAGGCCGGGATCTCAACATCATTTACCACAACTTTAAGTACGCCCTGTATCGCACCCGCGCAAAGCAACGCTTCCATGTGCGTCAAGTTGCCATCATTTCGCGAAAAAGTAACCGGCGATTTCAACCACCCGGCGCCATATACCAGCGGTACGGGGTCGTTAAATTTTGCCGAGTTGTCCAGTAGGGGCGAAACATGTGAGGTCTTATCTCCCGCCGTTCTCACGTTGATCGCTGACGGCACGAATTCGAAACCGCCAAATCGGCGCGTCTCGTTTGCCTGCGCATCCTGGCTGAACATTCCCCGCTGAATACACTGTGCGCGCGATTTATCGCACGTCGTAAAAGCCTGGCCGCCGTTCAAATTACCTGTGCCGCCCGCTAGGTCCGCAGAATATCCGCAGCGATAGAACCGGGAGAATCGGCCAAAGGCGCCGCCGTTCTGTGCTTCCGTGCGCTGCGGCAAGGTCGCCGGAAAATTCCAGGCGCACGTCCGCTGGATGCGTACTTCGGGAACCGGAATCCGCTGCAAACTGAGTTTATTCGAAAAGCTGAGCGTCAACTCATCTTCCGTGATCAGATCCGGATCGCCGGCCACGCCACGGAACAGAACCGTGCTTTCCGTAGTAATCGTCCCGCTCGGCAAATCGGCAAAAGCAAAATACACCGTCAATTTGGTGCCCTTCAAACCGACCGTTGCGTTTGTCCCCTGCGAAAGGGCCGCGTTCAACTCTGATAAGTAAGAATCCGCATTCGCGAGCGTAAGAGAGAGCTGCGAAATACCATCCATCGCGTCGTCCGCCGAGAGCTGCAGATCGAATAGATTGTGTTTCAGAACTCTGGCCGAGTAAGGAGCGCCATTGAACTCGATCGAATGGGTGCTCCAATATTCCGTGTCTCCGCTTGGCAGCACGCATTCGAAAAACAGCAACGGCGTGTCGGCTTCGGCGAGTTGCTTGACTGCGTTAATGGTCCCCATGGCTTTGTCCTAAACAGTGGTCTCAATACTAAAAAAGGTGGAAAATAAGTTCGGGCCATCCGCCGACACCGGCAGATCGTCCAGGCCCCAGTGGGCATTCGCATACACGCCGCCTGTGCTCAGCGTGGGCCGGAACCGGGAAGGTGCGTTTTGCGCTTCAAGCTGGGGCCCATAGAGGGATACCTGCTGCCCGGCAGCCAAACCGATTGCGACGGTCAACTCCGTGCTCGTATCGCTCAATTGGCCCGACAAAATCAGCCGTGTCCACTGGGCTCCGACGGCATAGCTCTCTGTCTGCTGCCCATTCGCCCCGCGCATCGCCAACGTGATCGTGCTCGGAACCGCACTTTGCGCATAAACGGAGAAACAATATTGATACCAGGCCGGAACTGTCAGCGTCTGCGTAATTTCTTGATATATTTGCGCGCCGTTCGTCGTTTGGAAAGCGGATTGCCCGCCACCCGGGTCTGCGGCTCCGGCCGTCACCTGCACCTGGGTCGGCATTACCCATGGATTGCTCCCCATACTCGCGCTATTCACCAGCATGTTGTCTGTCGGATCGATAAACGTGAACCCGTGAAATCTTCCCTGGCAAGCCGCGAAGAAATTCACCAGCGAGTTGAGATCCTCGGGCGACAAGCTGCTATACCCGAGCTGCCATACAATTTCCGCCGCGTTTGGGTCGGCATTCAAAATCATGTCTCCGCTCGGCAGAACGTTGCGGATCGTTCGCGTAGCTCTCGTCTTTCGAATCGGGTATTGCGCGAGAGCCCCGCTCGCTAGTTGCGGGAAGTATAGGTTAGCCATTTGTCTCAATCACCCAAAAAGATGTACTGCTTGCGTCCACGCCCTCTAACTCCAACTGCAAGGCGTCTTGTCCAAACCGGCAGTTTGCAACTGCGGTTCCGCTGTAAGGATCTGGAAACGTGAATATCGAAAAACCGCCCAACTGCTCCACAAAAAATGCTTCAATCGCGGTGAGTTCGTCTTCATTCAATAAGCTCAAATGAATTTGCCACTGCCGCAACATGCGTCCTTGCGTTCGGAATCGTTGATCCGTGCCGTCGATAAACCGAATCACCTGCGCGCTCTGGCTCGTCGTAACGCCAAGTGGATATTGCGTTACAGCTCCTGTCGATAACACCGGGAAAATTGCCATCTATATCTCCGCAATCACGTCGTTCAAAGAACTCGACGTCAACAGTGCTTGTTTCACGGCCTGCGCTACCTGTTGGCTTTGCGATCCACTGACCGCTGTTCCCACGCTCGCCTGATTGTGCGAGTTGCCGTAAACGCCGCCCACAGCAGCGCCGGTTATGGAATTCCCCGCTATCCCTAACTGCGGTCCCCCAGCGTTTCTGCTTATGGATGCCGTTTGCTGCTCCGCTGTGGGCAGCTGAAATGCTGTCAACGGCGTTGGTGCTTTTGATCCGCCAAACAGACCCGCGATGCCCGATACCAATCCGCCAAGGCCGCCGATGGCACTTAGCAACCCGCCGCCGAATGCGCTCCCTATACCGCCCGACGCTACATTCTTGAGTACCCCACCCCAATTGGTGCCTGCCGAAACCGTCGACTTCGTAGCGCTGCTCGGGGCCTTTCCGAAATTGATCGCGGTCACCTTCGGGCCCGAAGACGAGATCGCGGCAGTAGTAGTGTCGCGTGATGCACCCGGACGCGTACCCGTCCCGCTCGCCGCCTTCGAAGTAGTCGAAGTGCTTACTGGTGCTAGCAAGCGGCTCACGTTGCTCCCATCGCTCTTGACCTTCGGCAACTGCCGGGTCAGGTTCGGCATCCGGTTTTTATTAGTCATTCTTTTGCTCCGCCAACCATTCCTTTTCGAGAATCAGAATTGCTTCGGCACTCCTCGCATCCATCTCCAAAACACACCCGCCCCCCAGCTGCTTCCAAACCTGAAATACTTCGAGAAAACGCAAACTGTCCGCCGATATCATCGACTTCGGACACTGCTTCGTAATCAATCGGCCCCGCGCCCAGACCGCTCGCGAGTTAACCTGCGAATCCGCTTCCCAGGCGCAGTTGCGAAGCTTCACCAGGCCGCTTGCCCTGCACGTATCGCATCTCCACGCGGCTGGTGAAGAAAACTGAAAATGGAATGCGATTAGGAGTTTTTTCTTTCGTCTTCGCTTAACCCGGTTTCCCGCAGAACCGCTTCCGCGATCTCTTCTGCTAGCGTCTCCGGGCCGCGTTCAATGAGCGATTCGACCGATGCCGGTTCCCCGTCAATCGACAACCCGCGCAAACCCACCAGCCCCCATTCCACATACAGGCGTTTCGTCAGCAGCTCCGAAACCGCAGCGCTGAGTTGATCATCCAGATCGCCCGCTTTCAAGAACTCGTGCTTTGCCATCAGTTCGCGTACCCTGCCGGTCAGTTCAATACGCTGCCCCAGCGACGGCCTGCGCAGCCCATAGCTCACTCCCGCGAAACACTGGCTGTCGCGCCACACGACGCTCTCGTAATCCATTTCTCTAGGCGAACGCAAGAAAGATTTCATCATTCGATTGACCCTGTGCCAAATTGTTCAGAAAGTCCCATTGCAAGCGCGTCTCTCCGTCGTTGAAGACCGGTATCTCGGGTACCATCGCCGGAATAAACACGCCCATCAGTTGCCCTTGCTGCTGCCCCAGTTGCAGCATCGCCGGAACGGCTCGTCCGCTGCTTCGCCGCCGCGTACAGCGCAATCGTCTGTGCATCGTCTTGCGCCAGCAGCGAAAACCTGGTCACTACCTCGCGCTCGCCCGCCGCAATTGCCCTGGGATAGGAAGAGCCGAATTCTTCATTTCGCACTTGAATGTTGTTCATCACCTCTAGGCTGGCCGAGGTCATGGTGAAGAACTGGTTTGCCGGGCCTCCCAGCCACGCCTGTCCTAAATGGCCGGGCACAATCGAGTAATTAAAACTTGCAAGCGCTGGTTCCGCCGGATAACTGCTCATCCCTGCGCTACCCGCCGCGAAACTGCTCGAGTCCAGCAAATCGGCCGCTGGACCGCTAAACGTGAACTCATGAAAATCCCCGTTTACCGTGAAGCTCATTGCATTCACCGCCGCACCGGTCACTGTGCGGCTCACCGTCGTGATGGGGTCCCAAAAGTCATACAGTGTGATACTCGGCAGCGTGTTCGCGAGCGAATACGTAAGGGCCGGAACCAGGCTCGCGCCTGCCCCGGGCATCGTTGTGAACGGCGCATTCAGAAGAAAGTTCTGTCCATCTAGCACTGACGCTACAAACCGGATCTCATTGTTGTAGGAGATCGCCATCCCGAACGTCAATCCGTGCGCCGTCGCCGTCTGCAACTGCAAACCCGCCGGCGCGGACGCTACCTGTAACGCCATGCTCATCGTCGGAGCCGCACCCATTGCTCCCTGAAACAGTGGCCCGTATCCCGGAGCGTCCGTGCCGCTCCACGAAGTCAAGTACGTCTTCACCTGGAAGGACGTCGTTCGCCGCGCCGAGCTCGAGCTCCCCAAATAGGTTCTTGTGCCGGTTTTGTCGTGCCGCTTTGCCAGATCCAGGCTTTGATGCGCCTGCAGTTGCACCGCCGGAAAGCGATTATCCGGCGTAATTGCCCCTGCTTGGCCGTATGCTGTTTCCAGTGCGGCGTAAAACCGGTTTGCATTTGACGAAATATAGCTGCTCACATCGCCTCCTAACTCTCACTCACGTTCAAGCTCATCGTGAGCTTCGCCGACTCTATAAAGCCCAGGCCGCCCACCTTCGGCGTCTGAAACTGGACATCATAGGCGCCCCCAAAAAACATTCCGTCGCCCCAGTCCCCTCGATTGCTCTGCAACACCGTCGCAATGCCCTGCACATAGAAGTGAATCCACTGATCGATTTCGGTAACCAGGTCGCCGCTTGCCCACACCTCAGCCACCAGCTCTACCTGCCCCGAAAACGAGCGGAACTTCTCGATTAAGCTGTTCTTCAGACTTCCTGGATATATGCAAACTCGCGGATAACCGAACTGCAGGTTGTTATCTCCCATCGCCGGTGTGGCCGCCGACAGCAGGACCTGCGCGCTCGTAATTGGTGCCACCGGAAGGTTCAACGCCGTCGCGCTTGCTGCGACCTGCCCCTGCAGTGCGTCCCCGTTGACTAGCACTGCTGCGAACTTCTGAGCTGCCAAGAGTGTTAATGGTGCCATTTCATCCTCGAAGTATCTGCCGCGGCAGCGCTACATAAAACTGCGGCAGCTGGCCGTCTATGGGCGCGGGCCCTGCCACCAGCCCCGATGGCGAAAGCTGCCAGGTTGCGCCGATCGCCATGGGCGTAGCATTCTGCAGCGTAAGCCCGGTGTCCTGCCCGCCGCAGTACACGTTCCATCCCGCCGCTGCTGCCGGCGCAGCCAGTGCTCCCTCTGCCATCGCCACCGCAATGCTCGAATTTGCCTGCAGCGTCTGACCATTCACCAGGCTCAGGGCGCTTTCCGCTCCGTTTGCGTCCACCCAGGCCGTCTGCACAAATATGTCCTGCGCCGGCGAGTTTCCGGATTGAATCGAGACCAGCGGCTCGGCCGGTTTCGGCAGTGCGTTCATTACGATGCCGATCCCCGAGAGGAAGCACAAGTTGGCGGCGTTCTTTGCTTCCTGCTGATATTCCGTCCACTTGCCCTGATAGCGAGTGTTCAATTGCACGTTGTACGCTTCCGCGAATACACGCGACAGCGATTCAAAACACAGCCAGCGCTGCACCGGCGGAGTCACCACCACAGTGCTCATACCTAGTTGCCGCCTGTTTATAAATTGCGGGTCCGACGCTCCCGCATTCAGCAGCCACAGCATGAGCTTGTCACTGATGGCGCTTGTTGCGAGATTGATCTTTGTATCAACGTCGATTCCGTGAGTCGAACACACTTGAACCAGTGATGTTTCGAACTCGAGTAGATCGTCTATCGTTATAACCGCGGTATCAGTGAACAGAGCCATGGGTTGTCTTCCTATCTCTTTACCGGGGAGTTCTCGCCTCGGGTTCGTTCTCGCGCGCTTTGCACTGCGTCGCTCTCCGAAACGATCGTTACCTGCAGCCGCCGTGCGGCTTCGGCTCTCGTCGCTGCGTCCCGCGCTGTTTTCTGTTTCTCTACAAACTCCTGTCGGTCCGCCTCGCTCGTCAGCACCCCGCGTCCCTCCACGATCATCTTGGCCGCCAGATAGCGTGACACTTCCGTGATCACTCCGGCCTTCCCGCCGTCTGATGTCTCTAAGCTCGTCACAAAGGTGTGCGGCTCGGCAATCGTCGCTTCGATCTCTCGAATCTTTCGAAAATACTGTCTAAGGTCCACGTTTCCTCCAAAGAAAAAAGAGGGTCCGTTCCCGATTTCCTCGGTCCCGGACTCCTCTCGCTTTACTGCCTTACAGAGCCGCCACCGTCAGGCGGCGGCTCACGCTTACTGACTAGCTGTTCACCTGAACGCCAAAGTTGCTGCGCAGCACGCCCGCGCCGTAAAGCACGTCGACCGTGAACTGCTGAGCCAGCGTATTCGGCTGGTAGCTCATCACGATGCGCAAACCGAAGTTGCCCATCTCGGCGTATTCGGCAATCGCGCCGGTGCCGGGAAGAGGTTGCGGTAAGCGGCGGACCACCAGGCCCATCGCATCGCGCGAAAACGCTACGTTATGCGTATTCACAGGTGAAGTCCCGGTGGCTTGAACAAACTGCGAACGGAAGATAAAGAAGTCCTTCATCTTGCCCACGTTGCCTTCCACCAAAGCCTTCAGCCCGGCTTCACCCGACGAATAGTATTCGCTGAAACGAGGAATCTGGCGAATCTGCGAATAGGTGTTCGAATCGACTACCAGGTACTTCGGAGCGCTCGCCGGAACCTTAGCGGCAAACAACGCGGTTTCCGCCGCGTCGATCGTCGCTTCGGTAACCGGAGTGCCAGCCGTGCCGACCGGAGCATTCGCGCTAAAGCCGCTATAGAGGTTCAAAAGATCGCTCTCAATGCGCTCGGCAATCGCGACGACTGCCGGCTGCATGTAAGCCTTCAGCAGCTCAGGATAGGCGAGAACTTTAGTAACGTCCGGGATCTGGAAAGACGCTTCAGCGTGCGTGTTCAGCACGATCTGGGCGTTCCCCAAACTCGGATTTTGCGGCTGAACCGTACCGCCTTCCGCGATGTTGTTTGCGACCAGCACCGGAGGAATCGGCACATTCACCGTGTCTCCGCTATGAGCCAGAACCGGCTCGTAATCCCGGTTCACCAGGTTACCCATAACAAGGTTCCCAACCAGCGCCGGCAATGCATCGGCTGCCACTAACTTCACAATTGCGTTCGTCAGATTGGCAGATGTAATTATTGACATAACTCTCCTGTAGTTTGTTCACGACATGACTGAATGTCGTCATTTGCGGCACTCGCCGCTGCTTCGATCAATCTCTTTGAAAATTTCTAGGCGCCCCGCAAGGCCTGCGCCGCCAATTTCGCGATGTGCGCCCGCACCCGCTCCATCTCGTCTTTGTTCATCCCGGGTCTGATGCTCTCGAGCGAAACCGACGCTTCCGCCTGCGCTCCTCCGCGCGACGGGCTCTGCGCTCCGCTTCCCCCCGCAATCCGCGCTGGCAGCAGTTCCGGATTCTCCTGTACGAAGCCCGATACGTAATCCTGCAGCGATTTGCCATCTGCGCCGCGCGCCTGCAATCGCCCGTCTTCGGCCCGTACGATCTCGTCTTTCACCGCGCGAAACGCGAGGTCGACCTTCGAGATGCCCATCCGCTGCAGTTCCGTCCGAATCTGCGAGTGCCGGTCCGCTTCCTCCGCGGCCGCTCGGGCTTTCCGGTTCTCTTCGACGAGCTGATTCAAGCGCGCTTCCAAATTCTCTCGCCGTTTGCGCTCATCTTGCAGCTCTGCTTTGTAAACAGGCTCCGCCTGCCGTTGCTCGGTCCGCACGAACTCTTCAATCGCTTGCCGCACGATGTCGCGCACATCCGGCGCGCCCGTTGGCTGATCTGTTGGCTCTGACATTCTTCTGTTCTCCTATCTCTTGAATTGCGCGTCTATTTCTTGCGCAATCTGGTTCTTGACATCTTGCCGGGCATCATTCAGGTACTTCATCGCCAGTCGCTGATAAATCTGCGCTCGCAATGTCTGTGATTCGATACCCAGTTGCAAGAGGCTTGCAGCCTGCTGCAATTCCGTCCCGAAATCTCCGATATCCACTTCGTCGAGTCCCGAAACAGCCACCGTCACCCCGTCTTCTCGCGCTTCGCTGATGGCCGTAATCACGCTCCGGATGCAATCTTTCACAACCGTGCCGTAAGCCCGCAAAATCTCGTAAGTGATCGTGAAATCCAGTTGCTTGCTGGCCGCCGATTGCGCATGGCCGCCCACCATTTCACCCGACGCTTGCGACAGATAACAGACCCGGTAGATCTCTTCTTTGAGTGTTTCCAGATTCTGCGCCGCGATCTGATACACCTTGCCGTCCGGCTCCGTCCACCCGAATTTGTCTGTCGGCCCGAGCTGAATGAAATAGCTTTCCCCGACGATTTGGTTCCATTCGCGGTCTGAATAAATCACCGGCATCGCAAACAGCCCCATCGTGATCGCCCAGCTCAACGCATTCGACTTGTTGAAGTGCTCTAACTGCAAGTGCGCCGCTTTATTCATCAGCCAAAGCCCGTCGCTCACCGCCAGGTCGATCAGCGGCACCCGGTTTTGTCTGCACAATCCATGCGGGCCCTGCGCAACCAGCTCGATCGGCGCCTCGTCTTTCGTCCCGCTCGTCTGCCGGTAGCTCCGAAACGTCTGCCGGTCGTAATAACGCCAGTACGTCTCTTCCACGATCTCCGCGCTATCTACTGAGGGCTGTCGCCGCACCTTGTGCCGCAGTACCACCCAGTCGTATTCGCCGCGCTCGTTCCGGCTCCAGTTGATTAATTCTTCCGCCCCGTAAGCGACCAGGAACGCCCGTGACAATCCCGCTAGATCTTCCTCGGCCCGCGTCGCCGGCCGTTCGGGGCTTCTTGGAAAGTCGATCAATATATGGCTGCGCCCCATTACCAGCGCGTCCACTAAGCATTTCCGGAAGAACGCCGACATTCCCGTTCCCCGCAAATCAACGTCGTCGGCGAACTCCGTCAGAAAGTCCCGCCCTGACAGTAGCCCGCCCTCCATCTGTAAGCTCGGTTGCCGCCGGAACAGCGTCGAAGCGAACCAATCCACGATCGAACCGATATAGTTCTCGTAGAACACTTTCTGCAGCCGTTCGCTATAGACATCGAGCGGTTCTTTCTGCCGTCGCAACAGGTAGTCGGCGGCCCGATACTGAAACTCTTGGCCGCCTGCATATAAATCCCGGTACATGCGCCACATGTGCCGCCTGCGCTGAAAGTCAGGATGTTCGTGATTAATCTCTGTCATGTAAAGTCCGTCCTGCTCCTCTGCTCTCAAATGAGGCGCTTATCCACTTCGCCTGCCCGAGCCTTTTCCCCAAACAATTGCCAGATCGCGTATCCAAGCGCATCCGAGGCATGTGTCCGCTTCGCATCGCGTGTCTTGTCCACCACGCCCGAATCCGCCTTGAACAGCACTTCCTCGAAATCGCGAATCAATTCCTTGCAGCGCGGATCAACTTCCAGCTGCACCTCTCCCGTCGCATTCGTCAGCAGTGCGTTCACCTTTCGTACCCGGCTCAATACCGCTGGGTTACTTGCCGGCACCCGCACCCGCACGTTCCGGAACGCGGCCCGCGTCAGATAGTTCTGCACCGTCGCATAATCGTTCGTTCCCGTCGTATGCATGTTTCTGCCGCTCGCGTCCCCGTAGATTTCGAGCGCCCCGGTGTGGCCTCTGTATCGGTTCTCGAATTCCATACAGGCCTCTTCCGTCGTCGCCCGCTCGAGTACAATCTCGTCGATCACCGCCAAACGCCCGCCTTGCCACTGCAGCAACACCGAACTCATCGGCGAAACGTTGAAGTCCAGCGCCCACAGGAGCGGCTGCGTTCGGTCGTACGCCTGTTTCGTCACGTGCACTGCTGCGTTGAAGCAGTGATACACCCGGTCGCCTCGGCTGTTTAAGTATTCGCCCAGCGCTTCTTGCTGAAAAAACTTCGGATCGTAACTGCTCTCCAGCCGTTCGTAATAGTCCGGCGTCTTGTCGAGCAAGAATCGGTTCTCGAAAGGCTTTGCCCGCACACACGCATACCCGGCCACCGGACTCTTGATGAACCGCCGGTAAATCCAGTCGTGCCCTTGCGGCGTCCACACCCCGAACCCGCATAGCCGCTCCGCTTTCGGATCGCGCAGCCTGGCCTCGAGCCGCGTCCATCCCTCTTCGCGCGCATACGAAAGCTCGTCAATCCCGAACCATGCTAAATTTGTGCCCCGCAGCCGTTCCGGCTCATCCAGCGATCGCAACAGAATCGTGCTCTTGGCCGCCGCAATCGTCAGCTCTCCATCCGACTTGCGCCACTCAACCTGCACGTCCGCATCCGCCGTCATTTGCAGAAGCGAATTCAAGGTGGCATCCCGCAGCATCGCGAGCGTCGGAGCCGCTAACATCCCCTGCCGCCCGTGATTCAGGAATGCGTTTCGTAGCGCTTCCACTCGCAAGCGCCGCGCTCTTCCCCGAACCCACCGGCCCCGAAAAGCCCTTGAATCTCGCCCCCGCTCTCAAGAACTCCGATTGCGATGGCAGCGCAGCATACGCCCAACACAGTCCCGTATTCGCCTTCGCTCTCGAACTCATTCGCCCATGAGCTTAGCGGCATCCGCGCGCCGCCCAAGCCAGATTTTTCCAGCTATCTGGCTCAAATCAAAGGAGATATTTTTTTTTAGATTTTTGTCATCGTTCGAGAGCATGTCCGGAAGATCGTAGAAAAGCGGTCTCCTTGTTCCCTTCAACCAGTTGCGCCAAAGGTGCAGCCTCGCCAACTTTCGTTAACAATGCCAGTCACTCGCTGGCGCTCGCCAGGCAAACGCGCCGAAGGTTACGAACGCCCTCGGAATCGTATCTGAACGGGCTTGCTGGTAACCGCACGACACCCAGGAGTCATTCAATGGTGGAGTGAGAATTCCACCTGTGGGCTGAAGAAGGGACGCGTACTTTCAGGTACTCTCGATGTACATTCATGCTCAAGGGACTCAAGCAGCCCATGCTGGCGCTGCAAGCAATCGCATTGTGCTCATCGCTCGCCTTTTCGCAGGACCCCACAGGCATAGTGGAAGGTCGTGTCACTGATCCTTCGGGAGCCTCGATACCGAAAGCTACCGTGACCATCGAGAATGCTGCTACGGCAATCACGACGACACTTCAAACGATTCGAGGAGGCGCATTTCACTTTTCAGCGCTGCCGGTCGGTACCTATGTGTTGCGTGTTTCGGCGCAAGGATTCGCTACGTCCGAGCGGAATGGCCTTCGCGTAGACGTGGATCGTGTGGTCGAATTACCTGTGGAACTCCAACTGGCGACGGACAAGTCAATCGTCAACGTCAGTTCAGTTGCCGCCATGGTCGATGTGAACCCGACAGTCGGCAACGTGGTCACAAGCACCGATGCAGTGGACCTGCCACTAAACGGACGTAATCTGACGCAGTTGGGTCTGTTGCAACCGGGCGTTGCTCCCTTAACTTTCGGTCTGCTGCAGGCCGGCGGAATTGCCAGGCAGAACCAGGGCTATTCGGTCAACGGTCAGCCGCCGGAAAACAACAACTATCTCCTCGACGGCGTTTCCAACTTGGATTCCGTCAACGGGGGTTTTGCATTACGAACCCCGCCAGACGCCGTCAGCGAATTCCGGATCTTAACCGCGAATGCCAGCGCGGAGTACGGCGAAACAAGCGGTGCAACTACAAGCGTGATCACCAGGTCGGGCACAAACCAGTTCCACGGCGACCTGTATGAATTTCTGCGCAATAACGCCCTCGACGCTCGCAACTTCTTTGCGGCCTCGACCGAGCCTCTTCATCAAAACCAGTTCGGCGCAACCTTGGGCGGCCCCATCCGCCGTGATAAAGATTTCTTCTTCGCCTACTACGAAGGCCAGCGGGACAGCCAGGGCGAGACTCGCACCGCAATCGTCCCCACCGCAGCGGAACGCACCGGCGACTTCTCGGCGCTAAGTGATGCCAGTGGGAATCGCCAAGTCCTCGTCAACGAGACCACAGGAAAGCCATTCGCCTACCACGGCGTGCTCGGCCAGATCCCGCCCTACATGTTGAGCTCTATTGCACTGAATGCGCAATCGTTGATACCGCTACCCAATATCGGTCCATCCCTGTACTCGTCGACCCAGATTCTAACCAACGATTATGACCAGGGTGGCTTCCGCTTAGATCACTACTTCAGCAACCACGATCAGCTCTTTGCTCGCTATTCCACCTCATCGCAACACGAACTCGATCCCTTGCCGATCAACGGTTCCGGCGTTCCAGGGTTCCCCGTAGCAAACAACATCACGACGAATTCAGCAACCGTTTCGAGCGTGCACCTGTTCTCGCCGTCTCTGGTTCAAACCGCGCGCATCGCGTTCTTCCGCAATGTTTTCCTCGAAGATTCCGCAACCAACCACAGTCCCGCGAGCAGTCTCGGGTTCGGCTACCAACCCACACTGTCCTCGGCCTTGGGCGATCCCTACCTGATCATCAGCGGATACGCCAACGTCGGCAATCCAATCACCGGCCCCCAGAACACATACCAGAACGATTATCAAGCGTATTACTCGCTTGCCTGGAACAGAGGAGCGCATAGTGTTAAGTTCGGAGCCGACCTCGATCGCCAACAAATCAACGTCCTGTTGGGCATCGCGACCAACGGCTTCTTTGTGTTCGCGCCCTTTCCGGCGAACGATTCCTATGCCAGCTTCTTGCTAGGCCAGCCGGTGCAGTTCTTCCAGGGCGGGGGCGATTTCAACCGCGGCCTTCGTAAATGGATCGTGGCCGGTTATGCCCAGGATGAATGGCGTCTAACCAAACGACTCACCTTGACCTATGGGTTGCGCTATGAAGTAAATACGCCCTACACCGAGGTTCGCGATCGTCTCAATGCTTGGGCGCCAGGACAGCAGTCAACCGTCAACCCAGGCGCGCCGGCTGGCCTGCTCTTCCCAGGTGATCCTGGCGTACCTTCGGGCATTGCACCCGTTGACTACAAAGAGTTCATGCCGCGCGTTGGTTTCGCATTCGATCCTTTCGCAGATGGAAAGACAACCATTCGAGCTGGTTACGGAATCTTCTATGACGGCTATACCAATGGGACCGGCGGACCGCTACAGGCTGCCGTCAGCGCACTCCCCTGGACGGAGGCTTACCAGCTTTCTGCGCCCTTGAACTTGGCCGATCCGTACAACGGCGCGACTCCTCCCTTCATCACACAGCAATTTGTGCGACCCGCAACAGTCCTCACCGTCCAGTCCGGAATGAAGCCGCCCTATTCACAGAACTGGGATTTTTCGGTTGAGCACACCTTTGCCGGATCCTACCTGCTGGATCTTCGCTACGTTGGTACGAAGGGTACACATCTACCCCGCTTCATCGAAGCGAACCCTGCTGTGTATGGGCCCGGTGCCACAACCGACAACGCCGACGCTCGGCGAGAGCATGCCAATTGCGACGCGTCAGGGTCTTGCAGCTTCGCCTCGGTTGGACTGATTGCCGACAACAGTAGCTCGACCTATCATTCACTGCAAATTTCGCTCTCGAAGCAACTAACCTCCCATCTCTCGTTTCAGGCTTCCTATTGGTGGTCCAAGAGTCTCGATTACGTTTCGTCGCTCAACATGGCGGGCTCTGCGCCAACTCTCGTCGCAGGCGAAAATGACCTGGCTCAGAATCCCTTCGACTTACGTGCGGAACACGGTCCATCGTTGTTCGACGCGACCCACCGCTTCGTTCTCAGTGGAACCTACGCGTTACCGAATTTACAAGCTGCGCCCTTCCTGGCACGCGCCCTCGCAAATGGGTGGCAGGCGAACACCATTGTGACGTTGAGCTCAGGAACTCCTTTCACCGTTTACGACAGCGACAACGCTCCCATGCAGGGCAGTGCGCCAGAGATCACCGGCTTCTTCTCCAGTCGTCCGGATGTCATTTCAGATCCCAACAACGGTCCACACACGCCGAATGAATGGGTGAGCCGCAGTGCATTCCAACAATTAACACCGCGGGCGAACCCCGGACAGTTCGGCAATGAAGGGCGTAATGCACTGCGCGGGCCTGGGCTCGCGACAGTAGACCTGTCACTGTTCAGGAATTTCAGCGTGACAGAAGGCGCCCGCTTGCAGTTTCGCGCGGAAGCGTTCAACATCATGAATCATCCCAACTTCATGCTGCCTGAGAACGATTTGGCATCTCCGGAGTTCGGGCAGATACTGCAGGCCGCATCACCGCGGCTCCTGCAACTCGCGTTAAAGTTCATCTTCTAGAGGCATCAAATGGAACCAATGTTTTTGAAAGACGTCGAGCAGCATAAAGGCGACGATAATTACACGAGCGCGATCGAGATGATGAAGCGCGCCGGACAGGAGTATCCGCAGATCCTGCACCTGTTCTCCTTCAAAATCAATGCTACTGTTCACCTCGAACGGTTTACGCAGGAGATCCTCCGCGGGCCTGCACCGCTGTCCCCGGGATTTCGCGAGCTCATCGCGGCGTATACATCGAGCCTGAATCAGTGCCCGTTTTGAACGAAGTCTCACGCCGCGGTCGCGGCGGAATTGTTGGGTAGTGTAGAACTCGTCGAGGGTGTTCTGTCTGATCTTGACTCATCGTCATTGTCCGATGCCGAGAAGGCATTGCTGCATTTCGTGCGCCGGGTAAACTTTGACTCCTACAATCTGTCGCCGCCCGACATCGAGCAACTTCATGAACACGGATACACGGACGAAGCCATCTATTACGCAATCACCGTGTGTGCCTTGTTCAACTTCTATAACCGGTGGATCGATGCAAGCGGTGTGCACGCAATGAGCGATGCTGCCCATGCGGCAGGTGCCAGGAGGTCGGCAATTCATGGCTATTCACGCAGTTCACAATCCGGACAGCAGCCCCCAAACAAGTAGGCGCTGGCGAATTCTGCTGACCGCCTGCTTAGGCGTGTTCGTCAGTTTCGCCTCCATCGTGATCTACACGTTCGGAGTTTTCTTGAAGCCCGTGGGCTTGTCTTTTGGATGGTCGCGAACGCAGATGTCAGTTGCGTTCATGCTTGCTGCCATGACCGTCGGTGTATCTTCGCCTGTGCTCGGGCGCCTCTTAGATCGGTTCCCGGCGCGCCGCATCGTGCTCCCTTGTACGCTCGTGTACGCGGCCGCCTTCGCATCGTTGGCGCTGTTGACGAACCACTTGTGGCATCTATACGCCGTGTTCGTCTTGCTGGGGCTAGTGGGCAACGGCACCACGCAATTGCCATACGGGCGCGTTGTCAGCGCCTGGTTCGACGCAAACCGTGGACAGGCTCTGGCTGCCGTAATGGCTGGTTCTGGATTGGGGTCGGTTGTGTTCCCCCCTCTGGCCCAAGCCTTGATTTCGACCGTCGGCTGGAGGACCGCATACGCTGTATTGGGCAGCACCATCGCCGCGGTTGCGCTCCCTCTCGCCTGGTTCTTTCTTTACGAACCCCGGTTCGTGATGGATACGCCGCAGCACGAGCCTTCCGTCCGTAAGAGTCTTTGGTCGGCTCCGTTCCTTGGAATCTGTTTTGCATTGCTGCTCTTTTCATTCGCGACGAATGGCTTGAATATGCACTGGGTTCCGTTGTTGACGGACGGAGGTGCGACACCGCGCCAGGCCGCTTACGTGCTTTCTGCGGCAGGATTCGCAGCGCTTGCAGCCAAGCTTGCCACAGGGTATCTCCTCGATCGCTTCCGCGGTGGCCGTGTGGCTGCTGTTCTGTTTCTCTTGTGTGCGGTCGGCTTTCTGATTTGCCTGCATTCGTTTTCGTTGACTTTGGCCCTGCTGAGTGCCGTCCTTATCGGAGTAGCGATGGGATCGGAGTCCGACGTTGTCCCATACCTGCTAACGCGCTACTTCAGTCTTCAGCAGTTTGGGCAGTTGTACGGCTATACGTGGTTCGTCTATGCACTAGCTGGCGCAACCGGGCCGGTTGTGATGGGATTTGTCTTCGACCGCACCGGCTCCTACCGATCTGTATTGACCGTGTGCTTGGGGATGGTTGTGCTCGCAGCCGTTGTGTTTGCCGCTCTGCCCGGCTACTCGCGCAAAGCCTCCCCTGACGGTGCGGACGTGGTACCCGAATTCGTCCCCGGCGTTGACTTGACAAACGGGTGAAGACTCCCAGAGCCGCAATCCCCCGCTGAATTGTCTTGAATCTATTTCTCTACCAACCAGTTGACAGGGTAGATCTTTCATGGCATCATCGCAGTCATGAGTGCGGATCGATGGCTGCTGCTTATTGTCAGCGCGCTCAGCTGGTATGCCACCGGGCAGATCTGGATTGTGCAGATGTCCTGTTATCCTCTCTGGCCGAAGGTGGGCCAACGGGAGTTCGCCGGCTATCACCTGGCGTGGTGGCACAGCATTTGGGGCGTGATTTTTCTCCCGGCCGGCCTCTTGTTGGCGGGCGCAATCGGCCTGCTGTGGCTGCGCCCTCCCGGAGTCAACTCGGGCCTGCTGTGGGCGGGACTCGGCCTGCAAATCGCTCTATACGTTTCGACAGCCGCTTGGTGGGGACCCTTGATGGCAAGGCTCGCCAAACCCGAAATCGGATTGTTGCCCGATCGTTACCAGCTGTTGATCAAATCCCATTGGCTGCGGGTCGCGATCGTGACGGCCCATGCAGTTGTGATGGTTTTGATGCTGATGCACGCGATGGCGGCAGGGAGTCGAGCATGATCGCCGTCAAAACTGGGCGGAAGCCAAACGTTTCCGGGACTGAACGCAGATCCGAACTGATTCAAATCGTGTTCGACGAGATCGCCGCAAAAGGATTCGAAGGGCTGCGATTCCAGGACGTCGCCCAGGCCGCGGGGATTACCAATGCGACTCTGTATTATTACTTTCCGTCGAAAGAATCGATGATTCAGAGTCTCGTGGCTTGGTTGTTGAACGATCTCAGCGGGAAGCGCCAGGCTTCCAGGCGGCGCTTTAAGAATGCGATGGAGGAACTGCGGGCGCTGTTTGACGATCTATATGCGCGCGTTTCGAGCGATGCGCGATTTTTCGTTGTGATCACAGAGTTGGCGTTGCGCGCGCAGCGCGATCCCGCGATCGCGAAGATTGGGAAACAGAGAGACCGCTCCTGGGAGCAGCGTCTCCGAGGCATTCTGCGACGGGGAATCGAGGACGGCTCGTTCCGGAAAGACATCGATGTGCAAGCGGTGTGTCTCGCAGTGATGGTTCAGATCAAAGGTATCGGCCACCATGCCGCCATGGATAGGCGCAAGCATCGTGAAATTAGAAGCATTGTAGATGAGATAGCAATGCAGGTCCTTAAGCGGCTGGCTCCAATCTGAAAAAAACGGTGAAGTATGCACTTGACAAAGCAGGGATTGGGCCGCATGATCGAAGCATGGGGCTTCTCCGAAAGCAGTATCGGGATGAGGACGCAGCGCGTGAGTACCTGGAGAAGTTGTTATGGCCCAATGACCCGGTTTGCCCGAAGTGCGGAGTGATCGAGAAGTCCACCAAACTCACCAGGAAGGAAGGGACGAAAACCCACGGACGCAAGGGCCTTTATCAGTGCAATGGGTGCCGTGAACAATTCACTGTAACGGTCGGCACGATCTTTGAGGATTCCAAAATCGCGCTTCATAAATGGTTGCTTGCGTTTCACTTGATGTGCTCTTCGAAGAAAGGCATCAGCGCATTCCAACTACAGCGTGAACTTGAACTGGGCAGCTACCGCACAGCGTGGTTTATGTGCCATCGAATTCGTTGGGCGATGACGCAAACGCGAATGGCCGAAAAGCTCAAAGGGATTGTCGAAGTGGACGATGCGTTTGTAGGCGGAAAACAGAAGGGTGGACGCCGAGGCCGTCCGACAACAGATAGCACGAATCAGAACCCGGTTTTGGCGTTGGTAGAGCGCGACGGTGATGTTCGCTCATTTCCGATTCAACGGGCCACGCTGAAGAACATCAAGCCGATTCTAAAAGAGCATCTCATTACGGACGAGTTTCCAGTGTATTACTTCATGAAGCCGGATTTCCCGCTGCACCGCACGATCAACCATCGAGCCGATCAATACGTTCGAAAAGAAGCTAAATCACGGTTACAACCAATACGATAGAGTCCTTCTTTGCCCTTCTGAAGCGCTCAAACTACGGTGACCATTATCACATGAGTCGCAAGTATCTCGGCTCTTATTGCTCGGAGCGGGATTTCATCTACAACACCCGCAAGCTAATAGATGACGAGCACACTACAAAAGCGATCAAATCTGCCCATGGCAAGCGGCTCATCGTGAAGCAGTCAAAAGCAGCAAAATAAAAGCCGTGAAACTATGTCAATACGTGCCTGCACGTATTGACATGTACGTGCAGGCACGTATAATATCAAGAGTAATCCAACCTTGGAGGCATGGGTGCCTGATAAAGACAAAGTTACCAACATAGCGAACGTTGCATCGCTGGGCGGACTGGCGCGACGGGATGCTTTAACAGCGGAAGAACGTAGCGAGAGCGCACGGAGGGCCGTTGAAGCGAGATGGGAAAAGGCAGGCAAGTTGCCGCTCCCGTCCGCTACACATGAAGGGTCTCTTCATATAGGCGATATGGAAATTCCCTGTGCAGTTCTTGAAGGCGGCAAACGAGTCCTAACGCTCAGTGGATTCATGGTCGCGCTTGGACGGGCAAGGCAGGCCAAGGGTCGGGGATACTACAACGGTGACGTCAATCTGCCTGTATTTCTAACCGCAAAGAATCTCAAGGCGTTCATTCCACACGACCTAGATGTGACGTCAAAGGGAATAGAATTTAAGCCTTTGACGGGCAATAGGGCTTATGGGTATCCGGCTGAACTCTTGCCTAAAGTGTGCGGAGTCTTCCTGGATGCAAAAGCGGCGGGAAAATTAAAGATCAATCAAGAGCACATCGCGGACAAGGCGCTATTGCTTATTCGGGCGCTCGCGAGCACTGGAATCATTGCCCTTGTAGACGAGGCCACTGGTTATCAGTACGAACGACCGCGCCGCGACCTAGAACAATACCTCAAGAAATTCCTTTCAGAAGGGTTGGTGCGGTGGGCCAGAACATTTCCTAACGACTACTTCAAACACTTATGTCGGCTGAAGGGGATCGAATTACGCGAAGACATGCGACTTCCCCAATACTTCGGCCACCTAACCAATGATCTGGTCTATCGTAGAATTGCACCTGGACTACTCAGGGCATTAAAGGAGAGACGCGCCGAGAGGGGCCGTACCAGCAACAAGCTTTATTGGTGGACTAGTGAAGAAGTGGGCCATCCGGGATTATTACTTCATCTCGGAACGGTTGTTGGGTTGATGAAAATCCACACCGATTATGAAAAATTTCACTCCCAGCTTGACGGGATCGCGCCAGTTTACGCAGAATACCCTGGGTTATTCGATGATCCGGTGGATTGGGAGCCGACAGCATTCTAGCCGGAATGGCAGGTTTGTGCGGCGCTGGCGGGATCGGTAGACGCTCTCGATTTGGAATCGAGTGGGACCCCTCCAAAGAACAGGCGCGTGCGGGTTCAAATCCCGTGCGCCGCATTCAGTTTTTAAGTTTAGAGGCTGTCCTTGATAAAGAAGAGCGGCAATACTAAGGGTGTGCCACATCCCGGCGACAAGATCCATATCCCGCTACCCGAGGACGAAGCGCTGCGGCTTGCTCTTCGGGTCAAGCCAACCAAGGACATGCCACGTCCGGGGGCAGCAAAAAAGGCCAAAAAACAACCTGCCCAGAAATCGCGGAAGAAGAGGCGGAGTGCGTGACTTACACATGGAATCAAGCGAGTCCTGAAAAATGGGAGTATCTGGCCGAAGACGGCAAAGAAACGCTCTCTGGCATAGTGTCCGCCCGTAACGGCGGTTACTCCGCGGAGTGGCGCAAACCAGACAGCAGCTGGCAGAGGGCAACCGATCTGCTTCCCAACCTAAATAGCGCAAAAACGGTCGTCGAAGGCATGCTTCAAGGGAATACTGCCAGGCGCAATTAAGAAGATCAATGAAGAATTAAGGGCTTGGTTCGATTGACAATTTCCCGCGGTCCGGGGTCACAATGTACTTCGGTTGTTAAAAGTGGTCGCCGAAGCGTGAATGCCCTCCGGTACGTTGTTTTTGTTGAAGTATTTTTGAAAAGCACGATGGCGGTCACAAAATGCTTCCCCCCTAGAAATTCAGCAAGCGAAAATGTTGTCGTTGTTCCAGTATCATCCCTTCTTGAAACGACAAACGCCCTAGCCTCTGCCTCGTTCGCTTGAATGAACGCGATGTTCCCTCCAAAAAAGGAAAACTGAATGTGTTCGCTTGCCCCGTTTTCGAAATGAATGTCCTGGGCTGTTTCCTTCCCGTCATTGATGAACTCAACCGAAGGGGCCGTCGTATCGGCTTTAGTAATCCTCATAAGGATATTCGGCCCCTCCTCGCGTTCTAAACGAAGCCTCTCCTTGCGCTCTGAATACCAAACACCAACGGACGCAATAAACAGACACATAATTCCGGCAAGCCAGAACCAACGCTTCGCCTCATCGCCTGGTATTGACCATCCAACAACGGTTAGGATCAGGCTCGCTATTCCGCTCATAAGCGATACCATGTTCTTGGCCAATCGCCACAAATAATCCTTAACAGTCGCCAGCACCGCGCCATCATATCACTTCAACGCTTTGTCAAGTGCATAATTCAAAAAAATGCCTTTCGAATTCTTGCGATAAGCGTTCTAGCGATTTGAGTTGCACTGGGGTGGCCCATAAGCCAACCCCCGCCGAACAAGTTGACAACACACTCTCGTGGGTCACGTCTGACCCTCTCACAACAGCCGCCATCCTTTACTCCAGCCCAGCCTCCGCCAGCATCCACTGATTCTCCATACACACCGGGCACTCGCACCCGCCCCGCTCATGCGGCCGCGGCATGTTCGCGCAAGGCTGCAAGTGGCCGCCCGTCAGAATCATCTCTTGCGCGATCTGCTGTTTCCAGGCCGCCCAGGTCATCCGCTGCATCCCCAGGCCGCCAAACGCCAAGGCTTGCGGATCCTTCGTCGACCAACGGTACTCCGCCGGCACCGCCCCCGCAAAAAACAGCCGCCGGCACACCAGATCCGGCTCGCGGCCCATCTTCGCAGCTTCTTTCTGCAGTTCCTCATTCGACGGAACCAGCTTCGTCACGGTCTTCCCGCCGTCATTCGTGCAGATGTCGGCCCACTGCTCGAGCACCACCAGCTTCTCTTTCTTCTTGCTTTTCGCGTCTTTCTTTGCCGACGCCGCGGCCCGCGCCTTCGCCTGCTCTTGCAGCTGCGAAATCAGCGCATCTTTCGCCTTCAAATCCGCCTCTAAACGGATCTCCCGGATCGCCCGTTTTCTGTTACCGTCGTCTTCTCTCATCAGATCCTTACGCAAGCTCCGCACTGCCCCCCACGCTCGATAAAATGACCGCTCCGCCGTCGTTCGATACCGCTGCATCAGCTCCAACGTATGCTGATCGTTTCCTTCGACCTGCCCCGCGTGCCACGCCTTGTCGGCGCGCCGCAAAAACCAGTCGTTCTGTATCAGAATCTCCACCAGCCGCTCTTCCTGATACCCTTCCGGCTCAAACTCCCGCCGCCACTCCTCCACTACCCGGTCGAAATCCTCTTGGCTCTCGGTCGGCAGAATCAGCGCCTCTGCGCAAGCCCCATGCTTGAACGAATTTCGGCTCGACCGCGCCTTGCCCTCCGGCGTCTTCGGCCCGCCCCCGCGCTTCTTCTCTTCCGCCATCTCACGCGAAGTCTCCCAAGCCGCCCGTCCGCCGGGCCGCTCAAAACCCCGCTAAGCCGTTCTAATCAAACGGAAAGAAGTCTTTTTTACGTTTTTGTGATTTTGGTTTTATCGGTGTTCTTCTGCGGCCGATTTTTGCCCGCCCCGAGTTCGTTCCGCAGAAATCCAGCTAAACGTCTGCCCGGCTCCGAGTCTTGTCTTTCAAAGCCAGCCGGTAGGCGCGCCGCTCCGCCGCCTCTGCAAATCGCCGTTTCTCTTCTTCGGTCTCAGGTACCACCGGCGGCAGCACCACTCGATTCCCCGCGTTGTCCAGTGCCACAAACGTCAGATACGCCGAAGAAGTGTGTCGCAAACTCGCCGACTGAAGGTTTTCCACCCAAACCTTCACCCCCACTTCCATCGATGTGCGAAACACCCGGTTCACCTGACTCTTCAGCCGCAGCAATTCGCCGATGCGAACCGGATGCAGAAACGTCATCTGGTCGATCGAGGCCGTTACCACAGCCGTGCGCGCATGCCGCATCGCCGCTACCGCCCCGCACAAATCCACCAGATGCATCACGTGGCCCCCGAGCATGTTGCCGAGCGTATTAGAATCGTTCGGCAGGCAAATCTCGGCGTAATCGGATTGTGTCTCGCGAACAGTTCGGATACGGTCTTCTTGCTTCAGATCCACCACGAGCGGGCTTGCTTCCATACCGCCATTATGCGAAAGCAGTTCAGGAACGAAAGCGGCTTAGATAGCTGCGGCAGAAAGCAAGCGCCTGTGCGTGGCTGCACTCGTCCGGCAGGTCCGGGATAAGCGCCCCTGAATCGATCCGGTACGAGATCGTCCGCCAGCTCGCTGGCGCGTAAGCGCGCTCTTCAATCCACAGAAGCTGCACTTCGCTCTCTTCAACCCGCCGGATATCGAACCGCGTAGCGCACCGTGCATCCTCAGCCGGAAAATGTGGACACGCGCCCCGTGAGTAACCATGGTTGCAGTACCGGTAACGCAGATCCTGTTCCACCGGAAACGATTCATGCTTCGCGTGGCAAAATCCGTCGTACTCGTCAATCAATGGCAGGCGCGAACCCGGCTGTTCGGGACTGCCTGATACGGAAACCGGTTCGAAAAAAGGGCAGGGCATCGAAGTATCTGCTCAGATCCGGTTCGCTTTGCGTTCCCGCGACCACCACCACCAATTGCGCTGTTCCGCGCGGCAGATCCGGATTCTGCGCCTGCGCCACTGCGCAGCGAAACGTGTCAAGCACGCACGGATCCTGGCGAACGCCGCTCGCCTCGCAAAGCCGCCGGTAAAGATCATCCCCGCTATGCCGCGCCAGATCCTCAACCGTGCGAACTCCTAGCCCCCGCAGATCGCGCTCAATACTCGGCCCGACTCCAGCCAGCTCTCGCAGGCTTTCGGAATGTGCCGGAGCGGAAACAGCGGAACGCATACCTGCAAGTCTACAACCGGGCGCCCCAGTGCCCCGAGCTCTTCGCCTCTACTTGTGCGAATCTTTCGAGCTGTGATCTTCGTGAGCCGGTGCTGCGTGCTCCGCTTTCGGAGCGGGCTCTTCCCGCCTCTGCTCCGATTGCGGTTGCGTGTGTTCAGCCGGTGCTGGGTGCCGCTCCGGATAATTCGTCCGCTGCGGTTCCGATTGCACTCTCGGTTGCGGGTTGGGCCGCTCGTAAGGTGCCGCCCGGTTTTCCGCCGGAGCCTGCGGGGTAGCCGGCCGCTCAGTAAGGTGCCGGCCGGTTCGCCTGTGCCGGCTGCGTGGGCCGCTCGTAAGGTGCCGCCCGGTTTTCCGCCGGAGCCTGCGGAGTAGCCGGCCGCTCGTAAGGCGCCGCCCGGTTAGCCTGCGCTGGCTGCGTGGAGCCGCTCGGGAGAGCCGCGCCGCCCGGTTCTCCGCCGGAGCCTGCGGAGTAGCCGGCCGCTCGTAAGGTGCTGGCCGGTTTGCTGGCTGCGGACGATTCGGCTGCGCCGGTTGTGCGGCCTGCCCTGCGCGATTCGCTGGTTCAGGCTGTGCCGGACGCTCGTTGTACCGCCCGTTCTGCGCCGCTTGCGAATTATTCTGCCGCAGATTCGGCGGTACGCCATGCGCGTTCGCTGCCGGCTGGGCTTGCGGCGGTGCGTTCGGCTGAGGTCGCGTATTCCCAACCGGTGTTGCCTCATTGCGCGGCGGAGCAGGTCGGCTGACCGCAGCCGCCGCATTCCCGACACGCTCTCCCGGTTTGGCTGCTACCGGCCGCGCCGGAGCCGCTACATGCCGTACGTTTGCCGCTTCGTTCGCCGCCGCCGGTACACTCTGCCGCAGTTGCTGATAATTGAGCGGCTGCCCTGCATGCTGCTGCAGATACGCCGTTCGTTCCGCCAGCGGAGGCGCGGGCTTGGGCGGCGTGCTGCGCGCCACCACCTGCCTCTGCATCACTTGCTGCGCGGGCCGCGCTACCGGACGACCGGTCGCCGTAGGGATAAATGCCTGGCGCGTTGGCGCAACCGGAGGTGCAATCACCCGCGCGCTTTGCATACTCGCAAATTGCGCCTGCGGCACGGGCCGGGCCGCTTGCCGCACCGGCTGCCCGCTCGCGAAGGCCGATTGCGGCATGGCCATCACCGCATGCGGCGCGCGCACGTTCACGAATTGCTGGTTATACACCTGCTTGTTGACATAGACCGTCTTATACACGTTCGTGATGTTCACCGTATTCACGATTCGCGTGTTATACACATTCACGTTGTTGAAGTACCGCGGCGAGCAGTGATACGCCGGCGTATAAACTTCTCCCCAGCCAAGCGGCACCCAGCCCAGGCTCGGACCTCCGCCGAGCGAAACGCCTACGCCCCAATGCGCCCCGCCGAACCAGGCCACCATCGCTGGCGCGTAATACGGCCGCATCACTGCCGGCCCCCGCACAACCGGCCCGGGGCACCATCCCCAGCGATTGCCGATGTACGCCCAGCGCCCATAGTGAAACGGCGCAAATCCCCAGGGCGTGCTATCCACCCATGTCCAGCCCCAGGGCGCAATCCACGCCCAATGGCCGGACTGATACGGCGCCCAACCCGCCGGCACGCTGTTCGGATACCAGACCGCCCCATACTGCTGCTGTTCCTGCCACACTCCGTAATCACCCAGATCGTCCGCTCCCACCATCGTCGGCGGAACATATTGCTGATCCCGCGCTGCCAGCTGCTCCTCGTGCGCATCACGCGCCTGGCACCATTGGTCAAACGGATCCGGCTGCGGCGCAAGCTCGATATCGTATTGCAGCTGGTCCGTTCCGGTGAGCGTCGCGCTATTATCCGCATTCAAGGTGAACGCCTGCCCGCCGCCGGTAATTTCGGCCTGCCCTTGCCGCACCACTACAAAACTCATGTTGCCGTTCGCATCCACTCGAAATCGGTAGATCCCGTTTTGCAGCAGCGTCACCGCCGCATTTGGCGTGTCCACTTCAAACACCTGATCGGGCGTCCAGTTGCGCACTCGAATGTATAGGTCGCCTTCGGTCAGCTTGATCTGCACCGTGCGATCGTCCAGATTCAGAAACCCAAAACTGGTTTGCGCTGCCATGCGAATCGCTGCCACGTCCAACTGCAATTCGGCTGCTGAGTTTTGATCCGCGTAAAGATAATCTCCCGTTGTAAACGGCCGGTTCACATCGGCTGGAGCCCAGTCGTTCACTCCAGCTGGCTCCATCGAAATGGTGCCCGTTGTATAACTCAACCGCGCCACGCGCGACGGCGGATCCGCTCCCTCTTCCGGCTGGTCCTGGGCGCGTACTGGTACGCTCAAGCCAAAAATGAGCGCCGCCAGCGCCAAACCCACATTGACTCGTTGTTGTGCTTGCACCATAAATGGCGCCTCCCCTGCGTAAGTAGATGTAAGGCGATTCGAGGCAGTTACTTCCTTCCGGGCGAATCAAGCGTTCCTGAAGCTGATTTAATTAATCGGTGAGGAAAGCTGTGGTCTTGATCCCCGAAATTTCGAATGTGCGGCGGCAGCGCGGCTCTTTGCAAGTCACTTTGTCGTCGAGCAACACCATATAGCTCGCCGCCTTTGTAAACTTCGCGCGGTCCCGCTCGTCTGCATTCTTAGGTAGCCTGTCAATTTTGCGCCGCACCAGCCAGCGCAACTCGTAGGTATTTGGCGTCCGGCAAAACGCGCAAGTCAGCGTCGCGGGCTTGACGGCCTGGGTTTCCCGATAAAATGCGCGCTCGTCCACGATCAAATTCTAATCGATGAGCCGGGCGCTGGAAAAGACAATCGCGTTTTAGGGATGACTGGTGAAATGAAAGTGCGCCACCGCTACTTCATCGTTTCCCGGAATATAGAATCCAAACCTGCCTTGCGCGAAGTCGCGTCCGTCGCTTGTCACTGTCCCCAGGTCTTCCCAATCGCTGCCCGGCGTCTTGACTCGTGCGCTGATGCTGCCAGCCGTTACCGTCATTTGGACCTGCACCCATTGGTCTGAGTTGGCGTCGAAAGGAACGCGGCTGATCTCGCTTCCTTTGCCATCTTTCAGTTCGCGCACTGTTGCGTGTTTCCCATCCAGCGTAAACATCACATAGTTCTCACTGTTCAGGTAGCCCGCATACCACTGCAGCTTGGCATGCTTGAGAAATCCGCCTATCTTGCTGTGGGCTTCGAACGAATAACGCCCGGCGCTCTTTGGAGTGCTGTAGTGAACAAACCCGCCTCCCTTGCGCACCTGCTCTCCGGGAACGTCCACCGGCGCAGCCGGCGGTGGTGCATTCTCCGGTTCCGCTTTCGGAGCCGCCGGTATCTGCTCCGGTTTGCTCTCAGCCACCACTCTTTCGAGCACCGCGTCGGCTCCCGTAATCGCGACCGGTCCGCCCGGCGTAAAATTAAGTTCGAACCTTTTAGGAGCCGAGCCGTCCAGCTTCAGTTGCACCAGGTGCTCGCCCGCGTTGATGTCCTTGACGGTGGCATTGCCCTGGGCATTAGCGGTCCCAACCTGGACATTGTCCAGCAGGATTGCGGTCCCGGGCGCGGCGCCGTGAACTTCCAGAGACGCCAGATTCTTGACAGGCTCCAGGTCGAACGTCAACTCGGTTTCCTGTCCCTTCACCAGGTCCACGCTCTGCGCCGGAGGATCCACGAATCCGTCTTTATGCACACGAATTACGTGCGCGCCTACTTTGACCGGCAAACGAATCACCCCATGCTCCGTCTTCCGGCGGTAGGGCTTATCGTCGATAAAAATACTCGCGTTGTCCTGCCGCGTATTAATCGTGACAAAACCCGCATTGAGATCGGACTTCACAAAGAGGGTCAGCGCCGGGATCTTCGCGTACGTCAGAACAAAACGCTGCCGGTCATTGGCTTGCGCTGCCTGCAATTCGTGATCCGCCGTGCCCAGGTTATCGAGCGCCAGTCCATCCGAACCGGCTTGGCCCGCCGGTTTGCCATCGACAGAAATATCCAGCTGCGGGACATTGCTCAACAAGCGTCCCTTGCCATCTGCTGAAGAAACCGCAACTGCCATTGCATTGTTTGCTATCACAGGCGGCACAATCTGTGGCGCAGCCTTATCGGCTACGTCGAAGTTGAATTCTGCGGAACCGCTCCGGCCGGAAACTTTGATGGAGTGGCGGCCTGGCTCTAAATGATCGAGCACCAGTTCGCCGTCTTTCAAATCCTGAGGGTCGCCGCCGTCTAGCGATACCGTTCCCGGAATCAGATCTGTGTAGAGGCGAACCGTGGGCTGGCCGGGTGTCTGCGCGTTCACGGCTTGCGTCAGCGGACCTTTCGCCGGTTGCGTCAGGGGCGTGTTCGTATTCGCCGGGGCAGGGGATAAATTGATGCGCCGCGCGGTCTGGACTAAGTAGACAAATACAATCCCAATTACCGCCACGATAGCGAGCCCTGCGTAAGTGGCTCGTCGCCAACTCTTGGAATTGGGCGGCAAGTCCTCCGGCTCCCCGATCGGCTCTTCTGCTGGATTTCTGTTTACAGGAGGGGCAGCGCCGGTGCGGCTGCGCAACTCGCGCGCGTGCTCGATGATTTCATCATGCGTCTCCGCCACCACCAGCTGGACGTCAAAGTCGTCCGCGTGAATCCGGCGCAATTCCTGCACGCGCTCGAAGTAAGTGCGAAGCTCGTTGAGAGAGTTTGACCGGCGAGCCTCGTCCCGGATCTGCCTCAACTCATCCAACGTGGTTGCCGAATGCCTGAAGCGATCCACTGATAGCTTGAATTCCCCAGTTGAATTATAAACTAGCGATCAACTGCTATTCGGCTCTATTTGAGTAATTCAAATCGTAAAAATGCCGATATTCGCCGGTTTTAATGCGTCTTACCCAGTCTTGATGCGACCGGTACCAATCGACCGTGGCGCTCAGGCCGTGGTCGAAGCTGACCTGCGGCTTCCACCCGGTTTCGCGCGTCAGCTTATCGTTGGTCAACGCGTACCGCCGGTCGTGCCCGGGGCGATCCGCCACACGCGTAATAAGGGACGCCGGTTTTCCCGTTGCTTTCAGAATCCGATCGACTACCTCGCGGTTCGGCAGCGAGCAGTTCCCGCCGATGTTATACACCTCTCCCGCACCGCCCCTTTCGAGCACGGCGCGAATTGCCCGGCAATGATCTTCCACGTAAAGCCAGTCCCGAATCTGCTGCCCATCGCCATAAATCGGCAGCGCCTTATCTTCTAAAGCATTCGAGATCATCAACGGAATTAATTTTTCCGGGAATTGATAGGGGCCGTAATTATTCGAAGCGCGCGTCACCGAGACGTTGAGTTTATACGTCGTGAAATACGACAGAGCGAGTAGGTCCGAACCGGCCTTCGACGCAGAATACGGGCTGCTCGCTCGCAGCGGATAGCTTTCGTCGGCTTCATGCGGCGGATCGATGCTGCCGTAAACCTCATCTGTCGAAACATGCACAAATCGCGCCAGCTTATGCCTTCGCGCCGCTTCGAGCAGTGCGAACGTCCCGTTGAAGTTGGTTTGGATTACCGGAGCGGGCGAATGAATGCTGCGGTCAACGTGCGATTCGGCGGCAAAATGCACCACACCGTCCGGAGACTCGCGCGCAAAAAGTTGTTCGATCGCTTCTCCATCGGCTATATCCAGTTGCACAAAGCTGTAGCCCGGGTGATCGGCTACCGGCAGCACATTTTCCGGGTTGCCCGCGTAGGTGAGTTTATCCAGGTTGATAACCTGGTCAGCCCAGCCTTCCTGCAGGGCCATCCGCACGAATGATGAGCCGATGAACCCCGCTCCGCCTGTTACGACTAATTTCATTTATATTGCAACTCCCAGTCGTAGGCGATGGATGGATCGTTGTACGGGATCCGGCCCTCGTCTTTCGGGTCGTAAGTGCGGTTCGTGATGTAGACCAAAACCGAAGGCTGTTCTCCGATCACCTTATAACCATGCGCCACTCCCGGCGGAATGATCAGCTGCCACGGGCGCAGCGCACCAAGGTAAAGCGTATTCTTCGCGCCGTAGCTTCCGGACCCGCGCCGCAGATCTACCAGCGCCACTTGAAGCAATCCTGCAGCCGGCACCCAGTAGTCCGTTTGAAACTTGTGAAAATGAAACGCCTTGATTATGCCTGGATAATTGAGCGCGGCCGAAACCTGTGAGCCTTTCGCCGGAAAACCTTCCACCAGCCCCTGGCCCAAACGTGCAATTTCAAGGAAGTAGCCGCGATCGTCCGGCCAGAGTGCAAATGGATTCAACTTGACGCCGTCAATCAGATCCGCGCTAGTTGGCGAGAGAATTACTCTGCCGATGCCCGGTTCGGATTTGGGTACCTCAATTTCGACGCCCGACTCCAGGACCCCCAGCGCCACCGCGCTCATCGCGTGGCCGCTCCTGCCGGCGCTGCCTCTTGCTTGCTCGCCTGCGATTGATGTACGAGATTGCTCGCGCGGAGCAGGGAATCGAACGTGCCCGCGTCCGTCCACCAGCCTTCGAGAAAGCTGAAACTCATGCGGCCCTCTTTGATATACGCGTTATTCACGTCGGTAATCTCGAGCTCACCCCGCTTAGACGGCGTGAGGGTGCGCGTTTTGGCAAACACAGTCTCGTCGTAGAGGTAAATGCCGGTTACCGCGTACCGCGATTTGGGTTTCGATGGTTTCTCTTCAATCGAAACAATGCGGTCTCCCGATATCTCCGCCACCCCGAACCGTTCGGCGTCTGCAACTTCCTTCAACAACACTTTGGCGCCCTGCCCTTGTCGCTGAAAGTCTTCGACCGCATGCCGGATCGAACGCTCAATGATGTTATCGCCGAGAATAACGCAGATCTTACTGCCTTCTGCGAAATCTTCTGCCAGCGCCAGCGCTTCCGCGATGCCCCCTTCGCCTTCCTGGTAGGCATAATTGATCCGTTTCAGACCAAAGTCTTTACCGTTGCCAAGCAAGCGCAGGAAATCGCCCGCGTTTCTCCCTCCGGTCACGACCAGCAAATCGCGAATTCCTGCCTCGACTAGCGTTTCGATCGGGTAGTAAACCATCGGCTTGTCGTAGATAGGAAGAAGATGCTTGTTCGTAATTTTGGTAAGAGGTAGAAGACGGCTTCCCGTTCCTCCCGCGAGCACGATACCCTTCATAAAATGTCTCCTCATCCTAACAGTTGACGCGGGTTTTCGGCCCCAACTCCCCATCCCGGGAGGCAGCGCCTTATTTCAATTCAGTCAGTCAGATGGAGCTTCGATTGCGGGTCCGGCTCTGCGGCTTTGGGAGATCGTTTGCGCAGCGCCCTTCCTGCCTGACGTAGCAGAATGAGCAAAATCACCGCCGCGATCGCACCTTTTTTGAAATAACTCAGTGGAGCGGAATTGCTCAAGCCAAGTATCAGTATCACTACGATCAGCAGCGCTGCCCCAGCGCTCCAAAGCGCCATCGACGACCGCAGACTGGCTCTCCGCTCTTGCTCCGTTCGCTTCTCGTACCGGTTCATGCTTTGCTGCCTCCGGAATTCAACGCCAATTCACGCGCCCGTAACACAATCGTAATGACTGTTCGGTTACGCTTTGTTTGAGGCTCATGACTAGTTTATGCGAAAAATCGCACTGATTGAGGACGATGCCGATCTATATACACTGATCCGCTACAACCTGGAAAAAGAGGGATTCACGGTCATCGGCACGCAGACCGGCCGAGGCGTCACCGACCTCTGCCGCCGGGAACGTCCCGATCTGATCCTGCTCGATATCATGCTCCCGGATTCTGACGGTCTGGACATTTGCAAGAGCATCCGGAATCATCCGGAACTGGCCCACATCCCAATTATTTTCCTCACTGCCCGCGCCTCCGAAACAGACCGCATTGTCGGCCTGGAACTCGGCGCAAATGATTACATCGTCAAGCCGTTTTTTGTGCGCGAGTTGATTGCCCGCGTCAAGATTCAATTTCGCGGACAAGCGACCGTCAACCGCGTAATGAAAGCTGGGACTCTTGAACTCGATCGCAGCAGTTGCGAGGTGCGGCTCGACCGCAGCCTTCTGACCCTCACCGCAACGGAGTTCCGGCTGCTCGAATATCTGATGAGCCGTCCGGGTGTAGTCTTCAGCCGCGAGCAATTGCTCGATGCGGTTTGGGGCCATGATCGCGCCGTAACCGACCGAACAGTAGACGTCTACATTCTGCGCTTACGCCAAAAAATCGAATCCGACTCCGCGAATCCGTCGTTTATCCGCTCGGTACGCGGCTTCGGATACAGCTTCAATAACAACGTCCAAGCCCAGGACCAGCCGGAGTTGGCGCCCGCGCGCAGCGCTGCTGTTTAGTATCCGCCAGAGAAGCAGCCGTTGCTGTCGGGGTAAAGAAGTCCCGTTAGCTACACTAACGATTGGCACGCGGGCGCATGCCCGTGCCAAAGAATTCATTATGAAGATACACGAGTATCAGGCAAAGGCCATCCTGGCGAAATACGGCGTGCCTGTGCCACGCGGCGAAGTTGCGTATACGGTCGAAGAAGCCGAAGCGGCCGCCAAAAAAATTGGTGGCAGCGTTGTTGTCAAAGCTCAGATTCACGCCGGAGGCCGCGGCAAAGGCGGCGGCGTCAAAATCGCCAAGAACGCCGCGGAAGCCGCCGAGATCGCCAAACGCATGCTCGGCATGACGCTCGTGACTCATCAAACCGGGCCGGAAGGACGTGTCGTCCAGCGTCTCTTAATAGAGGAGACTCTGCCCATCGAGCGTGAACTTTATCTCGGCTTAGTGCTCGACCGCGCGCTCGGGGAAACCGTCTTCATGGCTTCGAAAGAAGGCGGCGTTGAAATCGAAGAGGTTGCGGAAAAAACTCCTGAGCTAATCCTGCGTGAGGCTCTTATTCCCGGCCAACCTCTACAACCATTCCAGGCGCGCAAACTGGCCTTCGGCATCGGCATTCCCGCCTCACAGGCAAACGCCGCGGCCGCCGCCATGATCGCTCTCTCGAAAGCCTATCTCGCGATCGACGGCTCCCTCGCCGAAATCAATCCGTTTATCCTCACTGCCGATGGCCGCGTCTACGCCCTCGACGCCAAAATCAATCTCGATGATAACGCCCTTTACCGCCACAAGGATCTCCTCGAGTTGCGGGATCTCAATGAAGAGGATCCCCTCGAAGTGGAGGCCTCCCGCTTCGGCTTGAACTACATCAAACTCGATGGCACAATTGCCTGCATGGTCAACGGCGCCGGGCTCGCGATGGCCACCATGGACATCATCAAGTACGCAGGCGGACAGCCCGCTAACTTTCTCGATGTCGGCGGCGGCGCTAATGCCGAGCAAATCAAAAACGCCTTCCGTATTCTCCTCTCAGATCGCAGCGTGAGAGCCGTTCTGATCAACATATTCGGCGGCATTCTCCGTTGCGACACGCTGGCCACCGGTGTTGTCAGCGCTGCCCGCGAGCTCGAAATTAAAATCCCGATCGTCGTGCGGATGGAAGGCACCAACGTGGAGCTTGGCCAAAAGATTCTAACGGAATCGGGTTTCAACTTCACGGTTGCCGATGGCATGAAAGACGCTGCGGAAAAGGTGGTACGGCTAGCCAAATGAGTGTTCTCATCGACGAAAATACAAGAGTTCTTTTTCAAGGTTTCACTGGGCGCGAAGGCAGTTTCCACGCCGAGCAGGCCATCAACTATGGCACCAAAGTAGTTGGCGGAACCACTCCCGGTAAGGGCGGCCAGACGCATCTCGACCGGCCTGTCTTTAACAGTGTCGAAGAAGCTGTGGTCGCCACCGGTGCAAATGCGTCGGTGATCTTCGTGCCGCCTCCGTTTGCCGCCGACGCCATCATGGAAGCCGCCGATGCGGAATTACCCCTCGTCGTCTGCATCACCGAAGGGATTCCGGTGGAAGATATGGAGCGCGTCTGGGCTTATCTGCAAACCAGGCCCAAAACTCGCCTGGTTGGACCGAACTGCCCCGGCGTTATTACTCCCGGCAAGTGTAAGATCGGCATCATGCCGGGACACATTCACAAACCCGGTCACGTCGGCATCGTCTCCCGTTCAGGAACGCTCACCTATGAGGCGGTCGGCCAACTCACTAAGCTCGGCATCGGCCAGTCTACCTGTATCGGCATTGGCGGCGATCCCATCATCGGTACCAGCTTCACCGACGCCATTCGCCTCTTTAATGAAGATCCCGATACACACGCCATCATTATGATCGGCGAAATAGGCGGTAACGCGGAAGAAACTGCCGCGGAGTACGTGAAGGCTCACGTCCGGAAACCCATGGTCGGTTTCATCGCTGGTCAGACGGCTCCCCCCGGCCGCCGTATGGGCCACGCCGGCGCAATCATCTCCGGCGGATCCGGCAAAGCCGAAGACAAACTTCGCGCTATGGCCGATGCCGGTATCGTGGTCTGCCCAACGCCCGCGCTGCTTGGCGAAAAAATGCAGGAAGCCCTTGCCCACACAAACTAAGGACAGGAAATTTTTATTGAATGGCTGCTGAACGTACTTTTGGAATGATCAAGCCCGACGCCGTAAATAAACGGTCACGTCGGCGCGATCTTAGCTCTTATCGAGAAAAACGGCTTCCGTCTGGTTGCTCTAAAAACCCGCCACATCTCTAAGGCGGAAGCTGAAGCGTTCTACGCTGTGCATAAAGAGCGCCCCTTCTTTGGCGGTCTGGTCACTTTCATGACCGAAGCGCCTTCTCTGCTGATGGTATTGGAAAGGCAGGATGCCATCGCAAAGTGGAGAGAGTTGATGGGTGCGACAAATCCCGCCAATGCCGCCGAAGGAACTATCAGGAAGCTTTTTGCAGAAAATATCGAGCGCAACGCCGTTCACGGCTCGGATGCGCCCGAAACTGCTGCGGTTGAGATTCCGTTCTTCTTCTCAACCGCAGAACTCGGCTAAAACGCGATCTTTTACGCGACTCGCTGCTCGAGCACGGGCGAAGCTTTCAGAGCGCTTGCCAGTGCCTTCTTCGTCTTCTCTGCGAGATTTCGCAGCTTGGCGTGTTTCGGACGGCTAAGCTTCCGTTCCACACTGCGCCGCGCCCGGAGCAGCCGGATTCTTACCGCCGTCTCCGACCATCCATGTTGCCGCGCAATTTCCTGCACCTTATAACCCTCGATGTAGTGGCCTTCCAATACGACCCGATCATTCGGTTTGCAATCGTTCAAGATTCGCTTTACATCGATCGCTGCTACGTTCATGCGTGGAGGTGCCTGTAGTTCGGGAAGGGTTTGAGTCTGCGGTTCACGCCGCAAAAATGTCCGGTGAATATTTAGAGCAATGCTGTTCGTCCAGGTGAGTACCAGGCTCGGGTCACGGAGTTGTTCGCGCCGCTCCCATCCCTTCGCCCACGCCGCTTGCGCTGTGTCTAAAGCAGCGTCATACGAAAGGCCTCTGGAGACCAGAAACCGCACCGTCAAATTAAACCCTTTTTGATAAGCTTTGCCAAAGTCTTCTGTTGTCATTGCGCTCCACCGCTCCTAAACTTAAAACTCTCGATTTTCGATTTTGTTGATTTCAAGTTTTCATTCCCGATATGCGGCCGGAATCGACCGCTAATCGCCTGCTCGGCTCACGTCGGCCTGCTGCCATTGGTTAGGCAGTTTTGATACCACCGCGCGCGCATAGGCTAATAAATCTGATAAATAGCTGACCCGGAAGGACTTGTTGGAGTTCTCCGAAAGGCTTCAGGTACCCCGGCGAGCGGCATTTCTTGCAGCGGGGTGAAAAAATTTCTGGAACCCGAAACGCAAAAAGGGCGGCGCAACTCTCGTTGCACCACCCCTTTGAAACTTCTGCGCGCCGAAAAGACTACTTAGTTTCGCTGTTCGACCGATTTTCGGTCGTCGAACGCGTGCTGGTCGTAGTATCGATCTTTTCCGGCTCCTCGGTCACTGCCCTCATGCTGTCTTTGAAAGAGCGGATCCCCTTACCAAGGCCTTGCCCCAGTTCCGGCAGCTTCTTTGGCCCGAACACGAACAGAGCAATGGCAAGAATAATCAACAGATGTGTCGGCTGAAGTAAACCTTCGATCATAAAACCTGTCCTCGTTTCACCGTTCCGCAACCTCATTATATATGAGTTGCGTTCGGTGTGCGTGCTGTCCAACTTTATTCCACGTTTCGCCGTTGCACTCCTGTGTCAGTTGACATCACTATTTTGGTCGGCTATAGTTCTGAAGTACTGAAGTATCAATTAGTTGACACATGCTGGAATCCAAGACCGGCGTTTTCGCTACGGTGGCGGCACACGTCTGCCCTTTGACACCGTTCGCGCACTCAGGGTGAAATGATACATGGCTGGCTCTTTTGACGACACGGTTGAAACCCCCGGAACAGTGGAGAATCAGACGGCTAGCGCCGAGAACGCCGATTACCAGGCCTTCTTAGACGATTTCACCAGCCACCCTTCCCCGAGCCAAGGCGAAACTTTCCAGGGCCGCGTACTCAGCGTCACTGATAAAGAAGTGATCGTTGACATCGGTAGAAAGACCGAAGGCCTTGTGCCCGCCGGCCAATTTCCGCTGGTCGACGGTAAGCCTGCCGTTCAACCTGGCGACATGATCGAGGTCATGTTCGATCGCACCGGGCCTCCGGTCGAAGGCTACATCCTGCTCTCCTACGAGCGCGCCCATCGCCGGCACATCTGGGAAACGCTTGAGCGCGCAGCCGCCGAAAATGCTCCGGTTCCGGGCCGGGTCACCGGCAAAATAAAAGGCGGTCTGACCGTCGATATCGGCGTGATTGCCTTCCTTCCTAGTTCGCAAGTTGAAGTTCGCCCCATTCACAACTTCGACGGCTATGTCGGCCAGGAATTCGACGTTCGCATTCTCAAGCTGAATCGCCGCCGCGGTAATGCCGTCGTCTCGCGCCGCGTTCTGCTCGAAAGCGATTTGCAGAGCAGAAAACAACACGTGCTCTCGAGTATCGAGGAAGGCTCCGTCGTCTCCGGCATAGTCAAGAACCTCACCGATTACGGCGCCTTTGTCGACCTCGGCGGTATCGACGGCCTGCTTCATGTCAGTGATCTGAGCTACGGCAGCGTTGCCCACCCCTCCGCCTTTCTCAAAGTCGGCGAAGAAATTACCGTCAAAGTCCTTAAGTTTGACCGGGAGCACGAACGCATTTCGCTCGGCTTGAAACAGCTTCATCCCGACCCCTGGGCTAATGTAGAAGCACGCTACCCCGCGGGTGCTCGCGTGATTGGCCGTATCGTAAGCGTTACGGATTACGGCGCCTTCGTCGAGCTCGAGCCGGGGCTCGAAGGTCTGATCCACATCTCGGAGATGACCTGGAGCCGCCGCATGAAGCACCCTTCGAAAATCGTGAATGTCGGTGATCAGGTCGAGGCTGTCATCCTCGAAGTCAAGCCTCGCGAGCGCCGCATCTCACTGGGTATCAAACAGCTCGAAGCTGACCCCTGGACCACCATCGCCGACCGCTACAGCATTGGCTCCGTTGTCGAAGGCCGGGTTCGGAAACTCGCCGATTTCGGCGCTTTTGTCGAGATTGAAGAAGGAATTGACGGCCTGGTCCACGTCTCCGATATGTCCTGGACGGCGCACGTGAAACACCCCTCCGAGCTGGTCAAGAAAGGCCAAACCGTCCAGGCGGTCGTCCTTCATATCGATGCCCCCAATCGCCGTCTCTCGCTCGGCATCAAGCAACTCCAGCCAGACAACTGGGAAACGTTCTTCCGTACCCACGAGGTTGGGGACACGGTCCGCGGCAAAGTCTGCCGTGCTGCTCCCTTTGGTGTCTTTGTCGAACTTCTCCCCGGCGTCGAGGCGCTCTGCCATCGCAGCGAACTCACCGGGCAGTTCGAGCGCGAGCGTCCCGCCAAAAACGCCGCTGCCGAAGAATCGCTTCTGCCGGTGGGCGAAGAGTTCGAATTCAAAGTCATTAAAATGAATGAAGCTCAAAAGCGTATCGGATTGAGCCTGCGCGAAATCCATGAAGATGTGGAGCGCCATCGCCTGGCCGATTACAAGCGCCAGGCCGCAGTGGCCACATCCACCGTCGGGGACGCCATCAAACAAACGTATTCGCAGGCTGATTATAGGAACAGCAATTATGACGAAGGCTGAGTTGATCGACGAGGTCTCCAAAGTTGTGGAGATGACCCGCAAGGATTCAGAAACAATCGTCGAGACGATCTTCGACAGTATTGTAAACAGCCTTCACAAGGGCGAAAAAATTGAAATTCGCGGGTTTGGCAGCTTTCGCACTCGGCAGCGTCAGCCGCGCGTAGGCCGTAACCCGAAAACCGGCTCGCGGGTCGAAGTTCCGTCGAAACGCATCCCCTTTTTCAAGCCCAGCAAAGAACTGCGGGACCTGGTAAATCAGTCGACGAAAAATAGTCATCACGAAGCTAAGCCCACCGAACCCCACGCCTTCTAATGGACTATCTGTGGACGCCGTGGCGCTCCGCGTACATAAAGAGTAAAAAGACGGCGGATGAGTGCATCTTCTGTCTTGCTGCCAGGAGCCCGGCCCAGGACCGCGAAAATCTCGTCGTTCATCGCGCCGCCTTTTGCTTCATCCTTTTGAACCGCTTTCCCTACACCACTGGCCACCTGATGATCGTGCCCTACCTGCACGTTTCCAAGCTCACGCTGACCCCGCCCGAGACCTCTGCCGAAATGATGGATCTTTCCCGCCGCTCCGAGCACGTTCTCGAATCTGTCTATTGTCCCGACGGCCTGAATCTCGGCATAAACATCGGAGCCGCAGCCGGCGCCGGCATCGCCCAGCACCTCCATCTCCACATGCTCCCCCGCTGGTCTGGCGACGCCAACTTCATGACTCCGGTTGCCCACACCCGCGTTCTCCCCGAATCGCTCGAGGAAACCTACCAGAAAGTCCATTACGCCTTCCAGTCTTCCGTCGTCCGCGACCCCGAGCCGGAAACGTAAGCGCCGAAAGCTCTCTCGGGCAGCGCGACCCGAGATTCTCACCCGCCATCTGGCACCATAGTCTTTTAAACCAATGTTTGACGATTACTCGCTGGACCCCCGGTCCTGGCTGGCGCTCCTTTGCCTGTTTACGGCGTTTGTCTATTGGAACAACGACGCTTTGTTCTATCTCTTCTCCGGCCTCGCCGCCTGCACGCGGCTGGCTCCAGCAATAATCCCTCACCGGAGCGGCGACTCGTCGAAATGCTCCAGCAAGTCTTGCGGCCCGTCATAGATCGCCATCGCGCCTGCCTTCCGTAAGTCCTCTTCCGCAAACCCGCCGCAGCGCACGCCAACCACTTGCAACCCGGCCTTTTGCCCCGCCTCCGCATCGTACGGGCTGTCGCCCACCACGATCACCTGTCCCCGGTTCACGTCTTTTCCCAACCGTTTAAGTGCCGCTTCAAAAATATCCGGGTGCGGTTTTGATTTTTCCGCATCCGCCGATGACGTTTCCACGTGTACCAGATCTTCAATTCCCGCGATCTCCTCGTAGTTCTTCAACTCGTCACCTTTCGCCGACGAAGCAAGCGCGACCTTCTTGCCCTTCGCAATTACCTTTTCAAACAGCGGCCGCACTCCGGGGAAGGGCTTTACACTCGGCAGATATTTCTTTTTAAACAGCGAACCTCGAAACTCTTCCAACTCCTTCCCGTTCTTTTGGGCCTCCTCCTCGCCCAGCAGCGCGGGAAGTAACTGATCCCCGCCCTTGCCGATCTGGCTCCGTATCCTCCCCAGGGGAATCTCGTATCCGAAATGCTCCAAGGCCTCGTGCCAAGCCTCTGCGTGCAGGTCTACCGAGTCGAGTAGGGTACCGTCTATGTCGAAAATTACTGCTTCTGTCATTCGTATCGTCAGATTTAGAGCATCAACGTAGTGTTTCCAACAGAATTTGCATCTTATTTTTTTATGGAAACGGTCCCGGCACCCACTGCCGCTCTACCCGATGAAGTGAAATCGGCCCAACTCGCCGGCCTTCGCTACGCCATCCCGAAAGGCCACGGCATCCGGCGGAGGCGCTCCGGTTCCGGGTTCGCCTATATCGGTCCTGACGAAAAGCCCGTCGAGGATCCGGCCGTGCTCAACCGCATAAAATCCCTCGTGCTGCCGCCCGCCTGGACGTCCGTCTGGATCAGCCCGTCCGATAACACTCATATTCAGGCCGTCGGGCGCGATGCACGCGGTCGTAAACAATACCGTTATCACCCCAAGTATCGTCATGTTCGCGACTTGATCAAGTTCGATCGGATGCGCGCTTTCGGAAAGGCTCTTCCTAAAATCCGTCGCATCGTCGACCGCGATCTCGCCCGTCCCGGCGTGCCCAAACGCCGGGTCCTGGCCGCCGTGGTGAAGCTTCTCGAGACCACGTACATCCGCATCGGCAACGAAGAATACGTGGAGGAAAATAACTCATTCGGCCTCACTACGCTTCGCAACCAGCACGTTCAAATCCTGGGCGACACTCTCAAATTCCGCTTCAAAGGCAAAAGCCATCAGCAGCATGAGATCACCCTTGAAGATAAGCGCCTTGCTCACATCCTACGTAAGTGTAAAGATATCCCCGGCAGTTCGCTCTTCGAATACCGCGACGAAGAGGGCAATCCGCAAACCATCGACTCGGGCGATGTCAACGAGTACTTGCGCGAAATCAGCGGCGGCGAGTTCACCGCCAAAGATTTCCGTACCTGGGGCGGCACATGTCTGGCCGCCAGCTTTCTACTTAACCACTGCCTGACCGATACCGACCCGCAAACCAAAACTGTGCTGGTCGATGTCATCAAAGATGTTGCGGGGAAACTCGGCAACAAGCCCGCCACTTGCAGGAAATACTACGTGCATCCCGCGGTGATGGAATGCTACTCCTCGGGCACGCTGCGCGAGTTCGCTGAAAAATTCCAGCAGCGTAAGGGCGTCGATCTCTACGAGCACGTCGTGCTGTCGCTCCTCACGCCGCTCAAAAAAGCGCGCGCCAAAAGAGCCGCTTAAGCCGCCGCGCTCTTGGACTTTACCAGCTCCAGTTCAAAATCCAGCTTCACGTCGTCGCCCACCATCACTCCGCCCGCTTCCAGCGCCGCATTCCAGGTCAACCCGAATTCGCTGCGCTTGATCTTCCCCTTCACGGACGCTCCAATGCGGGTATTCCCCCACGGATCCGGCGCTTCGTCTGAAACTTCCTCCACCTGGAGCACCACCGGCTTCGTTACCCCGTGCAGCGTTAAATCACCCGTCACCGTAAACTCGTTTGCGGCTTTCTTCTCCACCTTGGTGCTGCGGAACGTCATGTCCGGATATTTGTCCGCGTCCAAGAAGTCTGGCGATTTCAAATGCCCGTCGCGCTTCTCGTCATGCGTACTGATCGTCGTAACGTCGATCTTCGCCTCAATCGAACCCTCCGTCGGATTCGCCGGATCGTACGTAACCGTACCGCTGACACCGGTAAACGTTCCGCGCACATTCGACATCATCATGTGGCGCACGCTGAACTGCAAATTCGAGTGCGCCGGATCGATCTGGTAAGTGTTATTCATTTCGATTCTCCTCGCCGCCAGTATATAGGTCTGGGGTCAGCGTTTGTGGAACTAGGATGCTCGCTTGACCGGCTTGACCCGTCAATGAGCGAATCGTCACAATAAGTAACATGGATCGCGAGCATTTCCTCACCGCCCTGCGCGAGCACGCCCGCCGGTCACAGCATAAGATACTATACTGATGGCTTCGCCCGAAACTTCAGTAACGGTCGCTAGCCTCATACTGCGCCTTCGCTCCGGCGACCGCGAAGCCGCTGACCAGTTGTTTTCCGTGCTTTATCCGGAACTGCGGCGTTTGGCGGCCGCCAAGATGAGTGCCGAAGGGAGCGATCACTCCTGGCAGCCCTCCTTATTAGTTAACGAACTTTACCTGCACTTGATCAACGTTAAGTCTCTGCCGGCTACGGACCATGCCACTCGTTCTGAACGCGAACACTTCCTGCAATTTGCCGGACACGTGATGCGTCACCTGTTGATTGATCATTCAAGGCTGCTCTCGAAGCGTACGACCAAAATCGATATTGCGCACTTCGATGCGGCGGCCCGAGAGGAAAACGTGGCCACGCTACAGGAACTCGACGATCTGCTAGACAAACTAGGAGCAATCCATAGGCGGCTCCGAAGCATTGTGGAGATGAAAGTGTTTGAGGGTTTAGCGGTGGGGGAAATTGCGGATCGCCTTCAAATTGCGCCGCGAACGGTGGCCCGTAATTGGAGCTTCTCCAAGGCATGGCTCAGGGAACAGCTAAAAGTGGAATAAGAGTTTCGCTGAGATGGCAGTTTCTACCCCCCTGCACTCGCTCTAAATACATGGGACACTGGAGCGGCCTGTGACCGACGAGCAGTGGCGCGCGGCCTGGATTTTGTGCGAGACCGCTGGCGATCTGGATTCAGAAGCCAAGCGCGAATACGTGCGCGGCGCGACTGTAGATGGTGAAGTGGAACGTCACGTCCTCGCGCTTTTCGAAGAGCTGGAAAGTGAGCCCTCCTATGCTGCCGGGCCGGACCGCCGGGTGGGCGATACCGTGGGGCGTTACACGTTGGTTGAGCGGATCGGCCAGGGTGGAATGGGCGAGGTGTATGCCGCCGAAGATGCGGAACTCCGGCGGACTGTGGCGTTGAAATTTCTACCCAGCGCGGTCGCCCCCGACAAAGCTGCCGCTTGGCAAGTGATCTCGGAGGCACGGCTTGCCTCCCGGCTCAACCATCCCAACATTGTTACGGTTTACGAGCTGATCCAGACTCAGTGGGGCCTCGCGATGGCGATGGAACTGGTGGAAGGGCAATCGCTTCGCGCGTTGCTGAAAGCGCGCCAGCTTTCTGCCCGGGAAACCATTCAGATCGGCCGGCAAATTGCCAGCGCACTGGCGGCTGCTCACCAAAAAGGCATTGTTCACCGCGATATCAAACCGGAAAACATCATGGTCCGAGCGGATGGCTACGTCAAAGTGCTCGACTTCGGCCTCGCCCAGAATATTCGTGATCACGCGCTGAACGGCACGAGTGTGCATCTGCCCGTGGGAACGGTGCGCTACATGTCTCCGGAGCAGAAGTTGGGCCGAGAGATAAACGGAGCAAGCGACGTATATTCGCTGGCGGTGGTTCTGGAAGAGCTGGGGAAGTGGCGTCATCCTCTGCTGACACAAATGCGAAGCGCAGCGCCGGAGCAGCGGCCAAGCGCCGAAAAAGTGGTCTCGCGCCTGGAGCGGCTTGAGAACGCTAGCCATTCGCCACTGCTGGCCACGGGCATTGCCCTAACAGCAGTTCTCGGCAGCTTCCTACTGTTTCACTTCTGGAATCGAACTCGTCTTCCCCCGGATTACCGCTTCCAGCAGATCACCAGTTATGAAGCAGGTCACGATGTCACAGTTGCACGGCTTTCCCCGGACGGAAAACGTCTCGCGTACGCAACTGTGGATGGCGGGTTGATGGTGCGAAATGATCGAACTTCATCCGTCCAGGAACTGAACGCCTTGCCAGACTTCGCCTTTAGCCAGTTGTTGTTTCCGTCCGATATTAGCCTGCTCGCCGTCGGCCTCGTACGCGGCGTCTTCGAAACATGGGCAATACCGCTTAATGGAAGCGCAGCGAGTCCTCTGCTTTCCAATACCCAACTGCTGGCACTTTCGCATGACCGGAAGCGCATCGCCTGGCTGAACGAAAAACACGAAATCTGGACAGGTCCACTGGACCGAACTGGGGCGCGCCTGCTCTACAAGAGCAGACCGGACGAAAGGATCGCCACCCTTTTCTGGTCGGCGAATGACAAGGCTCTGTGGTTCAATCGTCTGCGTCACTGCTCCCCTGCACTCAGCCTGCGAGACGTCTCCATTAACCCTGATACCTGCGAGGACAGCGATCTGGCTTCGAAGGCTCTCGCGGCCGATCTCGTAGCGGTTAAGCTCAAACGCATTCGGTTGAACTCAGGCTTCTTCGCTGATGACGGACAGTTCTTCTTTTTGCGTGAGAATGTGGACCGCATAAGCAATCAGGGTTTCAATGTATGGTCCGTGCAAACGGATAGAGCAAGGGGTGACTTAGCCGGCAAGCCTCATCAGCTGTCCCATTTGAACGGAGTGGTTCTATCGCAGTTGACGGGCAGCCGCGACGGCCGCAGCCTGGCAGTAGTCCGCACCGATAGCACGACACAAACGTATGTAGCCGACTGGCAGACCACTCCCTCTCCGTCGTTGAGTAATCAGCGCCGGCTGACGCTGGAGCAGACCAACAGCTATCCTCATGCCTGGACGCCCGATAGCCAGTGCATCATCTTCGAGTCGGATCGCAATGGGCGCCTGGAACTCTTCCGTCAGAATCTGAAGCACAGAGAAGCCGAATTGCTTGTCTCCACGCCGGGCGATGTCTATATGCCGCAAGTCACACCAGACGGCAAGTGGCTGCTCATGATGTATAGAGATTTAGCCAGCCCTGGCAAGCCGGACAAACTCGTCCGCCATCTCCTCTTGCGAGCCCCCATCTCGGGCGGGCGTGCTGTCGAAGTTCCCTTAAGCCAACCGCTCGATGAGTTCCGCTGCAGCTTGCCGGCGCACGGAACGGGCTGTGTTCTCCGCACCACGCATACGGATGGGCAGCGCTATTTCGAGTTAGATCCCATTGCCGGCAAGGGACGCGAACTAGGGCGTACTGCGTTTGTTGCCACCGGACTCGGCCGCTGGTCACTTTCACCTGACGGCAGGGAAATCGTTGTGCCGGACATTCATAACGCCGGCCGCTTCCTCGAAATACATCTCGATCCGAGTCTCTCCGATCGCTCACAGTCGTGGCGTCGAGTCGAAGGGATCGGGCGTATAAGCAGCATTTCTTTCGTCCCTGACGGCGAAGGCTGGCTGGCTAACTCGCCGATGCTCGATTCTACGGTCAACATGGCGCTCCTGCCATCCTTCGGTGACCTCTTCCGCGCCGAAGGCCTCTTTTATATCGATTCGCTACTTCATGCTCATCTGATCTGTAGAAGCTCGACAAATATCTCTGGAGTGGTATCGCCGGATGAAAAGCATATAGCCTTGCTGGGAGCCGATGTGACCAGCAATGTCTGGAGCTTCGAGCGCGCTTCCGGGCGTTGAATGTCGCCAGCCGTTCTTTTTTGAACGCGATGGCAGTTTTCGATGGGGTGCACTCGCTTAAGAAGTGTATGACACACTTATTTTCACCAGAGCCTCATTGTCCGGACATCTCAATCTCCGAGCCGTACATCCATGAACTCCAATCCTGTTCATCTGCTACTTCGTGCTTCCTGCTCGGATGCACACAGCTCTGGTTTCAACGGGCCTTTGTTTGATCGTACTGGCAATGGCGAGTGATGTTCCCTCGGTTGCTGCCACGCTGACTGTTACTAATACGAACGATAGCGACGCGGTCGGTGGGGAGCGCTCATTGCGGCCGCCGACCCAGCGACCTAATCAGTTTCAACTTGCGCCAATCCGAGCACGATACGCTAGCCAGTACACTATCCATCGGCAATCGCAAACACTGACATCAATGGCCCTGGGGCGTCCCAGTTGACGATCAGCGGCAACGGCGCGGTGCCAGGTTTTTATGACGTGCGGTCACAAACATAACCCTCTCCGGCCTGACGATCGAGAATGGCAACGGGAGCGAGAGCCCGGTGGTGCTATTTCCAACACCGGCACCCTCACGCTCATCGACTGCACGCTCTCGGCCAACTCTGCCGTGGGCGGTGGGCGGAATTTACAACACCGGTACGCTCACGGTCAACGGCAGCACCCTGTCGCCAACTCTGCCGCCTAGTCCGGCTCCTCGGCGAAGGCGGCGGCATCTTTAACCAAGGTAGTCGCCGCTCACCAACAGCACGGTGGTCGGCGAACTCGTGCCGAAAGCGGCGGCGGCGGAATCTTAACCAGGGCACGCTGGCAATCACCGCCACCGACCATCTCGGGCAACTTCCTAAGTGACCTGGCGCTGGTTCGAAAGCGACAACGCCACGCTGACGCTGAAGCACGCTGCTCGCCAGCAATACTGCCGGCGGCGACTGTAGCCTGGGCCAAGGCAATCGCTCACCTCGCTCGGCTACAACCTTTCCGACGACCTAACTTGCCAATACACCACCCAAACGGCCGATCAGAACAACACGCCTATGCAACTCATCCCAGGTTCAGAACAATGTCGGTGCTACCCAGACAGTGGCCCTGCTGCCCACCAGTCCTGCCGTAGACGCCATACCGGTCGCTAACTGCACCGACGCGAACGGCAATCCCGTGACCACCGACCAACGCGGCGTATCGCGGCCCCAAGGCAAGGGCTGTGATATCGGGGCATACGAGCTGATCCAAGCGGTTCCGTTCGCGAGTTTCCATCCCTCCCTGTCTATTGACGACGGCTGGCATCCGGGGTTCGTCCTCACCTCTTCGTTCACCCTGGGCAGCTCCAGCACGGGGCTGAGTCCGGCAACCGAAACCCTGACACTGCAGATTGCCAACTACACGCTGACCCTGCCGGCGGGATCGTTCCATCGACTATGGAAAGCTGCGGACGCTCCTTATGGTTATGAAGGCACGGTGAACGGCGCGACTGTGGGGCTCGTCCTTGTTCCGCTCGGCAACAATACCTTTTCGTTCGACGCAGCAGGCTCGCCGGTTACATTCCCGGGCATCAAGAATCCCGTCCCCGTGACGCTCACCTTCGGAACGGATACGGGAACTACAAGCGTGAAGGCTCTGATTACCTCGTACTGAGCAACGCGATGGGCGGTCACTCACCGGAGTGGCCACCCCAAGCTCCTCTTTGGCTCTGCCTCCGGCTCCGCGACACTGAAGAAGACCGCTACCCGTGTTCTGGGACCGAAGTGTCACCATGTTTCCGGGCCATACAGTTCCACGCCCTAACCCATCGGGGGCCCGCCGTTCTTCTCCAAATACTTCGTCAACGAAGCTAACAAATCCACCGGCACCGGAAATACCACCGTGCTGTTCTTCTCGGCTCCAATCTCCACCAGCGTCTGCAAATATCTCAGTTGAATCGCTGCCGGCTGCTGCTGCAATTGCTGCGCTGCCATGCTCAGCTTTTCCGCCGCCAGATATTCCCCCTCGGCATGAATGATCTTCGCGCGCCGTTCCCGCTCCGCTTCTGCCTGCCGCGCAATCGCGCGAATCATCTGCTCCGGCAAGTCCACCTGCTTCACTTCCACCATCGACACCTTCACGCCCCACGGCCCAGTATGCGCATCGAGCACCGTCTGCAGCCGCATATTCACCTTCTCGCGCTGGCTTAGCAGTTCGTCCAGCTCCACCTCGCCCAACACGCTGCGCAGCGTCGTCTGTGCCAGTTGGCTCGTCGCATACAGAAAATTCGCCACTTCGATTACCGCCCGGGTCGGCTCCACCACTCGAAAATAAATCACCGCGTTCACTTTTACGGTCACGTTGTCGCGCGTCACCAGATCCTGCGGCGCCACTTCCATCGCCTCCACTCGCAGCGATATCCGCACCATGCGGTCCACCGGGGAAAACACAAAAATCACCCCGGGCCCCTTCGGCTCTTTCAACACTCGCCCTAGCCGGAAAATTACCCCGCGTTCATACTCCGCCAGAACCTTCACTGACGAGACCAGGTAAAAGAACACGATTACCGCCGCTACCAGTACTGCTGCCGTGAAAAACACGTATCTAAGCCTCCCTCACATACAAAACCAGACCCTGTACCCGTTCAACCGCCACGCGCGTGCCTACCGGCAAGGCGGACTCGCTCCGGGCTTCCCAGTATTCGCCACGCACAAACACAGTTCCGTGTCCTTCAATGGCCCGGCACACTGTGCCCGTTTCTCCCACTAAATCGCGCGTTCCGGTCAAGACCTGTCTTCCCTGCGCGCGCCATCCCAATACTGCCAGAAAGAACACGATCGAGGCCAGCGCCAGCGATACGCCTCCGGCCACGGCCCAGTTCTCAGTCAGCTCCCATAAACCAATGCACAGTAACACCGCGCCCATTGCCCCTGCGATGAACGTACCCGGCGCATGTCCTTCCCAGAACAGCCCGGCGAGTCCGATCAGCACAAGCAGCACAGCCACCGCCGGTTCTGCTAAAAATGCGCTCACTCCTCCAGTCTCTCAGGGATTTCGATTAAACGAACTTTAACGGCCCGCTGCATAACCCGGAATTTCATCCGCTCGTCTGTTTAAGTGAAGGAGAAGTTCAATGAGAAAACAACTTTGCATCGTAAGCATTTCCGCCCTTTTGGGCGTGGGCGCCGCAATGGCCGCGCCACAGGACCAGGGCCAAAACTCTGCTCCGGCGCCTGAATCCGGCCAGCATGCCCGCCACGCCCCCGACCCCGCCCGTCAGGTCAAAATGCTGACTAAGAAGCTCAACCTGACCCAGGATCAGCAAACGAAGCTCCTGCCGATTCTCACCAACCGCCAGCAGCAGTTCGAGTCGTTACGCGCCGATACTTCGCTCTCCCCACAGGACAAGCACGCGAAAATGCGCAGCATCCGCGAAGACAGCGAAAATCAGATCAAAAGCGTTCTGAACGACACGCAAAAACAGCAATACGATCAGATGCAGCAGCAAATGCGCGAGCGCATGCAGCAACACCGTAAGGATGCCGCCGCTCAACCACAGCAGTGACGACTCAGAGCCCCCGGGGAGACGACCCCGGGGGCGCTCTCATAAGCGCTTTCGTCTACACCGAATCGCCGCGTCATCTATTGTCCGGTCGTACCAAGCTAGACGGCACGAACCTGACCGTCGCCGAAGTTCCGTCTAGCTCGGCGAAAACGAGATTATCCTTTTCCGAGCCGATGAGCGCACCGTCAGGATCGCTCGCAAGCTTCTGCCACACACCCTTGGCACGGTCGAGAACGGCAAACCGGACAAGGTGGGGTTTGAGAATCATCGCGTACACGTTGCCGTTTGCCGTCATGGCGAGCGGAAACAGAGGAAGCCCGTCGATCGTCTTCAGCTCATATTTCCCGAGAAGGACCCCTGCGAAGCTAACTTCGATCCAGGTGCGAGAGCCAGGGTGCAAGGTTGCATTCCAGCCGATGCGGTCGTTTGCAGCATAGAGCAGTTGGCCTCCAAAAATTCTGGCCGACCACCGGATGACTGAGATCTCTGCAAACATGCGACCAGCGGAGCGCCTGCCCCAATTCTTCGCCGGTTCGGGCGTAATGGTGAAGCACATTGAAATCCTGATCTCTCTCCCGTCGGGCATCGTAGCTGGCCGTCCAGATCGTATGGTCCGGAGCAAACACTAACTGCTGCGGAATGTAAGATCCGGTATTGATCCTGTTTGTTAGAGTGCCGGTCTGGTCGAACAGGTCGATGCGGCCTTCACTCAGATGAGATGCCTGGTATGCGCCGGCCACCACGCCATCAGAATCGACCGCCCACATGACGGCAGAACTTTCCATTCGCTCTGGGGTCGAGAAGGCCGGCTTGGCATCGCGGCCGTAAACCGTCAGCTGCGTGTACCCCGGGCTATCCCAGCTCAGAAGGTAGCCGTGGCTATACAGAGCAACGCCCGGGAGGTTTTTGTATTTCGCGGAAACCGGGGTCTGCGCGACACACAAAGCAAGAAAAGGGAGCGAGAGCACTGCCAGCGCGACAGCACGCATCGGTTCCTCCTCAGCATTATTTTAGACGAATACTCCTCACCGCACTCATCGCCGGGTGGCGCGTATCTTTTTCGAAATGGAAACCGTAATAGCAATGGAAGCAGATTTCAATCATCACGAAAGAGAACGGCATGAATTTTACAAACAGGACAGTGCTGATTATGGGAGCCAATCGCGGCATCAGCCGGGCGCTGGCAGACGAGGCGCTCCGGCGGGGAGTGGCGAAAGTGTATGCGGGTGCGCGGAACCCATCGCAATTGGCCGGCGAACGTATAACTCCTTTGACATTGGACGTCACCAAGGCTGAGCAGATCGAACAGGCCGTGGATCAGGTGGAACGTTCGATATCCTCATCACCAACGCTGGTGTCGCCATTTACGACGACCTCAGCAATCCCGGCGTGCTCGAAAAGCATTTGGCAGTCAACCTGTTCGGTTTGCTTAATGTGACGCAGGCATTCCTGCCGAAGCTGAAACACTCCAAAGGCGCCGTCGTGAATAATCTGTCACTGGCGGGTCTCGCCTCGGCGCCGGTCCTTGCCGCCTACTCGCTTTCGAAAGCGGCGGCGTTTAACGCCACGCAGTCGTTGAGAGCGCTGCTGGCAGAGCATGGAGTGAGTTTCCACGCGGTGGTCGTCGGACCAGTGGACACCGATATGAATCGCGGCGTTGAAATACCGAAGGCCTCGCCCCGGTCGGCGTCGCCAGCCATCTTGGACGGGCTGCAGAAAGGCGAAGAGGAGATCTTCCCCGATCCCGTCTGGCAGTCGATCGCCGAAGATTGGCGCAATGGAGTGAGCAAGGCTCTGGAAAGTCAGTTCAGGGCCTTCGCGTTCCAGGGGCTCCGGCCGGGGCTTGAAGTAGGCGCCGTATAACGGGAAAAGCAGAAGATCGCAAGTTAAGAAAAGTTTTGAAAGTGAATCGTCCGGGTGCGTTCAGAGGAGCAAGGAGAATAGGATGGCAACCACCAGAGAGAGTGATAAAAAACAAGGAGAGGAGCATTCCGCGATGAACACGCCTGCAATCGTGCCGCGAGAGGAATGGGAGGCGGCGCGCCAGGAAATGCTCGTCAAAGAAAAAGCCATTATGCGGGCGCGCGACGCTTTAGCTGCCGAACGCCGGCGCATGCCGTGGATGACGGTGGAGCAGAGCTATGAATTTGATGGACCCAAGGGCAAGGTGAGTCTGCTCGACCTGTTCGAGGGCCGCCGGCAGCTGATCGTTTACCGCGCCTTCTTCGAGCCTGGGGTGTTCGGCTGGCCCGACCACGCCTGCCGCGGCTGCTCTCTGGGCGCCGATCAAGTCGCTCACCTGGCTCATCTCAACGCTCGCGACACCACCCTGGCCTACGCTTCCCGCGCGTCGCAGGCGGACATCGCGCGCCTCAAGGAGCGGATGGGCTGGAAGATGCCCTGGTACACCATCACTGACGGCTTCGACGCGGACTTCGGCGTCGATCAATGGCACGGCCACAACGTCTTCTTCCGCAATGGCGGTCAAGTGTTCCGCACGTACTTCATCAACAACCGTGGCGACGAGGCGATAGGGAGCACCTGGAGCTACCTCGACATCACACCGCTCGGCCGCCAGGAGACTTGGGAGGACTCGCCAGACGGTTACCCCCAGACGCAGCCTTACAAGTGGTGGAACTGGCACGACAACTATGGCGCTGAGGCCGCTCCTAACCAGAAATGGATCGAGGTGTCCGATGCCGGAGAAGCCGCTTTCCGCAATCGTGACACAGAGGCAAAAGCGAGGTGACTGTAGACAGGGGCAAGTTTGAGGCTCGATACCTGGCGTTTCTTGAAACCATCAGCCAGCTTCGGCCAAAGTTGCACCTTTACTGCGCACGCATGACGGGCTCGATCACCGATGGCGAAGATGTGGTGCAGGATGTGCTTTTTCGCGCTTATCGCAGCCTCGAGATGTACGACGACAGCCGGCCGCTCGAGCCTTGGCTATTCCGGATTGCCCACAACGACTGCATCGACTATTTGCGGAGCCGGGGTGTGCGGGAGCAAGCGGAAGCGGCGGCGGCAAAGCCAGAGTTCGTCGAACCGCACGAAGCCCCCGAGCAAACGGTCGGCCTCGCCATCGGCCGGATGGTTACGAGTCTCCCGCCCAAGGAACGCGCTTGTGTGCTGCTCAAGGATGTGTTTGAGTATTCGTTGGAGGAGATTGCGGAACTCGTCGACTCGACTGTGGGGGGCGTGAAGGCGGCCCTCAACCGCGGCAGAACGAAGTTGGCGTCGGGGGAAGCACCATCAACAGCGCCACGGGTCTCCGCACCGGAACACGAGCAAATTCTTCAGCTCTATGTCGAGCGCTTCAACCGGCGCGATTGGGATGGCTTGCGCGAATTGATTAGCGCCGACGCGCGTTTACTGGTGGCGGATCGATATGCCGGCACTCTCGCGGAAGCAGGCTACTTTGGCGTGTACTCACGGATGAAACAGATTTGGCGGCTAAGCGTGGGCGAGGTGGACAACAAGTCCGCGATCCTCCTGCTCAACCTGCGGAATGGGTCATGGGGCATCGAGGGAATCATCCGGCTGGATATCTCAGCGGATGGCCGAATCGAACGCATCTCCGATTACCAGCATTGCCCGTGGACGCTGATCGCAGGCTCGATTGTGGTCAACGAGCGGCAACCGCCCCCTTCTTGACTACCGTAAACGTCACTTCGGACGGATACATCCGCGAATGATGAACCGCGTTGTGCGCCACCACGCCCATAGTCTCGTCGTAATTTTTCCCGCCGGTATTTAAATTCCTGTCGAACCGCGGGAAATTACTGCTCGAAATCTCAATCCGGATCCGATGCCCGGCCCGAAATAATCGCTTGTCACCAGCGGCTGAAAGCTCAGCTTATAGATTTGGCCCGCCTCCATCCACACCGGCGGCTTGTCATACCCTTCGCGATACCGGGCTCGCTGAATGCGTTTCATCCAGGTTATACGCCGTCCCGTCCGGGAGCACGTCAATGACTTTGATCGTGAAATCGGTATCCTTGGCATCGGAAGAAACGTAAATCGTAGGCTCAATCGGCCCGCTCATCTCCACGCCTTCTTTCAGCGGCTCCGACGTATAGACCAGAATGTCATTCCGCGTCTCCATTACACGCTGATCGAACGCGCCGCCGGTTACCGCGTTGCCTGTGCAGCAAACATTCCCGCCATACGAAGGCACCGGATTCATCGGATCGTACACAAACGAATCCGGCGTATCCGCCGTCCCCGGCTTCGCTTCGGTACAACTTGCCATCGCCATACATGGTGTTCGCCTTACCGCCGCTCTCGAGGTAAAACTTCATTGGCTGCGCGCCCGCGGGAGGCCATGTATCCGCCGTCTGCCACTTGTTCAACCCCATCGTGTAATAGCGAATCCTTGGCGTGTTCTGCAAGAATGTGGTTGTCCTCTCCCTTGAGAAAATGATCGAACCACCCATACGTCAGCGCGTTGTAATCGAGCCGGGCATCGCCCATGTCCCGCTCCCCTATCACCGTATGCTCGCTCGCGCGCGTATATCCGCAGTGCAGCGTCGGCGCGATCACCGCATACTGCTCGTTTGCAATCTCCGGCCGCGCCGTTCGCCTCACGTAGTTGTAAGCGGCCAAATTCGGCCCGATCGAAACGTCGTACCAGGTCATCATCCAAAGCCCCGGGACGTTGATCGGATGATCGTCATGCCACAATCCGCCCCGATACCAGGCCGGATCGTTCGGCGTGCGCTCAATCATTGCGCCTCCGGTCGGCACTGGCATGGGATCCGCAAAAATCCCGTGCGGCCCGTCAACCGCCTGAATGATGTCCTTCTCCGGCAAATGCCGCAGCGCCTTCGCCCAATCGACCGGCGGCAATTGCTGCGCGAGATCGAACTCCTTCGATACCCGGATCAAATCCTGCTGTGAAGTATCGGCCGGAAACATTGGCCGTACCTGGTTCTGCTCGCCATAGAGCCACGCGATGAACAACATCTGCACGGCGCCCCCGCGATACCAATTGCCCTGTTCGTAGTACGGGCCCACCCGTCCGACGCCCGCTCCGAAACTCTCCGGGATCATCGCCGCAAACGCCGGATTCCCCAGTGCCGCTACCCCCATCTGCCACTCTGCCGTCGACGAGCACCCGATCGTCCCCACTTTCCCATTCGTCCAATCGAAGCTCGACATCCATTTCAATTCGTTGTCTCCGTCGCTTAGCGGGGGCCCTAAGATGTCGTAGTTGCCTTCCGAGAAGAAATGTCCTCGCTCGTTCATCTCGATGTAGGCATAGCCGCGCTTCACTGCTTCGAGCGGCCCGGTCATATCGCGCGACTACCCCGTTCGTAACGTCCCAGTAATTGAAGTTGTAGGGCGTCCGCACGAAAATGATCGGGTACTTCTTCGAGGTGTCCTTCGGCCGGTAGATATCCGCCGCCATCCGTTTGCCATCCGGCATGGTAGCCATCACCTTGCGCTCTATGATTGCGACCGCCTCCAGCTCCTTCTCGGTTGCATTCCGCTTCGCCACCGCATCCGCCGAAAGCCCGGCCCGCTGCTGCGCTCCTATGGGGCAGGGAAGCCACACCCCCACAGTTAAAACCCAAATTAGCGCCCGCCAACTCTTCATTTATTCGTACCTTAAAGCCTGCACCGGCTCGATTCGCATTGCGCGAAACGCGGGCAGTAACGACGCGACTATCGTTGCGCCCATCAGAATAGCCGCGGTAAGGGCAAAAGACGACGGGTCGAAGCGCGATACTCCGAACAGCAATCCTTCGAGTGACCGCGTGAGAAGCAATGCCGCCGCAATACCTACCGCAATCCCGGCGAGTCCGAGAACAAGCCCTTGCCGAAGTACCTGGAGCAGCAGCCGCCTCGGCTCCGCTCCGAGCGCCATCCGAATTCCGAACTCGGAGGTGCGCTGCTCCACTGAATACGAGATCACCCCGTAAATGCCGACTGTTGCTAACGCGAGCGCCAGGATCGAGAACATGCCCAGAATCAAAGTCAGGAAGCGGGGACGCGCTGTTGCGGCGCCAATAACATCTTCCATGGTGCGCACCTTAGCAACCGGCAAGCTCGGATCCACGGATCGGGCAACCCTTCGCGCCGCGCCCGCCGCCGCGAGCGGATTTCCGCTCGTCTTCAATACGATGTTTGGCGTGGAACCGGCCCACAACCGGTACGGTAGAAATAGTTCAGTCCCGGCCGGCTTGTCCACGCCGCCATTCTTAATGTCCGCCACGACACCAACCACCGTACACCAGACGCCGTTGGTACCGTAAGGGCGCAGGCGCCTGCCGATGGCCGATTCGTGCGGCCAAAAAGTACGCGCCATGGCGGAGTTGATCACCACTCCCGGCGTATTCTTTTCGCCGTCGCGCGGTTCCAGAAAACGGCCCTCCATCAGCCGCGCTCCCATCGTCTCGAAAAAATGGTCGCCCGCCACCTGGTAGTAGGCAACGTTTTGGATGGGTCCCCCGGCGGTCTTAACAAAGCCTTCGATATCCGTATCGTTGTCGTTCTCGGGCCGGAGCGGCGGCAGTCCGTCCATCATCGTTACGGATCGCACGCCGGGCAATTGGCTTAGCTTTCCCTGAATCTCGGTCCAGAATCTCTTCTTTGCGGTAGCGTCCTTATACGTGGCATCGGGCAGATTAATGCTGAACGTGAGCAAATGACTGGCGTTAAACCCCGGATTCACCTGCTGCAGTCTCCAAAACCCGCGAACCATTAGGCCCGCTCCGGCAACCAGGAGAAACGCCATGGCCATTTGTGCGATCACCAGAATGTTGCGAAAGCGCTTTGAGGTCGTGCTGGCCGAGACACGCCCGCTGGACGCTTTCAGCGTCTCGTACACCCGTATGGCCGAGACATGAAGGAAAGGCGCAAGGCCAAAGAGAATACCCGTGATCACAGCCACCGCGAGCGTAAATGCCAGCACGCGTGAGTCAAGACGAATCTCGTCCGCCCGCGGAATACTTCCCGAGTTTGTCGCCGCAACCAGGCTCACGCTTACGTTTGCCAGTACCCATCCGAGCCCCGCGCCAACGAACGAAAGCAGCACGCCTTCGGTGATGAATTGCTTCATCAGATCTCCTGTCGATGCGCCGATCGCCCGGCGAATCGCAATCTCCCGCTGCCGGGATTCGCTTCGCGCCAGCAGCAGGTTTGCTACATTCACGCACGCAATCAGAAGCACAAACATCACCGCGCCCAGCAGCATGAGCATCGAGTTGCGAACGCCCCCTACCACTTCGTCATAAAACGGATACATCGAGACCGGGTGCATTCGCGAGCTAAAAGCGTGATAGTGAGGCGAAGCGGTCTCGCCCCAGCGCGCAACCAACCGCGACATTTCATCGCGCGCCTGCGCCAGCGTTACGCCGGGCCGGAGCCGTCCCAGGACATTGAAATCATGCCCTCCGCGATCCGTGCTCTTCGGATTCAATTGAAGGGCGCTCCACGCTTCCGTTTCGTCGGTCTGTCCTGGCGGAAAAACGAACCCTCGCGGCATCACGGCGATGATCCTGGCCTTTGCATTGTTCAGGTAGGTGTCGTGCCCAAGGACATCGGGATTCCCGGCGAACGCCTGCTGCCACAGACCGTACGAGAGCATGACCACTGGTGGCGCGCCCGGCACATCGTCCTCTTTTGTGACTAGATGGCCAAGCATCGGTTTCACCGCGAGCAGCTTCGGCAAATCCGCAGTCATATAGGTAGTCGTCACGCGCAAAGGCTGACTCTGGCCAGCGATAGTCGCGCCCGTGGTCGCCCATGCGCCAATCGACTGGAATGCCTTGGCGGAATTCCTCAGGTCGAATACTTCGGGTTCCGAGACCCAGAATTTGTGCAGCCCGCCGTTCGGGAACGTTGGAAACTCTGTATAGATGCGGACTAACCGGTTGGCCTGCCGGTAGGGCAACGGCCGCAGCACCACGGCATTAACGATGCTGAATATCGCTGAAGTCGCTCCAATGCCAAGCGCGAGGCAGATCAGCGAAGCTATCGTAAACGTGGGCGTGCGCAGCAGGCTGCGAACGGTTTGACGGAGCATGACTCTTGGCAAGGCAAACGTATGGCCCCTGCTCGAACTACTGATTATATAGCTCGAACCGGCCGAGAACGTTCGATATTGGGACCGGGCTGTGCGCAGTTGAAATACGCGGTGTGTTCTTCCGCCGCTGTGCGCCCAATACAGAGTTGTTTTACCGTGAACCCGAAGTTTTCACGGTGAATTCACCTTTTCCATCTTGGATTTAAGTACTACAGTTCCAGTAAACAGTCTTTTAGAAGTTTCAGAGGATCTCGTCAATGATTTTTAGAAATATCTGCACATCCCGCGCCTTCCTCGCGCCGTGCCTGCTATTCATCGCCGCCTCGGCCCTCTTCGCCCAGGAGTTCCGCGGAACGATCACCGGCCAAGTCACGGACCCATCCGGCGCGTTGGTAAGCCAAGCTTCGGTTACGGCGGTCAACAACGCTACTCAGCAGTCTTACCCAACCACCACCACGGATAAAGGCGTTTACTTTATCCCGTACGTCCTTCCTGGCACTTATACGGTTACGGTCGAGGCAACCGGTTTCAAGCAACAGGTCCAGCAGAACGTGGTCGTGCAAGCCAGCCAGTCGGTGGGGCTCAATTTCGCGCTCCAACTTGGCACCGAAACTCAGAAAATTGAAGTGACCGGCGCGCCGCCCCTGATTGAAACGGCTAATGGATCGGGCGGTACCGTTCTCACCGAACAGCAAATCGCCAACCTCCCGCTCAACGGCCGGCAGATTTATACGCTGATCGGCACCACGCCCGGCTCCCAATTCCTGCAAACCCAGTTCGGCTCGCAAGGCTACTCCGGTACCCGCGGCTGGGACGTGTCGAATAACTACACGCTCGGCGGCGGCGTCCAGGGCTACCAGCAATTTACTCTCGATGGCACCAACGTGACCATGCAGGCCCACGGCTCCCAAGGCACCTGGGAACTCGCGCCCAATCCCGACGCCCTGCAGGAAACCAACATCATGACCTCCACCTATGATGCGCGCTACGGTCGCACCGGCGGCGGCACGGTCAACATGGTCACCAAATCCGGCACCAACGCTTACCACGGGGATCTCTATGAATATCTGGAAAACGGCGACCTCAACGCCAACAACTTCGAGAACAACCTGAACGGTCTTCCTCGCCAGAACGTACACCAGCATCAATACGGCGGTACCTTCGGTGGGCCGATTAAGAAAGACAAAATCTTCTTCTTCGGCAGCTTTGAGGGGTACCACCAAAACATCCCCTTCACCACCGTCACCAGCGTCCCGCCCGCTTATCTCCGCCCTAATGGCACCAGCGGCGTCGATTTCACGCAGTCCGGCTTCACCGTCTACGACCCCAACACCACGGTGTGTACCGCACCCGGAGGAACGCTCGGCAACTGCCCCGGCAACAAGTACTCGCGCACCGCTTTCCCGAACGATACGATTCCGCAAAGCCGCATCAATCCCATCGGCGCGGCGGTCGAGAATCTTTATCCGCTGCCCAATACCGGCAACGGCATCCAGAATAATTACACCGCCAACGTGCCGGACAAATACCGCTACTATCAACCGATGGCCCGTGTCGACTACGACACCAGCGACAAGACCCGCTGGTACAGCATGTTCGCTTACCAGCACGGAACCGAATTCCGCAACAGCAGCGGCTTCCCCTCACCGGCCGAGAACGGCAACATCAATCAAATGCGCCAGGCGCTGGTCGCGACGCAGGACATGACGCACATCTTTTCCCCTACCCTGCTCGCCGATTTCAAAGGCTCCTTCTCCCGGTACATCCAGATTGCTCCGAACGGCGATCTCTCGTCGACCGTTACGCCGCAATCGATCGGTCTCAACATGCCGAAGGTTCCAACCACCACGCTGGACTTGCTGCCCCAATTCAGCACCAGTCAGGACTATCCGCAAGTGGTCGGCAACAGTACGGGTACCGATATCTTCAACACCCTGACGTTCGATAACGACTGGACCAAGACCCTGAACAAGCACACCCTCCACTTTGGCGGTGAAGTGGCCTTCTTCCAATACGGCAATCCAAATTCAGTCGGCAACCCGAACGGCACTTTCAGCTTCGGCACCCAGAACACGCAATTCAACCCGCTGCAGCGCAATGTGCTCGCCGGCGTCAATGACGGTTTCCCTATCGGCGATATGCTGCTGGGCTACCCTTCCAGCGGCAATGTCAGCTATAACACCACCACGATTCAAGGCTTCCCGTACTGGGCCCTATATCTCCAGGACGACTGGAAAGCAACCAAAAACCTGACGGTCAACATCGGCATCCGCTATGACCTCCAGGCCGGTCTGCGCGAAAGATATAACCGCTTGAACCGTGGTATGTGCTTCACTTGCGTGAACCCGATCTCGAACGATCCCACCTACCAAGCCAACCTGGTTAAAGACGGCCCGGCTCTTGCCGCCGCCGGCATCAATCCGGCATCGCTCCAGACCGTCTACGGCGGACTGACCTTCCCCGGAGTGAACGGCAACAATAAGGACGCCTACGATACGGATTGGACGAACATCGAGCCGCGTATCGGCTTCGCCTATGCCTTAGGTCCCAAAACCGTCCTGCGCGGCGGCTACGGTATCTTCTACACCGTCGGACTCGAAGGCGGCAGCGACATCGGCTTCAGCCAGTCGACTCCATACACCAATACGCTCAACGGCGGCGTCACGCCGACCAATTACTTCGCTAGCGGCAATCCGTTCCCGGCTGGCGTCATAGTGCCGCCCGGCAACTCGCTCGGTTTGCTTACTGCGCTGGGCAACGGAGCGTCGATCGATTTCCCCGGACGCCGAATCCCGCGTTCCCAGCAGTTCTCGTTCGGGTTTCAACGCGAACTGCCGGCCAGGTCGTGCTCGACGCGCGATATGTCGGCAACTACACGGATCGTCTGCGCGTCTTCGTCTGGGACAACGGAACCGCCACGCTCGCCCAGGAGAATCAGGCGATCGCCAATCCCAGCCTCTTCAACCAGCAAGTTCCGAATCCCTACTACGGAGTGCCGGCCATTCCGGCTAGTTCTACGTGCGGCTCAAGTCCCACCATTTCGCGGGTCAACCTCATTTTGCCTTTGTCGCAGTATTGCGATCTCATCGGCCAGTACAACGATCCATTGGGGCGGCAAGCCTACAATGGCCTGGAAGTGAAATTGACTAAGCGCCTGAGCGCCGGCTTGGACTTCCAGCTTTCCTACACCTACTCCAAAACGATGGGCGCCACCGGTTACCAGAACGGCTGGCCGTATCAGGATGCCAGTCTGAAATATGAAATTGCCGGCAGCGATCGTACTCACATCCTCACCGTCAACGGTGAATGGGCCGTGCCCGTCGGGAAGGGACGTCACTTCATGGGCAGCGCCAATGGCTGGGTCGATGCCCTCGTCGGCGGCTGGAGCGCCGATTGGATCGTCTCCGCGCAAACCGGCACGCCCACTGGCCTGAACACCGGGTACTGGTACGAGTGTAATCACAGCTACACCCCAGACGGCGGCCCCAAGTTGAACAATTATCTCTATAACAACTACTCAAACGGCAGTTCGCTCGGTTGTTACGCGAGCATCCCGCAATACGGCCTGATGAATCTGCCCAACCAGATTTCGACCGTCCGCAATCCCAGCATCGTGAACCTGGATTTCGCCGTGCATAAGAATTTCTCCCTTACCGAGAAGTGGAAGCTGCAACTCCGGGGCGAAGCATTTAACCTCACCAACACGGTCCTGTTCCCCGGACCGGACAACAACCCGAGCGACGGTCCTCCGAAGCTGCAATCGAACGGCACTTACACCGGCTTCGGAAC
>CAVYDZ010000001.1:0-310425 GCA_963767485.1 Terriglobia bacterium | reverse complement strand
AACCCACGCCGTCTCTTTTTGGCGGCAACACCGAACCTTAATTACCCTTGCGGCGCTTCTGGTTGCAGTTGCCTTATGGTGGCTCTTTCTGCTCGGAGCTGCTCTTCATAAACAAGCAGGTGAATCAAGCGGCGCCTGTAGGAATCGCCGCCATCCAACCTGTTTTTACCGCGAGCCTCCACGCTGTGGGTAACGCCGGTGAGACGCATGGCCGAGTGAATATCCTGAAGAACGGTAACGAGCTTCAGCTCGAGATGTCGAACCTGGAGAGCAAGGCGGCTAGCTCTTTTGCGGTGGCTCTTGGCCCTACTGAATCGTTAGCAGAAGCGAAGGTCCTGGGCCGCGTCGCGGTTGCTGGACACGAAAATTAGTGTTATCGCCTGGGCTCGATCCAGCCAACAACAGAACCGTCCTGCTCACCGACGACTCGGGGCGAATCCTGGCCGAGGCAACTCTCGAACCATTCTAGATTGCGAATTGGTTGAGGATTCATCCGGATCCTGGACCACGTATTTCCAACCCAAACGGGTATGGGCTGATACTCGTTCATCACACGATTGATCAAACAGAGGGAGAAAGTATGAAAGGAATTCTGCGTCCGCGCAGTGTTGATATACGAAGAGTGTGCGATGGCAGCAACCGCACGCTACATCGAAACGAAAGTGATGGCCAATTGGCTGCGCGGAAAATCGTGGCAGTCCGCCGGCATTGCACCGGGCTGCTGCTCGCCGGCGCTGCGGCTGGAATGCTCTTCGGGCAAACACCAGCGCATGGCGCTCTGGCACCGCCGCTCGCCGGTGCGGGGCAAGTGATGACGCAGACTCACAAACGAGCGAAACCACAAGTTCCAGATACACAACAACTGGAGACCGGTGATTTCAACGATGCGCAAGGCCCTGGAGCGGGTCCGATTGGCCCCGGTCCAGGCTGTAACGTGTTCCCTGCGTCAGCCGCTATCGGGACAAAGATCGGCTTATCCTATTTTGGGCCCCCTCCATCCACCGACAACCCGAGCCTGGTAGGTCCTGAGCAGCTCTTGAAGTCAGGGACCATCGACGCGACGAAGGGCACTATAACGTTGCCGCTCTACTTGGGTTATATGGCGGGAACCCACCAGAAGGTTTGGTATATCTTAACGGACGTAGACGATCAGGGCGTGGCTGCTGAGCTTGGCCTGAATTACTCGGCGAAGCTTACATACGCTGCGAATGGTGCGCGAACAGCGAACTTCGACAATAATAACGACCTGATTTTCGACAAGGGGACCGTGGACTTTAGCCCGGTGCGAAAGATTGTTCCCGGTCCATCCGGTGCTGAATTTCCGCCAGTCTCAGCTCAGCCGGGCGCAATCGGAGATCGCAACTATAGCCCGCTGGTGCGAGTCCTGAACGATGGGGGAACAATTTATAATGCGCCGATCGTCGCGTTTGGCGTGGAGGCAAACCAGATCAGCTTTCCGAACGGCAATGTCGATTACACCAAAGTACATGACCAGGTCATAGCGATCGATCCTGTCGCTATGACTGTAACGTTGAATCTAGTTAACGGATTCAGCTTCGGCCGCCCGGTCTGGTATGTGTCGATGGACGCGAGCATTCCATTGGCCGCCGCAATCGAACACAACACGTACGCGCCTTTGCAGGCGAAGCTTCCGCTTGGGAACGACGACAGTTTCTCGAGTCCAATCGAGCGAATCTTCATCGCCACAAACGGCGCTGAGCAGGACGCCTGCGACAATCCCAAACGGCAAGGTCTTTCTGCCGATCTGGCTGACGGCCACCGCCCCAACAACACTTTGGGTGGCATCCCGACAATTGCTTTGGATTACAGTCCGATGTGGGACGCCAATCTATATGAATGGACGGCGGATGCAATTAGCAAAGGGTACCGGCAGCAGTTGCGGGAGGAGTTCCAGATTCTCACTTACGTCCAAGATGGTCTGCTGACCGGACCCGCGGGCAAACCGTTTGGAAGCGCCGGCTTCTCTATAAATTGTCCTGTGGTCATTCGTCTGGACTGAGGACGGATTGAGCGGGGCGCTCGGACGGCGTCTGTCTATCCGATGCCCCGCTTTCGTTTTCGATGGCCATTTTCTTCTCAGGATATTCAGCTAATCGCCGGAGGGGTCAAGCGCGTTCTCCCTTTGTGAGATCGCCCACGCGGCATTTATCAATCCGACATGGCTGAACGCCTGCGGAAAATTGCCGAGCAGTTCACGCGTCTCCGGGAGGACTTCTTCTGCAAGTAGACCAACATCATTTGCAAAGGAAACGGCTTTTGCAAACGTTTCTTTCGCGCAGTCTAACTGTCCGGCAAGGGCCTGGGCTTGGGCAAGCCAGAACGTGCACAACAGAAATGAGCCTTCCTTACCGGTAAGGCCATCTTCGGCTAAATAGCGATATACCAGCCCGTGTTTATCAGTAAGATCTTTTGCAATTGCTTCAATTGTCGAGAGCACCCTCGGGTCGTCGCCAGGAAGAAAGCCGACGATTGAGATCATTAGAGCCGAGGCGTCCAAGTCATCGGAGCCGAAGGCCTGGGTGAATGCACCGGCTTTCTCACTCCATCCCTCTTCGAGGATTGCTGCACGAATCTGATCGCAAATCAGTTGCCACTGTGCCGTCTTATCGTGAGCCTGTAAAATCTCCGACAGCCGAATGCCTCGATCCAGGGCAACCCAACACATGAGCTTTGAGTACAGAAAATGACCAGGTTCGCCGCGCATTTCCCAGATGCCCTGGTCGCTTTGATCCCAGCGTGAGGCAGCCGCGTCAATCGTTTTAATTAGGAACTCCCGGGTGGTCTGATCCAGATTGCGGATTTCGTCTCTCAGAAGATATACTGCGTTCATCAACTCGCCGTAGACGTCAAGCTGGCGCTGATTCCAAGCGCCGTTCCCAATCCGGACGGGTCCGCTGTTTCGCCATCCGCTCAGGTGTGGCAGCGTGCGTTCAGTAAGATCATGCTCACCGCGAATGCCGAACATGATCTGCAAATCCGCGCCCGTGCGAACTTTGGTCAGTGCTACGTCGGCCAAGAAGTCGAAGAATTTCTGCGCTTCGTCAGGACAAGCCGCAACCCAGAGCGCCTCCAGAGTGAAGCTGGAGTCCCGTACCCACGTAAAGCGATAATCCCAATTCCTATCGCCGCCGATTGCTTCCGGCAAGGATGTAGTGGCTGCGGCGACAATTGCTCCGGTGGGATAGTAGGTGAGGGCTTGCAGCACGCGTCCACTATGCGCAACCATCTCTCGCCATGGACCTCGATAGTTCTGATGCAACCGAGACCAACTGCGCCAAGCCTCTTCCGTATCGGTGCAACGTTCCGCAATCTGCTGCTGTGTCCAAGCGGCAGGTGGGGTTATGAACTCCGAATGGTGCTGGAGTGCGAAATGACGCACCTGCCCTTCTTTGAGGGTGAAACTTACCGTGGCAGCGTTTTCGGATAATTCCAGTTCCGCCGGCGAAGAGAGAAGCAGAATACCTACTCCTCCGCGACAGTAGATTCCACCGGCCGTCGAACGTAGAAGTGGAAGCACAAGTCCATATTCAGGCCGCGGAGCGTATTCAAGATCGATCTGCACACTGCCGACGGTGCAGGCGATGGATCGGAGCAGACAATGGGGAGCGCCATGGCCGATTTCGTGACCGCGCTCATGTGCTCCCAACGCCATCCCTTCGGTAAGAACAGCTGTGCCGCTGACCGTCACAAAGGTGGTCTCCAACACCATAGTGTTTTCGACGTACCGTCGACTCGTGCTGGTCGCTTGACGCGGCAGAATCGACCAATGTCCGGCGTTCTCATCTAGCAACCGGCCGAAGACGGATTGTGAGTCGAAGTCCGGAAAACAGAGCCAGTCTACCGAGCCTAATGAACTGACCAGCGCGGCGGAGTGGCAATCGGACAACACCGCGTAATCCGCTATAGGGCGATTGTTCATAGAGTTATCACTTCATGGTGGATTGCATAGAGCGTGACCGGCAATCCCGAAAACCAGGGGCGGCTTTCTATCGATTTCTTCAGTGAATGAGCTGATGAAAAAGATGGGCTCGTAACTGAGAGTTAAAAGGTTTCCCTGAGGGCCCCCAGCTGTGAAGGTGGTTATGTCCATGCAACTTTGGGAATCCTTCCTGCTAGCCCTAACAGCTCTGTTGCCTCTCGTCAATCCGATCGGGTCCGCGCTCGTCTTTGTGGGATTAGTTGGCGATGAATCGGCGACCGTTTATCGGCGGCTTGCGCGGAGGATTGCGATCGCAACGACTGGATTCCTGATCGTCATCGAATTCCTGGGATCGCTCCTGCTGAGCTTTTTCGGCATCTCTCTTCCGATTGTGCAGGTAACCGGAGGCCTTGTTATTGCCGCCACGGCCTGGTCTCTCTTGTTTGAGAAGGACGCTAGCGCAGAGGCTCGGAACAAGCACAAAGAAATTGCAGGAAGTGGTTCCACCGAAGACGATGACTTGGAAGGAAAGATCTTTTATCCTTTCACCTTTCCTGTCACGGCTGGTCCTGGAACTTTGGTCGTGATGCTCACACTGAGCGCGCACGCCTCGATGAAGGGCTTGGCTGGGAGCGTAGCGACTCATGCCGGAATCGTTCTCGCCGTTGTGATTTTGAGCGGCTCGGTCTATTTGTGTTACGGCTATGCACCGAGATTGATCAAAGCGGTCTCGCCTTCTACTGTCCACGGCATTTTGCGAGTGATCGCTTTCATCTTGATGTGTATCGGAGTGCAGATCGCTTGGAATGGCATTTCGCTGCTCGGCTTGAGCTTCTTAACGCACAAATAGAGTCACCATGTTGTCTCGGATTAATGCCGGTGCGCTGATTGTACTCTGTTGTTCTGCCTGTTTCGGACAGAGCGGTAGCTGTGAAGCGAAAAAGACCGAGCAAATGAAAGGCAGGGACGATTCCGGCTCGGACCGTAAGCCGTTTATGAGCAGCCTTTTTCCGGAGGATCAAAGAGCTCTGCTGTCCCGTAACCTGCGGCCCATCAATTGGGCTGTCCAACACAGAATCTGCTCGTTCGGATGGTTGGATGCCGGATTCATGTCGATTGGGAACGCCAGCGGGCTGGAGGCAGAAGCCCCGACTCCCGACCGGTTCAGCAACCAAGCGATGTTGAACGCCGCTTGGTTGACGGTAGAACGGTCAACCACTGAGGGCTTGTCCTGGGGTTTCCGTGCAGACTTCTACGCCGGATCCGATGCAGCACTACTCCGTCCACTCAATTTTTTCGGGCCTCAAGGGCCGCGGTGGGGAACAGATTTTCGCCAGGCATACTTTCTGCTGCACACGCCCGTCCCATTCTCGCGAGGCATCGATTGGACCGTTGGGCGCATCAATTTACCGACCGGAGCAGAAACCGGGCTGGCGCCATATCAACAGCTGTATTCGAGAGGCTATTTCTGGATACACGATGAGACGGGCGGAACGGCCTTGCTTGCCACGCTCCACGCCAATCCAACGCTTGATGTGGTGGTGGGCACAGTGATGGACTATGGCACGGCGTTTGAATTAAGAGGACGTGCTCCGAGTTACATCGGAAGAGTGTTGTATCACCCGGAGGGAAATCGGAAGCAGCAATTCATCGCAACCCTATACTCCGGTCCGAAGCCACTGGCCGCGACGAAGGGCCATGTCGGAGGATGGCAGACGCTCTCGGAGCTGCAGCTTCGCCAGGTTTGGTCCACGCGGATTACACAAATCTTTCAGGCACATTACTCCGTCGAGGCAGACGACCCGGGTAACGCTCATCATTCTTCAGCTACTAAAGGGGCGTTTATCATCACGGGGTTGAGGCTTAGCCAGATTTCGTCGCTCCATACTCGTCTGGAATGGTTTGCCGATCCACAGGGAGTCCGCACAGCAATTCCAGGCACTTATGGCGAAGCAACTGTGGGCATTACTCTCGCCCCCAAACCGTGGCTGGAGGTGCGACCGGAGATCAGAGGAGATTTCGCCGGTCAAGCGTCTTTCGGTGCCGTTGACTCATCTCTTCGCCACCGAAATCAACTTAGCTTTGCTGTTGAGCTCGTTGCGAAGGCGCGGCTTTTCTGAAGTGAGGCACCCCAAACTCTTTTGGCCGGAAAGCATCTAGAGCCAAGCGGGGCTGCGAAGTGAACGATTTAGGAGGCCGTAGAAGGCCCAAGCCCAGACTCTGCCTCATGTGAGGAAGGTCCACCTGAAACCGTGGTCTGTGGTTCTTTGTGTGTCCCGAAAATCTGTATCGACAGATAGGGGCCTGGCTCTTCGGTCTTATCATCTTCCTCTTCCTCGCTCGTAGTCTCTGAACCGGCGTGCGGATCTGCTCGCCGTTTAGATTCATTTCCCCTTGGAACACGCATGTCGCAGATTTGAGCCCCTGATTTGCAATAGCCGGTATCACTCCAGAAACGGCTTCGATTACGTAGAGGGAACGAGCTTTAAAGGGAGCAAGCGGTTGCCCGGGAACGGATCTCAAAATTGTCTCCACGCCGTAGAGACAATCTGCGCTACTCTGCTTGGAGCGAAAGCGCAACGATGGTCCTTTCTCCATATCGCATTGCGCCGCACGGCCGGTCCCACTTATCTCGCATCAGTCCGGATTGCCTGAACAGTCGATCGACGCGATCCAGATCGCCTTTGCACCAGAACGAGAGCATTCGACAGAGAGCGAGGTCTGCGCGGCTGTGATCACCACCTAAATCGGACATGTCGCCAGCCCACAATCGACTAAACCGATCACCATTCCTTGCCGTCTTCGCGCGCTCGATCAGCTCTCCGTCGGAGACGAACAAAGTGGCCGAATCGGTCGCGCAGGGTGCGATCTTGTCTCGCTTGAAGCTCTCAGATATCAGATCCGATACCTGCACCTGGCGGTTCTCGACGGAGCTCCAGCTGTGCGCGAGCTGTTGGCCGGTGACCGTGAAGTACCGTCCCGAGTCGTAGATTTCGACCTTGCCGGTTCGTCGACCCGGCCCACTTAGCCGCGCCTTGACTAGGACGTGGATGCCGGTCCCTGAGGGCGATAGCTCCGTATAGCTCGCTAATCGCTCGATAACAGCTTGCGCTTCCCGCTCGATCATTCCGCTGAAACTCCGGCACTGGTCGAGATCGATGCCGCAAAAGGGATCGCTAATCGTAAAGACAAACCCGATGCCGTCGGACCTAAACTTTCGGCGAGCATAACAGACATGCTTGTAAGTACTCCACGTTTGCGGCTTGTCACAGGACCCCACCTTGCCGCTCCAGGGCGAAATCGGAAGCTTGGCCATACGACCATTGACCTCGGTCCGCCGCCATAGGACCCATTGCTTGTATTGCAGGAGCTCAGAGGGTATCGGCATCAGTCAACCTCCTCTGTTGTGGTCTGCTGCTTGCAGTCACTCTGAGGCTCTGCCTGCTGCGAGTAGCGCCACTCAAGCACGATGTGACGATTACACTCCGGGCAGACCCATTCGCGCGACGGTGTTTCGAAGTGTCGGCCGCAAAGGCAATCAGCGCAGTAGATCGAGCAGGCGGTACTTAGCCTGAGCTGATTTCTGGTTTGGCTGGCAACTGCGTTTGCTTTGGAAAATGTGAATTGAGGTGTTGTCACAACACCTCCGAGGCGTCGCTGGCGAGACTGGGGCGGCAAGTGCAAGGGTGGCTGAAGCGGTCACGCTTTTTCGGGGGAGGGAGAAGCGCAGCCACGGAAGGGGGTTCCGCCCAAAACCCGAAGGGCAGATCCGTTGTCGCGCGCCGGGGCGAAGCTCCCGGACTCAGGCCGCAGTTGGAAATCATTTCCGCAGTGCCTCCGTGTTCTTCGGGAGAGCGTTCATCTGCTCGAACGCGGCGAGCACCTTCGGCGGCAATGCTTGCCCGACTTCGCAGGCGCAGGGAGATACGGAACCAGCCTCATCCCAGCATTCGCCGGTTCCGTTGCAGCGTCCCAGCGAACAAGTTCTGACTGTTTAGGTGCCCCGGCGGAGCTTCCGATCTTCGCTTCGAGCGCACGCATCTGGGATCGAATGTCCCAATCGCGACGCTTGGCGCGACACTCGTAGAATTTGCCCACCGCGCGCCGGTAATGGCCCGCTGGGTTCTTCAGCTTTTCGGGTGCGGTGGTCTGCTTCTTCTCGAACTCGAGAAATGCTTTCAGATCCGAGTAGCTCTTCAGATCCCCAAGCACGCAGTGCAGAATTGCGTGGCTGTCCACTGACTCGCTGTGGCGCTCCTGCAAGCGGAGAAGGAACTCTTGCTCAGGATCATCGAGATCTTCCCTCCTGTGCGCAAAATCATCATCAATCAAGTTTGGCGAGATGGTTGACTTTTGCGCTGACGAGATCTGATTCTCTTCAAATTGAATCTTTTCTGATGATGATGATTCAATTGATTCTCTTCTGGCGATCACCGGTGAGCGCCCCGGTCCGATCATGGGCGCGTGCCCTCCTGCACTCATCGACGCGTGGCCCGATCCACTCATAGATGATCGGGGTAGTGCACTCATGCATGATTGGGGTACCTCGCTCATCTGGGAGCGGGGTCTCGGACTGGCTGGCCCGTAGAGATCGTGCCAAAGGAACTCGAACTCGTTCGAGCGGCCCGAGCGCGCAACGCGCCGGATCAGACCTTTGCTTTCGAGTGCGCTGACACACCTGCGCGCTTGGGCCACGGACAACGCGACCTCGTCTGCGATCCGCTCGACGGAAGGCCAAGCCTTCCCCTTTCCCCCGGCAAACTGCATCAGGCGGGCGAATACCAACTTCTCAGAAGGAAGAAGGTTCGGGCTTCTCAGGACCTCCGACGGGACAAGCGCTCCATCGAAGAGGCTGAACGGGTTGAATACGTCGCCTACTTGGAGGCCGAGGTTGGATCTCCGCTCCTGACGAGAGATGCCGGAACCGACAATTGGCGCAGCATTTCTTTGCTGGCGATCTTTCAGACTTTCGGATACACTCGGGGCAGTGACCGTGTTCACGCGCACGGCTTCACCAAAACCTTTCTTGCTAGAGGCACCGCTCCAACGGTGCCTTTAGCTTTTTGGAAGGTCCACCGAACCGGGTTGCCAAAATCTTGCCAAACCGGTGCCGGTTGTACGGTTTTAGCCGTTTCTGGCGAATCGTAAGTTGGCTAAACTATTGATCTTCGGTGCTAGACATGCATTCGAACCCCATGCCGTCCACCACCATCGTACATTTGTCAGCGCCGGTGCAAAAATCCCCATAGTGCCGTTTGAAAATTCCCCACCCCCTTGGGCGAGTGGTGTAACCCCGACTCTGGGAACCAGAGGAGGGCGGACACCTGTTCAGGGGGAAAGACGTGGAAGAGATCAGCGAGCTCAAAACGAGAAGGGTTGAGCATTCAGGCAATCAGTCAGTTGACCGGTTTCGATCGTAAGACGATCCGGAAGTACTTGCTGAAGCCAGAGGGAAGGCCGGTGTACGGACCGAGGTCGGCTGCGGTGAGCAAACTGGAGCCATTCAAACCATATCTGCAGGAACGGCTTCAGGCCGGTGTCTGGAATGCGCAAGTGCTGCTGCGCGAACTGCGGCAGCGTAATTACAGCGGCGGTTACACGATTCTGACGGACTGGCTTCGACCGCAGCGCGAGTCGGCGCGCGTGGTTGCCGTCCGGCGGTTCGAAACGCCGCCAGGCAAACAGGCGCAGGTGGATTGGGGACATCTCGGATCGCTTTTGGAATCGGGAGAAGAGCGCATGCTGTGGGGCTTCACGATGACGCTGGGTTACAGCCGCATGATGATGGCCGAAGCGGCGACAGACCAGAAACTCGGAACACTTTTACGCATGCATGAAGCGGCGTTCCAGCAATGGGGCAGCGTGCCGGAGGAGATTCTCTATGACCGGATGAAAACCGTCTGGACCGGTACGGACGAACGCGGCGAGATCGTTTGGAACGCTGTGTTTCTGGACTTCGCCCGCTATTGGGGATTCACGCCCCGGCTGTGCCGCCCTTACCGGGCGCAGACGAAAGGCAAAGTGGAATCGGGCGTGAAGTATGTGCGGCGAAACTTCCTGTGCGGTTTGCAGGGCCGCGAGCCATCCCACTTGGCCGATCTCAACGCGGAATTACACCGTTGGGTAGCGGAAGTCGCCAACCAACGCGTGCACGGAACGACTCGCGAACAGGTATTGATTCGCTGGGACGAAGATCAGTTCAGTATGCAGCCGGTGAACGGCCGTCTGCCTTACCCGTACGCCGATGACGAGCAACGCAAGGTAGCGCGAGATGCCTATGTTTCCTGGCAGGGCAGCCGCTATTCGGTTCCCTGGCGTTATGCGGGCAAAGAGGTCTGGGTTCGCGAGCAAGGCCGCGATATAGAAGTGCGTTGCGGCGCGGAACTCATTGCCAGACACGCGCCCGCGGTAAGACGCCATCAGGTGGTGACGCGAAGCGAGCATCACGATGGCATCCCGCTCGGCAACAAGCAAACCGGGAAAATGCTCATTCACATACAACAGAGCGCTCCCGTCGTGGAACGGCGTTCGCTGGATGCTTATGAGCGTTTAGCGGCGGGAGGTGGGCGATGACGCTGGAACGGCTGCGAACCACACTGACAGCGTTGAGCTTGACGGCCATTGATGCACGTCTGGAAACGCTTCTGGAAAACGCTTCGAAGAAGGAACCAGCCTACGCCGATTTCCTGCTCGAAGTGATGAGCGCGGAAGCCGACGCACGGCGACAGCGCTATCTCAAGACCCGGTTGCAACTGGCGCATCTGCCCTATGTGAAGACGTTCGATCAGTTCGATTTCGCTTTTCAACCCTCCATCGACGAGCGGCAGATTCGCGAGCTGCGCACGCTGCGATTCGTCCACGAAGCATCCAATGTCATTTTGCTCGGGCCGCCCGGCGTTGGCAAAACCCATCTCGCCGTAGCGCTGGCCGAAACCGCCATTCAGTCGGGTCAGGCCGCCTACTTTATGACCGCGCACGATCTGGTCACCGATCTCGGACGCGCTTACCGGGAAGGCCGCCTGGATCGCCGGCTGCGAATCTACCTCGCCCCGAAGGTGCTGATCATCGACGAGATGGGTTATCTGCCGCTGGATGAGTTGGGTGCGACTATTTTCTTTCAACTGGTCAGCGCCCGCTATGAACGGGGCAGCATCATCCTGACTTCGAACAAAAGCTATGGCGAATGGGGTTCGATCTTCGGCGATCCGATCATCGCGACCGCCATTCTCGATCGCCTGCTGCATCACTCAACGACGGTGAACATCCGCGGGGAAAGTTACCGGCTCAAAGAACGACGTAAAGCCGGACTGCTTCCTGCGCCGGAACCGCAGCACCCAGAGCCGACGGCCGCCGTTGCCAACAGTCGCGGCAAACGTAACCATTCGGCGTGAGTTTTTTGAGGCATGCGCAAATCTATCAATCCGATGGGTGCTTCTAAGATCCGGGGCGAAGCTGTTTACAACTCCGCCCCGAGCCTCATCGCGCTAAAGCGTGACAGCTTCGCTGCCATCGTGTTGATGAGTTTGCCGCCAGCTATTCCTTGGCGGGTTGCACTCCTGCATTGCCCGCCTCCGCTTCACCGGCTGGATTCTATGTTCCATCCACCAGCCGGAACTGTAAACCACCACTTCGTCAGGGCTGGGGAATTTTCAACCGGCAGAATGAGGAATTTTCAACCGGAGTTGACACATTTCCACCAGGCAGTTTCGATTTGCGGTTTCGCAAGGTATTTCCGCCAAGCAGTCTCAATTTGCCGGTTTAGCAAGGTAATCCTGGGCATCGACGGAGGCTGTGGCCGCCTATAATATCAGGACAGCCGTATGATCGAGCCTTCCTCTGCCGACCGGAGAAAGGCGCTCCAACGTGTTCTGGCCAGCCGGACGTTTGCGCGCGCCGAGCAGCTACGGCGCCTGCTTTCTTATGTTGTCGAAGCCGCTCTGAATGGGAGGAAGACACCCTGAAAGAAACCGTGCTCGGCGTCGAGTTGTTTGATCTTTCTGCAGACTTCGATCCCAAAAGCGATCCGGTTGTACGCATGGCGATGCGACTGTTGCGAGATCGATTGCAGCAGTATTACAGCAATGAGGGTGCGACGGACTCGAATGTGATCTCTCTGGAACCGGGCTCTTATGTGCCTCGCTTTGGACGCAGAAACGATCGTGAGCAACCGCGGGTTCCCATTGCGGTACTCCTGTTGGCGACTTCGACGGGGGACGCCGGAGACGCAGAAAGCGCTGGACTGGTAGGGAAGCGCTTCTCACTAGACTGGCCCAGAACACCTCTCTTCGTCTGGTCGCGAACGAATGGACGCCGCCTCAGCGAGAGTTGGACTTAGATGTCAGCCGTATCGGGGCGCGCTTACAGGTGCGCTTCGTTATACGGGGAGCCTGCGTTGCCAATTACGGCAAGATTCGGGTCTGCACGGAGCTCGTTCGTACCGAAGATGGCGAATCCATCTGGTCCGGCCATCATGAACAGGATGCTTCGGAGGAAATCTGGACGGTGCAGAACGACATCGCTGCCCATCTGGAGAAGCATGTGCTGGCCGCAAGCAGCGGGTCATCCCGTCCTATTGTTGATTTACGAGTCGAGCCAGGCATCTATCGTTTGATGGTGCAGGGCAGATACTACCTGAACCAGAACAGCCGGGAGGGTTTTAAAAAAAGCGAAAGCTGTTTTCTGACGATCTTGGAAAAGCAGCCGACCTCGGCGAAGGCTTGGGCTGGGCGCGCGTGCTCCTTCCGCTATGCTGGCTCATTGGTTGATCCGGCTGGGAGAACATGAGCGCGCGATGTTTTGGATCGAGCGTGCTTGCAGGGAGCGAGCCATCGGGACGCTGTACCTGGCTGTAGATCCGGCCTTCGATCCAGTTCGGTCAGACCCGCGCTGCAGGCGTTTGATAGAAGAGATTCAGCGTCCCGCAGACGAGAACAGCATGAGCGTCTCGGCTGGCCTCTGAGCAGCCTACGTCGCGCGCCAGCACCGGTTCAAAGACCTACTACGCTGTAGTAGAAGGATGCAACCTCATGCGGCTTACGGAACCAACTCAAGAGCCGGTGGTACGTAGCTCTCGTGCAAGACCGTAGAGCAGGCTTGAATGCACGGCAGAATCGAAGGCGGCTGGTTTCCAGGGGTGGGGTAGTACATACGAAGAGTCAACTGGAAGGCGGTGCTCACCTTGACGTCAGGGTAGAGCGTGCTGTAGTAGGCCGTGGACGGCGTTGGAATCCAGTTCGACGCGGGCGCATCGGCGGGCAGCTTTGGGCCAAACCAAAGGGTCAGCGACCCGTCAGCATTCTTGGCCAATTGATCGGCACTGAGTTCTGACGATCCAAGCTGAGTAACTGGCTTGACCATTCCGTAGTTGAGCGTGCCGGTGGCCGATCGCAGAGCGACGATCGGGCCGGGATGGCCGCCTGGACCCTGGATCGGGACGTTGCCGGCCGACAATGTCTGAAGCCATTCGGTGGATATCTGGAAGGTATACGTCGTGCGATCAGCGTTCGGCGTGGGCTCGCTTGCCACGTAGTAAACCGTATTGGGCGTCAAGCCATAAGCGGTGGCGTCCCCGCCGAACAGGATGGGGGTGCTCTCAACGAGCATTCCCCAATTGGGAGCGCTCACCGTCATGGAATTGCTAGCGGCATCCACCGAAAGAACGGGCGTGTCCGCAGTCGAGTAGCTGGTGTTCAGCACACTGGTTTGGGCGATGAAGGGAGCGGCGCCTTGGGTGGGATCCGTTGCGTAGACGTGGATCGACCAGAACCCTTTTGGATTACCGCTGCTGTTGCTCACCATCGGTGGGTAGATCCCTACCGCCGGAAGGGTTGGATTTACGGAGGCAGGCGGCAGGAAAGTGAGCTTGTATGTGTGGTTCCCATCCAAAAGCGAGGGGTTGCCGCTCAAGGTCGGATAAACCGCGTCCAGCGCGACATTCGCGACCCCGCCCTCGATGACGATCAACGAGCGGTAAAGGTATCCCACTGGGTTGTTCGGATACGTACCGACGATGTCGTTCACGATCCCCCAGTAATTAGTGTTTTCGCCGGCGGCCGCGCTGGCGGCGAACTTGTTGAGAATCCGCTTGCCCAGTTCGTAACCGTCCTGCAAGGCCTGCAACTGCGCACTACCCCAATCGGAGGGAATGTGAAAACCTTTCCCGGTAAGGCCAATCGACGCAAATAAATTGAAGATGCCCTGCTGGCCGTAGGAGGGAACGAGGTAAATGCGCCTAGCCCCGAATTGCGGAACAATCCAAGGGGGAAGAGCCTTCAAAGGCGTTCCAGACAACCCAGTGCCGCGTGTGGGTATCGGGTTGGCCGCCACGGCGTCGCCGAGCTGAGTGAAGAAAGTGGAGGCGTCGGTCGGCGCGTTCTTGTAAGGCGCCGCTTCGTCAACCTGCTCTGGAGTCGGCTGCGGCAAAACGAAGCTCGCCGGGTAGACCGGTTGATGATCGTTCGCCTCAAACTCCCCAAGGGTATTCAAGGCAAACTTTCGCACGACGCCATCGACCACGTTCGGCACTGACGTGGGATCCGAAGCATCGATCAATGTATTGGTGAGGACGCGAATGAGAAACCAATTGATGTTGGTGTCGGACGCCATCACCCGATATTCGTAGCCATTGATTCTCGCGACCTTCTTGTTGGCATACGGAGAGTTGGGTCCGACTAGAAGATACGACGTCATCGCGTTGGAAGGAGTTGTTCGCGTGCCGATGCTCCCAACGGTATTGGCGTAAGCATCATAATAGGCAACGACGGAATACTGATTTCTCGAGGGTGGAACCGTCAGGACAAGCTCCGAACTCTCGTCGAAGTTCACGAATCCGCTGACGTAAAGAACCGATGCATCCCCGGCATTGGTGGCTTCGTTGTTCCAGGCCGCGGGAACAGACCCATACTTCAGCGTGTTGAACGGTGCGCTGATTATTGTGTTGTATTTCGAAAATCGCTCAATGTACTCCGGACCAAGGCCCCACACATAGGCTTGGGCCGCGATCACCTTGATCACTGCAGGGTCGCTGCTAAACCCAGCGCCGATCGCCTGCGCCGGCAGGAGCGAGCCGCAAACAAGCGCGAAATAGGCGCAAATGCGTGAGTAGGACATGACCTCCTTTCTAACGGCCACCCGCGTCCGACTCCCAGATAGCAGCGACGTCCCAAAGCTCTCGCCGAAATTTCTCGATTGCACGTCCGTCCTCTTTCCTCGGTTCCGATCGAGCTGCCGTTTGCAGCTTCTAAACATGTAAGCAACGAAATTTGCTCAATCGTGCCAATATTGCTGTGGAAATTTGCACAGAAGACCGTTCCTGAAATGTGGTGAGGCGGGCGGAACCTGCTTTGTCGCTGCCCGGCTAATCACTAAAAAGGGCTGCAGCAACTGACGAACTACACCCTGAGCGTTTTACGAGCGATCTCGACACTATCCGGACAGGACTGGCTTCTTCCGTGGATCTTTCTACTTTGTTGGTGAGCATCGGCAATCTGGGCACGCGCGATTGGATGCAGGGATATCTCGGGGAGATCTATGGCAGTCGATGGGACGTGGTCTCGACTTTGAAGTCCGCCAGCGCACCCGGGCGTCCGTACGTGCTCTATGCTACCGACGAAATCGCTCCTAAGTTTTTCAATTTCAATAACTGTCCCACGCACGTTTTGGGGATGCGCACACCCGACTCCAAATTAGGCGTGTATGCGGACTGGTTTCCGGCCACGGGCACGATCAACCGGCAGACAAGTCAATTGGAGTTCTACGATTATTCGACCAGCAATGGGCAGCTCGAATTAGATAACACCGTTTCAAGCGATCCCCGTGCAGCGAAGATGTACCGTTATTTACTGAACAACCTCATTCCCCATGAATTACAGGCGAGCCTGCCTCCTCCGCTCCTGCGCGAGCAGGAAAAAGCAAAGCTGGCGCACTTGGCGTATCGTGCCTTGATTGACAATCTGCCGCTGGAAGTCTTCACGGGAAAAGGACAAGGCCTGACCAACATACTCGGTTACGGAGCAGATTTTTGATGCGGTGTTACAGATATCGCGCTTTTGCCGCTGAGTTAAGAACGGAGCGGTCTGGATTGTGTCGATTGCCGCGAGCGACAGGCTGCGGGATCATTGCCGGTCGCGCCCCGTTCGTTTGGTGATTTCAACCAACGCGAATTGCAGCCGTTTCTCGACGGGATCCGCCCGTTCCAGCCAGACGCGCACCCGGTCGCCGATTGAAAACGTTTTGCGGGTTCGCTCGCCAATGATTTTGCGGCCGCTTTCGTAATAGAGGAAGTGATCGCGCCCAAGGCTTTCGATCGGTACCAGCCCCTCCACAAAGAGTTCCGTCAGTTCGACAAAGAAGCCGTACTTGGTGGTACTGATGATGAGCGCGTCGAACTCCTCGCCCACGCGGGTAGCCATAAACTTGACCTTTTTTGCTTCAATCAGGTCGCGTTCGGCTTCGGCGGCACGGCGCTCCGTGAAAGATGTGTCGTCGCCCAGTTCGTGCAGTTGCGCGTCAGTTAGCAAGGGCTGGCGGGTGTCGAGATGATGAGCCAGAATGCGGTGGACTATTAAGTCCGGATAGCGGCGTATTGGTGAGGTGAAGTGGGTATAAGCCTGGGCGGCAAGCGCGAAGTGGCCCTCGTTACGCTGACTGTAGCGGGCCTGTTTCAGCGAGCGCAACATGAGATAGCTCAGGATGCGTTCTTCCGGTTTACCGGCGATCTTCGCCACCAGGTTTTGATAGTTGCGGGAAGAAATCTGGACGTCTTGCGGGATCACGGCTTCGCGGCGTGCCGGGCGGCCGGCGCCTTTGCGCTGCGGGCGGCGCTCCGAAATGGCAAATCTCTTGACGGGCAACGCGCCGATTCCAAGCGAATAACCAAAATGCGCGGCGATTTCTTCAAAGTCCATCAGGCGCTTACCATCCGGCGGTTCGTGAATGCGATAGAGCGACGGAATATCAGCTGTTTCAAGATGGCTCGCGACGGCTTCGTTCGCTGCAAGCATGAATTCTTCGATCAACCGGTGGGCAATATTGCGCTCGCCGCGCGTGACGCCAGTCATCTGGCCTGCGAGGTCGAGTTCGATATTCGTCTCGGGAAGATCGAAATCGATGGAGCCGCGTTTGACGCGCTTGCGATTCAACACGAGCGCAAGTTCCCGCATCAACTCGAATTTTGCGACGAGCGGGTGATAACGCTCGCGCATCGCAGCGTCACCTTCAAGGACACGAAACACATTCGCATACGTCATGCGCTCCACGCTGCGAATCACGCCTCGGGTGAACTCTTGCGCGACGACTTCGCCGGTGCGGTCGATTTCGAGGAGCGCCGAAAGCACGAGACGGTCTTCCTGCGGCCGTAGGGAGCAAATGTCGGTCGAGAGCTCGACGGGCAGCATTGGCACGGCGCGATCGGGGAAGTAAACGCTGGTACCGCGCAGCAGCGCTTCGATATCGATGGGCGTTCCGGGCTGGACGTAATGACTGACATCAGCGATATGCACCTGCAGGGCATAATGCCCGTTCGGCAAGCGCTCGACCCAGACAGCGTCGTCGAAATCGCGCGCGGTTTCGCCATCGATAGTGACAATTGCGAGCGAACGGAAGTCGCGGCGGCGGGTTAGCTCCTGCTCACTGATAGTGCGCGAAAACTGTTTGGCTTGCGCAACCACGGGCTCCGGGAAATGATGCGGCAAATGGTGCTTGCGGATCACGATCTCGACATCGACGCCAAAATCATCCGGGTAGCCGAGAATTTCGATGACCCTGCCAACGGGCCCGTCGCCATTGTCCGCAAATTCGACGACTTCCGCGTTGACGATCATGCCGTCCAGGTCTTCGAGTGATTCGATTTGGAGCGGGGGCGCATCTCCGACGCGATCGGCGGCGGATTGTGCGGCGGGTCTTTCCATGCCTTCTGGAATAGCGATCCATTGCTGGAGGCGATCGTCGGACGGCACCACGAAGTTGCCGTGTTTGCGCACCCGAAATTCGCCAACGACGGTCACATGCGCGCGGCGCAGAATCCGGATGATTTCGCCTTCGGCGCGCCCCTCACGCGCAGATCGGATCACGCGCACCAGCGCGCGGTCGCCGTGCATTCCTTTTGCCGCCTCGGCGGGGGGCAAAAAAACATCGCCGCGCAGATCTGCGGGAGCGGGAGGATCGGGGATCAGAAAGCCGAACCCGTCGCGGTGAATGGACAGTCGACCAACCAGGTATTCGCTTCCGCCGCCGGTTGCTATGAAATGACCCGAGCGAAGTTCGACCAATAAACCCTTTTCAGTGAGGCGGTCGAGTGCGTCTTCGAGCGCGTCGCGATTTTCGCCTTGCAAGCGCAGTTCGCGGACCAGTTGCTTGTATGTTGCTCGGCCGTGCGGCAGGCCACGGATGTGTTCGAGGAGGTTCGGAATGGCAAGAGAGGCGGGACGCGCGCCGGACGACTTCACTATTCGCAATTATAGAGAGATGGAGCTAAAAGCCATTCGTCTTACCATTCCCGAGGACGGCAACATCATCGTCGGGCAGAGTCATTTCATCAAGACCGTCGAGGATATTTATGAAGCGATCGTCAATACGTCGGCGCATCTGCGGTTTGGGTTGGCGTTTAATGAAGCTTCGGGCGACTGCTTGACGCGAGTGGATGGCAATGACGATGCGCTAAGGGCGAATGCAGTGGCGAATGCAACCGCGATCGGGGCCGGACATGTGTTCGTGGTGGCGTTGCGCGAAGGGTTTCCGATTAACGTCCTTGGACGAATTCAGGCGGTCCCGGAGGTGGTGAATATTTATTGCGCGACAGCGAATCCGGTGGAAGTGATCGTGGCGCAAACGGAACAGGGGCGCGGCGTATTAGGAGTAGTGGATGGCAGCTCCCCGCGCGGCGTCGAGACTGAAACGAATGCGGCAGCCCGTATCGAACTGCTGCGAAAATTTGGCTACAAGCGCTGACTACATGCGCTCGAGGAGCATGAATAAGAGAACGAAATAGGCGCTGAATCCGGCGATAGCCCGCATGGAAACATTCCTTTCGGAATAAGAGTGCGGGATGGAGGAACTTTGCTCTCAGACCAGGACCGGGAACACGGCCTTTTCCTCATCGAGAGCGCCTATGGTCAAATCCACCATCTGATTTGGGGATCGATTGGTCGCCAGTTTTATTTTCAGGAAGTTCGAGGTGAGCGCATAGCCGCGCTGCTCGAGCGTGACGGCCGAGAGAGTCTTACCGACCATGCGGCGGCGAAAAGCCAGATTTTTGCGGTCAGAGAGCTCACGCAAGATACGGGTGCGCTCCTGACGCACGTCCGGCGGGACCGGGTTGCCGTAATCGGCGGCGGCGGTTCCGGGCCGTTCCGAATAGGTGAAGACGTGGAGATAAGTAAACGGGTGTGCGTCCAGGAACTGCACCGTTTCGAGGAATTCCTCGTTCGGTTTCGCCAGGGAAGCCGGTCATCACATCGGCGCCAAATGCAGCGTCCGGCATCAGGAAATGTGCGAGCGCCAGGCGCGAAGCGTAATGGCGTGTGCGGTATTTGCGGAACATGCGCTTAAGGACCGCGTCGGAGCCGGATTGGAGCGGCAGATGGCAATGGCGGGCGATACGCGGCTCGGCGGCGATGAATTCGAGCAGGTCGCCCGACCAGTCCATTGGCTCGACGGAGCTGATGCGGAGGCGCCTGACGGAGGTTTCGGCCAAAAGCAGCCGAAGCACGTCCAGAAAGCGCAATTGCGGCGAGAAATCGCGGCCCCAGCGGCCGAGATTGATGCCGCTGAGCACAATTTCGGCATAGCGGGCGCTCAAATCGCGGACCTGGACCAGAACGCTTTCGACTGTGGCGCTACGGGAACGGCCGCGGACGCTCGGGATGACGCAAAAGGAGCAGCGGTTGCCGCAACCGTCCTGGATTTTGAGGTTGGGGCGGGTGCGGTCGCCGCGGATGCCACGGACGGGCGCGGCGGAGAACTCGCGGAGCCGGGAAATATCGTCGACCAGGATCTGACCGTGATAATCCTCCGTGCTTTTCTGCCAAACGAACTCCGGGATTTCGCTTTTGCGGCTGTTGCCCACCACCCAGCGGACGCCTGGCAGTGCGGCCAGTTCGTCTGGTGCGCGCTGCGCGTAACAGCCGGTAACCAGAATTTCCGCTGCTGGATGGTCGCGATGGAGTCCGCGAATGACCCGCCGGGTATCGACATCGGCGCTGTGGGTGACGGTACAGGTATTGAGCACAACCAGGTCGGCTTCAGCGGCAGTGCGCACGGGGACCAATCCCACGTCTTCAAGCGAGGCTTCGATGGCTGCGCCGTCCGCCTGCGAGGCGCGGCACCCGTAACTCTGGATAAATACTTTTTTCACGAATCTTTCGAAGGGGTTATTACGACGTTAGCAGGATCCACTCCCGGATCTCGACACCGAAACGGATGGTTTTACTCAGTCCGCAACGCCTGCTGTGGCGCAATACCTAACGCGCGCCGTACAGGCACAATCGACGCCAGAATAATCGTGCCCAGTATGCACACGGCGCACCCGGCTAATGCCCACGGATCGCGCGGTGCAACCCCGAACAGTTGCGACCGGAGCAGCGTGACCGCAGCCAGCGCGCCCGGCACTCCGATGAGCGTGCCAAGCGCGACCATCCCCGCCGCTTCCGATACAAATAATCCGGCAATATCCTTCGCCGAAGCTCCCAGCGCAATCCGGATGCCCATTTCACGGGTGCGCCGGGTCAGTGTGTAAGAAAGTATTCCATAGATTCCTGTAGCGACGAGCAGCATTGCGAGCACCGCGAACAAGGTCGATAAAAATCCGAGGATTTCTTGCGAAGAGAACGCGCCTTCGAGCTCGGTCTGCAAGGTACGTATCGTAAGTATTGGAGTATTGGGGTCGACACTCCGAATGGCCGTTCGCAAGGTGGGCAGCAGCGGGGCGCACGCGCCATTGCAGCGCACGAACACCGTCAGACTCGATGCCAGCAATTGCCCGATGTCCTGATAAACAGTGTCCAAGGTCGTTTCCGTTGGGCCTTGGTCACGAATGTCCGATACGACCCCGATTACCAGCAGTTTGCCGGCCTCACCTTGCCGCAAATAGCGGCCGATCGGATTTTCACCGTGGAAATATGTTTTAGCGAGATGCTCGCTGATGAGGTAGACCTGTGGCTTGCCGGGGGTATCGGCGGCGTTGAAATCACGGCCTGCCAGTATGCGCGCGCCAAACGTATCGAAATAGCCGGGATTGACACCCACCAAATTCACCTAGATGACGCTGACATCGAGTGGATGTGTTCCCAACAACCCGTCGATCTCCGTTGCCCGATTCAGCTCGTTTAGCTGGTTGTAGCTCAACATAAGCGGCTCGCCTGCGTGCTTGGGAACCACCAGGCGCCTCGGCCGAGGCACGGGCAACTGCTTCAGCAAAATAGCATTGACAAACGAGAACAGAGCAGCATTCGCGCCGATGCCGAGCGCGAGCGAAATCACTGCCGCTACTGTAAAGCCGGGATTTTTGCGGCACTGCCGGAGCGCGAAGCGGAAGTCGCGCCCGATGTTTTCAATGCTTCGAAAGCGAGCCTGGTCGCGGCGCCGCAGTGGAGCCCATAAGCGCAAAAAAAATGAGTGGAACATCGTTTACTCCGCAAGCGCCAGCACGATCCGATCGAGCTTCCCTTGAAGAATATCGGATTTGGGTTGCCGCGTAAAAGGGTATGTTTGCCTGCCCGGTCCGAAGGCGTCGAACGGCCGCTATGATAATCCGAGGCAAACCCCAAAGTGGGAAGTCAGGGTTTGACAACGACGGTGAATTTCTGGCTGAGGGTGTGGCCGCGGGGATCTTTAGCGGTGATGCCGACCCGGTACGAACCAGGGGTAGTGGGCACGCCATTCAGGTAGACGCTATCGGCGCTTGCAAGAGCTGCGCAGTTTTTCGTGCCAGGCCGATGACAGGGATAGCTTTCGAAAACCATCCCGGGGGGTGGGACTCCGTCAGTTTGGAAGGTAAATTGAGCGGGGATATCGGGCTTCGGGACCGATGCGACCTGAAAGCGGATGACGGCGTAAGTATGGGTGGCCAGGACGAGCGAACCATGCGCGTGAAGGGTCAGGGAAAGCAAGAAGAGCGCGAGCATACGGACCTTCAAAAGATGCGGTGCGCCGGCGTAGATCCCGGCGCACCGCAGACACTTCAGTTACAGTTTCCGCTGTTGGCCGCTCCACAAGCGGCATTGAGCAGGCTGAGGAAGCGCGAATCGAGATTCGACGCGCCCAGGTACATCAACGAAGTGTCGTTTGGTTGATACGAGGTGACCGCGATCAGGTAGTTGTTCCCAAGCAGGCCGGCAGGAGCGCCAGCGGGAGCGATACCAAAATCCTGAATCCATGGACCGCCGCTCGCGCCGCCTTTCATGGCCGAGCCGTAGATATCCGTGTTGTTACCGCCGTATTCGAAGGTTTGTGCGAACGTCTCCTGCATTTTGGCGCAGCTGTCCAGGTTGCAGGGATAGCCAAGCATGGTGACGTTGTTGTTGCCGAGTTGATTTGTGTAGTAGCCAAGCCAGCCGGTGATGTAGCCGAGCTTGGAATTTTGATCGCGCGCGATTAGCATAGCTACGTCCTGCTGGTTTGGAACCGAACCGTCCGAAAAATACCAGGTGTTGGTGACCCACTCCTGGCTGGGCGTCCACACGCCATAGGGGGCGGAGCCGTTGTTATACGCGGGGACGAAATAGAAGTTTGAGTAGAAGTAGCGGGAGTAGGGGCTGGTGCTGGCGTGTGTCACGCAGTGGCCCGCCGTAACGATGACCCGGGGACGCAGGACGGAAGCGGAGCAGACGAAATTGCCTCCGGTGCGCGGATCATGGAAGAAGAGTTTGCCTGCCGTGCGATAGGGGTAGTAGACGGTCGAGACATCGGGGAAAACGCGGCTGGTAGTGAACTGCGCGCCAAACGAACTGCTCGCCGCCGGAATGGCTGAGAGCAAGTCGGTAGGGTTGTCCGCCTGAGCCTCCGCGATATCTGAAGCTGAAACCAGCGTCTTCTGTAAGCTGGCTCCTGCTTCGACTCTTGGCAGACCGCCGCTGCCCTTAACCGCAGGAGCAGTGAAACTGGCGGCGGTATCGGACACGAGTGGCCGCCCATCCGCCGCGACGCGCAGCGCGGGCTCAAGTGTCTTGGCACTCAGAAGCCGCTCCGCGGTCCAAAATTGCTGCGCCGTAGCCGCAGGTGCGGCGTCGACGTGCACGGTGTGATTGGCGGTCGAGATGGTTTGGGCGCCCAGTAGGAGAGCGCCTGCCGCCATACCCAAGGCCAGACTTCCGAGGTGGGAAAAGAGCCTCCGAGTTCCCTTTTCCGTGACTGTGACGAGTGGGGTGTCTTTCGACATCCGGGCAATCTTTGATTGTGAATTGTGTTGCATACATCCTCCGTATGGCAGTCGCCATATGCCTGCCTTGCTGAGCAGGCTAAGGGCCAGGAGTATGCCGTGTTCTTGGGAGAGATAGTACGAAGTGTGTAAGCGTAAGGTTTCTATGCAGCTATAAGCATTCCCGCAGTACTGGTCGGAGAACGAACGCGTTCAGCAGATTATCGACTCGGATATGGTGAGAGACTTTTTGTTCTCGCTTCTACCCGGCAGCGTGACGACCAAGGACGAAACCAGACCGCACAGCGCGTTCGAGCAAGTGACGTTTCGCCTGAATCCGGTTCTCCCTGCGAGCATCTGATAACGGTGCTCGGAAATGAGGTGGTGTTGATAACCAGGACGCAGGAAGAAGCCAAACCGATTCGCCGGACTCTACTTTGTTCGGCTCCTGTGGAGGGGCTTCCAGGGTGGGAGACGCGATTATACATGATCGAATACTCACCAGGAGCCGATGGAAGTGGGCACCATCATCCCGTAATTGGAGTGGGACATATGCTCAGCGGAACGATGCTTTCAGCCTTTGCCGACGATGAAGTAGTCTCGATCACCGAGGGTCAAAGCTTCATCGACGCCGCGCACTTGGTTCATAGGGTCTCCCGTAATGCCAGCGAAGTCGAGCCGGTCCGATTCTTGATTGCCTACACGGTGAAGCATGGAGAGCCGGTTACTGTCATGCCCGCCGATTCTTGTGGAGTGCATTAATGCGTAATTCTGCCCTCCGGAACAAGCGGCCCATGGCGGGCGCCGTATCGATGTTCAGGCTGTAGCTGATTAAATCGATGCCGCGCGGAGATCCCCAAAGTCCCCTATTACCGGGCAGCGATCATTGGCTAAATCGTCATTGAATCGTTTTCGAGGATGCCTGCAACGCTGCGCCGCGAATCCATTTCAGGATTGTCTTGTATTGCCAGCTCGATTCGTTGCCTGGCCAGCGCTGGCCACCGTTGTGGGTCGCTAAGTAGTCCGCAACGTTCCCGGCGGAATCGGTGGGCCGCGTCGGCTTGATGAGCATAAGGCTGTGGGTCGGATTGTTTATGTCGACCACATGCATCGCGTACTTGTAATTTTCTTCACTATCCTGCGGAGAGAACTGTCCCTCGGCATTCGGGGGGCGCAAACGGAAGATGACATGAGTGGCGTGGCACATCACACAGGCTTTGCCATCCGCTCCGGTGGTGGCGAGAATCGGTTCAATTTTTGCGACAAAGAAATTGAAATCGAGTACGGAGCCGGGCTTCACGTCGGCGAGAGCTTCCTTCAACTTCTTGCCTGCCAGCACATTCTCGGCGATGAGTTTAAGCCGGGGATTCGGATCGGTTTTCATTTTCCTGAGGGCAGCCTGAAAATCCGGCTGTTGCTCAATGCCGCTTGATTTACGAAGCAAATCCAGAGCGGCCGCACGCACGTTGGCATCCCGGTCGGAGAGACTGGCAAGCACGGCTTTGAAGACAATCGGCTCAGACAGCAGATCGGAAGGACGATTCCGCGCCGTTTTTCCGAGGAAATAATTCTGATCCTGCGACAACGCTCCGCCTGACACACCCAACGTGTTGCGCAGAAATTTCGGATCGTTCACCTCTTCCATGAGGACGCTGCGCTGGGAACTGCCAAGGTTTTCGAACTCCTGTTTCGCGAGCGCCGCCTCCCGCGGATCGTCGAGGCGTTCGAGCGCGATCTGAATCGCAGCTCGCTGAACGTCCCGGTCTGAATCGTTAAACGCATCGAGCACTTGTTTGCGAATTTTCGGCTCGTTCATCAGATCGGGAAACGATGCGGCGGCGGTTAGGACGTGAGCGTAATTATGAACCCGCGGCTCACGTTCGAGCAGCGCGTTGAGAGATGACACGACGCCCTGTTGATGGGTCCACGGCGAATCCGCCGGAAGCGCCGCCAGAAGCGGGAGCACTGTTTCCTGTGCATTATCGTCTCCCTCGGCGAGAATCCGGGCAATAGTTTTCGCGAGTTCCGGGTCGGGCGTGTTCGAAGTGTTGATGTTGAGTACGCCGCGCTGGCCGTTTTCGTAGACATAGCTCACGGCTTCCCGCACCTGCTTGTCGGGATCGAGCGAGAGCTGCAGCGCGGCCTTCGCAAATTGTGCATCGCCGGCTCCGCTCAGCGTGCTTCCGGCCTTCAAGACGTTGATCTTCATATTGCTGTCCGCGCCTTTCAGGCAGTCGATCAAGGCGTCTTCAAGTTCCGGGCCGGAGCTTTGAAAGAAGTGAATGAGGTCGCTATCGTTGCCGACACGAGTCTGGAAGAAGCCATTGTGAATGTCGTAATGGAACTCTGCCGTGTCGCGATACGGCGGATAATCGTAACCGGGAACATGGAGTTCGGGCACTCCCGACACGTATTTGGTAAACACGGCCGGCAAAGCAACTGACACCTGGCCCTGTTTCATCTCCGGCAGGGAGTAATGGCGAATGTGGAAATCCCACAACGAATCGAGAATGCCCTGGCGCCCCAGCGGAGTGGCCGATCGAAGCGCCTTGGCGAGCACCTGCGCCTGATCGTGCACAACCGCTTCGTAGCCTTCACTGATCTGCTGCTGGTCTTTGGCCGTTCCAGCAGCCCGCACCCACGCTTCGAGATAACCGGTGTTTTCATCGAGCACGTCGTAGATGCTCTCGTGAACGGCCCGCCGGACAACCGGATCGGTTTCGGTGTTCATGCGATCCGCGAGCGATTCCAGTATGCTGTCGCGAGCATCGCGATTGTCGACGCTCCAGTAATACCACTGCCATAACCCGCGAGCAGCGTTAACACGTACTGCGGGAGCGGCATCGCCCAGACTCATGAATCAAGGCCCCGCGGAGTTGTGCGTCGTCAGCTACATACTTGAAATGCTGGTTGAAGAACTCCGTGGCTCCCCAGCGAACGCGCGCCTTCGGCGATGCAAGCGCGGAAAGTAGCGCAGTGCGGCCTTCCAAATTGGCTTGGGGCTTGCGCTCGACAATCATGCGCAGGGCCCAGGCAGACGTTCGCTGCACCATTTTATTCTGGTCGCCCAAGGCGGAAACTAATACAGGAATCGATTGCGGGTCAGCCATGTGGCCGAGCGCACGAGCGGCCGCTTCGCGGGCCAATGGCTGATCGCTGTGCGCCAGGATGTGCCGAATTTGCGCGAGAGTTGGTTCGGGCGCAAGATCCCAGAATTGATCTAACTGATGGAGCAAAACCGGGAGACTCTGCGTATCCAGTGTGGTCGCGGGCGGGGGAAAAGCATCGTCCCACCCCTTTTGCTGGGACGCTTTTCGATCCGGCCCCGGATAGAGGGTCGAGAGCGCCATGACGGCGAACTGTGTGGCGCGGAATGGCGTATTGAACCCCTGATACACGGGATCCCCTTCCCAACTGCCTTCCGGCCGCTGGGCTTTGAGCATTGCCTGGACAGCGCGCGCCATGTTCGGATCCGTTTCTGGCCGCCTACCGGCCAGTGCCAGGGCGAGAACTGCGTGATACGAAATGAAATCGGACGGCTTCGCCTTCTTGTCAAAAGGATATGGCCACATTCCGCCTGGCTGCTCATACTCGTAAAGCTGGCGGATCAGATCATTCAGCTGCGAGGCATACTTGTCGCGGCCGATCGTGGCGAGAAAGTGAATCTTCCAGTTCAGGTCGATCATGTTCTCCGGCTTGTAAGGCGCAGCCAGACGTTCAACCATGTCGCGCTGCTCGAGCCATTGCCTGTCGTGTGTCTGCTCGTAGAGAATGTGGAATGTGTCCCAGCTTTGAGAGGCGATCTCAAACGGGCTGACGTCTGGCTCGCACCCATCCGTCTCATTGCCCGGCATCGTGCTGCGATCTTTGTAATGGATCTTCAGGAAATTGGCGTATGGCACTTCGAAGCTTTCAACGCGCGGCGCGTCGTGCGTTACGTTTGTTTCGAACAGGTGCTCAATTACGGGCAGGCGGCTTGCGACCGTGCGGGCGGAGTAAATGACGCGTACCCAATCGGCGCCAGGCTCGCCATAAAGCGGGCGCTGGTTGTTGTAAATGCGGTCGGTCAGAAATTCGAGAGCAGGCCGCTGCGTTGGCGCATAGCCGTGGGAAACAGCCGTAAGATAACCGCGTGTTGTGAACTGAGTAGGATGGCAAGCAATGCACTGTTGGGTATCGCCATGGTTCATCGTGGTGCGCAGCGCGATTGCACCGCGCCGGGGAGTATTCGACAGCCAGCTATCGCCCATATTGACCAGGAAATCCATGCCGGTGCGCACGGCCTGGTGCGGATCGGTATAGGGAGGCACGGGATAAGCAAAGGTATGCAACTGATACGACGGGTGATCGGCGGCTACGCGCAGGTAGTACGTCTGGCCCGGCTCGAGAATGCGCGTGCGGAATTTGTATAAGCCCGGGTAATTTTGAGTGGCTTCAATCTGATAAATCGATGCGCCATTCGTATAAGCTTTGACATCGTTCTCCGCAGGAGTGAATACATCTATGTCCAGGGGAACCTCCCGGTCGGTGATGTCGAGCACGAAATAGACGAGCTTGGGTTGGTTGCCGTGGAAGGTGAACTTGAACCATTGAAAACCCTTCAGAAGCGCGGCATAGCGATCGGCATCGGGTGGGGGCGCGTAGGGCCGTTCGTCCGAGCCGCCATAAATTGTCTGGCCGAACTCGACCTGCTGCGCTGTTTGCCAGGTGCTGTTCGGCATAGCTGCAATGGCCGCGTCGGCGGAACGCGTCTGCGGAATACGCCGGAAGGCGGTGAATAATTCGGGAATTTGCTCGCCGGGCGCGGCTTCAATCATAGCCGTGGCCGGCCCTTTGGCGCGAGGTGAAAGAGTCACATAAAAGTCGAGATCCTGGGCATGCAGACGCTTTGCGGCCACCTGACCGCGGGCATCAGAGATCGAAACTTCTATCGACTTCTTGTTTTGAAAGCGAGCCGGATCTTTAATCGCAATGGTGACGGCGTAGAGCGAGCCCGGATCGGCGCTCCCCAAATCAATGCGGCGTTCCGCCGGGTTCGATCGCGCACCAAACAGAAGCCCGAACACGCACAAGCAACGCAATAGCATTTATCATTTCCTCTGGACTGGGCGGCTGCGACAATCGTATCGCGATTTCTACCCCATTATTTCGGCAAGCCAAAACAATACAGGACGCTATCGTAGGTGCCGATATACACACGGCCATTGGCAATCGACAGCGCGCTGAAGTGATTGAACGATTTGATTTGATCTCCGCTCGAATAGAGTTCCTTACCGGTTTCGGCATCGAGTGCGTAGAGGACGGCATGGGTGGAGTGTTTGATGCGCTCGGGGCTGTAATCGAAGAGGCCGCGATCGGCATAGGCCTGTTCAGTATTTTCGCCGTTGCCGTATCCGTAGACGACACCGTTAGCCACCACCGGCGGTTCCGCTCGCATCATGTCGCGCGACATCCAGGCGGGATTGAGGGTGAACGTGTCTCCGTTTTGGTGTAACTTGAACGCGACAACCGCGCCGTGAGTTACCGGCCCGTAAGTTACAGGGACTTTAAAATCGGGGTGAACGGGCCCCCAGAAGGGCGACAGGATCCAGCGTGTGCCATCGCCATCGAGCCAGGTTGCCATGGAACCCCAGATTCCGGCGGACGCAAAGTTTACCTGTTGATTACACAATTGCGGTGAGCGGTAGAGAGGTGTCTGATGATCGTCGCCGCCGGCTTCGTCGGGATCGAGCAAGTAGACGCGACATTCCTTGCTGCCGGTGACCATGAGCTGCCGGCTCTTATCTTTGAAGATCGCGGGTGTAACCTGCATGTCGAGATCGCGCTTGCTCAACCAGGACCAGTTGCGCGGCTCGAACCAGTCCTGCAGCTCCAACTTGCCGTTCACTGCTTTGACGCCGACGAGGCCATTGCCGAAAGTACGATTCTCCGGATCGTAAATGCCATCGCCGGTGGGGGCCCAGGCGACCCCGTTGAAATCGAACGACACGCCGGAGCGGCCCCACATACCGCCGCTGCGCGGATTGAACGTCATGACCTTTTTAGCGGGATCGTTTAGATCGATAGCCCACATCTGATTCGGGCTTCCATTACAGCTTTGCGAGGTACTGGTGAAGATTACGTTATCCCAGATATTGAGCGAATAAGATTTACTGTTGGCGAATCCAAATTTTACGGGCGTTGCAAGCTCTTCCCCGTCGGCTACATTGATGAAATGGAGGCGGCCGTCCCCATCGAGCGCGTAGACGGTACGCCTGCCATTTTCGAGCTGCCCGATGACGGGTGTGGCAGTTTGGCCGCCCGGGCAGAGAGGATCGCCTTCCTGCAGACCGCGCCCCTGCGTAATCGGCGGGTAATCGAAGTGTCTTTGCCACAGAACCTTGCCTGCTTCGACGTCAATGCCGTAGAGGTTGTCGGAGATGCCCGCCTCTACAGCAATCTGCTTAGGGCCGTCGGCAGTAGGGACATCCTCGGCAATCAGCGGCGCGAAAAGCGAGTGCATTTCCCGGGGCTGGTTGTTGAATTTGATGGTCCACAAGATCTGTAGATTTTTGACATTCTCTTTTGTGAGGATGTGCTCCTCTTTCTGCCATCCCGTGCGATGGGGGCTGCCGCCATCGGTCAACCAGTCGGCGCACAGCACGGGAAGGCAGAGCATCACCAGAAAAAGAGGTATATGGAAGCGCATAAAAGCTATGGGTGTTCGCGGCCTGCGAGTTGCGGCTGGGTGGCCGGAATACCGAAACAGTACATATCATTATCGTGCGTCGGGAGATAGATCCGGCCGTTCGCTACGGCCAAAGCCGGGTTATGAGCATAGCTCGTGATGCTTGTGCCGCTCGAATAGAGTTGCTTTCCGGTCGTATCGTCGAAGGCATACAGGACGGCCGGCGCCACCGCTTTGTTCCACTCTTCCAGATTGAACAATTTGCCGCGCTTCTTATACATCGACGGCGGTTCGCCGCTCGAAACCGTAAAGAGCATGCCGGCTGCGATGACGGGAGCGCTGGGAGTGCGAATGGGGGGCGAGTTCCAGGCCGGTTCGAGCGCGGGTTGGGTCGCAGTACCCGGTATTTTGAAGGCGAGAATACGGCTGGTTCCAGGATCTTCCCCGCCCCAGAATGGCGCGTATAACCAGCGGGTTTGAGAATCGACATCGAGCCAGGTCGCAAACGCGCCGCGAAAACCGTACCACTCTTTCTTCTTTTTCTGCACGGCGGCGGAGTCGTTCGCAACGAGCGGGGTGTGATGATCGGGGCCTCCAAGCGCGGCGGCATCGAGTAGATAAAGACGGCCTTCACTATCGGCGGCGGCGAGGAATTCTTTTCCTTTCCAGGAGAAGACAGTTGGCGTAATGCCTTGAGAGATGGTGCTCGACTTGTGCTTAGGAGCTTTTCCGGCGGGGGTGAAGAAATCTTTCACGCGCAGATCGGGGGAAGTGAGCGCGAGGACGGTATCGTGAAGCGTGCCGATATAGGGGTTGGCTCCGGAAGCGACCTGAACGTAGACGGTCCCATCGCGGCCAATCGCAGTTCCGCCGATGCCCGAGAAGCCCGATCCGTTGGTGGTGAAGGACCAGACATATCTATCCGGGCGAAGAAAATCCAACGCGTACAGAGCATTGGGATTGTTGTTGCAATCGCTGCCGGTGGTCGCAAACACGGTGGTGTGCCAAATGTTGAGGCTGGTGATTCTGGAATTGGGCGGCACGAATTTTAGAGGGGCGACGAGTTCCTCGCCGGTGTAGGCGTTTAGGAGATGGAGATCGCCATCACTCGAGACCGCATAGAAGATAGCCAGATCGCCGAGAGCGGCGGGGGTGAGGGGCGTGACGCCGGGAACAAAAGGAGGGACGATCACCATCGGGCGATCCTTGGGTCCTCGTGTGGGCGGGCGTGTCGGGATGATGGCGCGCCGGATTCCCGAAGCGAAATGCAGGGCGGCGGAACTGCTGCCCGGCATGACCACGGGCGCGGTCATCCCGCCCGGGCAGACCAAAGTAGACGATTGCGTTTGGGGAGGCGGAGTTTGATTTCCCAAATGAGCTACCCACAAAAGCTGATTCAAGTCTGCGTCGACGGAAAAGACTTTACCGGAACTGCCGCCGAAGACCAGCATCTCTTTGAATCCGAGATACGTGATCAGATTGCCATCGACGATGGGAGCGCTGAGAGAATCGAGCCCGCGGGATTGGTTTGCGGCGTGGAATTTGTAGAGGACCTGAAGGCTGCCAATATTGTGACTGTTAAGAATGCGCTCGGAACGAGCCCACCCGTTACGTTCGGGGCTACCGGATAGCGTAGGCCAATCGGCGGCAGAGATTAGCAGGCACCCGGCGGCAGCTACAACTAAGATTTTCAGGAGATTGAAACGACTCAAGTCTCGCATGAGTATATCAACCGGAAGCGATCAGAACGTGATGCGGTCTTTCCTGGCTTCGATTTTGCTGAAGTTGAGGCCGGGCACTTTCTTCAAATCGTCAAGAGATTCAAAAGCTCCATTTTTTGTGCGGTATTCGATGATGGCGCGCGCCTCGTGGCGGAGCAGCAGCAGGGTGGTCTGGAGGTCGACCATATTGGCTTTGTTGATGTCAATGGGACCCGGCTTCTGAGGTCCGAAATTCTTTGAAAGATAGGCAAGGATCGTATCGAATTCATCGTCGGAACCGGAGGCACCGAACTTGATCATTTTCGTGATCGTCTCTTCCCATGCGAGACGATCCTGATGAAGAGAAGCCGCTCGCTCCGGCGAATGGCATTTGCCGCAGACTCTTATAACTGTGGCCCTGCCAGGGGCGTTCGGCAGATCGGCATAGAGGAGACTCGTGAAAACAAACGGCGCGAGGAAGAGCCTGCACCGCTTCCAATAGCTTTTCAACATCATTGTTTTATTCATTGCTTAGCCCCGCGCGCTTTCCGCCGGGAGGAAGATACGGCGATAGCCCATCGCGATCAGATGAGAAACGCCCAGTGCGCGCGCAACCTCTTTGATGGTGGCCATGGCAAGAAAAGCTATACCGCTCCTTCGCCGCCGCGGTTCTGCCGGGTTCGCATGCCTAGTGAGCCGTCCCACTCATATGGGTAGTGCTCCGGTCGCTTCGCTCCCGGCTCTGATTGCGCTATCTCAGCCATAAGCGCACCGATTGGAGGGCAGCGATGGTGTCGAAATCATTGGGACGGCTTACTAGAAGGTTTTGATGCGAATCGACCGGGTCTCCATTTTCATGGCGCAGTTTGGAAGCCGGTGCAACTGGATCCCGATTTCACCGGTCATCTTGCGGTTAGTCACATCGTCATCCACCAGGATGCTCATGACGTGACCGTTAATGAGCTGAATCAGGGTATTGCCTCGCGCGATGACATCGATCGCGTTCCAATCGTTATCTTTGATGAAGCTGCGGAGTTGCGCGTTCTCGCCGACGGAGCCGATTGAGCCAACCTTGGCGCCATTCGGGACGTACGAGATTTGGCCGCGTAAGGCGAGGAAACCACGGCCGCGCTCCTCGTAAACTTGTCCGGTATATTGCTGTTTCAGATCGATGTCGGCCTGGTAGCCTTTCATCACCCAGCGAGCCACCTGCGGGAGTTCGACGCTGCGGTATTGAATGCCGCTGTTGCCATCGTTGATGCCGGTCAACCGATACTCGGCCCTCAGTTCGAAATCGCCGGGCTGGCCGCCTTTCCAGATGCAGAAGGTATTTTGCTTGGGCTGGTGGCTTTGATTCGTCTCTCCAACAATGGCACCCCCGGTGACCCTCCAGAAATCAGGATCGCAGTCCCAGCCGTCGAGCGTTTTGCCATTGAAGATGGGACGGAAGCCGGACTCCTCAAGCACCGGTACCGGCGATTTTGCATCGTTATGGGAATGCTGTGGATAAACGGCAGGCGTTAATGCGAACGGAAGACACAGCCACAGTGCAAGCGACCGGACGGATGACTGGAACAAGGTGAAGCCCCTTCTATTTGACGACTCTCGATTTGTACCTTATCTCGCCGGGCGCGGGCATGTCAAAGATTTTCTTCGAATGAATCGATTCAAGCAGCTTCGAAATAGAATTCAAATACGACCGAAAGAGTGGCGCATAGGGATCAGCAGCTTCTGATCTACTTTGAGGCTCGTGGTTCTGTTGGACGCGGCGGGACGCCGAAACGGATCGCCATAGCGACATTAGGCTGAAAGGTGACCTCGCTGCCGCGCGAGATCACGGTTGAATATACAGACCAGGCCAAGCCATAGAATCCAAGAGCCGAGCCGAGCGCGGGGGGAGCTTTGAAAGCCGCAATCCCCAGCAGTCCGAAACCAGAAAAGCCACCGAGCGTGAGGCCGGCAGTGTTTGGGCTGCCGGACCCTGAGGCGGTTTGTTTTCCGGCGTCGTTATCGAGCGACTTCGCAGCAACGAGCGCGGCGATTACAGGGCGTAGCAGGCGAGTTTTGGATTCGGTGGCTTTGGCGGTCCCTTCCCGATCGACCTTGATCTTGTGAGGGTCCGCTTCAACGGCGGCTAATTGCGCGTGGACGGGTTCCGTAGTCGAATTTACGGCGGCCCGGGAGAGGCCGGAGAGGGCGGAGATTTCCGGAACTTGCACGTCGTCGATGGCGAAACGCAGCTTACCGCCCCTATGGAAAAGGCGCGCCCGTTTGGCAAGCGTGATTTTACCCGTGAACCTCGTTCCTTCCGGCAGGAGCAGCCTGTGGCTTGAAGTGAATAAGGGCTGGGAGAGGACGCCCTGCATTGGGTCTCCGATGTGCGCATCCGACGAACTGATGGCCGACACGATCCGCATTAGCGCCACGCAATCGGGAGCCGGTTGAGTCCCGAGGTACTGAAGGTCCGCGGCAGCAAGGTGAGCGATTCCGAAATCGAGAGGCTCCGTGAGTACGGCATCGAAGCGGGTTCCTTTGCGATACCACTGCGGGCGATAGGGCAGCTTGTTCAGCAAGAAGTTTTCTATCCATTCGCGCTTGTTCGGGCCACGGACGAAATCGAACAAGCCGAACGTCCGGGCATTCAGCTGTGTATTCACCTGATTTTCGGCCTGTTGGCGAAGGAACTGGCCGGCCTTCGCGACTTTCCCCGACCCCAATCGGGGCCGCTTGTTCCCGGCCTGTTGACCGGTAGCGTTTGCCGGCTTGGGCGGGACGTAGATTGTCGGCAAGCCGAATGATTGCCGGGTCGCAACATCTAATCGCCGGCCGCCGGGCAGAACGAGAGAGGTAAACGAGACTTCCGCGCGCTTGAGCGGCGTAAAGTTCCCTCCGGCGATAGCGCTCGCGCGGACGAGTGTCGGAACCGGCTGGAGCTGGCTGACGTAGCCCTCGGCGACGGTTCCGGCGGGGATCACAATCCTATCGAAAGCCCAAACAGGCTCGGCCAGCTTCGCTTCCACGTTAGCGCCGTAGCGATACGAAACCTTTTGGGTAATGTAGAGGCGTAAAGGGACGCCAGAACTTACGACCAGCGGCACGTCAATCGATGCTTTGACTGGCGGGATTTGCTGGGCCGCAGCGAGTGGGGCTAGAAGAAATGCGCTCAACAGTCTGGCACTCGCGCCCTTCGGAAAGGCCCATGAAACCTCTACAAGCATTCACCCCTCGGACCCGCAGCTCTCGGTTACACTGTACGCCGGGTTTCCCGGGAGCGCAAGCGGTCTTGATACGGGGGTCGGCCGACACAAGGTCTGAAGCGATTCAAGGAAGGGGGATTAGAAATACGATGCAATCGAGATTGCACCGGCCCATTGATCGCAACGTAAGAGCGCTATGCCAATTTAGCCGCCGGTATTGGCTCGCTTCGGCTTTGCCGTACTTGTTCTTCTATCCAGGGGTAGGTTAACTTGAGCCCATCTTCTAACGAGACGGCCGGCTCCCAGTGAAGCACTTCGCGCAACAGCGAATTATCCGAATTTCTTCCGCGGACGCCCTGCGGACCCTTGACATGGTTCTTTGTCAACTTCACCTGCGCGATGGCGGCGATAATATTCGCCAATTCGTTGATGCTGACCATCCGATCCTGGCCGAGATTGATTGGTTCCAAAAAATCAGATTGCATGAGGCGATAAAGCCCTTCAAGACAATCATCGATGTAGCAAAAAGAACGTGTTTGTTCCCCATCGCCCCAAATTTCGATTGAACGAGCGCCAGTCAGTTTAGCGATCGCGATTTTGCGGCAGAGGGCAGCGGGAGCTTTTTCGCGGCCTCCATCCCACGTTCCGAGCGGCCCGAAAATGTTATGAAAGCGCACGATTCTGGTCTCGAGGCCGTAGTCTTCGCGATAATGTTTGCAAAGGCGTTCCGTAATTAACTTTTCCCAACCGTACGCATCTTGCGGCATGGCTGGATAGGCATCGGACTCTTTTAGCGGAGTGACATTCGCCTCGGTTTGAAGAAATTCGGGATAAATACAGGCAGAGGAAGTGTATAGGTAGCGGGATACGTTATTTTCGCGCGCTGCATCGAGGGTATGCAGGTTGATAAGTGCATTATTGTGCAGAATCTGGGCATGATTGGCGGAAATAAAACCCATTCCGCCCATATCCGCCGCAAGCGCATAGACCTGATTCATGCCGCGGGTGGCTTCAAGACAGTTTTCCCAACGGCGAAGGTCCAAGAGCTTAAATTCGTGGGCGCCCGTCTGCGCATATTCCGGCAGCTTGATATCTACGCCACGCACCCAATAACCTTTGGCGATCAGATATTCAACCAGGTGACTGCCGATGAAGCCGCCGGCGCCTGTGACGAGAACCTTCTCTTGGGCCATACCCCTTAAGTTTAAGCTTCGCGTCGATCAGGCGGCCGGCGATCCAGGTCCACCCGAGGCGTTAATGCGCGACGGTGCTGGGAGTCAACGGGTGAGCCCTCCGTCCCATAAGCGCCGAAGCTATGGCGAATACGAAAACAATAACGCCCACGCACAGGCTATTGATGAAGCGGCCCTGATTGCCGGTATAGCCGTAGATCCACGGCGAGAAGAATGCCCAGATGCCGAGGATCATATTGCACCAGCTAAGTACGGTTGAGTACGCTGGCCGCGCCAGACGAATGATTCCGCACAGAATTATCAGGCCGCCAACGATCCAGCAGTTCAACGCATTTCCCGCCCCAGCGAACCCGTAAACCCAGGGCGAGATGAACAGCCATATTCCGGCGAGCAGACAGATCGTGCTTACTCCCTGAATCGCGCCCATTGCACTTTTCGGTTCATTTGCCTTTATAGGCGTCGTATTAAATTGTTCATTTGGTGTCATAAAACATTTCTCCCTTTCTTCGGTAAATAACTATTAGCCATGGCATAGTTATGCCGCCTGCAATTCCCGCTCAACCGGTTCCACCGCAGGTTCTGGCGATGTCGAGAGTACAAGAGCATGCAGGCCTTCCGGTAAGTCTTGCAACAACACCCGGGTGCGATTCGGCAGGAGCAAGGCGTCGCGGTAGGAATACCGCCGGCTTGAGAGTTCGGTGAACGTGACAATTTCGGACGGAGCTAAGCCGAGAGATATCTGCGTATGGAGCGGAACTTCGTTCAGGAGCAATTGCGTGCCTGGAGGGATGCAAACGCCAGAGAGCCGCGGCAGGCTCCTGGGCACTAGCCAATCTCGCATTGTGGACCAGAAGCCGCCCGTTTCAACCCGGCTTGCTTCCTGCCATTCCGAAAGATCGGCCACCCCGGCGAAGCCTAGCGTGCCCATCTCGAACTTATGCAAGACAAGTTCTTCACCCTGTTCCGCAAGACGGCTCGGAACGTCACGCCGCGAATAATCGCACATATGGACTCCTTTCTTAGTCCAGGCCTGTAAGATCTGGAAACTCTGTAATCATTCCTAACTTCAGAGTGACTCCGGAGAACTTACAACGCCGTGCGTTTTATCACGAGAGGAGATCTCGATGTTTTTACAGGCCCGTAAGTTGTAATTCAGGACTTAGAAAAGAGTACTTGGGAAGCACCCGTATGGCGGCGCTCAAAACTCACCGCCGACGCCGCAAGATACAACAGCCAGGTCCGATATGCAACAGATCCCACCAGCTCGCAGCAACGCTCAGCATTTCGTTGCAGGTTTTCTACCCAGCGACGGCAGGTTTGGGCATAGTGCAGGCGCAGATCGCGGATCCCGACCACATCGAAGCCGACGCGCTCGCCCTCCCGAACTACGTCATCGAGATGAACCAGATCTCCATCCGGAAATACGCGTTTTTGGAGGAAGAGGGTCTCGGGGGCGTCCGAGACGCCAGGCAGGCGCACGGCGCCGCGATTGAGGAACAAGCCGCCGGGCTCGATCATTTCATAAACTCTTTCGAGATACAAACGGAGGCGCGAGCGGCCGACGTGCTCGAACATGCCAACCGATGCAACCTTCTCGAAAAGTCCGGAAAGATCGCGAAAATCGCAGAAGTTTACCTCGGCTAGCCGATCGACTCTCTCGCGGCGAAGCGCTTCATTTGCGAACGCAAGTTGTTGACTGCTGAGGGTGCAGCCGAAGCTTCTGGCCCCGTATTTGCGAGATGCGCGAGAGATCAGGCCGCCCCAGCCGCATCCGATGTCGAGAAATCTATCGCCGGTCCGAAGGTCGAGATCTTCACAGATCCGGTCCAGTTTCCGGGTTTGGGCAACTTCAAGAGAATCGCCAGGCCGTTCGAAATCAGCCGCGGAGTAAACCATACGTGAGTCGAGAAACTGCGCGTAGAATTCGTTGGAAAGATCGTAATGGAAGCCGATGCTCTTCCTGGATTCCGAGCGGCCAAACGTAAACCGGGTACGCAGATGCCCAAGCGTGGCGAGCGCGGAATAGAAATATTGTCCGGCTCCGGAATGAGCTAAGTCAGAGAAGTGCTGAATTGCGGCGAAGATATCGCCGCGGATGTCAAACTCGCCCTGGACGAAGGCGATCGCGGCGGAATAAGCATTGCTGTGGAGATATTGGCTCGCTTCCCGGCTCCCGGAGGCGATAATGACGAAGCTGCCCTGAGGGTCTGAGTAACAGTTTGAATGCCCTCCCGGCTGACTGATCCATAATCGCGGCTCCTCTGATCGATGCTGGGTCAGTGCACTCATAGGTGTTAGCTCCGGCGACAAGGAGCCTCTGTCTCCAGATTGAGCTTCGCCGACAAGCGGATCAGTGTTATTTGTCACGAACTAACCCCTGTGAAATTACTGGTTGTTTTCAGGCCATTTCAGAAGACAGCTCAGAGAGCATCGCGGGTTTTTTGCGCGAAGTCTCGGCACCGGCAAAGGCGCGTAATTTTTGCATGTCCGGGACTGTCACGAGGCGCCGGCCCTTCATTTGAATTAAGGCAGCCTCCTGGAGATGAGTGAACGCCCGGGAGACGACTTCGCGGGCAGAACCCACGCGGCTGGCGATTTCGGCGCGGGTCAGGCGAAGCTCCACGAGGCAACCTGGTCCGACAGGGACGCCACGTTCGGCAGCGATGGTGAGGAGATGCTGCGCCACGCGTTGCTCCACGTTCCGCAGCGCCAGCGACTCAATCAACTCTGCGCAGTGGCGGACTTTATGCGCCAGGACGCGGGCCAAATTCCATAGCAGCTCGGTGTGGTCATGACACAACTGATGGAACTGTTGTTTTTCTATGCAGAGAACGTCGGACTTGGCATCGGCAATGATTGTGCTGTAATATTTCCCGCCGTTGAATACAGGAACCGCGGCGAGAACGGAGCCGATCCGCTCGGTAGAGAGTACCTGTTCGCGGCCATCCAGATTCTGCCGGATGGAGCGCAGTTCGCCACTAGCGACGATGAATAAACCGGACGCCTCATCATTTTCTGAAAACAAAACCTGATCCCGAGTGAGATGCCGGGTAATGGCGACGCTCGCCGCCTTGCGGAGGATCTCGTCGGGTAAGTTACTGAAGAGATCGGTCTGATGGAGCACGCCAACCTTATCGACACCTCGCGAACTTGCATCGCTTGCCATGAGGAAAAGTTTATCGCTATAAATTGGGCTACGTGATGGGAGTTTTAATTTATTCGAGGGTGAAGCGGGAACGCTGTGAGCAATGTCACTTACTCACTCTGGGCGTTGCGCGACTATCTTGTCAGACAGAACGTTAGATCTGCCAATTTCACCCAAGGAGTTTTGAAATGGGAAGTGCGGCAACTCAAACCGCGAAAATCAAAGCCTCTTCAAACGCCCCCACCTCGCACAATACTGCGACAAGCGGCGCAGATACCCAGCAAACCGGGCATGGGGTCACCGCTGGCGTGGAACACGAGCATCAAAAAATTGCGCTGCTGGCTTACTCTTATTGGGAGGCACGCGAAGGGAACAACGGTTCGCCCGAGGAGGACTGGTTCCGGGCGGAGGCGGAACTATACGGGACGCCATCAGGCGAAGGCGAATCTGTTTGAGCTATATCGTGTTTTTGCAAGAAGTAAAGTTCGCACAGCGGCCCATAGCAGGTACGCTGTGCGCGACTGTTGCAAGCGATCACGCACGATCGCTGGTTTCGTTTTCCCAATCGACCGCATCCAATTCGCGCAGGAATTCCTCCAAACCCACGCCGCGGTCCGCACATACCTGCTGCAGGCTTCTCTTTTCCTGAGACGTTGCCTGGATGCCAAGTTTTTCGAAAACCGAGGCGGAGCTCGGAATCGCCCGCAAAAGGGTATCGACTGTCGTCTGCGGATCAAGTCTCATTGAATAAACCTCCATCGGAATGTCCACAGTTGATTCATGCCGTTTGACATTATGATTGCGCTCGGCAGTCTGGGCAAAACCGTGTCTTTTGTCACGTTTTGCTCCCGTTTGCTATTCTGGCGTATCAATCTCAATCAGCCGCTAGAACCAAAGCGTTAGCTTATCCGCTATAGCTCTCTTCGCGCCATGCACCCTTTCGAACTCACGCAAAAGCTCATCGATATCGAATCGATTACGCCAAATGAGTTTGAAATCGGCAACTTTTTATGGGAGCACCTGTCCGAAATGGCAGTGCGATTCGATGGGCGCGCCGAACGCCTGCCGGTAGAGTCAAAACGCGACAACATTTTCGTTTGTTTCGGCCGGCCCACGGTGACTCTTTCGACTCATATGGATACGGTGCCTCCGTTCGTTCCATCGCGGGAAGACGGGACGCACATCTGGGGTCGCGGCGCTTGCGATACCAAGGGCATTATTGCAGCGATGATTGCGGCCGCGGAACGACTGCTGCTCGAGAAGCGGCGCGATTTCGGTCTCCTTTTTGTGGTCGGGGAAGAACGCAACAGCGCGGGCGCGATAGCGGCCGCCCAGACGCCGCGCGGCAGCCGAGTTCTAATCAATGGCGAGCCGACGGAGAATAAACTTGCGCTGGGTTCGAAAGGCGCGCTGCGTTACGAAATCAAAGCAGGTGGACGTATGGCCCATTCCGCTTATCCGGAACTCGGCGAATCTGCCATTGAAAAACTGCTGGACGCATTGGGGCGCATCCGCGCAGTTCCGCTGCCGGAAGATCCGCTGCTTGGAAAGAGCACGTTGAACATTGGCCGGATCGAAGGCGGCCGCGCTCCGAATGTAATTCCCGATGCGGCATCGGCTGAAGTTTTCATCCGCGTGGTGGATGACTCAGTAGCCTTACGCAGAGCCATCGAGCAAGCCGCGTCCCCCGACGCGCACGCCGAAGAAATCTTGTTCATCCCCGCTGTCCAACTCGGTTCGCTGGATGGGCTGCCGACGACCGTAGTCGCTTTTACCACCGACATACCGGCATTCCGATGGCGCATGGGGGGAGCCGTACCTGATCGGGCCTGGCAGCATACACGTCGCGCACACATCGAACGAGAATATTCCCAAGGACGAACTGCTTGCAGCTATTGACATCTACCAGCGTCTGGTAAAGGAGCTCGGCCGGTAATTCGTATGAAAACCATTGAAGTAGGTATCTTAGGCGGCACTGGCATGGTGGGCCAGCATTTCATTCGTTTCCTCGAAGGGCATCCCTGGTTCCGGCTCACCTGGCTGGGCGCCAGCGATCGGTCGAGCGGCAAAAAATTGGCTGAAGCGACGGCGTGGCGTCTCGATGGCGAAATGCCGCATGCGGCGGCGGAGATAGTTGTTTCCGAGTCGAAGCCGGGGAGCGCGCCGCAGCTTGTTTTCTCGGCAATGGATGCTTCTGTAGCAACCGATATTGAGCGGGCTTTTGCGGCGGCTGGCCACTACGTTGTCTCTAATTCGCGCAATCATCGCATGGAGCCCGATGTTCCGCTCATTGTTCCGGAGATTAATCCAGAGCACCTCTCGCTCCTTAAAGAGCAGCAGGCAAATCGTGGATGGAAGGGCGCCATTGTCACGAACCCGAATTGCTCTACAGTGACGCTCACGCTGGCTTTGGCGGCACTCAAGCCGTTTGGGATCGAGCGCGTGTTGGCGGCGACGATGCAAGCCGTCTCGGGCGCGGGATACCCGGGGGTTGCCTCGATGGACATCCTCGCGAACGTGATTCCTTTTATCGGATCCGAAGAAGAAAAGATGCAGCAGGAGACGCAGAAGATTTTGGGCGAGGCGAACGCAGCACTCGCAGCCAAAGTGAGCGCACATTGCAATCGCGTCGCCAGTGGTGGACGGACACACTGTCGCTACTTCTGTCTCGTTCGCGCGTAAACCTTCTATCGAGGAAGCTCGCGCGGCACTGGAGTCCTTTCGCGGTGTACCACAGGAGCGAAAGCTGCCGAGCGCGCCCTTGAAGCCCGTGATTTATATGCCGCAGGCGGATCGTCCGCAGCCGCGGCGCGACGCCCTTCGTGAGAAGGGCATGCCGGTTTTTGTCGGCCGACTGCGGGAATGCCCCGTGCTCGATCTAAAATTCATCGCGTGCGCGCACAATACGATTCGCGGGGCGGCCGGCGCTGCTGTGTTGAACGCTGAGCTTATGGTCTCCGAGGGCCTGCTTTAACGCGCATGATCGTGATGAAGTTCGGCGGAACCTCCGTCGAATCGCAGGAAGCTATTGAGCGTGTAATTACAATCGTGCGGCGGCATGAGGGGCGGCGGCCGATTGTGGTGGTTTCGGCCATGGGGCGCACCACCAATAAGCTGCTCGAAACGGCACGCCACGCCGCGGCGGGACGACGGGAGCAAGCGCTGGCGCTCGTCGATGAATTGCGCGTGCATCACCTGGCGCAAGGCCTGCCGCTTGCAGGTTCGGCGGCCGCAGATCTTGAACGGTTTATCCGCACTCATTTCGATTGGCTGGAAGATTTAGTGAAAGGCCTTGCCGTGGTGGGCGAGCTTTCCCCGCGCTCGATGGACACTGTGGCAAGCGCCGGGGAGCGGCTCTCCAGTCTGATCGTAAGTTATGCGTTTCGCGCTGCGGGAATGCCCACGCAGCATGTGGATGCACGTCGAATCATCTTCACCGATAACCGCTTTACCGAAGCGCGGCCGCTTTTCCCCGAAACGTTTGCGGCGCTGGCAGAACGCGTGGTGCCGGTTGCAGAATCGTCGGTGGTGGTGATGGGCGGGTTTATCGGATCGACGCTCAATCATCAAACCACTACGCTCGGACGGGGCGGCTCCGATTTCTCAGCGTCGATCATAGGCGCAGGAGTGGGGGCCGAAGAAATCCAGATCTGGACCGATGTAGACGGCATGCTCACCGCCGATCCGCGCGTGATTCCCGGCGGGCATCGGGTGAAGAGCCTTTCGTTTGCCGAAGCCGCGGAAATGGCTTACTTCGGCGCGAAGGTGCTGCATCCGGCGACGGTCGTGCCGGCACTTGAGAAGAATATTCCGGTGGTCATTCTGAACTCGCGCAGGCCCGAGGTAGAAGGCACGCGCATCACCGCTGTTGGCGCGCCTTGCCGCAACGCGGTGAAATCGATTTCGTGCAAACGCGGCGTTACCATCGTCAATATTCGATCTACCCGGATGCTGATGGCGCACGGCTTTCTTCAGCGCATCTTTGAAATCTTCGACCGGTATGCGACCAGCGTCGACATGGTAGCGACATCGGAGGTGAGTGTGTCGCTCACGCTTGACAGCTCGGATCAACTGCCAGCCATCGCAGAAGAGTTACGCCAGTTTGCCGACGTGAGTATCGAAGCGAGCCAGGCCTTGATCTGCCTGGTTGGCGAGAACATCCGGCATACTCCGGGAATTGCGGGCCGCGCCTTCCAAGTGTTGAGCAACTTAAACATTCGTATGATTTCGCAGGGCGCTTCGCTGTTGAATCTGGGGTTCGTGCTGGCGGAAGGCGATCTGCAGACCGCCGTGGGCGCACTTCATACCGAGTTTTTCTCGGAGCTCGACCCGGCCGTTTTTGATTGACGTTATGCCCGAAACGTATAAACTCGCGCTGGTTGGCTACGGCAAGATGAACCGAATGATCGAGCAGCTTGCTGCGGAGTATCGCTTTGAGGTTGTGCAGCGGCTCACTAGCCGTGACCGTAAAGCCTCTCTCGAAGGAGCGGACGTCGCGATCGAATTTACGAATCCGGAGAGTGCGGTTGGCAATTTGCAGCGCTTGGCTGCCGAGCAAATTCCGACGGTCTGCGGCACCACTGGATGGCTGGAGCATTTGGACGAAATTTCGGCCATAGTGGAGCAAAACCACACCGCGCTGGTTGCGAGCCCGAATTTCTCAGTGGGTGTGGCTGTGTTTAAGCGCCTGGCGGCGCTTGCAGCCGAACTGCTTGAGGGGCAGACGGAATATGGCGCCTGGGCCTGGGAAATCCATCACGACGCCAAGAAAGATGCGCCTTCTGGGACTTTGCTGCAATTGGTCAAAGCAATGCGGCAGCATGGTTACTCGCGGACGATCGATACTGCGGCGAACCGCGCTGGAAGGCATCCCGGAACGCACGAGATCGGTTTCGATTCGGCGGCGGATACGATAACGCTGCGCCACACCGCTCGCAGCCGGGAAGGCTTCGCGCGGGGCGCTCTGCAAGCCGCGCGCTGGATCCTTGGGCGGAAGGGTGTTTATACCTTCGACGACGTCCTCTTCGGCCAACACACTTAAACTAGTAACAGGAGACCACATGTTTACCGGTTGCGGTACTGCGCTTGTCACCCCCTTTCGTGCCAACGGCGAGCTCGATGAACCGACGTTGCGTGCACTCATCAGGCGACAGATCAAAGGCGGCGTTGATTTTCTCGTTCCCTGTGGCACAACCGGCGAAAGCCCGACGCTGACGCATGAAGAACACCTGCGGGTGGTTGAGATCACGGTTGAAGAAGCGAATGGTCGCTTGCCGGTGCTGGCGGGAGCGGGCAGCTACGATACGCGGCATGTAACACAGCTCGTCGCTGACTTGGAAAAGCTGCACGTCTCGGGCATACTTTCAGTGACGCCGTATTACAACAAGCCCACTCAGGAAGGGCTTTACCAGCACTACCGGGCGATTGCCGCTTCGACGAGTCTGCCGATTATCCTCTACAGCGTGCAAAGCCGGACGAATGTCAATCTTGAACCAGCTACCGTACTGCGGTTGGCTGACATTTCCAACATTATCGGCATCAAAGAAGCATCCGGAAATATTGGACAAATGGCGAGCATTGTCGCGCGCGTGCCCGAGTCATTTATTGTGCTCGCCGGGGATGACGCGGTTGCGCTTCCGTTGATTGCTCTTGGGGGGCGCGGCGTCATTTCGGTTGCGAGTAACGAAATACCGGGCGAGTTTAGCGCGTTGGTGCACGCCGCTCTCAAGGAAGATTTTGCTGAGGCTCGCCGGATGCAGCAGAAGCTTCAACCATTGCTCGAAGTCAACTTTGTCGAAACCAGCCCCGGCCCCGTGAAGTTCGCAATGGCGCGGATGGGATTGCTGGAGCCTGTATGGCGTTTGCCGCTGGTTGCACCCTTGAAAGCTTCACAAGAAAAAATTGAAGCGATTCTCGAACATGCCGGTTTGCTCTCCGGAGTGAGAGCTTGAGCGGTCTTCAAAAGCCAATCGAAGAGTTGTTCGCGCAACCGCCTGCAGAATACGGCGATGAACACCGGCAGTTATTTGAAGCGTTTCGGGCACAGTTGAACAATGGGACGATCCGTTCTGCCGAGCCGGACGCATCGCAAGCATCGGGCTGGCGCGTGAACGCCTGGGTGAAGAAGGGCATCCTTATCGGTTTTCGAATCGGCGGCATTATTGCGATGCCGGAGGCGGGGAGTCCGCAATTCTTCGACAAGTCGACTTACCCGCTGCGGCCGATTTCTTCAGGCGACCGGATTCGTGTGGTGCCAGGCGGTTCGAGCATTCGCGACGGCTGCTATGTCGGGCCGGGAGTTACGTGTATGCCGCCTATGTATATCAATGCCGGCGCTTACATAGACGCGGGCACGATGGTCGATTCGCACGCGCTGGTTGGGAGTTGCGCGCAGATCGGGAAGAACTGTCATATTTCCGCGGCCTCACAGATCGGCGGCGTGTTGGAACCCGTTGGTGCGCTGCCAGTGATTGTGGAGGACGATGTCCTGATCGGCGGAAACTGCGGTGTGTACGAAGGAACAGTGTTGAAGCGGCGCGCAGTGCTTGGCAGCGGCACGATTTTGAACCGTTCTACGCCAGTTTATGATTTGGTCCGGGAGACGGTGCACCGCGCCACGGACAATGCCCCGCTGGTGATTCCCGAAGAGGCGGTGGTGGTTGCCGGGTCGCGCCAGGTGCAAACGGGGATCGGCAAAGAATGGGGCATTTCGTTGTATACGCCTGTAATTGTGAAGTATCGCGATTCGCGTACCGAAGCCAAAATTCAGCTCGAAGACTTACTTCGCTGAGGGTTTGCCGGTATCAGGCGTTCCGATCTCGGCGAAGATGGCGGCCAGATAGCCCTGAGTTTCGACTGGATATTGCGACGGATCCAGTTGATCGGCCTTCAGCGGCCCAGCATTGTAAGCTACGAGCGCGAGACGCAGATCGCCCTTGTATTTCTGCATCAATTCCTTCAGGTAAGCTGCGCCCGCCATGGCATTCGTGGTGGGATCGAAAGGATCTGTCACGCCAAATTTGACGGCTCGTGGATGGCATCAACTGCATGAGGCCCTCCGCACCTTTGGTCGATACGGCGCAGGGTTTGAAGCCTGATTCCTGTCGCATCACAGCACGCACCAGATCCGGAGACAAAGATTCTTTCTTAGCCGCGGAGGTGACCAGTGCCTCGGCATCATCGCGGTCCAACGGCAGGCAGCCAGTATCCGGCACAAGAGTCGGCGGCATCAAAAATTCGAAATCGGAATTGCTAGCTTCAACTTTGATCCCGAGTTGTTGCCGGATCGATTCCATCTGCTTTTTCAACGAAACTTTCTGCAGGTCAAGTGCGGTGGGCGCGGGTTTTTCTTCTTTTTTAGCGTCAGTGGCCGCTCCGTAGAGCGCGGCGGCGAGCATCAGGAGACCAAGCAGACGGTAAATCATCCCGAAGAGTTAGTTCCGGAACGCGGATAAAGCTCTCATGTACGGACTCGGGAGCTGCGTAACACTGCCGACGATCACAGGGTAACGTCAAGAAGTGTCCGAATAGCCGAGAGTCACGCGTCGTTCGTTCGCGAGAGTTGGTGCTTGTTGCAAGACGGAATTAGGTTGATACTCTCGGCCTATTCCGCACGGAGCATCTCGACAGGATCGATTCTAATTCCCCGAATGACAGCCGGTATCGCCGACAGCAGGGTGATAGCGAGAATGGTTAATAGTGGAAGGAGCAGCACCGTGGCCTCCGTCGCATTCACCTGGTACAGCAAGGCTTTTATCCTGGATTCGAGTACCAACCCTAAGGCTCCGCCGACCAGGGCGCCGAGGATAACCATTGTCAGGATGCCCAGGGCCACTTGTCTCGCAATCTCTTTTATAGGAGCTCCGATTGCAATCCGAATTCCAAGTTCCCGACGTCGTTGCACCACAGAGTAGTCGAGCACACCGTATAATCCGATACCGGCCAACAGCAGTGCAACACCGGCGAAGAACATAGCCAAAGCTGCTAGAAGACGCTCGCGCACAGTTTGCGCTTCATTGATTTCTACTTGCGTGCGCACGTTGCTAACGCGCAATTCGGGACGCGCGCGCGATACCTCGCGGCGAAGCATGGAAGCCAAAGCGTATGGATTCGAAGTTCGTGTTCTCACTAGAAATGTCGCCCTATTAAGCAATCCCATTGGAGTAGAGCGGAGTGGAATGTATGCTATTGGCTCGATTGGCTCGCGTACGCTCCTATACTCTGCATTGGCCGCGATACCCACTACCTGGTAAATCTGCTTTCCTCTGCCAAATGTCTTGCCCACAGGATGTTCATCATGGAAATAGGCTTTCGCGAAAGCCAGGTTCACGATGGCGCTACCCGGCGCTGTATCGTTTCGCCGAAAGTCTCTGCCTTCGAGCAGCGGGATTTTCATCGTTTGCAGCCAGCCCGGCGACACGCCCAAGAAAAGCGCAAGAATTGGCGATGGCGATTTGCCCTCGGTAGCGACGAACCCGTTGCTGGTTGAATCGCCCAATAGGGGAACATCCGCCAGGGCGACGCTCTCGACGCCGTTCAAATCCCGCAGGTGGTCAGCCGCTTGGTACCAGAACTCGACCGGTTGCTGGTGCTTTGCAACTGTTTCGAGAGTGAGGATGCGGTCAGAGGAGAATCCGGTCGGCTGATGCGAGAGCCGTTGCCAGGTTGTTACAAACGCATCGGCGGCGAAGTGAACAACGAAACAGAAGGCGACCTGGGCCGCGATTAAACCGAACATGAGCCATCGCCGCGAGCGCGGATTATCGCCGCCTTTCATTGCCGCGGCCGGATTGGTGGATGAGGCGCGCAAGGCGGGCAGTAGACCGAATAGAAGCGTGGCGCCGACACTCAGAAGCATCACAAATGCCAGGACGCGGAGGTCTGCGGGCAGGTCGAGCCGCGCCGGATTGTCAGGCGGATTGATCCTTCCGACTATGAAGGGAGCCGACCACCAGGCAAATAAAGCGCCGGCGCCTGTTGCCAGCGCCGCGAGCAATGCGCTTTCCACGATCACGAGCTGGATCAGGCGGGCCTTGCCGGCGCCAATCGACACGCGCAGGGCCATCTCCCTGGATCGGGCAGCAGCTTGTGCAGTAAGCAGGTTCGCGAGATTCAGACAGGCGATCAAAAACACTAAACCGACGATGACCCCGACCGAAACCAGGGCGATGTGGTACGTGTGCTGCATCAAAGAGAGTCCGGCAGCGGCGGGCTGCAGCGTGACCTGTTGCTGCAGATATCTCTGCCTGCGCTCTGCAGGCCAGCCCGTGAACCCCTTGGCGCGTTCTGTCTGGACCCCGGTCCAGATCGATTGCAGGCGTTCTCTTACCCGTGCCTTTGATCCGCCCGGTTTTATTTGTATAAAAGTACGGAACCAGCTCCAGTCATCGTGCGTTACGCCCTCATACATGCTGTTAGGAAGGAAGATGTCAGTGAATGTTCCCGGTTCCGTACCTGTAAAGCCTTGCGGGGCGACACCGACGATTTCGTACACGTCGTTGCCGATCTGAAATTTGTGGCCGATCACATTCCGGTCCCCGCCGAAACGCTGAGACCAATAATCGTAAGAAAGTACCGCGAATGGATGGGCCTTAGGTTTGAGATCGTCGCTCTGCGTTAAAAGACGGCCGAGGGCAGGCTTTAATCCGAAGGAGCCGAACATCCAACCGGATACAAATTGCCGGTGCGCCCGCTCCATTTCTTCATCCGAACTAAATGTTAGATCGACCGATTCCACGCCGGAGGTAGCAATCAGTTCCGCATCATCTTTCACGGCCTCCCTCATGAGTAAGAATTGCGGATATTCGCCCCACTCGCTGTCTCTTACGGAACCGTCAGGGCCGACTCCGTGCAACACCATCGCGTACAGGCGATCTGCATTTCGGACGGGTAAAGGCCTAAGCAACAGGGCATCTACAAGCCGGAAAACCGACGTACAGGAGCCAATGGCGAGTGCGAGCGATAGGACGGCTGCAAGCGACGTGACCGGACGCTTGCACAACTGCCTCCACCCAAAGATCAAATCAGCGCGGATCGAATCAATCCAGGGGACCAGCTTCAGATCCCGGCTCTGCTCGCCATGACGCAATAGCGAGCCGAAGGCCCTGTTGATTTCCTGCGGATCACGACCTTCATCGAGCGCCTCCTGAATGTGCGCCCTGAGTTCTTCATCAATTTCGCGATGCAGATGTTCGGTTCGAAAGAGATTTGCGAGGCGCGACCACAGCGACATATCAGGCCATCCTCAATACACGATTCACGGCGGCGGTGACGGACGCCCACCGCAATTCTTCAGTCGCCAGCTGCTTTGTGCCTGCGCTCGTCAGTTCATAAACGCGAGCCCGTCGCCCGTTGGGTTTTTCAACCCACTTGGCGCGAATCCAACCGGCTTCCTCCATTCGATGCAACGCCGGGTAGAGCGAGCCCTCCTCCACACGCAGCAGGTCTTCTGACATCTCGCGAACGGCGGACATGATTGCGTAGCCGTGCAGCCCCGGCCGTCGCGAAAGCAGTTTTAAGACGAGAAGGTCGAGCGAACCTTGGAGAGCATCAGCCCGTGGCATATTTAGTTCTCTTATTATATAGAGGTCTAATTAAGCGCGCAACGCATCAGCTAAAGGGAACTGCTTCATTCAATCCGGTTTACTTCCAGGATCGTCGCCTACACGGAACCTGGCCGGTCCCCGCTGTCTTGGGATCAAAGTGTGACCGGTATCCCGGGCCGTACACTCTCAGGCGGCCTTTTCGCCGCGGAAGGATTCTTCCATTTCCTTGAAAGAGGGCCGTACATCGGCGGGAATGGAGCGGCGCGAAAATTCCACTGCCAGGATGGGGGCAGCCCCGCGAAAGAACGCGATCAGGCCGGTTCGGAGTGAGTGATAATACTGCGATTCGGCGTCATTCGATTTGGTTATGCTCGCAGCGAGGGGAGACAGGAATCCGTAACAGAGCAAGATGCCCAGGAACGTGCCTACCAGCGCGGCCGCGACTTTCTTGCCGATCTCTTCCGGCGGGCCGCCCAGCGCGCCCATGGTAATCACCACACCTAATACCGCCGCCACAATGCCCAGACCGGGCAGCGCGTCCGCCACAGTGGTCAGAGCGTTTACCGGCACGCTCACTTCATGGTGATGCACTTCAAGATCGAGCTCGATCATCTGATCCAGATCATGATGCGAAACCGTACCGCTCATGCCGGTACGTACCGTGTCGCAGATGAAATGGAGCACGTGATGATCCTTCAACACTTCGGGATACTTTTGGAACAGCTCGCTATTTTCCGGCTCCTCGACATCGGTTTCGAGCGCGGAAACGCCACCTTTGCGGCCCTTCTTGAATAACTCGTTTAGCATATTCAGGGTTTTCAAGTAGCGGTCCTTACTGTATTTGTTTGAAGACAGGACTCCGAGCACCGCTTTGAAGATCTTAATGATGACGGGTAGAGGATTGGCGATCAGCAGCGTACCGAGCGCGGCACCCCCAATAATGATGAGCTCCGACGGCTGGATCAACACCTTCAAATTGCCGTGTTCCAGCAGATACCCGCCCAGAATCGCGCCAATTACAGCAATAATACCCACTATCGAAATCATGTGCGCACTGTTTCCTCAACCAACCTTTCGGCAGTCCTCGTCTGAAACTGTAGTGGGGGGACGAAAAGAAAAGTTAAGGTAAACTCGCGGCTTCTTTCTGTCGATATGCAAACTGGAGGCAGTTGTGAGCTTTACCGATCCTTATCAAGCCTATGCAGAGGGCAGCGTCGCCGGGGGAAGCCCACTGCAACTGGTTATCGCGCTTTACGAAGGAACCATTGAATCGATCCGCCAAGCCCGTTTATGTTTGGCGATGAATGATATCTGGGGGCGCGGGGCGGCCGTCAACAAAGCGATGAAGCTGCTGACCGAACTGCTGGTGTCACTCGATCATCGGAATGGCGGGGAGATCGCGGCAAATTTGAAGCGCCTTTATAGCTACATCCAGTGCCGTATTTTGGACGCGCACACGAAGAAACAGGAAGAACCTCTGCTCGAGGCGGAGCGTCTGTTAAAGAATCTATTGGAGGGCTGGTACGGCGCGGCCGCGACCATCAGTCGCGAAAATTGCGCGTTACAGGCTGCGGCCGAACGCTATCCGGAAGAACCGCGGAACGAAACCGGCAGTTCCTATGGCTTTTTCAGCGAAGACAGGATGGAGCTGGCCGGAACAGTTTCAGCCACTTTTTGATCGGTTTGCCGGGTGAGCGAACGCTCGATCATAGAGGATAAGCCGAGTCCTCCGTTTTGTGAGAGCGCGTTGGCGAGTTGAGACTCCGCCATCGAGAGGGCAGTATCGTCTCCGGTGCTATCGCCGCTTCCGAGCCATCCATCTGAGCCCTCTTCCCGGGCTGATTTCAGCATCTCGCCTACCATGAGCGATTCGAACTGCTGCGCGGCTTTATGGATTTTGGACGCCTTTTCGGTTTGTGGCGTGGGAACCGCTCCTAGAGCGTTTAGATGAACCGTCATATGACCTCCAGCTCCGCATCGAGCGCGCCCGCCGCCTTCAGGCTTTCGAGAATCGCGATGACATCGCGGGTCGTTGAGCCGATAGTGGCCAGCGACTTCACCAGTTCCTCGACGGTTGCGCCTTCTTTTAACAGGACGTTCCGGGATTTATCGTTCTTGGCGCCTACAGTCACCTCTGGGACGGCTGTTCCTGGCGCGGACGAGAACGGACCATTCGGCAGAGGAACGAGTTGTGTCTGAATCTGCACTGTAAGATTGCCATGCATAATCGCGACCGGGGCGATCCGCACATCGTTTCCAAGAATCACGGTGCCGGTGCGCTCGTTGATTACTACGCGAGCGGCGCGATCCGGCTCGACTTTCAGGCGTTCGAGTTCGGCAATGAATTCAATAGGGCGATTGATATAGGCGGGCGGCAAATCGACCGTAATCAGGTCCGAGTTATTCGCATGCGCGACCGGAATGCTTGAACTGAAGCGGCGATTTAGCGCCTCGGAAATTCGCGCGCATGTCGTAAAATCCGCTTCTCTGAGTTGGAGCTTGATGACGTTGCCGAGGGGCACGGAAGGGGCGAGGCGCTCGACAGAAACGCCATTCGGAATTCGGCCGACGGTCGGATGGTTGACGGTTTGCGAATTGGCAGACGACCGGCCCGCGATAAAGCCGCCGGTGATGACAGGGCCCTGTACGGTCGCATAGACCTGGCCATTGACCCCGCGCAGAGTGGTCAAAACCAGAATGCCGCCCTGCAAGTTGCTCGCGTCGCCGATTGCTGCAACGGTCGCATCTACGTTTTCCCCCGGCTGCGCGAATGGCGGTAGAGTGGCCGTCACCATAACGGCAGCAGTGTTCTTCACGGTGATCAGGGTCGGAGAGACGCTGACGCCCATGCGCTGCAAAAGATTCGTCAGGCTCTGAGCGGAAAACAAGGTTTGCTGGCGGTCGCCCGTGCCGTTCAAGCCAACCACCAAGCCGTAACCGACCAACTGATTGGTGCGGACGCCCTCGATATTCACGAGATCTTTGAGTCGAACGCCCTGTTGAGCGGCGCTGGAATTAGGCACATTCACAGTATGCGGTGAAGTGTCGGGCGCCCAAGCCGCAATGCCAGTCGGAGCTGGAGCAGGAGCTGGAACGGGATAAAAGGGGGGCGGAGCTTGCGTAAGCGCGGAAGCATCTCGCGAAAGGACAATCACGGGCAGGACCGCCGGCGCCGGGGGGCGGGTGTTGGTTTTGGTCTGCGCAGTGAGCGCTGCGGCCAAGAAAACAGCTAGAAAAAAGCGGGACATATGTATGAATCAGAAAGGAAGCAGCCCAAGCAAGAGCCGGTAGAGGAAGTTCGGGCGGCGGATCGTGTCGTTCACGACGCCCTTACCATTGATCTTCAACTCCATTTGCGCAATGCTGCCGGAGGGAATCGTGTTCGCATTCGACAAGTCGGCCGGGCGGATCACGCCGCGTACCGTGATGACCTGGTTCTCCGAATTGACCAGCGTGACCTTGGAACCCTCGACGACCAGGTAGCCGTTCGGCAAGACGTCGATCACACGGGCTGAGAGAGTTGCGGTCAAAGTTGAGAGGCGAGACGTTGTGCCTTCGCCATCGAGCGCCTGGTTCCCGTTTAGAGTGAGCAGATTCGCGAGTGGCGCGGCAACTGCGGCGGGAAGGCCGGCAGAAGAAATTGAGGAATTAGAATTGGAAGCACGAGAAGTTTTCGTTTGCCCAGTTGCGACCGCGGACGCTTGCTCGTTCACCACGATGGTGACAATATCGTCCACGCTGCGCGCGCGTACATCAGCCGCCATGTCGGAGAGGGTTGCCGGTCCGGACCAAAGGGATCCCGGGCTCTCTGAAATTGCGGTAGCGGCGCGGCGATGCGCCTCCTCTACATATCTATCGAGAGCGCCTTGCTGCTGGGGCGCCACATCTTTCTTCTTTTTCGGCGCTCCAATGAGCACATTTGCCGAGAGAAGGCAGAGCAGTAAAGCAAAGAGTCTCATGATGTTTTTGTTTCTACAACCAGGCCGTACTGGCCTCCGGGAACTACAACCACTTTTCCCTTCTCTTCCACGCGGCCTCGAAAGGTTCGGCCGCTGCGCGGATTCTTTAGAGAGATGACCTGACCCTTGCGGCCATCGTTTTCGGCAATTGCGGAAACATCCAGCCTGGCTGCGCCCGTTTCTACAACTGCGTCTACCATGTCCCCGCGATTCACTTCGCGCGGCGCTTCGACCATTTCTGCGGTGAGCTCTGTGCCGGCAGTAATCACGCGGGTACAGCGAAACCCTGTGAGCGAACTGGCGTCGAGCAGGTACTTTGCCCGGCGCAGAGGTCCCTCGTAAGATTCGGTTTTCAATTCACCCGGCTGCAGCGAGTCACCGTATTTCAAGTCGTTCAGCGCCACAACATGCTGTTCTTTGACACGGACCTGCACCGTTGCCCAAATGGGAAATCGCAGCGATCCGGCGTACTGAATATACCCGCGCCAGAGCGAGGGCTTATCCGAACCAAAAATGAAACCTGATAGCGGGAAAACCATTTCGCCGGGCGGGGCGGCAATCAGGCTGCCTTCTACGATCTGGACTGTTGCGGTCCGCCCGGCAAGGGTGCGGCGCATAGCGGTAGCCATCTGCACCCGGTCAGGAACTTTCACATCCCAGGCGAAGCAGATGTCCGACGATATGTTCGCCGCTCAGATGGTTGCCGATGGCGAGCCGTTTCAATTCCGGGATACGAAATATCCGCTGCTGTCCCGGAAAGGGTGCGAGCCCGACGTGCACTCCTGGATCGAGAGCCGCAAAGACGGGCACCGCGGCCGCAAGATCGCGCCCATAGATCCAATTCGATTGGATCAGGTGGCAGGCAAGCGGCTGTAGAACGGCCAAAACGAGCGCAAGCATTTACGACGTCACTTGGTTGACTTGCTGATACATCTCGTCGGCCGCCTTAACAACTTTGGAGTTTGCTTCGTAAGCACGCTGGCTCTGAATCAAGTTCACAAATTCCGCGACAACGTCAACGTTCGACTGCTCTGTGTATCCCTGCATCAGCGAGCCGAGGCCATCCGGACCGCCGGGCACGCCGACTTGCGGATCGCCGGACGCGTCGGTTGGCGTAAAAAGTGTATTTCCGATACTGTTAAGGCCGCCCGGGTTTTGGAAATTTGCCAAGAGAATCTGGCCAGCCTTCTGAGCGGCAGTTTGATTCGGTAGCGTATAGCTGACTGTGCCGTCCTGCGCGACCGTGATGCTTTGAGCGGTGGGCGGAACGGTAACTTGCGGCTCCAGGAAGTTTCCGTTCGGGTCGACGATGTTGCCGTTGCGATCCAACTGGAACGAACCCGCGCGGGTATAGGCGAGCTCGCCGGAAGCCTGGCGGATCTGAAAAAATCCCTTCCCTTGAATGACCATATCCAGAGGATTATTGGTCTGTGAGAATGCGCCTTGCGTAAAGATGATTTCGTTCGAAGCGGCCCGCGTACCGAGACCAAGTTGCAGACCGGCGGGGACGGTGGACTGCTGGCCCGCTGCGGCGCCCGGTTGAATCATATTCTGATAAATCAGATCTTCAAATTGCGCCTGCCGCATTTTGAAGCCGGCGGTATTCGCGTTTGCCAGGTTGTTTGCGATGTTATCGACGTTTAACTGCTGCGCGGTCATGCCGCTCGCTGCGCTATAGAGTGCTCGTATCATTTGATATCTCCGATTTGATTTTTTAGGAACTGACGCGCGCCACTTCCTGCAAAGCCTGACGGTTCATGTCGGTTCCGATCTTGATGGCGTGCTGCAGCATTTCAAAGTGCCGCATCAGCGTGACCATTCGGGCCGCGGCTTCAGGCGGCGCTGCGTTTGAGGTCTCGATTTTGCCCTGCATCACTTCGGCAGTCGATGCGGTCAGCGGATTTGTCTTTGGGTCCGGATTTTGGAAGTACGTGCCAGCCGAACGCTGCAATTGGGACTGATCTTTGAAAGATGCGAGTTCGAGCTGCCCCAGCGGATTGCCGTCTTGCAAAATCTGTCCATCGCTTCCTACTTGCAGCGGACTCGAAGACTGGCTCTGTACCGTTTGGCCACCCGTCATGCGCAGTGCGTATCCATCAGACGTGACAAGCACGCCCTGGGGGTTGAAATGGAAGTTCCCGTTGCGCGTATAGAGCGTCCCTTTCGGACCGTTCACCGCAAAGAAGCCGCTGCCTGATAAAGCGAAATCCGTGGTGTTGCCGGTTGAAAGAAGGGTGCCTTGCGCGAAATCGGTCCACTGCTTTTGCACAAGTGGCGCTTCACCCACGCTGGGATCGAAATCGGTCACGGCTTCAGGGGCGAGATAGGTGCTGTAGAATTCGCGATCCGCTTTGAAACCGGTGGTCGATGCGTTGGCCAGATTATTGGCGAGCATGTCGAAAGAGTCCATGCTGGCCTGGAGTCCGCCGGCGGCGGCAGTAGTAAGAGGGTCCATGATGCGTAACTGTTTATGCAAGCCGGATGCCAGGAAAAGAATTCCTCTAAAAGCGGCCAAAAAGAGGCGATATGGAGATGTAGCCCTAAGATCCGAGGCAGTAGTGCGTCAGAATTCGGACGCGCGGGTCCTCTCAGTGCGCAAGTTTTTGACGGTTTTCCACAGCGCAGGCGGCTGAAACGGCTGAGAGTGGGCACTTTCAGCGCTTGGCACGTGTCGTGCAATGAGGCTGGCGTGAACATCCGAATGGCCGCGCCAGGCGTTGAATTGCCTGCCCCCCTGCCCCAGGCAAAATCGAGCGCGCCCTTTGGCCTGCCTTCCTTTTCCGAAACGCTACAAAAGGCTTGCGAGCAGCCTGTGCCCTCCACACAACTTGCATTCCCCGCAAAACTTGCGCCTTCTGGAGAACTTGGGGCTTCTGTAGAACTTGCGAATTCCGCCGATTCCGCCTTATCTGGGCAGGCTGCGCCTTCCACTCAGACACCGGCAACAAAGGCGCCAAACAGCGGGCCACAAGTAAAAATCGGCATCTCGGCAAAACAGATTTTGTTGCCAGCGCCCTATCGCACTCCAGTAACACCCGCGCCGTCCAAGGGCATACCGGCGCCCGATTCCGCAAACAGGCAGAGCGAGGCGCCGACGGCCAAAACGCCCACGACTGAAAAACAGCAGCCCGATGAGGAAGAACGGGACACAAAGAAGCCCGCGCCACACGCGCCCGCGGCAGAAATCGTTCACGACACCGCGAACTTATCGGCCGCCGCCCAGCAAGCAATCGTGGCAACGCCAGATTCGACGGAAGCGCCCGCCGTTGCCGCCACGAAGCCAGCGGCTGAGCAAAAACAGGCGAGCGAACTGGACCCGGCGGTCAACCTCACAGCTATTTCTTCCCCAATGCCCGCGGCACCTTCCGGCGAATTGGCTTTGGCGATGCGGATCACGACAACCGATAAAGGTACGTCCAATCCGGCTCCCGCAGTTTCGAGCGAATCGGAGAAAGCGACAAGCGAGGTTCCGTCTTCGGCCGAACATACGACCATCGCTGTACCTGCTGTACCACCCGCGCCGCAACAGAAGCAGGAGTCAGGCCAGCATTCTGCCGGAGGTGGAGAGACCGGCGATTCCGGAACGCAGTTGACGCCGAACGGACCAAGCGCCGCATCCAGCAAGGAAACGGCAGCGCCGGCGGCCAGCGATTTCGAAACCGAGTTCAACAAATTCCATAGTGAACCGGTGAAAAGCGCGCACGTGCAAATCAGCGGCGAGAACAACGCATCGGTAGATATCCGCCTGGTCGAGCGTGGCGGGGCCTTATCGGTCAGCGTTCGGTCGAATGACAGCATGCTGGCCAAGACGCTCACGGATCACACGTCCGAGCTCACCTCCCGCCTGTCGCTCGATCATTACAAAGCCGAGATGTGGACGCCCAGTTCGAGTAAGAATTCGTCGAATGAGCGGCAGGGCGCGTCGTACTCCGGTGGCTCCAGCTCTCAGGGCGGCTCCGGCAATCAACAAGGAAAACGTCAGAATTCACAACAGAATCAAGATCCGGAATGGGTGCAGGAGTTCGAGAACCTACCGGGAACATTTCAGAAAAGGATAGATTACACATGGCCTCAGTAACACCGATCGGCAGCTCACAAGGGGCCGATCAGAATAATAACGCTTCACAGAACACAACCTCGTCGGCCGATCCACTTGCTAACGAGTCAACTTTCATGACGCTGCTAGTTTCGCAGCTTCAAAATCAGGATCCGACCAACCCGATGGACGGCACAACCTTTGTCACGCAGCTCGCCCAATTTAGCAACCTGCAGCAATCGCTGGCCATCCGGCAGGATACAGACTCACTGAGCTCGAAGATTACCGGAATCTCGAGCCTCACGCCTCAGCCAACGACCGATGGCACACAAAACGGGAGCGCGTCGTAAGCGACGTTATCAAAGGATCAATAAGGAGCAATTATGTCGAGTACATTTTCTATCGCGCTATCCGCGTTACAGGCGCAGTCGGAAGCAATCAATACAACGGGTAACGACCTCGCGAACCTCAACACCACCGGATTCAAAGGCGATACGGTTGCGTTCAAAGACTTGTTTGGCGAAACCCTGGGCGCAAACTCCAGCTTCCATGTGGGCCTGGGCGTAGGCGTGCCGATCAGCGACACGAGTTTCAGCCAGGGCGCGATACAAACCAGCACATCGCCTTACGCGGCGGCTGTGCAGGGAAACGGATTCTTCGTGGTGAACAATCCTTCGGGCCAGCAATTGTTCACGCGCGATGGTAATTTCACGCTTGATTCTTCCGGAACTTTAAAGACGCAGACTGGCGAGACTGTGCAGGGTTGGACGGCAACGGCCAGCGGCATCAACACGACCGGATCGCCTTCCGATATCGTGCTGCCCACCGGCGCGGTGCTCCCGCCTACGCCGAGTACGACGCTCTCTGTTACGGCCAATTTGAACGCAGCGGCCACGGTGGGATCGTCGGATGCAACAGTCCAGACACCGGTGCAAGTGATCGACAGCCTGGGCAACGCACATACCCTGACGTTCACCTTTACCAAGACCGCCACAAATAGCTGGAGCTATAACGTCAGCATCCCGGGAGACGATGTGGCCGCCGGAACACCTGGTACGCCTTACAATATTCCGGGCGCAAACGGAACAGTCAACTTCAACGGCACCGGCAATGTTCAGTCAATCACCCCGGCTCCCGGGGCAACACCCGGAAGCCCGATCGCGCTGTCCATTCCCGGTTTAAACGACGGGGCCAGTACTATGAGTCTGAACTGGAACACGGCCGATCCAACCACGCTTGTCAGCCTGATGACCCAATACGCTGAAACGTCCTCGGCGTCTTATAAGAGTGACGGCTCGGCCGCCGCGCAATTGAGCGGCTTCGGCATCCAGACCGGAGGTCAGCTGGTGGCTACGTTCGCGAATGGACAGCAACGCGTGGAAGCGCAACTCGCGCTGGCTTCGATCCAAAATCCCGATTCGCTTTCGAGTGTTGGCAACAACAATTATGCCGCGACAGGCAACACGGCAACGCCTGCCATCGGCACACCCCAGAGCGGCGGCCGCGGACAGATTGACGGCGGCGCGTTAGAGGCGTCGAACGTCGATATGGCTACGCAGTTCACTAACCTGATCGTCTATCAGAGCGGGTACCAAGCGGCTTCCAAAGTCATCACTACGGCCGACCAGATGACCCAGGATCTGCTGAATATCATTCACTAAGACTCGGGAGCAGCCCGGAAATTTCCGAAGATAGCAGCCCTTAGGAATGAGATTATTCCTACCCCCGGCGAACTGATTTATGACGAGCCCCCTAAATGGTTCAGCAAATTATCGCTATCTTGTTGGTTTTCGGGCTGCTTGCGGGCACTCTGGCGCTCCTGCGGCGGAAAGGCATCGCGCAGTTTTCGACTAGTCTGCCACGGCCGAAGTCGCGGCCTAAGCAGATGCGCGTCATCGAACGGATCGCGCTTAGCCCGCATCACGCGCTGCATTTGATCGACGTCGAAAATCGCCGCTTTCTGATCGGTGTGTCGCCTTCCGGCTGCAGTCGTATCGCTACTCTGTGCGGCGCGTCTCAGATCCAGGAACAACAGGAAGGCGCTGAGTAATGGGTTTCTTTTCGGTCTTCTTTCTGGCCTTCGCCGCCCCAGGTACCCCGGGCGCAGACGTCTTAAACAGTTTTGGCATTTCCGCGGCGACGGCCGGTGCACATGGCGGCCCGACACTGAGTTTGCCCATGCAACTGGCGCTCGGCATGACGCTGCTAACGCTGCTGCCCGCAGTGGTCATGTGCATCACGCCCTTTCTGCGTATTGCCGTGGTTCTCCACTTCCTGCGGCAGGCATTGGGAACCCAGACAGCTCCTTCGAACCAGGTGCTCATCGGATTGTCACTTTTTCTCTCGATGCTGATTGTGCAGCCCGTGTTCTCCGATATCTACACGAAAGCCTGGCAGCCCCTCGAAAAAGGGCAGATCACGACCGAACAGGCCGTCGACGCGGGCACCATTCCGCTGCGCAACTTTCTCGTGAAATTCGCCCGCGAACGCGACATCCAGTTATTTCTTGAAATTGCCAAAGAGCCCGCCCCGCACAATCGCCAGGATCTGAGCCTGAAAGTTCTGATCCCGGCCTACATCCTTTCTGAATTGAAAGCAGGGTTCCAAATCGGCGCCGTGCTCTTTCTGCCGTTCCTGGTGATCGATATGGCGGTCGCATCAGTCACGCTCTCCATCGGCATGATGCAACTGCCGCCCGCCATGATTTCCGCGCCTTTCAAGATTCTGCTGTTCGTGCTGGTAGACGGATGGAACCTGGTCATCGGCTCGCTCATGAAGAGTTTTCTCCAATGACGCCTCAACTCGTGGTTCACGTAGTCGAGCAGGCGCTGCTCGCCGTCTTCTGGATTTGCGCGCCGCTCCTATTAATTGCCTTCGCGCTGAGCATCGTGGTGAATCTGATTCAGATCGCAACCTCCATGCAGGACCAGATTTTCAGCACGATTCCGCGTCTCGCCGCCTGTTTGGTCGGCTTCGTCGTGCTGCTGCCGTGGATGTTGAAGCATGCTACGGCCTACGCGCTGGCGATCCTGGGCAACCTCGGCAGCTATGCACGCTAACCTGCACGTCTCAGCATCTCTACTGATCTCGTTTCTATTGGTGCTGGCGCGCATGATCGGCGTGTTTGTCTTTGTACCAATGCCGTTCAAAGACGCCGGCCCGAGCATTTCTCGCACCGCGCTTGCTTTAGGCTGCACTCTGGCGCTTTATGCGCGCTGGCCCGTATTGCAATTAGGCTCGCTCGACATCACTACTCTGCTCGCATTATTGATTCCGGACGCACTGATGGGCGCGTCCATCGGCCTGCTCGTAAGCTTTCTCTCAGAAGCCTTTACACTAGGCGCGCAAAGCCTCGCTCTGCAGGCGGGCTACGGCTACGCCTCAGTAGTCGATCCAACCACGCAAGCCGATTCCGACGTGCTCGCCGTGCTCGCGCAACTACTCGCGGGCCTGTTCTTTTTTACCGCCGGCCTGCACCGTAAGCTGATTAAGATTTTCGCGGACAGCCTGAGCAGTTATCCGCCGGGCACTTTTTCGCTCACTCAGAATCTCGCCAAAGAAGTGATGCACGTCGGCGCGGGCATCTTTTCCTTCGGGCTGCGTTTGGCGCTGCCCATTATCGGGCTTCTCCTGATGACCGAAGTGACGCTCGCGCTGCTCGGCCGCATCAACGCACAACTGCACATCGGCCAGCACGCATTTCCGGTAAAGATGCTGATCACGCTGCTGGTCCTCTCCTCGATTCTCGCTGTCACGCCGCACCTCTACGAAGCCTATGCGAATGAAGTACTGGGCTCGTTAGGCCGGATCTTCTCCAGGTAAACGGAACATGGCATCAGGCGGAGAAAAAAGCGAGAAGGCATCCCCGCAGCGGCTCAAGAAAGCCCGCGAGCAGGGGCAGTTTCTTGTTTCGCGTGAATTCTTAACCGCCATCCAATTCGTGGTGGCGCTTGTAATGCTCGGCAGTGTCCTGGCCGGCTGGCGCGACGCATTCGCCCGTTCCCTGCCGCAATTGCTCGACCGCGCGATGCGCGGCGAAATCAGTGAAGGGGAATGGCCCCTTATGGTGCGCCTCATGTTTTTGCGGAACGTACCAGCTCTACTCGAATTCTCCGGTGCACTACTTGCTGTGACCATTGCCGTGCACCTCGGAATGACGCGCCTCGGTTTCAGCTTCCACCGATTCGCGCCGAGTTTCAGCCGCTTAAACCCAATGGCGAAGCTGAAAGACCTGCCGGCACAAAATCTTAAATCAACGATCGAAGCGGTGGTCCTGCTCGGCGCCCTCGGCGCGGTGATCAATTCGCTTATTGCGGAGCATGGATCGGATCTGTTGCGGCTGCCCTTGCAATCGATCCCATCGGCCGTCGCCCAGGTTGGCAGTTCGCTTACTTCCCTGCTCTGGAAAGCGGCTGCTTTGTTTCTTGCGTTCGGCGTAGTCGATCTTTTCATCCAGCAACGGAAGTACTCATCGCAGCTCCGCATGTCGAAACAAGATGTGCGCGACGAAAACAAACGGAATGAAGGCGACCCGCAGATCAAAGGGCGCATTCGTCGCATACGCCGTGAATTGTTGCGGCGGCAAATGATGAAAGACGCCGCCAAAGCAACCGCGGTAATCGTCAACCCGACCCACTATGCAGTCGCGATCCGCTACGACGTTGAAACCATGTCGTCGCCGATGGTCGTGGCGAAGGGCAAAAACTGGATCGCACTGCGCATCCGCCAAATTGCCGTTGAAAATCAAATTCCGGTCATCGAAAATCCGCCACTAGCGCGCGCTCTTTACGCCGCGGTTGACGTAGGCCGCGCCATTTCACCCGAATTTTACAAAGCCATCGCGGAAATCCTGGCTTACGTGTATCGCGTAATGGGCCGCCGCATGCCTGCCGCCTGAACCTGAGGAGTTATTCATCTATGTCCGCCCAATCCCCTGCCTTACCTAACGCTCAGCCAGCCAGCAAAGCACGGCGCGGTTTGCCCTTTCCCAAGCTTGGCGAAATCGGCGTACCGGTCGCGGTGCTTGCGATCATCGTGGCGCTGATCACGCCCATGCCGCCGCTGCTGCTCGATGTGCTGATCGTGCTCGATATCGCCATGTCGGTTGTGGTCCTTATGGTGACCATGTACATTTTGAAGCCCTCCGAATTCAGCGTGTTTCCGACGGCGTTGCTACTGCTTACGCTATTCCGCCTCGCACTGAACGTCAGCTCCGCGCGTTTGATTCTGCTCAACGGTAACGGCGGCACCGGCGCGGCGGGCAGTGTGATTGAGGCGTTCGGCAACTTCGTAGTTGGCGGCAATTATGTGATCGGCTGCGTCATCTTTCTGATTCTGATCGCTATTCAATATGTGGTCATCAACCACGGTGCGGTGCGCATTTCGGAAGTAACAGCACGTTTTACCTTGGACGCGATGCCCGGCAAGCAGATGTCGATTGATGCCGAAATGAATGCTGGCCTAATCGATGAAGCGGAAGCGCGCAAACGCCGCCGGCAACTCGCGGCGGAAGCGGAGTTCTATGGCTCGATGGACGGTGCATCACGTTTCACCCAGCGTGACGCCGTCGCGAGCATTCTGATCACCAGCATCAATATCGTCGCCGGGTTCCTGATCGGCGTGCTGCAACACGGCATGGATTTGAAACGCGCCCTGCAGACTTATACCGTGCTCACGATCGGCGACGGCCTGGTTACGGTGATACCCGCGCTTATGATCTCCGTCTCCGGCGGCTTGATCGTAACCCGAGCGACCTCTGAAGTCCGCGTCAGCGAAGAATTCCAGAAGCAGTTGTTCGGCAAACCCGAGCCGATGATGCTGTCAAGCGGCGTACTGATTCTGCTTGCGGCATTTCCCGGACTGCCCACGATTCCTTTTCTTCTGATGGGCGGCGGATTGGGCACAGCGGCCTGGTATAAGCGCAAGAAAATAGCCAGCGCTGTTGTGGAGGAGAAGGCGCTCCCTCCGGCCGCTCCGCGCGAAGAGCTCGAATCGCTGCTCAAAGTGGAGCCTATCGCGATTGAAGTCGGATTGGGTCTGGCAAGCCTGGTGGCTGGCGGAAAAACTTCGCCGCTGCTCAAGCGCATTGCGGGCATTCGCCGGCAGCTCGTCACCAATCTCGGCTTCCTGTTGCCTCCCGTGCGCGTGACGGACAATCTCTCGCTCCGTTCCCGCGAATATGTGGTCCTGCTCAAAGGCAGTGAAATCGGCCGATATGAGCTGCTATCCGGCAGCGAACTCGCCGTACCGACGGCGAAGGCGCAGAAGGACTTTCCAGGCCAGCAGACGCGCGAACCTGCCTTCAGTCTGCCCGCTCTATGGGTGCCGGGCGACAAGGTAGACGCGGCCCGCGGTGCAGGCTACACCATCGTCGACACCGTGAATGTCATCGGCACTCATTTCTCCGAACTCATAAAGCAGCACACGAGCGAAATGTTTTCGCGGCAGGATGCTAAAGCATTTTGCGACCGCATCGGCCAGGAGCACGCCAAGCTGTTGGAGGATTTGGTACCAAAGATGCTCTCTCTTTCTGCGGTTCAAAAAGTTTTGCAGAATTTGCTCCGTGAACGCGTCTCGATCCGGGACGGCGTTTCAATCCTCGAAGCTCTCAGCGAGGCCGCACTCACCACCAAGAACAGCGTGCTGCTAACCGAATTCGCACGCCAGGCCGTCCGCCGCAGCGTCACCAAACCCTATCTCAACCAGAAAGGTGAACTGCCCGCATTTTTCCTGGAGTCGGCTATGGAACAGTCAATAGAATCGGCGGTTCAGCACACCGAACAGAACAGCATCCTGGTTCTCTCACCGCAAGTTGTGCGCGAAGTTGTAAACCGCGTCGAGCGCAAATTGGACAAGCGCGAAACACCCACGATCATCGTTACCACTTCCGGCGCACGCTTCTTTTTGCGGCAAATTCTGGAGCCGACTCTGCCCAACGTCTTCCCGCTCTCTCATAACGAAATCTCGTCCGGCGTCAAAATTCTGTCTCTAGGTGTCATCTAAATGCGACTCAAATCTTACTTTGCTCCTTCCATTCAGGCCGCTGTCGATCGGGCGCGCACCGAACTCGGTCCGGATGCAATGTTGATCAGCTCCCGGCCAACCGAACGCGAACTTGCGGAGCTTGGCGCGTATGAAATCGTTTTCGGGCTGGAACCAGGAAGCGAACGGCCTGCGCGGGCCGCTTCTCCTGCCCCGGGGACGGTCAGCTTCGAGCCAAACAGTGACGTGCTGCTGCGCGAGCTCGCCTCGTTGCGCCGCGAAGTGGAAGGCTTCCGCGAAACCATGACGCGGTCCACCATCGAACGAGCTACCGAAAATCTGTCGCCCCACCTGGCAACAATCTTCCACCGGCTCACCAATGCCGGATTCTCCGCGGAGCTTTCTCAGGAACTGGTCACCGCGGTTTCGGATCGAACCAAAGCGCACGCGGATACCTCCCACCGCATGGTGGGCGGCCAGCGTGACCTGTTTGCACGCGACCTCCTGCAGGCGATTCTCGAAGAAGAGGTTGTCAGCCGCTTCGAAGTTTCGCCGGAACTGAGTGATGCGCCAGTGATGTTCGTCGGAGCGGCAGGCGCGGGTAAGACTACTTCGCTGATCAAAGCCGGGCTGCAGTTTGGTTTGAAGCGCCGCCGCCCACTACAGCTTATTTCGCTCGACACCCTGCGCATTGGCGGTTGCGAACAGTTGCAGCGTTACGCCCGAATCAGTGGGGTCGATTGCCAGCCTCTGATCGATTTTTCAAATCTCGCAGGGGCGCTCTCCAGCGGATGCAAAGGTCTGACCTTGATCGACACTCCCGGCTTTGGCAAAAGCGATTCCGACGCCATGTTGGAGCTCGCGGCGATTACACGCAAGCTACCGGTTGAAGTTCATCTGGTCCTGCCCGCGCATCTGAGCCTGGCAGCGGCCGAACTGACCTGGCAGCGTTTTGCCCCGCTCGCGCCTTCGAAGCTGCTGCTCACGCACTTGGATGAAGCCGTCAACCACACGGCGGCGCTCGAATTCGCCATTCGGTCGGGCCTTCCCGTTTCGTTTCTGGCCGACGGGCAGCAGGTGCCCGAGGATTTACGCCCGGCAAGCAAGGCGGAGCTCACGCGAGGACTGATCGAACGGGAACGGGCCCTTTCCATTGCGGCTTAATCTGACCCGACATCGAAATCTGCTATGTATTCTTACGCGACACTAGAGCGAACTACCGAGGAGCGGGACGAACTGATCCTCGAACATCTCCCGCAAGTGAACTGGATCGCTACCAGGATCCATGAAAAGCTTCCGGCAAACGTAGAACTGGATGACTTGATTTCAGCGGGAATTGTTGGCTTGCTCGCCGCGGTGGATAATTTCGACCCAAGCCGCAACACCACGCTGCGCACCTACGCGGAATACAAAATTCGTGGGGCCATTCTCGACAGCATTCGCGGCCTTGACGGCATCCCGACGCACAAGCGCAAGCGCCTGAAGGAAGTGCAAAAGGCCATTGCTGCCGCCGAGCGCAAATTACACGCGACGCCGCTCGAAGAGGACATCGCGGCCGAGCTCAATATTCCGCTGGCAGAGTACCAGCAGTGGATGGTTGAATTGCGCGGCGTCTCGCTCGGAAGCCTGCAGATGGTAGACGGCGAGGAAGTAGATCTTCTGCAATTTGTCAGTGACGGCGAAGAGGGAACACCGGCCCGGCTGCTGGAACGTGCCGAACTCGAACGCGTCGTAACCGAGGGCATGAAGAAAATGCCTGAGAATGAGCGGACGGTTTTGGGTCTTTATTACAAGGAAGAGCTGAATCTCCGCGAGATCGGCTCCATTATGAATCTTCATACGACTCGTATCTCTCAATTGCGCGCCCAGGGTATTCTGCGCCTGCGGTCCCTGATGGAGCACAAGTGGCCCACCGAACGAGGTCTCTACTGATGAATCCGTCGGTTTATTTCCTGTCGACGCTGGCCGCGCTAGCTGCCTCGTCCATTCAGTTCTGGCTTTATCGCAAATTAAAAGCGGAATTTCGAAAGATGATGGTGCACATGGCGACCCAGGACGATATTGCTAATACCGTCAGCCCGCTCGCGGATCAAATTACGGCCCTCGAAGGACGATTTGAGCACGTAGAAACCGGCAGGCGCGAACAGGAAGAATGGATTACAGGCGCCGAAAGCCTCAACCTGAATCGACGCGGACAGGTACTCCGACTGCATAAGCGTGGCGAATCGGTTCCTGAGATTGCCTCGGCGCTGCGCGTCGGCCAAGGAGAAGTCCGCCTGATTATCAAAGTCTTCGAACTCACCAAGCAGAACCGCGAACGCGAGGGAGCGGATACGGACTCATGCGCATAGAAAATCAAAATCTGACCGGTGTTGCGGGTTCGGGCAATTCGGGCGCCATCCGCCCAACCGATAGCCATAGTGCCCACACAGTCGCTGGCCAGGACAAATCAGACGACACGGTGAATCTTTCGAGCGCCTCAAGCTTGATTGCCCTCTCGAAGACCCTCAACTCGTCCGATAAGCAATCAAGGATTGCACAGCTGACTGCCCAGGTGCAGTCCGGCACATACCAGCCGGATTTGGCCTCTGCCAGCCGTGCATTGATTCAATCGCAGTGGTAGGACTCCGATGAAGAACGACGAAATCGATAGTTTGCTGGCCGGCGCCGATGCACAATTGAGCCGGGCCATCGAAGGACTGATCACGCTCGATGCGCGGCACGCCGATTATGCGCTTGCCCTTGACCAGGCTGCGATGCACTTGCTCCGTTTGAAAAACACGGGGCTAGTGAATTCCAGCGAGCGTTTCCATTGCCGCCAGCCTGCAGAAGCTTTCTTCGAAAGCAGGAACTGCCGGCCGGTTGCTCGATTCGGCTGCATCGCTCTATTTCGGCCACGCTGGCTCGCGCTCGAACGCGGAACTCGGTTATACGTCGGAGGGCTCGCCTGATTTGATATGTAGCGGCGCCTCCCTGCGACTGGAAGCCTAACGAATATGGGATCGTTATTTGCCGCTCTCGGTACTGCCGGAAACGCGCTCGATGTCTTACAACAGGCCATCGGGGTAGTTCAGAATAACGTCTCCAATTCGGCGACGGCGGGGTACGTGACGCAAACCTTGACGCTCAATTCGTCGCCTTTCAATCCTTCCCAAGGGGTATGGGGTGGTGTTGAGGCAGGCGGCGTCCAGAGCGCCCGGAACACGTTTGCCGAGCAGAGTGTTTGGGCGGCAAATCAACAAGTCGGCTCCGCCACTCAGCAAGCCACCAGCCTTCAATCTTTGGATTCGCTGTTTGATGTTTCCGGCAAGAGCGGAATTCCGGGAGCGCTAAACACCCTCTATTCTGCCTTTTCGGCATGGAGCACGACACCGTCCAGCAGCACCGCGCAGCAACAAGTGCTGAACGCAGCCCAGGGAGTTGCGCAGGCGTTCAATAGCGCGGCTTCCGGCGTCGCCTCGGTACGCAGCGGGACCGTCACACAGACCAAATCGGTGGTAAGCCAGATCAACCAGCTTTCCTCGCAAATCGCCGCCCTCAACACCGAAATCCGGAGCGGCAACCAGCAGGATGGCGGCCTTCAGGCTCAGCTCTATAACAACCTGGAGCAGCTCTCGAACTCGGTGAACATTACGGCGCAAACCGCCAGCGATGGCACCGTTACTGTCCTTATGGAAGGGCAAATTCCCCTGGTGATCGGCGGGACAGCCATGCCCCTGACCGAGACTAACGTGAACCCGCCCGGCGCGCCCTCGAATGCCGCGCCCGATCAGCAGATACTCGCTTCCGATGGCCAGAATGTGACCGGCTTGATTCAGGGTGGCCAATTAGGCGGGTTGCTGCAGATCACGAACACTGTGATTCCGTCATTGATTGGTGACGTGAATAGCACGGCCGCCAATCCAGGCAGCCTCAACCAACTCGCGCAATCGATAGCCGACCGGGTGAACACGCTATTGACCAGCGGGCAGACCGCTTCGGGCGCGAGCGGCAGTCCACTTTTCACCTATGCTCCCGGTTCGCCGACCACCGTGGCTGGCACGCTGAGCGTCAATTCGACAATCACTGCTCCACAACTGGCCGCTATTGATCCGGGCCCACCGCCCGTAGCGAACGGAATCGCCAGTCAGCTTTCACAGCTGCAGAACCCGACAAATCCGCTCGATACGATCAACGGTTCAAACTACACGGATTTTTACAGCTTGGTTGCGGCGAACGTCGGTTCGCAGCAAGCTTCTGCGTCCCAGACTCAAACGGCTGAAACAGCCATTTTGACGCAGGCGCAGGCCACGCGTTCCCAGTTGAGTGGTGTCTCGTTGAACGAGCAGGCGGCAACCCTCCTCCAATTTCAACAAGCCTATCAGGCTTCTTCGCAGACTTTGGCCACCATCAACTCAACGCTGCAGTATTTGATGCAGACCATGCAAAACGTTACTTAGGCCCTAACAGGAAAGGGAGCACTTGAACTCTATATGATGGCTGGTCTTCAGGCATACAACGGAATGTTCCTGGCGGATCTCGCGAATCTCGAGAGCCGGACATCCACCGTCAACAATCAACTCTCCTCAGGGTTCCGGGTGAACCAGGCTTCGGACGATCCCTCCGCAGTGGCGCCGATCATTGCGTATCAAAGCGAGATCGCTTCGATCACTCAGGTACAGACCAACCTGAACACGACGCAAACCGAAGCGCAAACCGCAGACGGAGCCCTGCAAAGCGCCTCCACTCTGCTCGATCAGTTGGTATCGCTCGGGGCCAATGGCGCGAGCGGCACGGCCACCGCCGCTGACCGGCAAACATTTGGCCATCAGGTTCAGGACATTGAGCAGCAGCTTGTCACGCTCGCTAATACTTCGGTCGATGGGCAGTATATCTTCGGCGGCGATAATCCAGGTACCGCTCCCTATACCTATAACTGGGGGACAACCAGCGGCGTAACTGCTAACCTGGCCACTCCATCCAGTACCGCCACGATCAGCGATAGCAACGGCAATCAAATCGTTCCACGCTTAACTGCGCAGTCTATCTTCGACGTGCAGCTTCCCGGGGGCGGCGGACCGGCCACCGGCAACATTTTTCAAGCCGCTTTCGATCTCGGGCAAGCTTTGCTGGCCAATAACAGTCAAAGTGGCGCTACTTCCGCTTCTCTAGTCACTGTCACCAATCCGGCCACTTCCAACATCGATCCGAGCTCCAGCTTCAACCTTACGGTGAATGGCACAACTTACCCCATTGCTGGTCCTATCAGCACGTTGAACGGACTGGTGACAGCAATCAACGGAAGCGGGGCAGGTGTTACCGCCAGTGCCGTAAATGTCGGCACCCCCGGGGCACCTGATTACCGGCTGAACTTACAAAGTCAGAACGGTGGGCCCGACAGCATAAAACTGACCGATGGAAGCAACGTCAGCCTCCTCAGCACGATTTCCGCCGCCCTTGATGAAGTAAAGGCAGGTGCTACGCAACTTAGCCAGGCCACCACCTCCTACGGCAATATTCAATCCTGGATTCAACAGGCCAGTTCTTCCGCAACTTCCAAGTTGAATGACGTCCAAGCGGCTCTGAGCTCGGTCCGAGATGCCGACGTCGCCACCGATGCCACGCAACTTACCCTCGACCAAACCGCTATGCAAGCCTCCCTCGCCGCGCACGGCAACATGAACACCAAATCCTTATTTGACTATCTTGGTTGATTTCGTTCAAACTTCCTCGTTTTTCAACGATACGAAAAGCAGGGAGTTTGGAACAGATGAATACAGCCCAACACGCCGGCCGCATCTTAAACGCGTGGAAGACGGCGGACGACGCCGCACTGGCGGATGCGCTTGGGACGGCGCAGCGCTCGTGTCACAGCGTGCGATCGGTGAACCGCTTCGAGAACGAAAAACAGGAAGTTTTGGAAAGCGTCATCGAACACCTGCAGATGTTCCAGCGCACAGAGCAGTTGCCCGCCTACTCGCGAGCGGCGGCTGCGGCAACACTGTTAGCGCATCTCTCCTCGGATTTAACTGACCAGAACATTTATCGAACAGAGCATGCATTTTACACAGCAAAAAACTAGATTTTCGTACTAAATGTACGAAATGAGTTGTAGGAAGTCGGTTGTACGCCGCGAGGCTAAAACGACTAAAAGAAATTAGGACGAAAGACACAAACTTATGATTTCTCTTCAAACTAACGTAGACTCGCTTGTGGCGCAAAACAACCTCAATACCAATTCGGCGTTGCAAAGCAAGACCATTCAACAATTAACCTCCGGCTACCGCATCAACAGCAGCGCTGATGACGCAGCCGGTTTAGCGATCGCAAACGGCTACCGCGACAACATCGCCGAGCTCACGCAGGGCGTGAACAACGCGAACAACGGTGTTAGCCAGTTACAGATCATCGATGGCGGCTTGGGCAATATTTCGACCATCCTTGACCGTATGAAGACGCTGGCGACCGAATCGGCCTCGGGCACCTTCACCGGCGACCGCGGCACTCTGAATAACGAGTACCAGGGCCTGATCACGGAAATCACGCGCCAGGCGACCAACGTCAATCTCAACTCAGGCGGATCGTTCAACTCGAACTTGAATGTGTATATTGGCGGCGCCAGCTCGGCGGCGAACGCGGGCGTCACGATCAACCTGAGCGGCAGCCAGAATGCGGTGGACGCGACCAGCCTGGGGCTGAACACGACCAACGTGTTAGCGGGCGGCGTCGGCATCAGCGGCAATACCCAGCGCATCGACGCTCCGGGAGCAACTTTCGCGGCACAAACCTTCACGTTCAACCTGTATGCAAATGGGTCGAACACGCAAGTAACCGCTACTTCAGCAGCAGGAGACCAGACGGCCGCAATCGCGAGCTTGAACACGTCGCTGAACCAGTACGGGATAACGGCCGGCGTGGATGGAAACGGACTGCTTCAGTTTAGCGGCTCAACGGCCTTCACGGCTTCTACAACCGGGGCCGCCGGTGAACTTACCGCGACCGGCACCGCCGAGAATACCTCAAACTACACCGTAGACGGAGCAACTGCTTTCGTCACGCCAACCGGCAATGAATCGCTCAATTTTCAGACCAGCGCCGGTTCGACGCAAGTCACCTTAGGAACTTCCATCACGTCAGCCGCTGCTGCAGCATCAGCGATCAATGCCAAAACTGCCCAGCTCGGTGTTTACGCGGTGGTCAATGCCGCGGGCACCGGCCTGTCCTTCCAGAGCGCTAGCAGCTTCTCACTCGCTGATACGCCGAATGCGGCTGGTGAAGGTGTGTTTGGTGCAGCAGCCACTGCCGGCACGACAAACAATACATCCACCGCACCCACGACAGGGAACGGCACCAACGCCAATTCGGCCATCACAGCCATCAACGCCGCCATTCAGCAGCTTGGTTTGGCACAGGGCTCGGTCGGCGCTGGCGAAAACAAACTGCAGTATGCCATCAGCCTCGCTCAGTCGCAGATCTCGAACTTCTCGTCCGCCGAGAGCCAGATTCGTGATGCGAACGTCGCCGAAGACGCCGCTAACCTGACTAAATCGCAAGTGCTTGTCCAGACCTCGATCGCCGCCATGGCGCAGGCCAACAACGAGCCCCAGTCGGTTCTCAAATTGCTCCAGGGCTAATCCCTGGAGTTAGCAGTCTAACTCCCTACCTCGCGCAGGCTGGCGTATAACCCGGCTTGCGCGAACCTTTTTCCCCTTATGTCCAGCATCTCGACCCCATCCTCGACTACATATTTTTCTGGAAGCAGCACGTTCGCAGCTCAGCTCCAGGTATCGATTAGCCGGGCCGTGACCGAGGCGTCCGCTCCACTCCAGCAGTTGCAGACCCAGCAGACCACCTTGACGGGACAGCAAACAGAGCTGCAGAATATTACGAATAACTTCGCTTCCTTGCAGGCCGCCGTCGATTCTCTCGAAGGCAGCACCGGGGCCGGAGCCTTTGCTTCCAGCGTCAGTGACAACACCGTCGCCACCGCGTCCGTTTCTTCCGGAGTCATGGCCGGCACCTATTCGCTGAATGTTTCTAGCGTCGGGTCGCAAACAAACGCGATCAGCGGAGACTCGCTCACTAAAGTTTCTGATCCGACAACCTCCAATATCGATTCAGCCACAACATTTACGCTGACAGTCAACGGGACCGATTACAGCCTCTCCGATACAGCGGGAACTCTGAGCGGCCTTGCCCAGGCAATCAACAGCAGTTCGGCAAATGTTCAGGCCACGGTAGTCAATGTCGGCAATTCTTCGACTCCCGATTACCGGCTCTCAGTCCAAAGCCTGAACTATGCGCCCGATGCCATTCAGTTGAGCGATGCCAATAACACCAGCATGCTCAGCACGGTCTCCACCGGCTCGAACGTTACGTATCAGGTGAACGGCCAGCCGAGCACTCCCATCAGTTCGACCACTCGCAATGTAACGCTCTCTACCGGCTTGACCGTGCAATTGCTCAAGGCCGGTTCAGCAACCGTCACCGTAGCTCAAAGCGCAACCGGCATTGAAAACGCACTCTCCTCGTTTGCGAACGCTTATAACTCGATCACTGCGGAGTTGAACAAGAACCGGGGCCAGAACGGGGGAGCGCTTGCCGGAGACAGCATCGTTTCTCAATTGCAGAGTACTCTGAGCAACCTGGCGAGCTTTTCGTCGACCACTGGCGGTTCGTTCCAAGCCTTAAGCGCGATTGGCCTCTCATTCGATCAGAGCGGGAGTCTCAACTTCGACTCCAGCGCTTTCAACGCCGCCGCGGCGAGCAACCCGAACTCCGTCGTGAACTTTATCGGAACTGCCGCTTCCGGCGGCTTTCTTCAGGCTGCTACTAGCATGCTCACTGCGGTTACGGATCCGATTAACGGCACGCTTGCCCAGGCTTCCGGTGTCATCACATCGCAGCTTACGTCCATTGGTTCGAAAATCACCGCTGATCAGTCGCAGGTCACGCAGTTGCAAACCACCTTGACAGCACAGATGGCTACGGCTGATGCAGCGATCTCCTCGCTTCAGGACCAGCTCACGGAGATAACGGATTTGTTTGCTCAAATGCAAGTCAACGAGAAGGCCAACTCGTGATGGAAGAGGTTGCCGAAAAGATACGGCAGGCGCTCGAAGCAGGCGATTTCGAAACCGCGCTTCCATTGATTCACACCTACGCGCAAGCTGTGAAGTTGGCAATCCAAACCGGAAACCCGCAGCAGCAAAAGACAACGGTCCGGCGTGCTTCCGCGTTTTTGAGCGACCGCCTCCATTTGGCACGCGTTATGCGAGCCCAGCTTGCCACACAATGGTCGAATCTCTCCCGCACCGCTTCCTATTCCGAATCCGCCCCGGACGAAAACTCCTGGCTAGTCGAAGGGTAGACGTCAGAAAACTGACGCACAAAGTTACGCTTTCGCCGGTTTGATCGGAACCGTTAACTCAAAGTAGCGAATTTACTGAGGTTGCCGCGGTTGGCATATGAATTGCACTCCGTTTCGTGCAATCCGCCATGCTTGACCCAACATCTTCGCAACTTGAGCGATACCTCACGCTCGTGAGCGCCCGCCAGCGGCTCGTTTCCTCCAATATCGCGAACGCCGACACTCCCGGTTACAAGACCCAGGACTTCGATTTTGAAGCGGAGCTTCGGAACTCCATGTCCTCCGAGCCGAACGCCATCGAAGTGCCGGGATTGAAAATGAAAAACGACGGCAATAACGTCGACCTGGACCGCGAAGCGCGCCTGATGGCCGAAAACGATCTCCGCTTCACCGTCGCCTCGAACATAATCCATTCGAACTTGAAACAACTGCGTATGGCAATCGACGGAGGCTCCTCCGCGTCATGAGCCTATTCTCCAGCCTCTCCGTAAGTGCGTCCGGAATGTCGGCCGAACGCCAGCGAGCCGAAATTCTTGTCGAAAATATCGCCAATTCCGATACGACCCGAACGGCCGAAGGCGGACCTTACAAACGCCGCGACGTCGTGTTCCAGACCCAGAATGTTTCCTCGCCGTTTTCCTCGTTTCTGACCGAATCCGGCGGCACGGAGTCCAATGGCGTAGCCGTCAGCCAAATCGTCACAGATAACAGCGCCCCAGACCGCCGCTACCTTCCAGGCCACCCGGACGCCGACAAAGACGGCTATGTTTCCTTTCCGAAAGTAAACCCGGCGGAAGATATGGTCGATCTACTCGGCGCATCCCATTCCTATCAGGCGAATGTCTCCGCTATTTCTGTGACCAAAGACATGATCCAGAAGTCCATCGATCTTTTCCGCTAGAACCATGTCCGCACCCATCCTTCCTATCTCCGCGCCGTCGCTGATTCAAATGCCGCAGGTCTCGCCGACCGCGGCGGCGGCATCCGGTACATCCTTCGGACAGGTGTTTTCCTCCGCCGTGCAGCAAGTTGAAACGGCTAACGCCAGCGCCGATACCGCCGCACAGAATTTCCTCTCCGGAGGCACTCAGGAACTACATCAAACGATTCTGGCCGGAGCCAGCGCTGATCTCGACTTTGATTTATTCATGCAAGTAAGAAATAAAGTCGTTTCAGCCTACGAAGAAATCATGCGGATGCAAGTCTGACCGGCTTGAACACGCGCCATGGATCAATTTAAAAAACTATTCGCAGCCCTTTCGGTTGCCCAGCGTGTCGGAATCGGCGTGGCATTCGTGGTGCTCATCGCCGGTATGTCCAGTTTCGTGCGCTGGCGTCACGAAAGCGATTTTCGCTCGCTATTCACCGGCATGCCGGCCGAAGACGCGGCAGCTATTGTCCAGCGGCTTAAAGAATCCGGCGTCGACTACCGCCTTTCCGACAACGGCACCTCTGTTCTTGTACCCTCGGCGAAAGTAGACGAACTTCGTTTGGAGATGGCGGGCGCAGGACTTCCCCGCTCCGGCCGCATCGGCTTCGAGTTATTCGACAAAACGAACCTCGGCCTCACCGATTTCACCGAACACGTGAATTACCGCCGGGCGCTCGAAGGCGAACTCGAGCGGACCATCCGCTCAATCAACGAAGTAGAACAGGCGCGCGTACATCTTAGTTTCCCGAAAGAGTCCGTCTTCCTCGACGCCCGGGAATCTGCCAAGGCCAGCGTGCTGCTCACCTTGAAACCAGGTGCGCGGTTGAGCGATTCGAACGTCCTTGCCATTACGAATTTAGTTGCGAGCGCGGTCGAGGGACTGAGTCCGGATTATGTCTCCGTCGTGGATTCGAGAGGCAGCCTGCTCAGCCGCCCGAAAAAATCTACCGGCGATTCGGTCGACAGCGCCGACGGTGCACTCGAATACAGGCATCAATTAGAAAAAGACCTGCTCACAAAAGTGCAGGCGACGCTCAATCCGTTGCTGGGCGAAGATCATTTCCGGGTAGGGATTTCCGCGGATTGCGATTTCAGCACTAGCGAACTCACTGACGAAACCTACGATCCGACGCATTCTGTGATGACCAACTCGCAGAAGTCGGAAGATGTGAGCGGCCGCGGCGAGTCCGCGGGTGTGCCCGGCACGCCGTCCAATCTTCCCCGCCCCAGTTCGCGGCCGGTCGGTTCTACGTCGGGCATGTCGCGCCGCACCGAAAACGTCTCTTACGAAACCTCGCGCAGCGTGCGCCAGGTGAAGACGCCCCGCGGTATCGTGAAGCGGCTTTCGGCCGCCATTCTCATCGATCAGGAAGTCCATTGGGAAGGAACAGGCGCGAAGGCCAAGCGCGTCAGCGTAGCGCCGTCTCCTGAGAAGTTAAAGGCTATCCGCGACATTGTTGGCGGCGTTATCGGACTTTCGGCCGAACGCGGCGATCAACTGGTTGTGCAAAGCTTGCCGTTCGAAAGCGACGAACAATTCGATGCGCCCGGCGCGAGCCCCGGCAAAACCGCGCCGCCCCTGACCGGAATGCAGAAATACCTGCACGATCCGAAAATTATGATCGGCGCAGGCGCCGCGGTTCTCTTATTGATAGGAGGAGCAATGTTTATGCTCGGACGAGGCAAGAAGAAAGAAACAGTAGCGATTAAAACAGCGTTGCCCGCACCGGCGGCGAGCACCGCAAATGACGGCGAACTACCCGAAGGCCAGGCGGACCGGGCGCAACTCAGCGCGCAGGCGCAGCCGGCATTACAACCTTCCGAAGCGGCTCTGCGCAACGAAAGACTGCGCCAGGCCCTTCACGAGATCGTCACCAAAGACTCTGCGATTGCGGCCGGGGTGGTTCGCAGTTGGATTGCGGACGAAAGCTAAGCCTCGCCTGTGGCTGATACAACCTGCAAAATCGCCGACAACGCCACGCCCGTCGACGGCCTCGTCTGGCCATCGCGCGCGCCCGTCAAGGTCACGCCGAAGCAGTCGCCGGGCGAAGTGCCCGATGCAGTTCAATCGCAACTTGCCGAACTGGAACGCATGCGCCAAGCCGAACTGGCGCGCGCGAAGCAGCTGGCGTTCGAAGACGGCTTGAAAAAAGGCCGCGAGAACGCGGCGGGCGAAATCGCGAATGCCAACGAACGCCTGGCGCAGAGCCTTCGCGATCTCCACGGTCTGAAAAAGAAAATCCGCCACGAAGCCGAAGCGGACGTGGTGAAATTGTCCCTCGCGATTGCACGCCGTATCTTACATCGCGAATTAAATGCGGATCCAGATTCCATACAAGGCCTGGTCTACGCTGGGCTTCAGAAACTTCAAAATCGCGAGATTTCGCAGCTGCGAGTATCCCCGGGCGCGGTCGGCCCAGTCCGGAATGCTTTGGAGAGAGTGGGCGCGTACCCGGCCATCACGGTGACGGCGGATCCGCGCTTGCTGGGCGGCGGCATTGTCTTCGAAACTGCGCTCGGCGAGTTGGACGCTTCGGTAGAAACACAACTACAGGAAATCGAGCGCGGTTTTGCCGATCGGTTGGGAATCGCATGCTAGCTGTCGAGGAAAAATTGAATCTCGATCGCTTCGAGGCGGTCCTCAGGACGTGCGACCCGTTGCGTTGGCGCGGCACGGTGAAAGAAGTGACGGGCTTGCTGATCGAATCGCAAGGACCCGCCTGCGCTGTCGGCAGCTTCTGCGAAATCCAAACCAATCGTGGCCGCACCATTCGCACTCAGGTCGCAGGTTTTCGGAACGGCCGCATTCTATCGATTCCCCTGGAAGAAATTGACGGTCTTGAGCCGGGCGATACTATCGTGGCGCGCTCCGGAGATGCCCGGGTGCGCGTCGGCCCCGATTTACTCGGCCGGGTGCTCGACGGTTTCGGCAAGCCGATGGACGGCGGTCCGGCAATCGAAGGCGAAGACAGCTATAGCCTGTTTGCCGATCCGCCAGGTCCAATGCAGCGCGCCCATATCGAGCAGCCCCTGGCGACGGGCATACGCGCGATTGACGGTTTACTGCCCTGCGGCTTAGGACAACGTATCGGAATCTTTGGCGGAAGCGGCGTCGGTAAGAGCACCTTGCTCGGCGCGATGTGCAGCCAGAATTCCGCCGACGTCACCGTAATTGCACTGATTGGCGAGCGCAATCGCGAGGTCCGTCAATTTATCGAGAAGGAGCTTGGTCCGGAAGGCAGGGCTCGTTCGGTTACAGTTGTGGCAACGTCCGACCGGCCCGCGCCACTGCGGATCCGCGCCTGTTTTGTGGCGCTCGCGATTGCGGAATATTTTCGCGATCAGGGCAAGAACGTATTGCTGGTAATTGATTCGGTGACACGTCTCGCCATGGCCCAGCGTGAAATCGGCCTGGCCGCCGGAGAGCCGCCGAGCCAAAAAGGTTATACCCCGTCTGTGTTTGCCATGATGCCAAGAATTTTTGAGCGGGCCGGAGCGTTCCAAAACGGCAGCATCACGGGGTTCTTTACGGTGCTGGTCGAAGGCGACGATCAGAACGAACCGATTGCCGACGCCGTGCGCGGTATTCTCGACGGTCACATTGTTCTTTCGCGCGAGCTCGGCCGATCCGGGCACTACCCGGCTATCGACATATTAAGCTCTGTGTCGCGGGTGGCTTCGCATGTCGCCTCGAAAGCGCAGATGCAATCCGCGCAAAAAATGCGCGAAGCGCTCGCCTGCTACCGCAACGCCGAAGATCTGATTTCGTTGGGGGCATACGTTTCTGGCTCGAATCCAAAGCTCGACGCGAGTATCCGGGCGCGGGATCAGATTATGGGATTTCTGCGGCAAGATGCCCACGAAAGGGCCGCCTACGAAAATACGCTAGCCACGCTATCCGAGCTTACGGCGGCACTCTAACTCATGCAAAAATTCACCTTCCGCCTCGATACCGCGCTGCGGCTCCGCAAGCTGCGGGCAGACGCCGAAACGGCCAAGCTCCAGGAGCTATTCAACCATAAGCGGCGTTTCGAAATATTACTCTCCGCATTGCAGCAGGAACGGGCCGACGCGTCCGCGTCCATTCAGCAGGCCCCGCATACCGGAGCAGGCGATCTGCGGGCCCTCTCGGCCTTTACGTTAGGGCTGGAAGCCCGTGCCCGGACCCTGCGCGAAGCCATCGCCCGAAACGAGGTCCAGACCGCCGAACAGAAGAAGCGGGTTATTCGTGCCCAGCAGGACGAACTCTCTCTCAAGAAACTGCGCGAAAAACGTCATTCCGAGTGGATGGCCGAAGCCGAACGTGAAATCGAAAACACCGCCCAAGAACTTTGGCTCTGTTCACACACTAAGAACAAAGAAGAGCCGGACGAGGAGTTTGCGTCCGGACTCCAGTGTGGATGCCAACTCAACTCGATTCCCCATCCTGGCGGCAGGCCGTAATTGGCCAGAGCCTCCCAATTGTAGAAGTCTGCGAAATCGTTAGCCTGGTGGCGGCCAAACGCTGCACCGTCCTGATCAGCGGCGAAACCGGCACTGGCAAAGAAGTCATCGCAAGAGCTCTGCACGCGGCGAGTAACCGGTCGGAGTATCCTCTCGTTTCGGTTAATTGCACGGCGCTCCCCGCCAATCTGATTGAAGCCGAGCTATTCGGTCATGCCAAAGGCGCGTTTACCGGAGCGCACGCCAATCGCATCGGGCGTTTCGAGCAGGCTCACCGCGGAACCATTTTTCTGGATGAAATCGGCGATTTGCCGCTCGACGCGCAAGCGAAGCTGTTACGGGTCCTGCAGGAGCGGGAATTTGAGCGAATCGGCAGTTCGGAGACTGTGCGAGTCGATGTGCGCGTGGTCGCGGCTTCGAATATCGATCTCGAGCTGGCGGTCAAAGAACGCAAGTTCCGCGAAGACCTGTATTACCGGCTGAACGTGGTTCCGATCCACATGCCCGCACTGCGCGACCGGCGGCAAGATATTGCGCTGCTGGTCGAACATTTCCTCGGTAAGATCGCCCGCGAGGAGAATGCGCCCCGAAAAGAGGCTGGCAGCGATGTTATAGCCTACTTGCAGACGCTCGATTGGCCTGGAAACGTGCGGCAGCTCGAGCACCTGGTCCAAATGGCGTGTGCGCTGAGCGGCGAACGCCTGAGACTACACGCGGGAGATTTTGAAGTCCGGCGCCGGCCCGCAGAACCTGCCGCTTCCGCTCGACCGTTTGTGACGGTTCCGGAAACCGGGCTCGACTACGACGAAGTGGTCGCGTCTTTCGAGCTTTCGTTGCTCAACCAGGCGCTGGCGCTTTCGAATGGAAACAAGGCCCGAGCGGCGGAACTGTTGAATATCAAACGCACGACATTGCTCGCCAAGCTCAAAGTTTTGGAAGGCGGGGAGCTGGACGCGGCGGCCTAAACACTTCGAAACGCGGTTTTTGCCAAACGAACTCACTAAGGTGGGTTCGTTTTTTCATTTCGGGTTGGAATGGCAAGATATTCAGATGCCCTCGCTTTGGAATGACGTCCGGAGTGTATTACGGCTTGCAGTCCCAGTGGCCTTTGCGGAGCTGGGCTGGATGGCGATGACCACGGTCGATACGATCATGATCGGGCGATTGGGTCCTGCCTCGATCGGAGCAATCGGAGTTGGCAGCAGCGCATTTTACTCGCTGGCAATTTTCGGGATGGGCTTGCTGTTGGGACTGGACACGCTGGTTTCGCAATCGTTCGGAGCGGGAAAGCGTGAAGACTGCCACCGGTCGCTGACCCAGGGCGTGTATCTAGCCCTGGGACTCACCGTGCCCCTGATGGTTGTGTTCGTTTTTTCGCCCCCAATCTTCCGTTGGCTTCGAATTGTGGAGCCAGTGGCATCTTTGGCCGGTGCCTTCACACGAACACTGAGCCTGAGCACGCTACCGCTGCTGCTGTATGCCGCGTTTCGGCGGTATTTGCAAGCCGTGGGTCACGTCCGGCCGGTGATGTTTGCGCTGGTGAGCGCGAATCTGATCAATTGGTGGGGCAACTGGATTTTGATCGAGGGCCATTGGGGATTCCCCGCCCTGGGAGTGGTGGGATCGGCGCTGTCCACTTGCCTGGCGCGAATCTACATGGCTGGGGTTCTGGCATTTTTTATCTGGTGGTTCGAACGCGGACTCGCGCCCGGGTTCTCGAACCTGATGCAGCGACCGGATTGGGATCGATTGAGGCGGCTGATCCACCTCGGGCTACCTGCCGCGACGCAAATCCTGCTCGAAGTGGGCGCGTTTGGCGCGGCGGCGGTGCTGGCCGGCCGGCTGAATCCGATTGCGCTCGCGGCACACCAGATCGCGATCAACTGCGCGGCTTTAAGTTTCATGGTGCCGCTTGGAATCGCTTCGGCGGCAGCCGTTGCGGTGGGTCAAGCGGTAGGTCGCGGGGATATGCGGATGGCCCAGCGGAACGGTTATATCTCCCTGGCGTTGGCTTGTGGATTTATGACGTGCTCGGCCGTCGGATTTCTAACGCTTCCGCGTCCGATCTTAAGGATTTACACGAGCGATAGAGCGGTTCTTCAAGTAGGGGTTGGGCTTTTGGCGATAGCCGCGCTATTCCAGTTGTTCGACGGCGTGCAGACCGTGGCTACAGGGGCGCTTCGTGGTTTAGGGGAGACGCGCGGACCGATGCTGGTGAATCTGGCGGGCTATTGGATTTTTGGATTGCCGGCTGGCTATGCGCTTTGCTTCTATTTCGGGCTGGGAATCTATGGACTTTGGTGGGGGCTAACTCTGGCTCTGGTTGGGATCGCATGCTCGTTGCTCGTGATTTGGAAGCGGCATTCGGCCCAAGTTTTCGTGCTTAGCTACCACTGAGCTCTCACCGGCTCCCGAGCTCTCTCGATCCGGGTGTAGTGACTCGGGCGTTTGGTCGAAACGGATTTGCCACTTATGCATACTGGAAGCGGGTCTCTGCCCGAAGGATGTTGCATGCTGCATGAAACATATTTGTCACCGTTGACGCGCGCCCAGGCATTCACGGATCGTCTTGGAATTCGATTGCCGATTCTGCTCGCCCCAATGGCGGGAGCCTGCCCGCCGTCCCTATCGATTGCTGTGGCCAATGCCGGCGGCCTCGGCGCGTGCGGAGCCCTGATGATGAGCGCTGAAGAGATCTTGGCCTGGAGCGCAGAATTTCGTGCGCAGAGTGAAGGTGAATTTCAGCTCAACCTCTGGATTCCGGATCCCCCTCCGAATCGGGACCCGGAACTGGAAAGAAAGCAACGCGATTTCCTTGCGGCATGGGGACCTCCAGTTCCATCAGAAGCCGGAGACGCTGCGCTGCCGGATTTTGCGGCTCAGTGCGAAGCTATCTTATCCGCTGCGCCGAAAGCGATCTCTTCGATTATGGGCCTCTACCCGGCGCAGTTCGTAACGAAACTGAAGGCACAGGGCGTCCTGTGGTTTGCCACCGCCACCACAGTGACGGAAGCGAAGGCTGCCGAGGACGCGGGAGCCGATGTGATTGTTGCGCAGGGTGCTGAGGCCGGCGGACATCGCGGAGGCTTCGAGCCGGACGCAGCAGAGCGTCAGGCTGTTGGTTTGTTAGCTCTCTTGCCGCAGGTAGTTGATGCAGTTCGCGTACCGGTGGTCGCCACGGGAGGGATCGCGGATGCGCGCCAAGCCGCCGCAGCGTTGATCCTGGGGGCGAGCGCGGTCCAGATCGGGACGGGTCTGCTGCGAGCTCCGGAAGCCGCGAGGCCGCCTGCTTATGCAGACAGAATCGGCACGACCGAAGCCCACGAGACGGTGATCACGCGAGCATTCAGCGGGCGGCCGGGCCGCAGCATTGCGACCGCTTACGTGCGCGCGGGGTTGAATGGTCCTCCTCCGGCCCCGTATCCGGTTCAGCGCGGACTGACGGCGGGGATGCGGGAACTGGCGCGGAAAACCGGCGACCCCGAGCGGATGCAGATGTGGGCTGGACAATCAGCCAAATTCGCCCAGGCTGCACCGGCGGCCATGATCGTGCAGCAGCTATGGGAGGATACGCTGGCGGTTCTGAGACAGGCAACCGGCAGCTAAGGACAAGTTCCTGATGGAATAGTAGTCAGCGGCGAGCCCATTACACACGATGAAATCCGCCAGGAAGCGCACCTAGGGAGCGGTAAGGATCTTTGGCATCGCTATGAAGTTTCTGAATGAGCCGGACAAACATGTCCGCGACATCGTCTAGTGCGCGATGCGGGTGTTTTGTTTCGTCGCTTGTAATAACGCTGATTGATCTCTGTTCGTGCAGTTCGGGCGCTATGAGGCTTGGCTCGAGGCCTTCAGTTCCTGTAGAATAGGCGACTGCAGCCTGCACCATTCCGAACTTCAGGGGACAGCCTGATGCGCGCAACTGTATTGCGGAATAAGTCGCTTGTCTTCGACGAAATGCCAACGCCTGAACCGGGAGATGGTGAGGTTCTCGTCAAGACTCTCGCATGCGGTGTTTGTGGCAGTGATCTCCACACCGCCAAGCACGCAGACCAACTCGCTGACGCTCTTCGTCGTTCGGATGCTCCTTTCAGTTTGGATCCTTCCCGTGACATCGTCATGGGTCATGAGTTCTGCGGTGAGATCGTCGATTACGGACCGAATACTACCCGAAAGCTGAAATCCGGGACCCGAGTGTGTTCCATGCCGTTCTTAATTCGCGCAGACGGTTTGCGGTTCATCGGCTACTCCGACGAAACACCTGGTGGCTATGGCGAGTACATCAGGCTAACGGAGGGTTTGTTACTCGAGGTTCCGAACGGCTTACCCTCAGCGCATGCTGCACTCACCGAACCGATGGCTGTCGGTATCCATGCAGTTGAAAGGAGCCGCGTCGACCATAACGATGTTCCTCTGGTGATCGGCTGTGGCCCAATTGGATTAGCTGTGATTGCTGCGCTGCGGCTGCGAGATGTCCACCCGATTGTTGCAGCGGACTTTTCTCCCAGGCGAAGGCAATTGGCTCAGACCCTCGGTGCAGATGTTGTGGTTGACCCGTCTGTTGACTCGCCTTACGAGAAGTGGAAGGACGTAGCTGTATGGAATGGACCTGATGCGCCTGCCCTCCCGCCCTGGTTGCCGGGACCGCCGCTGCGACCTTCTGTTATCTTCGAATGCGTCGGAGTGCCTGGCATGATCGACCAGATCATTGCGGCTGCTCCCACCAATGCTCGCGTCCTAGTCGTGGGAATTTGCATGGAGCGTGATTACCTTGAACCGCTCATTGCCATAAATAAAGAACTCAGTCTACAGTTCGTCATGTGTTACACGGCGGAAGAGTATGCCGCTACTCTGCGCAATATCGCCGATGGAAAGATCGCGATGGCACCTCTGATCACGGGTAGAGTCCCTCCGGATGGTCTCTCCGATGCATTTTGTGCGCTCGCGTCTCCCGAGATGCACGCGAAGATTGTCGTGGAGTTCGGGCACTGAATACGCCCGTGAGTAAGCTTGTGACGTCCCGGGCACTTCTGTTGCAGACGCTTTATAAGCGGAGAAGCTTCTCGGCATTGCCGTGGGCGATCCGTTCCCGGTCGGCAGGGCTGACGGGGAGATGATCTAAAAACGCGCGCGCCTCGGCCATCGATGCATACGGATGGTCGGCGGAGAACAGGATTCGATTGACGCCGACTTCAAGAAGAAGGTCAAGAAACGTAGGCGTGAAGTTGAATCCGCTGAATGTGTAGTAAACGTTTTCCCGCAAGTAAGAACTGATCGGCCGGTCGAGCTTTGTCATTGCGGAGGGCATAACATCGAGCCGCTGCAACATGAAGGGGAGCGACTCGCCCATGTGGCCGATGACGAGCTGCAGTTTCGGATAGCGATCGAATGTTCCGCCGAGAATCATGCGGATCACATGGAGCGCAGTTTCGATGTGCCAGCCCCAACCGGGGCCAGCAAGCATTTCCGAGACAACCGGCGAAAAGCCGCCGAACCAGGCATCGATTACTGGTTTTGGGGGTTGCGTGGGATGAAGATAAAGCGGCACGTTCAGTGCTTCGGCGCTTTCTAAAATCGGCCAGAAAAACTTGTCGTCGAGATAACGGCCTTGGATATGGCCGTTGATTACAGCTCCTTTGAAGGCGCAATCCTGGATTGCTCGCTCCAACTCGGCCGCAGCAGCTTTGGGGTTTGCGGTGGGCAGCGAGGCGAAACCGCCGAAGCGAGCCGGATTTTTGCGCACGGCATCCGCCAGGTGATCGTTGATTTCTCTGGCTAAGGGCACCGCTTCGGCAGCTTCGACCTGCTCCATCCCTGGCGACGTGAGCGACAGAACCTGCATGTCTATGCGGGCGGCATCCATTGCTGCAATTCGCTTCTCGCCAACATCGCAGAGCATCTCGAGAAGTTTGGCCGCCCGGTCGCCGAACGTCGAGGCACGTTCTTTGAGCTCTCGCCCTGGTCCATTGAGGAACCCAGGGCTCGCGAAATGTTCTTCCAGCGTTACGGTGCGCATAGGACGACTTATTCTAACGGACGTTCCGCGTGGCCTCTGACTGATACTGGCGCAAGAGCTCATCCACCTGGTCGTATCCTGTCGGGATTTCGATCCCTTCGACCGTTGCGCCTGCGCCCAGTAAGGCTTCGGTGGATTCGGGGGAGCGGCGATCTTTCCAGTAGGAATCTACGCACGCTTTGACGGCAAGCGCCAGAGCAGTGCGGCCCCGCCCATCCTTAGCATTTACGGGTGTGCCGTTTGCGATTAATTCCTTTACAGCGGCGGGCCGTGCGCGCCAGGCGGCGACATGCAAGGCGGTACTGTCGGGCGCAATCTCGAAGTAGGGGTCGCCTTCTTTGTAGAGGGCAGCGGCACTCACGCCAGCGTCGAGGAGGCAACGGATTCCTTCTACGTTTCCGTTTCCGGCAAATTCCGCAAGCAGAGTTCCGCCGTGCTCATGCAATTCCCCGGCGAGGTCCGGCTCCTGTGCGATCAGCAAACGCGCGTTCTCAACTTCGCCTCGAGCGCAAGCCGCGATCAGCCGGTCCACACCGTCGAGAGCGGGCGTAATCCCGCGTTGCTCGAGCAACCTCAGCACGTCGCCGCGTCCGCGCCGGGCTGCCATGGACGCTGCCGATCTTCCGTCATGAGTATTTCTGACCGCGGGATCGGCGCCGTGATCGAGTAAGAGCTCGATCGCCTTCAGCCAATTGTCCCGCCGCAGAGCGTGATGCAACCCGTTCACTCGCCACCTGGTAACGGCATTGGTATCGGCGCCGTGGTCGAGCACCAGGCGAAGCCCTTCGTCATCGTGCCAGTCGGCTTTGCGAACGAGCATTGTGGCCAGGCTCGCCGCGTTCAAGCGCCCGCTCTCGAGAATGATCGTCATCACCGTGTTGTCGTAGCCTTCGGGCACGTGATACGGAGTCTCTTCGTCGTTTGGATCGGCTCCATACTCAAGCAACAGACGCGTTAACTCCGGGTTCCGGGCGACCCCCGCTGCGCCATAGATCGCACTCTCCCAAACCGGCCGCGGCGATGGATTATCGATCGTTTCAAACCATCCTGTATTCGCGCTTGCGCCGGCATCGAGCAGGGCGCGCGCGGTTCCCACGAAGGCATCCGACCGCTGTTGGTTGATCCGCAGATAGCGCGAAAAGCAGAGATAGGTCAGGGCGTCCCAGCCGTGCGGACCCCCCTTAGCTGTTGCGTTCTGGAGGTCTTGCTCGAGAAACCTACGTACACCGGCTTCGTCCCCGAGGATCGCCGCCGTGTAGATGTTTGCGCGAGCCACTTGCGGATAGCGCGACAGGATCATCTGCGCGTGATCGAGCGTTCCGGAACTGTGACCCGAGTGGCGGGGCACGCAAGCAACTTCGATGAAAGCCGCCACCGGATGTTCAAGCTTCGCGACGGATTCGATCATGTGAACCATCTCGATGTGCCTCGCGAATTTTGGCCAGCTCTCAAATCCATGCTCGCGCGCAATCACCAGTTGCGCATCGGTTCGGGTGAATTGGGCGGCGCGCAGGTTTGGCGTGGTTAGCTTATGCAAACGCGGATGATGGCGCTTGGCGCGTTTGAGCGCTTCCGGTGCGGCGAGGCCAAAATTCCGGACCAGATCTTTGGCCTGCTTCTTATATTGCTCAAGATTCGGCCGGGCGGGTAATTCTCTGTCTGACATACGAAACTCCTCTCAAGAATTGCCTGGAGTCCGCACAAGTCAGGCTGGAAAGAAGATTCGTCACGCTATGGAACTGGAGGTGGGCACGGCCCTTTCCGCGGACTGGATGCGCCCTTCGCGCTGATTCGTTTTTATCATAACCTGCACGGCCGAGAAGGCAAGTATGGCAAGCGCAAGCCAGGCGAACCAATCGCCCAGCAGGAGATACAGAGTGGAGTCGTGGGTAGCCGGCGCATGTATCAGCAGTGTCGCGAAAGGCGCCGAATCGCTGCGAGTCTCGGCGAGAATGCGGCCCCGGTTATCGCTTACCGTCAAATAACCCTGCTTTGCCGCGCGCACGACAGTGTAGCCGTTTTCTACTCCCCGCATCAGCGCAATGTGGCCGTGCCAGGCGCGATCCAAGCCAAAATCCCACGCGGGAACCAGCATCAAACCCGCCCCTTCTTTGCCGTACTGGCGAGCAGGTTGCGTAAAGTCCATATCTTTACAAATCGCCACACCGCATTTTCCGTAGGTACCTTGCAGAAGCGTAAGGGCCGTGCCAGGAGTCAAATTCGATTCGAAAGGCGGCAGCATGTGTTGTTTGTTGTACGTGCGAACCGGGGCGCCGGGGGCATAGACGCGAGCCTGGTTGTATTTCGCTGGCGGCGACACCTGGAGGAAGCCTGCCACGATAAGTGCTCCGGTCCGATTGGCTAGAGATTGCAGAATAGTGTCGGTCGCGCGGGGGTCGACGGCAACGCCGAGTTTCTCCGGTAGAACAATCGCACGCGCTCCTTTCGAGGCGAGGGCTTGCGCTACGCTCGCGTATTCGGTGAGTAATCGGGTGGCCGGCGCGCCCTCGGCTGCTACAGCATCGTTTGATTGCACGTCAGAAGCGATGAGTCCCACTTTGATATTGTGGTTGGGCGGCGGCGGAAGGGCGAGGCGTACGGCCCCGAAAAGAAGTACTAGCGCAATTAACCCAACGGACGCGCCGACAATCGTCCACGCCTGTTTCCAGTGGGTTTCGCGCAGGTAGTGACCAACGGCGAGGGCGGCGGGAAATAACAACAACAGAAAGCTCATCCCCCAAGGGCCAGTGATCGAGGCAAGTTGCAGGAATGGCAGGAAGCGCAATTGCGAATAGGCGAGGCTGCCCGCGGTGCCGCCGGAGGTTAGGAAACTGGCCAGGTATTCGCCGGAAACCCACAGCGCCGGGAAGGCCAGGAGGGCACTCCACGGCGCGCCGCGGCGCAGCAGAGCGCGGAAGAGCAGTACCGCCGCAGTGAAGAGCAAGGCTACGGTCGAGAAAGTGATCATCCATACTGAGGCGGGCATGTGGAGCATTTGGAAGTAGTGGAACAGGTTGGAGCCGCCCGCCAACATGGAAACAAATGCGGCGATGGCTGCACCCCACCAGGAGCTGCGTGTGGCGAAAAGCAGCACCGGGAGCGGAGCGAACCAAACAAGCGGCCATAAGGGGTTCAGCCCGTTGCCAAACCAGAACAATGCCGCCGTGGCGATAACCGCAAAGATTGCGAAGAGCCTGCGCCGATACTTACTTAGAAATCCCATGGAAATACCTCGCGAAGGAGCGCCTATAGACGGCGCGGAATTTGGCGGCCGGAAGATCTATGCGGCCGCCCAGATAAAGCATGATCAGACCGTGCGAAAGGGCGCTAACTTCAAATACAATTTCCCAGGGGTCCGCCTGAAGGAAATGACCGCTCTCGATCCCTTCCCGGATTAGCTCAAGCGTGGGATTGGAAGTCGGAGAGTGGCCGGCTTTGAAATCGAGCGGGTAGCGCCGCGCACCCTCGCGCGGTTTAAGAAACATCAGCTCGTAAAGCCGAGGGTTATGGAGCGCATGCTCCAAAAAGATGTCCGCCAGTTTCATCAGCCGCTTTTCGATAGTGCCCGAAATGCGAGTGGCGGTGAGCCGCGCAGTGAGTTCTTCGAAGCCGCGGTCCGCAAGGGTATTCAACAGGGCCGCGCGGTCGGGGTAATGACGGTAGACAGCCATCGGCGTGATACCGACTGCCTTGGCGACCCGGCGCATAGTAACAGCGTCGGTGCCTTCTTTATTCAAGAGCCGTTGGGCGGAGGCGGCTATTTTGCGAGCAGTAAGATTCGGAGCCATGTATACGGCGTATACCGCCAAGGCGAGAATACCACAAGGCTGCGGAGCGAAGAAGCGCTTCACGCGCATGCGATTACCGGGTGCGGAGGTCCGGACCAAAACCCCCTGCCCTGGCAGAGATTCGGGCTAAAGTAAATGCACTGTCCTACCGATACCTCAGTTGAGGACGTACATCGGTGACGACAGCGGCGCGCAAATTACTGGTTCTTATGGCTATCGTGCTGATGGCGGGCTGCCATGGCCGGCTCGCAGTTCCAGGGAAAGCGCAATCCGAAACCATCGAAGAGATCGCGAGCCGCAAGGCCGTCGACATTAATGCGCGGGTACACACTCGGGGGGTACTGACGTACTGGGATTCGGCCCGGGGCTTGGGATTTTTGGAAGGGCCGGGGGCTGCGGTGCGAATTCGCGGAATCTCCTCCGGCAGTCTGCAAGTTGGCGATTGGGTTGAGGTCAAAGGCGAACTTGGGGGAATTTCTCCCGTGCTGACGATCAACCGTGCAGTGCTAAAGGATACCGGAAGGCGGGGCGATTCCGAAGCGCTTGCGGCCGTGCACCTCGCCCGCGGCCAGAGGCATCGGCCTGTCCGATCAATTCAGGCAAGTGGAGCTAAACGGGGTAGTGGAGTCGGTGGTAGCCGATGGTTCCGGACTGTTCCGCATCGCCGTGCGCCGGAACGGGCAAACGATCGACACGCATCTGGTGGATAACGCAGGCGACCAATTGCTGGACTTGGTGGACGCGGAGGTCCGGCTCCGCGGCGTGGCAGATCTCAGCTTCGATGTAAACGGGTTACCCGTAAAAACCAGCCTGTGGCTGACCGCGGAAAACGACATTCAGGCACTCAGCAAAGCGCCGAAGCTAAGCGAAACGCGCCACATGAGTCTGAAGGAAATTCTGCAAATGGGACGGCCGAACCTGCTGGATCATCGCATTCAGACTTCGGGCGATCTTCGCCAGAGTACGGCTGGAAGCGCGTATGTACTGGTGGAAGGCGAAAGCAGATTGCCGGTCGATTTTTTTACTCCACCCAGTCCGTCGGCTCCAAAAGTTTCAGTTGCGGGTTTTCTGGATGAAGCAAACGGTCACGCGGTTCTACGCGAAGCGAGACTTTTGGAAACCGTGAAGCAGCATGCTCCAACACGGCTTACCTCAGTTGCCGCCATTCACGAATTGTCCCAAGTGGACGCAGCGCTTAACCTGCCTGCTTCCGTGATCGGCGTGGTAACGTGCTTTAATCCCGCAGAACGAATTCTGTTCGTGCAGGACTCGACAGGCGGCATCTACGTATATGGACCGGATATATGGGACCTGCCGTTGCGCGCGGGCCAACTGGTGACGGTTCAAGGAACAACGGACCCGGGCGAATTTGCGCCGACCATCGGCAATGCGCGATTGGAAGTGGAAGGCGCCCGAAATCTTCCTGCGACCCCTACGCTTACCTTCCCGGAACTCTTTTCCGGAAATCAAGACAGCAACTGGGTGTCAATCGAAGGGATTCTTCAATCGCTCTACACAGAGAATGGGCACACGGTTTTGAACCTGCAGTGGGGTACGCAACGGTTTGAGGCTCATGTGTACGGAGCGACGGGCATCCCTGCCACCTTGATAAACACCAAGCTAATCATCCGGGGAGTCTGTGGTTCGCTTTTCAATTCGAAGCGCCAATTCCTGGGAGTGCGAATGTACGTGCCCGATGCATCCTTTATAAATAGGCAAAGCGGTCTGCAGTCGATAGCAGGGGTTCGCTCCATTCGCTCGCTGCTGGAATTTTCGCCGCATGAGGAACGGGGCCATTCGGTTCGCGTGGAAGGGTTCGTTACGCTCACGCACCCGGAAGGGCCATCGTATGTGCAGGACGCAACCGGCGGCGTACTGATTCAGAACCATGCGCGTAGCCCGATTCACGTCGGCGATTTCGTGGCGGTGGACGGATTTCCGGAGCGAGGCAGTCCGGACCCCGTTCTGCGCGATGCGACGATCGTGCGATCGATTGCCGGACAGGATCGGGAACCGGTGCGGGTAACGGCAGATGAATTGGCTGAGAACAATCTGAATGGCACGCTGGTGCAGATCGACGCGCAGGTAATGGATCAGACGATGGGTGCCTCGCGCCAGACAATCTGGCTGCAGGCTGGAGGGGCGCTGTTCGGGGCGGATCTGGAAGAGGGGCAACCTTTACCTTTCGTCGAGCGCGGCGCGATTCTGCGTCTGACCGGGGTGGCTTCCTTTACCAGCGATGAACACTCGCCCGATTCTGAATCCCATCACTTTCGGCTACTCCTGCGGTCCCCGGCCGATCTTCAATTGCTGCACCGGGCGCCCTGGCTCAATCCGCAGCACACATTGCAGGTATGCACAGTACTCGGAACCGGTTCGTTCATAGCATTTATCTGCATTTTGATTTTGCGCCGCAAAGTCGTGCGGCAGAGTCAACTCATTTGCCAAAAGCTTGGCCGCGAGGAAGAGCTCAAGGAGCAGGCGGAAACGGCTAACCGCCTCAAAAGCGAGTTCTTGGCGAACATGAGCCACGAGATCCGCACTCCGATGAACGGCATCATTGGCATGACTGCGCTCACGCTCGATACGACGCTGACTCCGGAACAACGGGAAAACCTGACGGCGGTAAACGCATCGGCCGAATCGCTGATGACGATTCTGAATGACATTCTCGACTTTTCCAAGATCGAGGCCGGCAAGCTGACGGTAGCTCCGTTCGAGTTTTCGCTGCGGCAGGAACTGCAACGGATCTTACAAAGCGTGGCGCTTCCGGCACACCAGAAGGGGCTCGAACTGCTGAATGACGTCGCGATCGATGCGCCGGATTCAGTCGAGGGCGATGCGCTGCGGATCCGCCAAATTCTTCTGAACTTTCTGAGCAATGCGGTGAAGTTCACTGGCGAAGGCGAGGTTGAGCTCAGAACTCGCGTGCTCCATCGCACCTCCGATCGCTGCGAGTTCGAGTTTGCTGTTCGGGATACCGGGATTGGGATCACGGCTGAGCAACTGGATTTAGTCTTTCAGCCGTTCCTGCAGGCCGATGGCTCCATCACGCGTAGGTTCGGCGGCACGGGACTGGGGCTTTCGATCAGCGCGAAACTGGCCGAACTACTTGGCGGCAAAGTGGAAGTTACCAGCACACCAGGCAGCGGCAGCACATTTTCACTGACGGTTCCGCTCGCTGATTCGCGAACCGCGGGAACAAGTATCACAGCCCGAGGGAACGCAATGCGTGCGGGCGCTCGTGGTGGATGATAATGCCGTGAACCGGGAAATTCTTCAGAGACAACTCGCCGGATGGAATATCCCGGCCGACACCGCAGAATCCGGTTTAGCGGCGCTCGCAATGCTGCAAAGCCAAACCGCTTGCGGAGCGCCCTATGGATTGATCCTGATCGATGGTCATATGCCGGAAATAGATGGCTTTGCTCTGGCGAGCCATATTCGGGAAGAGCGCAAATTGAGCGGAGTCAGAATAATGATGCTCTCGTCGGACAACTTATATGCGGATGCGGCGCGTTGCCATGAGCTAGGCATAGAACGCTACCTGGTGAAACCCGTTGCCCCGGTTGATTTACAGAACGCGATTTCGGCCATCCGAGATCGCTCGCAGGCCGGTCCATCCCACCGGGCCACGCAGCAGGATGCCGACAGCGTAGCGCCTTGCGGACCGGGGCTTCGAATCCTGCTGGCAGAAGACAACCTGATCAATCAGAAAGTAGCGGTTGCAATTCTCAAGAAATCGGGGCACTCGGTTACGATCGCGTGCAATGGCCGCCAAGCTATCGAATTGTGCGAGCGAAAAGAATTCGACGTAGTTCTGATGGACGTACAGATGCCCGAAATGGACGGTCTTCAGGCAACGGCTGCCCTGCGCACTCATTGGCGAACCGATCTGCGCACCCTGCCGGTGATCGCGATGACAGCACACGCCATGCAGGAAGCGATCGATATGTGCCGGGAAGCCGGTATGAACGCGTACGTGAGTAAGCCGATCGACCCGAACAAGCTCCACGCTGCACTTCAAGAGTTACGCCCGGCAACTGTTATTGATACACTCGTCCACGTCTGACGGGTGCAACGTGAAGAAGATATCGGTAACCCTCGTTTTGGCCGCAACAGTGCTGGCCGGCTGCTTTTTCTTTCGATCCAATTCAATCGCCGCTCCGGGCGCGGTGGAACGGCCGCCTATCGTCGGCCTGGCCCACGTGGGATTGTTCGTCAGCGATCTCGATAATGCGGACAATTTCTACGGCCACGTGCTTGGCTATGCACATTTCAGTCTGGACAAGCCCACCGGCGGATTGATGCTCAACTACTACAAAGTCAACGATCATCAATACATTGAAATTTATCCCGGGCTCAAAGGTGACGAGCAGGACCGGCTCTCGCACGTGGCTTTCGAAACAACCGATGCGCGAAAACTGCGCGATTATCTGGCGAGCAAAGGCGTGAAAGTTCCGGCGGCGTTGAAGCCAGGCCTCGATAAAAACCTCAGCTTCATGGTGGACGACCCGGAAGGCCGCCGCATCGAGTTCGTTCAATACATGCCGGGTTCGTTACACAACAGCAAGAACGGAACCCTTCTGCCGGATACCCGGGTTTCCGATCACATGATCCACGCCGGTTTCGTTGTGCACGATCGCGCGGCGGAGGACCGATTCTATAAAGACATCCTCGGTTTCGAAGTGATGTGGTACGGCGGGATGAAAGACAATGAGATCAGCTGGGTGGACATGCGCGTACCCGACGGCAGCGATTGGCTTGAATACATGTTGAATGTAAGCCATCCCAGCCCGAAGCAGCGCGGCGTGATGAACCACCTCGCGCTAGGCGTGAAGAGCATTCAACCTGCGTATCAAAAAGTTCTCGCGCACGGAGGGCATCCGCCGCAGCCGCCCAAAATGGGCCGCGATGGCAAATGGCAACTGAACCTCTATGACCCGGATCTGACGCGGGTCGAGTTGATGGAGTTCAAGCCTTCGCAGACTCCGTGTTGTTCGCCAATGCTCGCAAAATAGGTTGATTCTTCCTGCTGCAGAGCATCCAGCGGATGGTTTGCAGTCTACGGAACGGCCGCCGCCAGGACGTCGCGGCTCACTCTCCATTTCCAGGCGGTGCTGACGATTTCTTCCAGAGAGGAGTGCTTTGGCGCCCAGCCGAGGTGATCGTGCGCGAGGGAGCTATCCGCCACCAGAGTTGGCGGATCGCCGGGGCGGGCCGGCGACTCCCGAAGAGCCACTCGCCGGCCACCGACTGCCTCGACCGCCCGGACAACCTCGCGGATCGAATGCCCGCGGCCCGTACCGAGATTGAAGGCGGCACTTCGGCCTCCGCGGAGAAGATAATCGAGCGCTAATTTGTGAGCGGCCGCAAGGTCGGAAACGTGAATATAGTCGCGAATAGCGGTGCCGTCCGGAGTTGGATAATTGCACCCGAAGATAGACAAAGGTTTGGCAGAGTTAAGCGCGGCTTCAACGACCAGCGGAACGAGATGCGTTTCTTCTTCGTGCGATTCGCCGATTTCGCCTTCCGGGTCGCCTCCCGCAGCGTTGAAGTAGCGGAGCACGACCCAGTTCAGCTCGTATGCGCGCCCGTACCATTGCAGAACCCGCTCAACAGCCAGCTTTGTCTCGCCATACGCATTGATTGGCTTCTGTGGATGCGATTCCGTGATAGGAACGTGCTGCGGTACGCCATACGTTGCACAGGTCGAAGAAAAGACCACGTGGCCCACGCCCTCATCTAAGAGGCAATCGAGTAGGGCGATTGTTTTTACCAGATTGTTATTGAAGTATTTCCTAGGATTGATGGAGGACTCACCGACATAGGCGGACGCAGCGAAATGCATTACGGCGGAAACGTTAAACTCGTGAATAGTACGTTTTACGAGTTGGGCGTCGGCAATATCGCCCACCACGAGGGGCCCCCAGCGAACAGCAGATTTATGACCCAAGCTGAGGTTGTCCAGAACGATGGGCAGATGGCCGGCTTGTGACAGAGCTTTGCAAGCGTGGCTGCCGACATAGCCCGCTCCGCCGGTCACCAGGACATTGGCGGATGTTCGAAGAGAAGTCATCAGAGTTCCAGACAAGTATAAAGTAGTTAAAAGCTTCATTTAAGCATGGAAAAATTCATTAACGAGGCATCCTTTTGGGTTCCGGAGTCTTTAGTTGTTTCAGCATGGCTCGAACATGCGCCCTTCGCCTTTTGGCTGACTGACGTACATAGGCCCAAGCTGATTGTCGAATTGGGCACTCATTTAGGGTTTTCGTATTTCGTTTTTGCACAGGCGGTTAAACGACTCCAGATTAAGAGCCGCTGTATCGCGGTCGACACCTGGAAGGGCGATGAGCATGCGGGAACCTACGGCGACGAGGTCTTCGAGCAGGTAAGAGCCTACAACCAAGCCAAATACAGCGATTTTTCTGAGCTCAACCGGAGCACATTCGACGAAGCAGTGGATTCGTTCGAGGACGGCTCTATCGATCTCCTTCACATTGATGGACGGCACTTTTATCAAGACGTGAAGCACGATTTTGAGACATGGCAACGCAAGCTCTCCAACCGTGCGGTGGTGCTATTTCACGACACGAATGTTCGCGTAAGAGGTTTTGGCGTTGACCGGCTTTGGGATGAAGTAAGGGCCCAATATCCGAGCTTCGAATTCCTTGCGGGCCACGGGCTGGGCGTGCTTGGAGTAGGCGCCGACTTACCGCAGGTCTTACGGGATCTGTTTTCCTTATCGGATCAGCCTGAAGCTAGAGAGCGCCTCCTCCATGCGTACGAACGCTTAGGTGCGGCGGTAGTCGATCGCGCTGACTTGGTAAGGACCGCAGCAGCACCGGCACTCGATCCCCGTGCGGAGGAAGCACACCGCCAGCTCGCCGCGATATGGGATCAGCTTAAAGCCGACTGGGACCACCTCAACGCCGAACACAATCAGCTTAAGGCCGAACACGACCAGCTCAATGGCACGTATAACCGGCTCAGAAATGAGCATTTGGAACTGCATGGTCGTTATGGGGAAATGGAGGAGCAGCTAAAACGGCGGGACCAGGAGTGCAGCCGGCTTCAGGCAGAAGTCATCGAAATCGAAAAGTTGGGGGAGGACGCCCGGCAAGCTGAGAGATCTCAGTTCCAGAAGCAGCTAGACGAATCGGCTGGACGTCTTGCGGAGCTTACAGCAGCTCTCGGTGGGCGGGAGCAAGAGCTGAGGAATTCCCAAAGCGCAACGGCAGAGGCTTTGAACGAGCGAGATCGTAAGGAACGAGAGTTAGAAGCGCGTTCCGCGGAGATGAACCGGCTGCTTTCGTCCCGCAGTTGGCGCTTGACGGCGCCCTTGCGCGGCGTCAGCGAAAAAGCTCCCGGCCTAAGAAATTCATTCACCAACATGTTGAAGCTCTTTTGGTGGATTGTAAGTTTGCAATTGCCTGGCCGCCTGGAGACTCGACGCTATCAGAGGCTGATTGAATCCTCCCGATTGTTTGACCGGCATTATTACCAGACGAGTAACCCGGACGTAGCCGCCTCGGGCGCCGAGCCCGTCATGCATTATCTTGTCCGCGGAGCCCGTGAAAAACGGAATCCTCATCCCCTCTTTGATAGCGCGTGGTATGAAAAACAAAACCCGGATGTTGTGGCATCGGGCGTTAATCCACTGGTGCATTATCTCCTGCAAGGGTGGAAGGAGGACCGGGCGCCGAATTCTCTTTTCGACCTCGATTATTATTTTCGCGGTGAGAACGAGCAAGCGCGGCACTCGGGTCCGGCGGCTAAGCATTATATAGATACGGGGTGGAAAGCTGGCCTGAACCCGCATCCCCTATTTGATGGCGCCTGGTATCTCGAGCAAAACCCCGATGTGTTGAAGGCGGGGATCAATCCTCTAGCGCATTACCTGGACCGGGGCTGGAAAGAAAAACGCAGCCCGCACCCGCTGCTGGATGCGCATTGGTATTCGGAGCAATTGGGGGCCGAAGAGAAAGACACGGTGGTTCCCCCGGTCCATTACCGGAACCACGGGTGGAAAGCGGGGCTAACACCTCATCCGCTATTTGACGTCGCCTTCTATCTCGAACAGAATCCAGATGTGGCTGCGGCCGGCATCGATCCGCTCGAGCATTACCTGTCAAAAGGCTGGCTCGAAGCGCGCGATCCGCATCCACTGTTCGATACCGATTGGTACCTCGCACAATATCCTGACGTAGAGGAAGCCCGCATAAATCCGCTTGTGCATTACGCAACCCACGGCGCAAAGGAGAGCAGAAATCCTCATCCACTGTTCGATTCGGCGTTTTACGAACGGCAACATCCCGAACTGCGAACGGATCAAGTGGGAGCTTTGGAACATTTTCTTCGCCAAGGCGGAATCGGCACAGGGGATCCTCACCCGTTATTCAATGTTGATTGGTATTTAAAACAATATCCGGATGTAGTGGAGTCAGGAGTAAATCCGCTCATCCACTTTGTGCGCCACGGGTGGAAGGAAGGGCGGAATCCGAATCCGTCGTCGGACAGCAGTTGGTACTTACGGCAGGGTGCGGGGGAAGGATCTGCGCTAAGCCCGCTTGTTCAGTATTTGTCGACCGCCCGGGAAACCACGCGGAACGGTTCTCACGTGGGCGCCGCTGTTCTGAATCGCCGTCGACGCATTCTGTTTGTATCTGGCGAGCCACAAACGCCCGGTCACATCTATCGGGTAACCAACATCGCGGAATCCTTGCCGGCTCGTCTTTTCGATGTAGAGGTCCTGAACGGGGACGAGGCTCAGGAGCGAGTAAGACAACTTGATCGTACAGACATCCTTTGGATCTGGCGCGCGGATTGGTCGACCAAGCTTGGAGAGGTGATTACCTTCGCAAAACGAGCCGGTGCAAAAATAGTCTTTGATATTGACGATCTGATGTTCCGTCCGGAACTTGCCAAAACCGAAATTATCGATGGCATCCGAAGTCAGAATCTCACGGAGGAACAGGTACGGCGGCACTACTCGAGCGTTCAGATGACTTTGGGAGTTGCCGATTACGGCTCAGCCCCTACATCTGTTCTGGCGAGCGAACTCAGGGCCTTTTTTAAACCCACTGCTGTAATTCCAAATGGCTTCAATCAGCAAACACTTCAGACCTCAAAGCTTGCAGTTTTGGCGCGCGAGTCGGCGAAGGAGGACGGTCTCTTCCGTATTGGATACGCGAGCGGAAGCCGAACCCATCAGCGGGATTTGGCGCTAGTATCGAAGGCCATCGCGAATGTTCTAGCGCAATACGATTCCGCGAGACTCGTCTTGTTCAAGCTAACCATTGATCTCGATGAGTTTCCCGAGCTGAAGGCGCGAGAGAATCAGATCGAATGGAGAGACCTCGTTTCTCTCCAGAACCTGCCGTACGAGTACGCGCGTTTCGACGTCAACCTGGCGCCCCTCGAGGTTGGCAATCCTTTTTGCGAAGCAAAAAGTGAATTGAAGTATTTCGAGGCAGCTCTGGTAGGAGTGCCAACGATCGCCTCGCCAACTGCTCCGTTCCAGAAAGCTATACGGCACGGCGAGACCGGCTTCTTAGCGGCGACCGAAAACGAATGGATATCGGTAATGAGGCAGCTTCTGGAAGATGCCAATTTGGGGAGGCGAATCGCCGCTGAGGCGCGGCGCGAAGTGATTTGGCTTTACGGGCCGGAGCACCGCCAATTACTAGTAAGCCGGTTTGTGAATCATCTCTTGGCGTCCCCTCTTGAACGTACGTTCTCGACGTTGGGAACGCAGACCGCCATCATGGATAAGCCGCCGATCGCGGCATTACCGGAATCTGAGGTTTTGTTTGAATTTGGGCGCCGTGGCTTGTCCCGCGTTTCCGTTGTGATTCCGCTTTTCAACTACGAAAAATATGTTTCCGACGCTCTGAATTCCGTACTTGGGCAAACGGTTAGGGAGATCGACGTCATTGTGGTGGATGACCGATCGACCGATGAATCGGTATCTGTCGCGGAACATTGGCTAGAAGAACACGCCAACCAGTTCAACTACGTCGCCCTGTTACGAAATATGTCAAATTCAAAGCTTGGAAGAACACGTAACGCCGCCGTAGATTTTTCCGATACGGAGTTCTTCCTGCCGCTTGACCCCGATAACCTTCTGCTGCCGGGCTGCATTGAAAAGCTTTCCAACGCCTTAGACGAAACAGGGGCCGCATTTGCATATCCGGCAATAGAGTTGTTCGGCGATTCCACCGGAGAGATCGGGCGTCTGGAATTCGATCCTGCTCTATTCCAATGTGGCAATTACATTGATGCAATGGCGATGGTTCGAAAAGCTTGTTGGTCTGCCGTAGGGGGGTATGCGCCGCTCGATCCGCCCGGCTGGGAAGATTATGATTTCTGGTGTCAGCTCGTGGAGAAGGGCTTTGCGGGAACACGGGTAAATGAGGTAGTTGCCCGGTATCGGGTTCATAAGTCCTCAATGCTCTATACCACAACCGATGTTCCCAACAATAAGCTGCAGGTTATTCGCGAACTGAATAAGAGGCATCCTTGGTTGAACCTGCGAGTGCAAAATGAGTATTCGCCAATACACAGTGATTTTGCTAATGCTCATCGGACTTCGCAGAGTGAACTGTGGAGTTCGAATCTGAACCTTTTGCTTCCCATTTTGCGGTGTCCTGAAACCGGAGAGCCCCTGATCCTGAGTGAGGACGAGACGCTAGTGTCGCGTTCGGGCAGCCGATCGTGGCCGGTTGTGAACGGGCGGCCCGTGTTCACGCCTGAAGGCTCCGGCGTGCAAATCCAGTCAGAGTCTCACGTCAGTAACCCGCTGCCTGACGAGGCCATTCAACTGATACGATCTTGCCGAGGACTGGTGCTCAACCTTAGCGCCGGCGCTAGTGCTATACGTTTCGATAACGTCGTCGAACTGGAGTACACCATTTTCAAACACACCAACGTAGTGGGAGACGTCCACCGCTTGCCATTTCAGGACGAAGTATTTGAGGCGGTCGTGTGCATGAACGCGTTTGAACATTATCGTGAACCCGATTTAGCAATGGAGGAAATTCGGCGCGTTCTGAGACCGGGAGGGAGGCTATTCATGCACACGGCGTTCCTGCAGCCTCTACATGAGAGTCCACATCACTATTACAACTGCACGGAATTCGGCCTGCGACAATGGCTGCGTAATCTTAACGTGGATGAGATTCGCGTTTCGGATAACTTTAATCCCATCTACGGGTTATCCTGGCTCCTGTCCGAAATGGATTTTGGATTCGCTCAGGCGGGACTAATGGAAGCCGCAAACGTCTTTCGCGCCGGCAAGGTAGGCGAGATTCTGTCGTTGTGGCGGGAGCCTGCTACCAGAAATTCACCGATCTGGAGCATTTTTCACCAGCTGCCCCAAGACATACAGAAGCAGTTTGCCGCAGGTTGGCAAGCTACGGCTACGAAGCAGATTTGTGTTCCGCCAGATCCCGAATTCTCCCCTGACGGAGTCGTGGTCAGCGGCGGATCATAAAGCCACTCGGAGCGAACGTGAACCCGAACTTACTCTCCCGGTTTGTGTCCGCTATGTAGTCTTCAGGATAGCGCGACCGGTATTCCGCGATTGCCTCATAAGGTCCGGGGCCCCAGTCAGGGAGAACCGGATGGCCATTGATATTGCTATCCTCGACAACCAGATAATCGCCTGAAACAGTCAGGTCGCGCAGCGTTTCCAGTTCGGCTAGGACGTGACCTTTGGAATGATCGCTGTCCACAATAAAAAAAGTCTTGTCCGGATAGATCTTGCGAAGTTCACGAATTCGCTGGGCGACCCGGGGATGAGTGCTGTCGGATTCGAGGAACTCGATGCGGGGATGTTTTCGTGCCCTCTCGGCAACACCCTGGTGATTGATGTCGACGGTCAATACGCGGCTATGCGGGTCGATCAGCCGTAAGATCTCAGCGAAAAACAGGGCTGAACCACCGGAGTGGGTGCCGAATTCCACAACCAGCGTGGGGCGTACTTCCGTCAGGATCTCCTGATAATTCCACATATCGGAGACGGATTTGAGACAGGGAACGCCCAAAAACGAGGTCGTGGTCCAAACATGTTCGTTGTAGTACCAGAGATGATATGAGTCGGCTGGAGAGGACAAACTTCATCGTAACGAACCATTTCACCGCGGACTCGAACGCAACGGCGTATCGCCTTGCAAACCCATTTGCACAGCAAATGTCGTCCCACTACTTGGAACTCCCCACCAGGCACCAGTTGACGGTCGCCAGATGGCGACGTCAGCTTTCCCGTCTCCATCGAAGTCACCGGGCACAGGTATGTCTCCATTTACCCCCCATGTCACCGAGTAAGGCTTGCCCGTAGAGCTCGGGATGATCCACCAGGTACCAGTTGAAGAACGGAAGATCGCAACGTCAGTTTTGCCGTCGCCGTCGTAATCGGCTGGGACCTGTATGTCCCCGGGTAAGCCCCATTGGACGCCGTATGGTTGCCCGGTCGTACTCGGAATGATCCACCAGGCGCCAGTAGAAGGGCGGAAGATCGCGATATCAGCTTTTCCATCGCCGTCGTAATCGGCTGGGACCTGTATGTCCCCGGGTAAGCCCCATTGGATGCCGTATGGTTGCCCGGTCGTACTCGGAATAATCCACCAGGTGCAGGTGGAAGGACGGAAAATTGCGATATCTGCTTTGCCGTCGCCGTCGTAATCGGCTGGCACGGGCACATCTCCCGGCAAGCCCCACTGAATGCCGTACGGCTGTTTAGTCTTGCTGGAGATGATCCACCAGGTGCTGGTAGAAGGGCGGAAAATCGCAACATCGACATGGCCATCTCCGTCATAATCCGCCGGAACAGGAACATCGCCGGGTAGACCCCACTGCGTTGCGCCAGGAGCAGCGGTGACGTTCAAGGTTGTGTACCAGGTTCCGCCTGAAGGCCTCCAGACACCCAGAGACGTTTGCGCCGAACCAACCCCAGCCACCGACACCGTTTGCGAACCGGCGCTGTCGCTGATGGTCAAAGTAGCTCGCCTCAGACCAAATCCATGCGGATTGAACGCCATGGATATCGAGCAACTCGCACCCGCCGCAACGGTCCCGCCGCACGAATTTGTCAAAGTAAAATCGGAAGCATTCACCCCGGACAGTGCGACCGCCGTAATCGCCAAAGGCCCGCCGCCTGAATTGGACAGTGTGACAGCTTTAGACACCACCGCTCCTCCAAAGGCATGGCTGCCAAAAGCGATTGAAGCCGCGCTCAGGACAGCATTGGGCTGGGCCCCGCCCGTTCCCGAAAAGACCAACTGCGGAGGAGCCGCTACGTTTGCCACGAACGAGAGCGAGGCACTCCGACTGCCAGTGGCCGTCGGTTTGAACGCCGTCGAAATGGAGCAGTTCGCTCCCGCGGCAATCGTATTCGTACACGTGGTCGACAACGTGAAATCTGTAGTATTCAACCCGCCAAAAACCATTCCCGTGATATTCAACGGGGCGGTCCCCGGATTCGATAGCGTGATGTTCTGGGTTGCGGTCGCTGTCCCGACCGCTTGCGTACCAAATCCTACGCTGGCCGTTGAGAGAGAAAGCCGCGGTACGGAGCCGGTATTACCCGTTCCGGCAAGTGAAAACGCCTGGGTGGCCGTCAAGTTCAAAGAATTGTTCTTCACAACTACAGTGCCGGCCAAAGTTCCCGGCGCTGCCGGTACAAACTGAATCGCAGTGGTGCAGGATCCGGCCGGAGTGACCACAGACGTGGCGGTGCAATCCGCGACCCCGGTGAGTTGTTGAGAAAAATATCCCGTGACCTTCAGGCTCGAAAATGTAAGGTTCTGATTGCCATTATTGGTGATGAGAGCCAACTGTGGCGGGCTCGCCTGCCCGATCAGGGTGGTGGGGAAAGTCATGCTGCCAAGTTGCAACGTAATCTTTCGAATTGCGTTGTTTCCGAGATCGGCAATGAGAATGTTTCCGGCGCTATCAAGCGCGAGGCCGTTCGGCGCCGAAACAGTGGCTGCCGTGGCCGCTCCGCCATCTCCCGTATAGCGCGCAGCACCCAATCCAGCAATAGTAGTAATCAATCCCGTCGCAGCGTTGACTTGCCGAACGACGTTTTGGGCCGAATCCGCGACGTACAGATTTCCGGCCGGATCCACCCGAATTGCCGAGGGCGTGCCCAGGCGGGCCTGCACCGCCAGCCCCAAGTCGCCACTGTAGCCGTTTGCGCCAGTACCAGCAACTATGGTGATCACTTTCGAAGTGGCGTCGACGCGACGGACCAGACTGTCCTGCGCATCAGCAATGAAAATATTGCCCGCGCCGTCGAGAGCGATTGCTTCGGGATTGTGGAGCTGGGCTTGAGTGGCTGCGCCCCCATCGCCCAATCCGTCGTTACCCGGCGTAGTTCCTCCGCCGGCAACGACCGTGATAACACCCGAAGCGCCGTCGACCCGCCGAACCACGCCATGATACGCATCGGCGATGAACAGATTGCCGGAAGCGTCGATCGCAACGTCCGTCGGGCCATTAAGAAGGGCGCTGGTCGCCGGTCCGCCATCACCGATTCCGTCCGCGCCCGAAGGAGAAACACCGCCGCCTGCGACCGTGGTTATCACTTGAGTGATGGCATCCACCCGACGTACTGCGTTGTTGCCCTGATCCGCAATGAATAGATTGCCAGCGCTATCGATCGCCAGTCCAGCGGGATTATTGAGGTGAGCCTGAGTCGCTAACGCGCCGTCACCGCTATACCCGGCGGCATTTGGCGATCCGGCTACGGTGCTGATCAGACCGCTAAGAGCATTGATCTCGCGCACAACCTGGTTAATCGAGTCGGCAATAAAGATGTTCCCGAAATTGTCTACTGCTACGCTCTGGGGACTGCGAAACGCAGCGAACCCGGCAAGCCCGCCGTCTCCTGAGTAGCCCCATGCGCCGGTTCCGGTAATCGTTGACATAACACCGGGGAAGATCAACGCTTGTGGCCCTAAACCGGTCCCGGACAAATATGTGGTCGCCAGCAAATTTCCCGATGAGTCTTTGACCAGAAGCGCGTCCTGCCGCAGCCCAGGAAAGCGCGGCGCGAACGCCACAGTGATGGAACAGTTAATCGTTCCGGAGCCGGTGCAGGCGCTACCCGAGACCGAGTACTCCAATCCGTAGTGCAGCGCGAAGGTAGGTGCTGAAGACCCGCTAAAGCTGTAGCCGAGCGTTTGAGTCTTGGCAGAACTGGGATTCACTGAGAGCTGCCCGAAGCTATACGAATTAGGTGCGCTCACCAGCGTTAGCGTGGGTGTGGATGCAGCAAGGGCGCCGGTCAGGCAAGCCAATAATCCCGTTAACCGGAGCAATTTCGTCTTAAACAGTTTGGACCGCAAAATCAAGGGAAACATTCCTCTACCGAGGAATCCATCGGCGGTTCGCAACGATAGCTTTAATTGCCGCTAACTTCCGGTACTTATCCGTGGAAACGCTCGCGCCCAGGATTCAGTCGAGTAGGAGTTGCTGCCCTCCAAGGATTTGAAACCTTCTCGCCCGAGTGCCGGAGTGGAGTGTGTCGAAACAAATGTCCCCGCGCGCATGGACCGGCTGCCGTGGAGTCACTGGCACTTACTGGTGGTAATTGCCCTCGGAATTACCTGGCTGCTGGATGGCTTGGAGGGCAATCTTGCCGGATCCCTGGCAGGGATTCTAAAACGCAAAGACACGCTTGGCTTCAGCGACGCGCAACTGGGACTCAGCTCAACCTATTATTTGGCCGGCGCCGTCGCCGGAGCATTGGTTTTCGGTTATCTCACCGATCGCCTCGGCCGCAAGAAGCTTTTCAGCATTACGCTGCTGCTCTATCTTTCGGCAACTCTGGCCACGGCCTTTAGTTGGAATTTCGCGAGCTTCACTTTTTTTCGAGCGCTCACGGGTGCGGGGATTGGCGGCGAATACTCGGCTGTCAATTCGGCCGTCGATGAACTCATTCCAGCCCGCGTCCGGGGGCATGTGGACCTGATCATCAACTCTACTTTCTGGATCGGGGCCGCCCTCGGTTCCGGCGCATCTGTCCTTTTATTTCACACAAAATTCCTGCCGCCCTCTTTCAGTTGGCGTCTGGCGTTCGTCATTGGGGCGGTCATCGGAATAGTGGTGCTGTTTTTGCGGCATTACGTACCGGAGAGCCCGCGGTGGCTGATGATTCACGAACGGGAGAAAGAAGCTGAAGAAACAGTGTCGAGCATAGAGCGCGCTGTGACCGGCGGACATCCCGAACAACTCCCGCCCGCCACCAGAAAAATTAAATTGGTGGCCAGAAAAAGCACCCCTCTCAAAGAAATCTGGGACGCCATGACGCGTAAACATGGCCGCCGTTCCGTCTTGGGGTTTGTGCTGATGGTGACACAAGCCTTCTTTTACAATGCGGTAAATTTCGCCTACGGCCTCGTGTTGCTCCGCTATTATCATGTGGCGGCGGAAAGCCTGGGTCTGTTCCTGCTGCCCTTAGCTGTGGGGAATTTTCTCGGCCCGGTTCTCCTGGGCCGTTTCTTCGACACGCTGGGCCGGAAACGGATGATTGCTTCAACCTACATTGGCTCCGGCATTCTTCTGTTTATCACGGCGTGGCTCTTTCGATGGAATGCCCTGACTGCGATCACGCTTGCGGCTTGCTGGAGCGCCGTCTTCTTCGTTGCCTCCTCGGCCGCAAGTTCCGCGTATTTAACGGTCAGCGAAATATTTCCCCTCGAAATCCGGGCAGTTGCCATCTCAATTTTTTACGCATGCGGCACGCTCGTGGGCGGAGTTGGCGGCCCGGCGCTCTATGGATACATCGTCGGGACGAATTCGCGTTCCTTGTTGTTCTGGGGATATGTTGCCGGTGCCGCTGTCATCATCTGCGGCGGCATTGTGGAGCTTTGGATCGGCGTTAATGCCGAACGGAAGGCTCTGGAAGACGTGGCCCAACCCCTCGCGTGCCGCGAATGAATTTTAGAGGTTTATTTGCCTGAACAGAAAGCTACCAGCCTGCGGGCTTTGGACCTGCTGAACTTTTGTAATGCCGGTATCCAGACCGGTCTTGGTCCTTTCATCTCGATCTTTTATACGGCCGTCCGGCACTGGAATCCCGGCCAGATCGGCATTCTGATCGCTTGCCAGTCGCTCTCTGGAATTGCGGTGCAGAGCCTTGTCGGCAACTGGGTAGACGAATCGCACCACAAACGTCTGATTACGGCCGCTGCCGGATGCACCGTGGCCGCTGCAGCGATTGGCATCGTTTCGCTTCCTGGCTACGAATGGCAGATCGTCATGCAGTTGATCATAGGTCTCGCCGTTACGGTCTTTCCCGCGGTTACTGCTGCGTTTGCGCTTGGCATGGTCGGCGACAAGGAACTAACTGGGCGCGTCGCCCGCAACGAAACCTTTACCCACGGGGGAAATGTCGTTTTCGCAATTGCGGCCGGAGCTGTCGGAACACTGCTTGCTTTACAAGGCATTTTCTATGCCGCCGCCGTCTTTGCCGCGGGCATGGCGCTATCCGTCTACTTCATCAAAGAAGGGCACATTGATTATGAAGCCGCACGCGCAGGCGACCCCAGCGAGGATGGTGACCCGAAGCGCAGCACAATTGGCGATCTGTTTCGGGACAAACGCGTTCTGACCTTCATTGCCGGCGTCGTGCTTTTCTATTTTGCGAATGCGGCCACGCTGCCGCTGGTCGGCGAAATATTAACCCAGGGGAAACACGGCAGACAATCAGCATGGCAAGTTGCCGCAGCGGTAGTCGTGGCAGAAGTCTTAATGGTTGTGGTAGCGATCCTGTGCGGCAAGCTGGCCGATACATGGGGGCGTAAACGTCTCTTCCTGATTGGATTCGCCTTCCTCGCGGTTCGCAACGGTCTCACGGTTGTGAGCCACAATGAGTTCTACTTAATTTCTTTGCAGGCGCTGGACGGGGTGGCGATGGGGATATACGGAGTCCTGCTGACGCTCATCACCGCCGATCTGGCTAAAGGCACTGGCCGGTTCAATCTCATGCAAGGCGCAGTCCAATCGTCCATGGGGCTGGGCGGCGTCCTGAGCAACAGCCTGTTCGGCTGGATCGCGAAGGTGTTCGGATTCAATGCCGGATTTTGGGGACTCGCCGCGGTTGCATTCGCTGGTGGCGTGCTCTGGCAATTCACCATGCCCGAAACCAAGCCGGACGAAATGAAAGAGGGTTCTTCGGGCGAATCCCGTGATGTTTCGCAATCGCGCCAATAGCGGTTAACCGATCACCGCTGCGGTCAACCTATGAGCGAAGGTATACGGTCGGCGGCGAACTTCTGCTGGTGCCAGTACGGATACACCGCAGTCACCCCGCTGGCCGCATCAAGCTTCGCAACCTGCTCCGGCGTCAGCTTCCAGCCCGCCGCCCCCAGATTCTGGCGCAACTGCTCCTCATTTCGCGCACCTATAATGACGGACGAAACGGTAGGCCGTTGCAGCAGCCAGTTTAGAGCGATTTGCGGAACGGTCTTGCCCGACTCCTTTGCAATCTCATCAATCGCGTCCACCACTCCGTAGACATATTCGTCTGCCACGGGCGGTCCGGCATCGGCTGTTTTCGGCAACCGGCTCGTCGCCGGGAGCGGCTGCCCGCGCCGTACCTTTCCGGTGAGCCGTCCCCATCCGAGCGGACTCCACACCAGCGTTCCCAATCCTTCTTCCGCCGCGAGCGGCATCAATTCCCATTCATAATCGCGGCCGATCAACGAGTAATACGCCTGGTGCGCGACATAACGGCTCCAGCCATATCGTTCAGAAACCGAGAGGGATTTCATCACGTGCCAGCCGGAGAAATTAGAACAACCGATGTAGCGCACCTTCCCGCTGCGCACCAGCGTATCGAGAGTGCTCAGCGTCTCTTCGGCAGGCGAGAGCGCGTCGAACCGGTGCATTTGATAAATGTCGATGTAATCCGTGCCGAGGCGCCGCAGGCTCGCTTCACACGCCTCAAGAATGTGGTGCCGCGAATTGCCCGCGTCATTCGGACCATCGCCCGTTGGAAACGAAGCCTTCGTGGAGAGGATCACTTTTTGACGTCGCCCGGCAATGGCTTTTCCAAGAATCTCCTCCGAAGCTCCGCTCGAGTATCCATCGGCGGTGTCGAACATATTGACGCCGGCTTCCAGACAGATATCCACCAGCCGCGTAGCTTCGTCTACATCCGTGCTACCCCATGCCTCGAAAAACTCACCCCGGCCGCCAAACGTGCCTGTACCAAAACTGAGAACCGGGACCTTAAGCCCGGAATGCCCTAAACGTCGATATTCCATACCCTTGATCGGATGCATCCCGATCAAGCCAGGACGCAATCAGGAAAGTTTCAGTGCGGGGTGACGCTCGGCGGCGGAGGGCAGCGGCGGGAAGTCCGTGTAGGGCTCGCTTTGATACCAATAACCCACCGAATAGAAACAATCCGCCCGGTCGTTCGCGTGTCCATGCTCAATCGTAAATTTCAACGAGCGCTCAAAGGCAATCGGATTGTCGGCGTGCCAGCGGTATAGGCAGTAGCGTCCGCCCGCTCTTTCGCCCACTCCAATGAAGGGAGCACCGTTATACAAATTTGCAAACGGATACGACACGCCGAAATCCCACGCGCCGTTAAAATAGTCTTCGGTGCCAGTGCCGGTGATTGCGGGTTTTGTATCGTCGTCGATGAAGATCATTTCATCGCCCTCGCCAAACCAGTTATCGGTGTTCTGCACTACGCCGAGGGCGACGCCCATTGCTGCGCCTCTTCCCTTCGTCTCGAAAAAGACGTAGTTATCGCGCCCGTCGAGATTCTTGCCATTACCTGCGACAGCCTTGTTCGGAGTAGCCTGCCGGTACTGCGCATGAAAATACAGTGCGTCTTCCGGGAGCGCCGCAACGGTCTGGTAATCGATATTCGAATAGAACGAGGGGACCGGTTTGTTGCCGTCGTTCGTAATCGTGATCCGTGCCGATTTGCGGAACGGCATCGCAAAGTAACTGTTCAGCGCTTTAACAGACGAACAGTTCAGAAACGCGGATTGATACAAAAAGTAATCGCCCAGCGTGAGTCCGAAGAAATCGCCCACCGGAACTTCGACACTCGGCTTCGAATTCCCGTCCCAATAGATCCGCATTACCAGTTCTTTCAAATGATTGGGACTCTGCGCGTTGATCGTGTACCAGATATGCGTGATGATCCCGGGGCCGTCGGCTTCGAAAACCTGAAGCGTCCCGCCGGGAGCGATGTGAAAGAAATCCGCGTTCCCACCCGTACGGTCGAAACTCGATTGCTTCAAAGTTTTGTGTTGCGGGATTCTTGCATAACCCGGCACAAGCGTTGTAACAGACGGAGAATTTGACGCTTGCGCAGCGGCCCTTCCCTCCCCCGCGAGTATCCCTGCGGCCGCACCGCCCATCGTAGTCAAAGAGGACAAAAAACGTCTGCGCCGCGGTTTCATATCCATAGTGTTTGGTTTCTCGCGAGCATCATATCTTATTGCCCGCGCAGCGACACCGGACCGAACCACTGGGCCGTTTGCTTCCGCTGCCAGACGGCTCCTGTTTTAGCCCGATCCCGCTCTGTTGTGAAGTCGTAGTTGTAGAGCACCGCGCGCATGTAACGCGGCGGCGAAGAGAATGGGGGCGGCCCGAGCAGTTTCATCACGGCGGGCTCGCCCGTTAAGATCCGGTAGATTAAATTACCAACCCACGGATTGCCTGGATAATTGCCAAGCGCGGCAAACCACATCTGCCAATCGAGCCTCGGCTGATACGGAGCGACCCACGGCAAACTTCGATGCGTGTTCCCCGGCTTATACGGAAATTGGTACTCCCGCCACTCGATTTGATCGTTCGAGCCTTCGAGAATAATCTCGGGCCGCGTGGTTGTCATCACCGCGAACAAGCCATAGCTGTTTACGATTTCGTATGGCTGCAGAGAAGCCAGCGGACGATTGAGCGTGCGCGACGGCGAAAGCTGATCGATCAGTTGTATTCCCCCGAGCACCATCAGCAACGCCGCTGCGGCGCTACCCGTTTCATGAAATACCCGCAGGTTCAGACGAAACGTTCTTGGGAAGCGCCAACGCAGCATCCGCTCAAGCAGAGCGAACGCACTATCGTCTAATCCCCACAAGCAAAGCGCCAGCGTCAGCAGGTTGAAGAAGGCATAATTGCCGGTGAGCAGGATCAAAACCTGGAGCAGCATGAGCAAAGCCACACCGATCTTTCTAACCTTCGCAGGAAAGAACAGCAGAACAGGAGCCGCTAGCTCAATCACCAGGGTCAGACCCGTGAAAACATCGAGCAGCCGTCCTGGCAGATGGTACGCGTAATAGGCCACCGGATTCGGCAGCGGCTGCGTCATGAAATGGAAGCGCAGCGCGTGCAGATTGCGCCAGTTCGGATCGCCGGACGCGAGTTTCACCCAACCCGATTCAAACATCAGCCGGAACAGCAGCAAACGATATGCCCAGACCAGCAGCGGCGCGCCCGCAAAGATCGCGAGGAAGCCGGCCTCGAGCAGCAGCGCGTCCCACTGAAACGAAGTGAACGGCTCGCCGATAACGGAAATCGAGAGATACAACACAAAACAAACAATGCTGGCCGCGCGAGCAAAAATATTCAAGCGCGAGCAACGCCCCAGATACACAGCCAAACGCACAGAACAATATCAGAGAGATGTCGCTCCTGGTAAACCAGAACAGCGTAGGCAGATAGCGGAAAGCGTTCGCTCCCGCCTGGCTGCTGACGGCATCAAGCAGTCGCACTGCCGGTTCGATGCCGTGCGAGCCAGCCAAGCCGAGAATTTGCGTGCTCAGCGAAGCGAACGCGACGAAGTAAATGACGCCGAGAAAGCGCAGAAATAAAGCTTCGGTTAATGGATAGCCGGAAACGCCGAAAATCCACCCACGAAGACGCTCAATCACAGTTTTTAGAATATGGTATGTTTCGAAATGTATCCGGCGCGGTAGCCAAGTGGTAAGGCAGAGGTCTGCAAAACCTTTATTCGGCGGTTCGATCCCGCCCCGCGCCTCCAACCAAGCCTTTTCGTCAACAACTCCTTTACATTTCCCATCTTCTCGGTCGCTTAGGCCGATATAACGGTTGCGAGATCGGATTTCGCTTCCAAGAACATTAGCTTCTTTTTCTTTGTCGTTTAGTGAGGCTATCGCATGTTAGCCAGGGTCAACCACTTTGCCGAGCAATACGAACTCGGTAACTGTCCTCTGCTGCAAGGCTGATATGGGCAGCAGCGTGAGCCACATGTCACAATGCTGATAACGTCATTAACCGCGCTCCCGCTGGCCATGGACCCGAAGACGTGCGCCGCTCACCGGTTGATTGCGATGAATATGAGTATCGCTCGAAGCCTGAGGCGTGCCTGTAACCATGGACCACTAAGCAGTACGTTCTCAACTCCCGTCGAATACGATTGCTACGATCCCGACAAACGCCATCTGAATAGGTGCGTGGTTTAAAGCAGTGCGATATCAACCAAGTCGTGATTTTTTTCGCCGTGAGTAGAAATCAAAATCTTCGTCGCCGACGACAAAAACCGGACCCCGGAAGCGAAACGTGACTTACAACCTGTTCTCGCGGCCTTAGAGGGCTTACGAAATCAGGTTCAAACCGAAGTGAAGCTCGTACGTGCTGATTAACAAAAAATAGAAACACGGATGGACAGTATTGCAACTTCTTTGCGCCTGCTGCTCAATCCGCAGCGGAAAGAAAGGACCTGGATCGGCTGGGCAAGAGTAGCTATATCTTGGATCGTTACCTCAATCGCCTTCATTGGATTGGTTGCTACTTTTGTGTCTTTCATGCCTCGAGTTTCGATCTCACTTCGTGAGTCCATCGAAAATCCGCGAATACTTATCAACCCTAGTGGAAGAATCTAACCGGATGGCCAACTTTTTGCTCTGAATGATAGCGTGCAACGCGCGGAAGCCACAACGGCATTATTGGTACACAACTTGCCTTTGGTCAAAACCAAAACCTGTTCAGTCTCGAACCTGGCCAACGAGCGACTCTCGAAGCTTTCTGTCCTCTGAGTAATGACTCGGCCGCTGAAGATCGATCGGTGCTGATTATTCACTTCGACTATCTGATTTGGCGCGATCTCCATAGGTGCTTCCTTATGATCCGTCTCACAAAACCGAATGGAGATCACCTTTTAGCCCAGCAGCCATATCGGTGTCCGGCTGATCTTAAAGATTGACTCGGTTTCAGGTACAACAGGGATTCTGGACAGGCAATTAGTCGAGCAGCCCTGAATTGAACTCTTTAGTCTTCTATATCTCCGTTGCCGCCGATCACCGTGATACTTGCGCTTTGCGGCTGAACAGGCGGGAGATCGAAAACAAAAAAGGTCTTGTAATCGGCACCTCCGGCATCCTGAAACGATTCGCCAGATTGAATCGCCGTACCGTTGAATTCGCTGGCCACTCTTCGTCAGGATGAGATGCGCTTTGTCTTGCCTATAGTCTCCGGATTTTCCATTTGCCTCTAATCGCACGAGTAGCCAACGCATTGGCGCAATAGCTTTACGCTCGATTTCAACAGTAACTGGCAGTTCGCCGCGTTCCGTTCTGCGGCATCCAAGATAATTTGTTGCTCGGAGTCGAATCGTAGCCCGAAGACATAAGAGCAAACGATCCGAGCTTGATGTTCTGCTTCCGCCCAAGATGGGAAAGATACATTTCAGTGTTCTTCAGGTGCTTGCCTTTGTTGATCGCTGCCTGAATCTGGAAATCCGTCAAAACGGCGGCGTTCAAGCACGCAACGCCGAGAAATAACAGCGCAGGTAAACCAATCGCATATAGCGCTTGATTGTAGCGCGCTGCCGACACTCGAAGCTCGATGCCCGACGTGGAAAGCTGGAGCGGCGATACGCTGGCGCTTCGACCGCTTTTCTTTGATGGACGAAACACTTGCTGGACGCCTTGGAAGAGTTTAAGTCGCTCAGCATCGGGTTTTTCAGCCATTAAGAGGCACCGACATGACGTCGGCGACAGGAAAGTTTCTCTTCACGATCGTCTCGGCGATGGCGAGATGCAGCACGCCATACTAATCGACCCATTCAAGGCCGGAATTGTTACCGCAATAGCTAAGGGCAAGTCGTGCGGCCGTCCGAGAAGGTGTTCCGCAGAGACACTCTATAGAGATGCGCGGCACGGGTTATATCTGGCGAAAAAGTTCGCGGATGCTCAATGTTCCAGTTTCCAAACTCCGCGACGGGTGGCGGAAAGTGCCGGTGAAGAAATGGCGAACTCAATGGCAAGAGGACGAGAGGAGCCCGGTGGCCTAGCTGTTCGGAAAGCATTGCTTTTCGCACATTGAAGTCTCGGTCGAGGGTAGGCTGCGTTGAACTATCCATGGTCACCGTTTCTCCAGAACTAGATCATCGAAGCTCGCGGAGCCCCAAGCTAACCTGAAGCCGGGAACCACATGCCAGTTTTTGATTCCGCGATAGCCTACCTTCTTTTTCAGCACGAGGTTACGTCGAAGGCCCGATACATTCATTCTGCTAACTCGCGACGGTTCATCGAGTCTTTGAAGAAGGCGGCCCCCAGTCGCGGAAGAACACTCAGCAAAGGCACTCATTTCTGGAGATCTCAGCGGGGTGCTGACATGCAATGCCCACAGGATCCAAAATTGCCGGCCGAATGCTGGTTTCCTTTCAGGAAGGAGCGCATGGCGCCTCTTCCCGCTCTTGCGTCTGAAGGGCGGTTCAATTCAAAGGGTATTCCAGTTTTGTATCTCTCGTTAAATCGAACGACCGCTCTGAGTGAGGCTCGCCCTTGGATTGGCGAGTTGCTGTCCGTCGGGAAATTTAAGCTGTCGCGAGATATTCGCGTAGTTGATTGTTCCCGGCATTCGGTTAAGGAAAAAAAGATAAAGCTTTTAGGCATCGAACCTGAACAGCGTGATGATGCAGTCTGGAGTACGATTGATTTATTCTTCTCTCGCCCAACAGTTCGTTCTGATTCAACTGCCGATTACGCTCCGACACAGATTCTGTCAGAGGTCTTCAAGTTTGAAGGCTTTGACGGAGTAGTTTACAGGAGTAGCCTCTCCAAAGGTCGGAATATCGCTCTGTTCGAAATGGCCGCTGCAGAATGCATCGAGGTTAGAGTTTGCGAAACGAAGTCAGTCCGATACGAGTTTTCGAGATCTGTTCAGCATTTGGCAGGCCCGAGGCTTTAGGCCGTCGTCACGTCCTCGTCAATGCTACCGGCTCAAATCGGGCGCCGGGCCAGAACCACTACTGCAAGGTGCCCGGCACGCCAAAGTCACTAAACGCCGGCCTCGGCATCACCGGTCGAACACCGAAGTATTTAGGACGCTAGCTTTTGGGCCCTCGGCGTCCATTCTTCGGTTGCAGCCTGGCTGCGAAGACCATTTGAAGAGATGGTGTTTCCGCCAATACGCGGAATTCCGGTCTTGCGCAATCCCGGCCGCCAAACATTCTGAGCGATGCCCCCAGCGCTCAACCGAGCTCAACCACGACGCCTCGCCATCCCTGCTCAGCAAGCCTTTCGAATTCAAGCAGGTTCATCCCATCGAGACCTCCGATCTTTGAGAATTCGGGGCGTCCCGCCCTCAATAATCATGGAAAACCTCAACCGCTGACCGTACTGAGAGTAATCAGCCATTGCCCTGGAGATTAACTGGCCCCCAGATGGCGAGTCGAACCCTATAATGGGCCGATGCCCGCGAAAATGCCACAGCAGTTCATTGCTTCACCCGAACGAACAGTTGCGGATCTGAGAGAAGGAGAATTCGGCCGCGTCCCCTCCCGGGCGCTCAAACTGAAGTCCGACGGAACCGTATGGATTTATCGCCAGGCTACTTTGCTGAAAGACGGCGAAGTCGGCGAGAAGGACGCCTTTGTAACGCTCAGCCGCGAGTCAACCGGCTTGCACGCAGATATGCGCCGCGTGAGACCTGATCATCAATATTCAGTCGATACCCTGATGAACGTAAGCCCGGAATCCTACATTCCTATCGAGACGATCACCACGGAGTGAACCATCGTTTGTTACGGAAAGCGAATCCGCCTGCAAAACCTTCATACGGCAGTTCGCCGGGGCCGCACGCTTCCAATCCCGCTGCGATTTCGCTCGCGTCTCCTGCTCCTGCAACTCGTTAATTTGACGCGCCACTTTATACACAAATCGAAGCTCTTCGTAGTATCCAACCAGCTCGATCTCCTACCCGCAACACTTTGCTTTCCGCAACGCCCCACAAGGAACCGCCACTCGTTTGAACCGGCATCACAATATGTCCCAGGACCGTCAGGAGAAAGAAACCTGTGAGCGCTGCCCCTGGCAGAACTCGTCTCGTGCGATCCTGCTTGATCTGATTCGCCATGCTCCTTCTCCCCTCGAACCCGCTGTTTCCTGGTTCTACTGATAGTCGAACGAGACTGGGCCCCTTCGACAAAATCTCTGCGGGAATAGGTCGATCAAAGAAAATGTAAGCGGGTGTGTCGATCCGGCTATTTCTGGTTCGACCTTTTAATAGAGCGCCAATTCGAATGGGCGTCAGCAAGGAGAGAAAACGATGAGAGTGATGGTAATAGTGAAGGCTTCTAAGAACTCCGAATCGGGAGCCGCGCCAGACCCCCAGACCATAGCAGAAATGGGCAAGTTCAATGAAGAACTGATGAAGGCCGGCGTACTGCTCGCGGCCGAGGGCCTGCAACCGAGTTCGAAGGGCGCACGGCTGAAATTCTCCGGAGAGAAGCGCTTCGTAACGGACGGGCCGTTCACCGAGACGAAGGAACTGATCGCCGGATTCTGGCTCTGGCAGGTGAAATCGTTGGAGGAAGCGATCGAATGGGCTAAGCGTTGCCCGAATCCACACCCGGACAGCGAATCCGAGCTCGAGATCCGTCCAGTGTTCGAGCTCGCGGATTTCGCTGAGTTTGCGCCGGACGCTGTGGCGCAGGAACAGCGTATTCGGGAGCAGCTCGCGAAGAAAGGCTAGCAACTCGCAGTCTTCGAGAGAAAGGTTATTCGTGCCGCAAGGCGACCATTGGATCGACTGCGCTGGCGCGATGGGCCGGAAGGAGGGCCGCCACAGCCGCCACGCCGCAAAGAACGGCCGTCGAAAGGAGCACTGGAATCACTGGCACCGGAGCAATGCCATAGAGCAAGCCCGACATCGCCCGTACGCACCAGTAACAAAGCGGCAATCCGGCCGCAATCCCGACTCCGACCAGCAGCAGCGCCTCCCGCACAACCAGCCAGCCGACCGCGCGCCGCTCTGCTCCGAGCGCAATGCGCACCCCAATCTCGCTCGTGCGGCTTTCGACGAAGAAGCTCAAGAGCCCGAACAGTCCGGCCGCCGCAAGCACGATCGCGAGAGCCGCAAACAGCGTCCCGATCGCCGCCAGTAACCGTTCGCGCAACAACGAATAATCGCGCTGTTGCGCAATCGGCGACACGTGCAGAGCGTATTGGCGACCCATTTTCTTTAACTCGGCTCGTATCGCGGAAATCGTCTGGGCGGCAGAGCTCGCGTATCGCACTTGCACGTTGCCCCACTCCCCGGTTCTCGGCAACTGCCACAAATTGAAGTAGAGGAAGCTGAGGTCTTTCGCGCGAACATCTTCCAACCGCGCGTCCGCTGCAATTCCCACAATCTCCAAATCTCTCGTTTCGGATTCCGTTCCAAACTGAATGTGCTGCCCGAGCGCTTTTCCATCCGGAAACAATCCTTTCGCAAGCGTCTGGCTTACAATCGCGGTCTTCTGCGATTGTGAAGTATCAAACCGGCTGAAGTTCCGCCCTTCGAGCAGAGGGATTTGCATCGTATTGAAAAACCCATCGCTGACAAATTCGCCCGCCGATTGCAGAATGACCCGGCCGGGCGCACCCACGCGCCGTATATCTTCTTTGAATGGCAACGTGAACAGCGGCGAGAAGCTCGACAAACTTACTGCCTTAACTCCGGGCAAGCTCTGCATGCGATCGAGCAAATCGCGATAGTAATTCGCCGGATCGAAACCTTTTGGAAATGCATTCGGCAACGCCATAAGTTGCGCGTCGAGCACCGACTCGCTCTGAAATCCGAGAGGTTCCATTTGCAAGTGCCGCAGCGTTTCAACAAAAACGGCAGCGCCCGTCACAAGCACCAGCGTAAGGGCTACCTGTCCGGAGATCAGGATGCGCCGGTTGGCCGCGCGTCCGCCCGTCACCGATCGCGAAGCTCCTTTCAGCGCACTTGCCGAATCCACGCCGCTGTTTTGCCACGCAGGCAGCAATCCAAAAAGCAGAAGGGCGACAATCGCAGCCGCACCAGTAAATAACAGGACGTGCTTATCCGGCCCGGGCTCCAGCGTGAACCCGGAATAATGATGACTCAGAATGCTCAGCAGCAGCCGGTCGCACGCGTACGCCAGAGCTCCAGCCGCCAGTAAGCCCGCCGAGAGCAGGAGCGCGCTTTCTATTAGTTGAGGGCGGACAATCCGCCAGCGCGAAGCTCCAAGAGCGGCGCGAATCGCCATCTCGCGCCGCAGTTTCAAACCGCGGGCCAGCATCAGGTTCGCTACGTTGATGCACGAAATCAGCAACACCAGCACGCTTACCGCGAACAACGCGGCCAGCGGCCGACGGTATCGATTTCGCATGCTGTAATCGACCCCGTTCGCGGCGCGTAGTCACTTTTGGCGGCATGCTCAAAAGCTCTTCCCGCTGCGACCCCTTAAACCGGTCACTCGGGAAACGATTTGTCCAGCAATCTTCGCCATTCCACCGCAGAGTCGCGCCTGCACTTGCTGCGGCGTTACTCCTGGTTTCAAACGCGCCAAAACTTCAGCCCAATAAAACGCATTCTTTCCGGTGTGCGTCGACTCCTGCGAAAGCAGATAACTGACGCCAGGAGGATAGCCCAGCAGAAGGCCATGGAAACGCTCTTCCGTCACGCCGATAATGGTGAACGGCTCGCCTTCGATGCGTATAGTCCGGCCGAGCACACTTGGATTCCCGCCGAATCTCTCGCTGCCAGAAGCCATATCCCAGTGCAGCCACGCGCGGTCCGTTGGCACATCGTCGGCCGCGTTCCATCAGGCGGCCAATTATCGGCCGCACACCGAGCGTACCGTAACAATCGCCGCTCAGAGAAAGCGCGCCGACCGGCTCCGGCGTGTCCTGCAGCACCACTGTCGAGAGCGGCGTCTGAAATCCGCAGACGCCATCGAGCAACGGTTCGTGGCGAAGATCCTCCAGCAGCGGACCCGGCAAATCCCGGATATCCCATTGTTGGCGAGAGCGCCGATTTGGATCAGCCGCTGCGGCTCATGCACCGGAAGCGGTTTGAAAAGCAATGCGTCTAGCAGGCTGAAAATCGCAGTGTTCGCACCAAGCCCAAGCGCGAGAGAAAGGATGGCCGCGAAAGTAAATGCCGGAGTTCGCGAAAGCTGCCGGAGGCTAGCGACGATTTCCCTGCCGAACACTGTTCCAATCCTACAACCGGAACCTCCCGACATCCTGGAGATGGAACAAGCTATTGTATGCTTGCGTATTCCGTTACGAAGCATGAAACTACCGGCTGCCCTCGTCTCCTTCGCCTTTCTCGGCCTTCTCGTTTCCAGTTCGTGCCAGTTCGACAATTCGTCCGCCCGGGCCGACGCGCGAAACGGCCATTCATCTGGACCGCGGCTCCATTGAACGCGCCAATGTCACGCTCGATATGAAAGCGGGCGAAATGAACGTGCGGGGCGGCGCTGATAAATTGATCGACGGATCCTTCGAATTCAATGTCCCGGCCTGGGAGCCCAAAATTGATTCGTCCAACTCCGGGTCCCACGCCGAAATTCGCATCAGCCAGCCACAATCCGGGCATTTCGGCGGCAATCGCCATTACGTCTGGAACCTGGGAATCAACAATCAGGTGCTGCTCGACTTATCCGTCAACTGCGGAGCTGGCCAGGCCCGGCTAAACCTGGGCGACCTCGATTTGCGGCACGTCGAAGTCCACATGGGTGCCGGGCAAGTCGATCTCGATCTGCGCGGTACACCTACTCATGACTATGACGTCGAAATCTCTGGCGGCGTCGGCCAGGCCACTGTGCATCTGCCCGAAAACGTCGGCATTTGGGCCGAAGCCCACGGGGGATTAGGGAGCATCACCGTCACCGGCCTCGACAAGAAGGATAGCCACTGGGAAAACGGCCTCTATGACAAGGCCAAGGTGAATGTTCACCTGAAAGTCGAAGGCGGCATCGGCGAAATACGTATCGTTGCTTGATGCCCGGGAAAACCGCTCACCAGCGCCATTGCGCGGAAAAGATCGGGCCGTACAAGTGAATGTTGACGCCCTCCGGGTTGGTCGAGCTCGTCGTGTGGATATCGGCATTCACGCGCCGGTAGCCGGCCAGCAGCGCAAACGGCCCAAACACCACGCCGCCATTAGCCGATACTTCGAAATAATTCCCATAACCGCCGAACGCCATCCCGCGCAGTCCCCCGTCGAGTTCGATGAGCTTATGGGAGCGCAGCGGAAACCAACGGCCCTCAGCGCCCGCCAGCGGCAGGCCTATCGTTTGCGTAGAGGAAGCGGAGGTGCCGGCTTCGACGGCATGAATAACGCCTGTCGCTCCCAGATAGGCGCCCCCGGCCGAAAGACCCAGATGGCCCGCTGGCCCGCTAAGCAGGTCAAATTGATAGCCCGCGAAGAAATAATCGAGCGACGCCGAAGAACGCAGCGTCTGGCTAACATTGAACGTTTGCCCCCGATACACAATGGGCCGGTTGACGACGTTGAACCCGGTGATACGAAACGGCGTTCCTTCGAGCACGATGCGATGCCTACGGCCCGGCTTCAAAACCAGGCGGCCGTAAAACGTGGGCTGCTGCTGCCCGGCGCCCAAATCCGTTACCAGATCGATCGGAGTGCCGCTCGCTTGAATCGTGCCTGAAGAATCGACCAGCCAGGCCGCCCCGGTCACTTCCACCTTAAAATTTTCTGCATTGCTGGCATCGGCGGCTGCGGCGAGTCGCGGAAACAATGCCAGGGGACACACGAGGAGGGAGAACAACGCTCCGCGAGTAAGCCATTTCACGTACATCGTTAAGCATAGCGTATGCGTCCACAGAAATTCGACAAATCATACACTTTTCACCGTAAAACGCCGGGTTATCTATTTCATGGCCGGATGATAAGATCAATCTGTTTTGAATAGCGCTGCTAATTCGACAATCGACCTTGAAAACTCGGTTGAGGAAAGCCATCAGGCACTGATCGCCCGCATAGCCGCCAGCGAACTTTTCCAGAAATCGCCGCGGCTTCGGGAATTCCTGCTCTATTCCGCCGATTGCACATTAAACCAGCGTTTAGCCGACGTGCGCGAACAGATCATCGCCGAGCGGGTATTCGGGCGTACCGGCGACTTCCAGGGCGCGCAGGACAGCATCGTACGGGCGGAGGCGCGCAATCTACGCAAGCGCCTGGAGAGTTATTTCTCCACCGAAGGCCTCCACGAACCCCTGGTCGTCACTATGCCGAAGGGCGGCTACTCTTTGGCCTTCGAGCCGCGTTTCAAAGCGGTTCCTCCGGCGGAACCGGTTCGCGAAAATGCGGCTGCGACGTCTCTCATCGAAGTACCGCGCGCATGGTCTGCCCCGGAACCATCTATTTACCGCACACTCTGCCTCGTGCTTGGCCTCATTGCCCTGGGCGCCAGCGGTCTTGCGTTTTACTTTCATTCGCTGAGCGCCGGAATTGCGCGCCCGGCGCCCGTTCTCCCCTTCTCCGGCCTTCTGAACAAAAGCGACGATACCTTGGTCGTAACCAGCGATACGGGCTTTCTCCAGATCTCCATGGCGACTCATCAGCCGCTCACTCTCGACGAATATATGGCCCGCAGCTATCCGAGTACGCCAAATGCAGAGGATTCGAATCTCATCCACAACTGGAACATCTACGAATTTACCGATGCGCGGGAAGTCGCTGTCGGGAATCTGATTGTTCGCCATTACCCGCAATTCGCTTCGCACATTGCGCTGCGCTCCGGCCATGCAGTGCAGTTACAGGATTTCAAAGACCACAACGCCATCCTGGTGGGAAGTCCAATTAGTAATCCATGGGCGCAGCTCTATGAAGACAAATTGAGTTTCCGCTGCGAATTCGATCGCGGCATAAATTTCGTCAACAAATCCGTGCGCCAGGGAGAACAAGCGAGATATCCGGGGTCCCAGGATGCCGGTCACAACTATACCTACGCCCGGCTCGCGTTCCTCCCTCGCACAACGGATACCGGTGCGGTTTTGCTCATTGCGGGCACTACTGCTCAGGCTACGCAGGCGGCCGGAGAATTCGCTGTGGATCAAACCAGGATGTCCCGCACCTTGCGCCGCCTGCGTATCGATCCGGCGGGCGCGCCCCGTTATTTCGAAATTATTCTGCGCTCCAATACCTTTGTCAGCGGCGCGATGCAGCCCGAAGTGGTAGCTTGGCGCACGAACCGCCAGCGCTGACCTCCAATCGCTGCGCTCACGGCTCCGATAACCGCAATCAGAGCCGTGAGCAAAAACGAGCGGAGTACTACCGATATAACTGGGACAGCTTCCTAATATCCGGTGTACAAACTGCGCATCCGGAATGATCGATACGAAGTCTTACTCGAATCCTGTTCCGCCAGGAGCACGTTCGAGGGACTAAACTCTTTCATCTTGGTCGAGACGCCGTTAACGTAGCCCATATCGAATGCGTAATTGCCGTTCGAAAGTAACTCTGTAGTGCCCGTTGCTAGCGAATAATCACCCAGGTCGAGGTTCACGACCAGGGTCGCAACTTTATTCGTCTCGTCGACTCGCCATGCCTGACCGCGGCTGTGACCGCCAAACTCCTGTACGCGCGTATTGCCGTTGTCAAACAGACTTAATTGGCCGTTCGGCTCGAGTTCGATATTGTGCTGATGCGAAAACCAGGGATACGGATCGGGAGAAGGAGCCGATACCTGAAAATCACCATCTTTCCCCAGCTTCCAGAGCAGCGCACCATCCCCGTTTCCATTTTCGTAGCGGAACTTCATCACCCAATCCTGATGCCGTGAGGAAACCAGCATATTGCCGTCCGAGGCCAAAACCAGAGCGTTCGAATGGGTCCAGTCGTTGGCTACGTATAGCCCGGCTTCGTAATCGGTGGGCAACCGGCTTGATTGATCGTGCAGGTTTCGCCAAGAATCGCCGGCCGTGATACATCCAGATGATCGAATTCGTTCCAGTACCACTTCACTTGCAGGTTCGAATCCACCACGATCACCTGATCCCCCAGCACGTCTTTTAGTCCTGCACCCTGATTTGCAATCCGTTCACTGGAAGCCAGGAACGCAATCTCTCCGTTAGGAAGCTCGATCGTCTCATGGTGAAACGAATTGATTGGATCGTCGCCGCGTGCTACCAGTTGCTGGCTGATCGCCGCGTAATTGGTCTCCCGAATCACATTGCCGGCTAAATCGTATTCCCGCAGCAAGCTGCTATGGCGTCCCGGCGTTCCATCCGAGGTGATGATGAAGAACGTCCCTCCCGGCATGGGTCGCGTCATGTACTCTATCGCGACTGACTGCACGGGGATGTACCAGATGATCTGGCCTGAAGTGTCCGTCGCGTAAGGAATCGCGCCCTGTGCTGGACTTCCCACAGCCCCGGAGGGCGACAGCAGTTGCACCGGATACGCCGTGTTATTCGGAGCTGGATATCCTTTGACGATCGAATACGAGGCGATAGGCAGCGATGGTACCGCTCCCGTCCTAAAACTCAGAACCGGCCCAGGCGTGCTGAAAGGTCCATTGAATACGTCTTGTTGCAATTGATAAGTGTTGGAACCGCGCATTCCCGCGATGTAGAAATTCAGGCTCGTCCGCCCGTTGCACGTCTTGGACGGTGTCGTCTGCCAGGAATAATCGGTCGGCAGTTTGAAACGCACGCGAGCCGTATGGCCCGATGGACACGGCGGAACGCTGTAGAGCGCAACCAGAGGATGGTTCGTCCTCGAAACCACCGGAGTCCCGCCCGTCACCCGCGAGCTTACGTCATACGCTTGCATCGCCATCCCTGTCGCTCCGGTTGAGGAACGAGCAATCACTTGCACGTCATACACGCCTTCCTCATTGGACGGCGTCCACGGAAACGTATTGAACGTATAGAAATCCCGTACCATCTGCAGCGGGCCGCCCGAGGGTCCCACGCTGAACTGATATGTAAACTTCGCCCCGGAATTTGTAGAATCCGACGCAGCCGCCGTCCAGGTAATCGTGCTGCCCACCGGCGCGCCCGACCCCAGAGATGGCGTCAATCTGACACTGACGCTTCCGAAACAAGCCGCTGACAGAACCAAAGCCGAGAACGTCACTTGCAACCCTCTGCGCCAGCGCAGCAGCATCAACATCGCTCCGCCGCCCATCAGCAGCCACCCAGCCGACGGTTCCGGTGTTGTTGTAACCGGAGGCGGAGGCGGAGGCGGAGTCACCAGGTCACCAACTTCCAGCCCGTCGTGTACCGCTCCATTCGGCGTGCGGGAGTCGCCCATCACGTCGAAGGTAGCGAGCAGGCTTCCCGTCCCTGATAACTCGTAAACGAAATTCGTCGTGCCCGCCCAGAAATCACCCGAAGCCGCGTCGTACCCGAGCCCATACAAACCTGTGAAGGGTGTAGCAATGTGCCCCAAGCTTGCGCCGGAAGCCGACCATTCGTCGATCAGATTTCCTCCGTCGCCTTCCGTCGTGAAAATATTCGTGCCATCCGATGTCACGCCTACATGCGCGTATCCCGTATTCCAGGAATTTAAGACGGTGCCGCTTGTGCTCACGCGGTACACCGAGCCATCGTAGGCCGAAAACAATAGACCTCCCGGTCCTGCGCTTCCATCTGTGAGCACGTTCCCAATCGTGAAACTACCCGTCGGGACGAGATTGCTGTTGTATTCGGTAACCGTACTGTAGGTTGAGGTAGGGGTGACCGCAAAGTAGTTGCCAGTGCCGTCTGGAAACGCTGCAATTGCCCCAGCCGGACCGAAATCTTGTGAGTAATGCCCACTCGTATCGTAGATCTGAACGGGCGTAAGAGTATTAAAACCGATAAACAAGCTACTGGCGGAAAGAGCAGCGGACGCTGACAAAAACACAGCGATCCGCGCAAGCCATTGCATACTGATGTAAGACGTTTTCTGGGTGGTCATTCGCCTGACTCTCCTTCTAAGGCATTCCTGCTACCTTGTCTGAAAAAGTCTATCAAACCCTTCCTTTAATTTCATGGGTGTGGTCTGAAAGCCGTCAGAAGCGGAGATCTCATTCGCGCGAAACACGGCGAAAACAATACCCTTTCCTGTATTTTTGGCAATTCGTTATTGTGCTTTCGCCTGAAGTTTCGTCAAAACTTCGAACCTGCCGAAGCGAGCCGTTTCCCGGTAGTTACTTGCCAGAAATTGATCCAGCAGCTTCGAGCCCGGGTGTTTCCGCTCCAGAAAGGCCTGATCCTGCAGCGGATGATGCTCCAGAATCACCCACCGCACATCGTTCTTCTCCAAGCCCGCGATCATCGCTTGCTGGATTGCGGGCTGGATCGTGAGATCGGTATCAAAAATGTAGTAATTACAACCGAGCGGCCGGTCAAGCAGCCAGTATGCCCGAACATCGTTTGCGTACGCTTCGGAGTGATTTTCTACACCGATGAAAACCGCATCTTTACTCGATGTATGATTCCGAACGTAACGCAGCGCATTCAGCTCGGCTTCGTCCGAATAAATTCGAGCCCACGCGGGCGGCGTAACCGAGGTTCCCAGAACGCGCTGCGAGTCTGACATGCGGCGGAAGACTCCGCCCCTCTGCAGCAGTTGCAAACCGTAGCTAAACTGGCGCGGCGGCAATCCGAAGAAGCAGAATATCAGGACTGCCAGCAACGCGCTGACGGTAAGTCGGCCCTCACTTGTTACTCCCTCCTCCGGCGGCGCAATAAAAAGATACGGAACCAGCAGAACTGCAATCACAGGTAGAAAGATCCAGTGAAGCGCGTCCGCTCGGCTCAGATAATAATGCAGATTGCATACGAAGAATACAATCAAAGCCATTTCCACTCGCTGCAGGCGCCGGACAAAAACATCGAGCAGGACAACGAAAATAAGCTCAGTTAGAACCACGTTCCGCGCCACCGGCGCCTTCCATCCCTGCAACCAGACGATCGCCAGGACGATAGCGCCAAGCAGTAACGGAACGAGCGCCTTTCTGGTAATCGTATTTGTGCCCGCGAACATGCGCACACTAAACCAAATGCAGGGAAAAACAACCGCGAGCGCCAACCCCGGTGTCAGGTCGAGAGGAACAAACCGCAGGCCCATTACCTCGTGCTGCGGAAAAATTATGGATTGTTGTATCGCGCCAGCGAGATGCGCTCCGGTAACCAACAAATAAATTCCTATCCAGCAGATCAGCACTGAGGACAGGAATGCTACCCAGGTCAGCCAATATCTCCTCGCGCCCACCTGTTCAGATCGGTCGTTCTGCCGCTTCAACAGCCGAAGCAGCGCTAGGTCGGCCATTATGGCCGCCGCCGCATAGGCACCGAAATTGACCCTTGAAAGAAGAGCCAATCCGGTCAGCGCGCCAGCGACAGCCGCTTTCGGCCAACTTGCTCCGGCTGCCCCGCGCGAACTGAAATAGGCGAGCACAGCGAGCAACGAAAACGAAAATCCGAGGAAGGATGGGAGCAGCAGCCGTGGGCCAATCACAACCGCCAGCAGAATCGTCGTGCACTCAACGCCTATCCGTGCGCCCGGAAATCTGGATCGAAGAAAACGGTGGCCGGCCGCGATAGTGAGTACATAAAACCCCGCCTCTAACAACCGCTGCCCAAGAATCGTTCTTCCGAGAATCAAATAGATTCCCGCATTCAGGTAATAATTCAGCGGCGGATAAAAGCTCCAGAAATCGACGTGCGGCCGAAGCCCCTGCGCCACCATCCGACCTTGCAATAGCGGGATCGCTTCGTCATAGAACCCAGCCTGTGCTGCCAGACTCGAAACCACGACTAAAATCATGTAGAGAACTGTTATGGCTCGCAGCGCCACAATCGCCGCACGCTGGCCTTCCAGGAGAGGGGCATCAAGCCCTCTGAGAAACTGACCGCGCGCGGTGAAGTTTAGCGTCTTAAACATCGGGCACTCAGCTACAAAAATTCAACTCTTGGAAAACACGGCAAAAATCTCTCCCATCCATACCGCCAGGGACCACTCTTGCATGCCTATCCCGGTAAGCAGCTTGCGCGTACTTTGCATTCCCGGAACCCCGTGCTGCGAAAGCCGGTAGCAAATGTAGTCCATAGAAAACGTAGCCGGCCTGCTGCCCGTCGAAATCAGCTTCAGGCCCGCTCGCTTCCCCAGTTCCCGCAGTCCGTCTGCCGTAAAGTAATTCAGGTGTTCGGCCAGCATCAGCGGCCAGCGTGCATGCAGCACCCGGGCGGCGAAGCTGTCCATTCTCGGTACGTTCAGCGCCAGCAAGCCGCCTTGACGAAGCAGCGATGAGCATCTCTGCAGAAATTTCTCCGGCTCGGGAACGTGCTCCAATACATCCCATATCGTCACGGCATCAACATCATCCGGTAGCACGGCCTCTTCCAGAACTGTCTGCTGGATCCGACCCTCCTCGGGAAAGGCCAATTTCGCTCTCGCATATTGCGAGGCGGCCGGTTCCACACCGTACACCGTCCAGCCATGGTCCGCCATTTGCCTCAGAAACGTTCCTGACGCGCACCCGATATCGACAATGCTTCCCGGTTCAGAGTGGTGCCGTTCCACGATGTCCCGGTGCCTCTTCGCTGTTTTCAGCCGGTTCGGTAATTCCGCCTCGTAAACCTCATCGTCCGCCCCTCGATACATCTCCGCAAGTTGCTGCGGGTCCGGCCGGAAAGATCGAAACCCGGTCCCGCAATCGATGCACCGCAAAATACGCCCATGCGATAGCTTGGTACGTGACGACCCGATCGAAGCTGGATTTATGCTGTCGTCGCCCTCCAGGTACAGCTTTGTATTGTCTGATTCGCAGGCCGGGCAGCGGGATGTAATGGCCATGCCCTATTACTTGGTTCCGTATCGAAGTTTGCCGGACAGCTTACTTTTTGAGTTCTTAAGCTTCCCGCTAGACCGAATAACATCCCATAAGGCCAGCAAATAATTTGGGCCCACTTTGAAAATACGAAATGACGAACTGCCCATCTCTACCGTGCGGTTTATCCACGAGATCGGCACTTCCTTGATTCGATAACCCGCCATTACCGGTTTCAACCCGGTCTCCGCATTCGCTGCAAAGTGATTTTGCCTGATTTCCATCTCTTTCAGTATGTCCGCACGGTAGAGCTTTAAGTTATTGGAGATATCGTGCACCCTGCAGCGCAGCAGGATTTTTACCAGCAGATGAAACGTCCGGTTGCAGAATGTCTTCAAAAACGGATAGTTCACCATGATCGATTCGTGCGTGAACCGGCTCCCGATCGCCCCGTCATAGCCGAGCGCCACCGCATCGAACAGATCCCGCAATTCCGGAATGATCTGCACAAAATCGCTATCCATCGTCAAAATATACTGGCCAGTCGCAGCCGCGTAGCCATCCCGTAGCGCACGACCGACCCCGTTCGGCGGTTTCCGGTTCACCAGCTTCACAACCGGTTCACGCTCGGCAACGGCGCGGGTCACCTCTGCTGTCTTATCCCGGCTGTTGTCATTCACAATCAGAATTTCGTGCACGTAGTCGCGATAGTATTTCAGCAGCGTATCCACCAGGGGCGCTACGTTCATCTCTTCGTTGTAACAAGGCACGACAAAAGAAACCGCTTTAAAAAACTGCGGGTGCCGGGCCAGGTTGAGCGTTGGCCGGTCCGCGTCGCCTCCCGGTTTCCGCGCCCAAAGATACAGGGTTCCGCAGAAATTCCGGATAATCGGAGCTTGCTCAATGATATAAGCAACCGATTGCAGCGCAGCAATCGCAAATGAGGGTATCCGCGGATGAATAATGTCATACGGAGTAACATCCACATTGATGAAACCCTGATGAGATGCCAGCCGCAGAAACTGGAACTTACTCAATCCGATCTGGCATTGTGCGTTGCCGGCCATCCTGCCGATTCCCCGAATCTTCGTTTTTAAAAACACCTGTGGATTCCAAAGGTTGTTCTCAAAGAACAATAACTGCCCGCCCGGCTTCAGCAGCCGCAAAATTGCCTTCAGATTCTCTGGATATCGATCGTGGCAAAGGATACCTGTGCCTACCACATAGTCAAAGCTTTCCGCCGGTAACTCCGCCAGGTTGTTAACCATTACAGGCGAAGCGCTTGGCAGACGCCTCCCAGCGCTCGTTATGAATAAAGCTGGGATCGAAAACCGCGGCCGTAATCGCGTTCTCCGGCCCGAGCACTTCAGCCAGATATTGCGTCCATAATCCGCTCCCCGCGCCTAACTCGAGCACCGTCTCGCCCGGCAGTACATGAAAACAATGCCGCACCGTCATGGCGCGCCAGCGCAGCTTGTACGGCGAGCTGTTCGGGAAGCTCTGAAAATAATTTTCGCGGGCTAACTCCATCTCGCGCAGGTTCTGTTCGACGCTCATAGTCCGTTCGTCCACTCTACTACGCTGCGCGCAATTCAGGCCCGCTCGTTGGTTTGCTCGACTAGTCTCTCGACGTTCACGCCATAGATGACGGACCGGCCGGCCCGGTCGCTTTGAAAGAAAACGCGCCGGCTATCCGGCGAAAACACCGGGCGCGCATCGCTCGCTTCCCGTGTCCGGTGTTCGCATAAAGTCAGTTCTCGTCCGGTGACCCGCAACAGCAGCACAATATTCGGCTGGGCTTTGCTCGCGCTCGCTCCCACAAACACCGAATCGTTGGCATTCGGCGCAAACGTGGCAAACTGGCTGGTCTTCGCTACGCAACGCTCCGTCAAACTTTCAATCGGCACCTCGCAAATCGTCGAGACGAACACCTGGTTCACCGGCACATCGCGCAGCAGCAGCACGGAATTTCCATCGGCTGACCAGTGCGGCTGAGAAATGCGGCCACCCGCCACCTTCACCGGCTTAGCGCCAGCGGTCGCGGAAGCGTACCAGTATTCCCGTTGTCGTGCAAAAAGACACCCGCCTCCGCCCGGCCGGACCAGGCAGAAGTCCTCAGCCCCGTCCGCGAGTACATTCTCCGCTTGCTTTTGGAACTGTTGCAGTTTCCCGTCTGCGATGTAAAACAATTGCGCGCGCGATGTTCCGAGTCCGAACGCCGTGACATTCCGGACCAGCACCTCCGGTTTGCGCTTCTCGCGGCGCGAGTTGAGCGCCGCCTCGCTCAACGCCCCGCCATCCAGAAAATAGAGTGTCCGGCCGGCGGCGTCCACCGCGAGCGATGCCGGGTCAAGCGCCGATGCCTCAGCTAGCGTCCGCACCAGGCCTGTTCGCAGGTCGATTTGGCAGGGCGCCATCCGCCCGTTAATCCGGTCCGAAGAACAGAAAAGGACGTGTGGGCGCGAAAGAAGAAACCGGTTCGTTGATTTCGGTAGAACGCTGCGATACGCCGGATTCGTCAGGCGAACGATCGTTGTTTCCGTTGTCGGATCGGAGAAACGAACGAACTCGCCAGCTCGCGGAAACGATTGGCCCTCGAGAAGCGCCCCCAAGACAACCCCCGGCGCTATTTTCAGCAGCCCGCGCCGCGTTGTCTGCTTCCCCACTACTCCAATTTACAAGCCTAAATCGCTGCCCGCGCCGGTCCAGCCGCGGTCGCTCGGCGCTTTCGCCAGGTAGCGGTACGGATTCACCGGTGTTCCGCTCACCCGCACTTCATAATGCAGGTGAGGCCCTGTGGCGTGGCCCGTGCTACCCGAAAGTGCAATCACTTCGCCGCGCCGCACCTCCTCGCCCGGCACCACCATGAACTGCGACAGATGCGCGTAATAGGTATCGATTCCGTTCCCGTGATCGATCACCACCAGCTTGCCGTAAAGCCCGCTCCAGGCCGCCCGAAGCACCACTCCATCAGCCGTCACATGTACCGGCGTACCCTTGGGCGCCTGCAAATCGATGCCCGTATGGAATGCGCCTTCGCCTGAAAACGGATCGCTTCTACTCCCGAACGAACTCCGCAGCGGTCCGATTATCGGCCACACACTGGGCTCGTTATGCGATTGCCAGTGATACGCATATCGATGGTAAATTCCTGAAAATGAAGCAGATTGCAGAAAATTATACTGTTCGATCGAGGCGTGCAGGTCGGGTACGGTGTCGGCGTCGAGCGGCATTCCGTCGCCCGTCACTTTTGTCGAATCCATGCCGTACGCGGCCGAAACCTCGCTCGCCAGAGTCTCAAGCGACGCCATTTGCCGGTTGTGCTGGTTCGCCTGCTTTTGCAATTCCACATAGCGGGTCTGCAGCTGCTTCAGGTCGTTCGCCATGTGATCGTAATTCGAGACCCGCCAGCTCATCCGTACGTAGCTCGAAAAGAGAACGAATACCAGCAGGGCAATGGAGGCTAAAATGCAACCGGCGATTGCCAGCGATTTATAGCTGATCTGAATCCGTTTGACTTGGCCGTGCACAGAATGGCCGAAGTCCAAGACGAAATGTCCTGTATCCATGGGTTCTTGAGGTTAACGAAACTTCAGACTACAACCAGCTATAAAGGGTGTCAATAGAATAATTGGTAAATTGGGTTACTATTAACCGGGCGAGTCCAAAGCAACTATCACCATTTTCGCAGATCGGGATATAAGTCCGCTGAGTTCGTTTGGTAAAAACGGGAAGTGAACTTTCAACGGGAAGTGGAAGTGGCGAAACTGGTCGCGCAGGAAGCAGGCGCGCTGGCGCTCGATTATCAGCGGCAGGGCGTCACGGCGGAGACGAAATCGGACGAATCGCCGGTAACCGCGGCGGACCGGGCCTGCGAGAAGCTGATTGTCGAGACAATCTCGCGGGAGTTTCCGGACGACGGCATTCTGGGCGAAGAAGGAGCCAACCGCGAGAGCCGAAATGGCCGCAAGTGGATTATCGATCCGATCGACGGGACGCGCGACTTCGTACGCGGTATTCCCTTATGGGCCGTCTTGATCGGATTGGAGGAGAACGGCAAAGTGGTGGCGGGCGCGGCGCACTGTCCGGGGCAGAAGTATCTGCTGTGGGCAGCCCGCGGCCATGGCGCGTTCGCAAATGGCGCCCCGATCCGGGTTGCAACCAAAACCGGGCCGGGCGAGGCGGTGCTTTCCTTCAACGGATTCAATAAAGCCGGGGTGCAAAGCTTTTCGCACGAGCTCTTTGGCTGGATCCAGCGCTTCTGGGCGGTGCGAAGCTTGGGCGGGGCAATGGACGCAATTCTTCTGGCGCAGGGCAAGACGGATGTGTGGATTGAGCCGAATGCGGCTCCCTGGGATCTGGCGCCGCTTAAAATCTTAATAGAAGAGGCGGGCGGCGTATTTCGCAGTCTCGCAGGCGAAGACACGATTTATGGCGGTAACGCCTACGCCTGCACGCCCGGACTCGAATCATACGTGCGAACGCTAATCCAAAAATGAGCAACGGCTACCAAGCTCTGCGAGAAGGCGCGGCGTGGATCGACCTCTCGGCGCGCGGGAAGATCCGGGCCACCGGTGAAGACCGGGCGCGGCTGCTCCACGCCATGAGCACCAATCATGTGCAAAACCTGGAGCCTGGGCACGGCCTCTACGCTTTCTTTTTAAACGATAAGGGCCGCATTCTGGCCGACGCCTACCTTTACAACCTCGGCGAAGAGATTTTTCTCGATACCGAACCGGAAACCGGGCGGAAGCTTTACGGACATCTCGACCGGTTCATCATCGCCGACGACGTTACCCTCGAAGACGAAACGGAAACTCTGGCTGCCTTTGGAATCGAAGGGCCAAAGAGCGCGGAAATTGCGGCGGCGCTCGGCCTTCCGGTCAGCTCGGAAAAGCTGGGTACTCTGAAAACAGCCGGGGGCTTCAGCGCAGCTGTGACCGTAACCGGCGCGCCCGGATTCCGCTTCTTTGTGCCAGCGGAGACGAAACAAGATTGGATCAAGCGGATGGAACAGGCGGGCGCGATTGCCGCCAGCCCAGCGGAAGTGCAAATTGCGCGCCTGGAAAACGGCGCCCCGCGATATGGCGATGAGATCACTGAGCGCTATCTGGTGCAGGAAACGCGCGCCATGCACGCCGTTCATTTAAATAAAGGTTGTTATCTCGGACAGGAAATTGTGGAACGTGTGCGGTCTCGCGGACAAGTCCACCGGTTGCTTACGCCGATCCGGATCGAGAGTCAGACACCGCCCGCCGCCGGCACGAAAATCAAGTCGGGCGAGGCCGATGTGGGAGAAATCAGTTCCGCGGTCTTCTCGCCGGCGCTCGGCCAAGTGGTGGGATTCGCTTACCTGCGTACGGAAGCGGCAGAAAACAAACCGCCGATGGCTATTGCGGGAAGTAGCGTTACTCTCCGCTAGCGCGTCATTCGTCGCTCATCAAACGGCCAAGCGGTTCGAGCGATTCTACGTTGTCGCAAACCGCTTTGATGCCGGCTGTAATCGGAATCGCAAGCACCAGTCCTACGGCGCCCCAGAGCAATCCCCAGAACATCATCGCAATCGTGACCACCAGCGGATTCAACCGCACGCGCCGCCCGACGATCTTCGCGTACAGGAAATTCATCGAGAGGACGTGCAGCGCGGCCGTGATCACCACGGCCGTAATCACGATTTTGAATTTGTTCGGGATCGCGAGCGCGGCCAGGACCGGCGGAATAATGCTCAGACCCAGCCCGACGTACGGCACCAGGCTAAAAAACGCGCTCAGCAGGCCAATTAAGGGCCAGTAAGGCAGCCCGAGAAAAAAGAAGGTCAGTGCGCTGACCGAGCTCAGAAACACCCACAGCAGAAAGTTTCCCAGCACAAAGGCACGAGTGGAATCGCCAATATGCGACCAGCTTTTGCCCACAATGTGGCGGCGCTCCCCGGAAAACAGGAGCAGGAACCGGCGATTGATATGGTCGCGCCAGCTCAGCATAAAGTAGATCAGAAACGGAACAAACGAGGCCAGAATCAGCAGGTGAAAATAACCGGATAGGAAAACATATACTGCGCTGATCCCCGGGCGCGGATCGGTGTGGATGCGCACTTCCTGAATAGGCGGCGGCTGCGTGACATCCGTTTTAACGGCAGCGCGGCGGCGGCGTGCCTTCTGCGCCTCGATAGGCTTCTGCTGAATCTGCTGCTCCTGCTGGATCATGCTTTTCGGCACTACCAGGTCGATGGTTTTCTTCTCGATATCGGCCACCTTGGTATTAAGTGCGTCGACGATCTCGTTCAAGCGCGACGAGTAAGTAGGCAGGTCGTGCTCGATGATCGCTACCTGCGTCCAGGCCATCGCCCCCAGCAAGTACACGATGGCGCCCGCAACCGCAATGACGACGAAGGTGGCCACTCCGCGGGGCGCTTTCAGCTTCATGACCAGCAGAACCACCGGATCGAGAATGAACGCAAAGACAGCGGAGATAATGAGAGTGACGAAGAAATCGCGTCCGTAATAAAGCAACGCAATCAGAGCGGTTACGGCAATGAGCGCTCTCCCAAATGCGTACGTTTGTTGTGGGATTTGCGGAGGGGTGAAAATCGCCAAAGCGGGAGATTGCCTCGGTACCGTTACTCTAGCACGCGGACGGGGCACTTATAATCCAAAATTGATAGAAGACGAGAGACGGCAATGGGGCCGCATTCTGGCCCTGGACGTTGGCAAAAAACGCATTGGCCTCGCGGTGAGCGACATTTTGCGGGTTTCGGCGCAAGGGTTGGCGACCTTGCAGCGCGGCCGCATTCGCGACGACCTCGCAGCGCTCGATGCTCTCATCAAGGAGCGCGAAGTAACGGTGTTGGTAGTGGGTAATCCGCTGCATATGAGCGGCTCGGAAAGCCGCCAGAGCGAATACACCCGCGAGTTCGCCGAGCGCTTGCGGGAGTATGTGCAAGTGCCGCTGGTTTATTGGGATGAGAGACTCACGTCAAGCGAAGCAGAGCGGATGTTGAAGCAGGCCGGAGCGTCGCTCGAGCAGCGCAAGAAAGCAGTCGACCGGCTGGCGGCTGTTTTGCTGCTCGAAAGCTACCTGGGATTTCTGGAGAGTAAGAACGATGGCTGAAAGGCAACAGGGCTGTTTGCACCGGTCGCTCGCGATTGTAGGCATTCTGGTAATCCTCACGTGCCTGGTGGGCGCGGCGCTCTTCTATCGGTGGTATTTGGGACCATACCGAAATTTCCAGGCGCAGACCTTCGTCGAGATCGAGCACGGTATGTCGTCGCGCGACATTGCGGAAACGCTTCAGAAGCGCGGGGTGGTCCGGTCGCGCTGGGCGTTTCTCGCGGTACGCGCGCTGCATCCGCACGCGAGTCTTCAGGCGGGCGAATACCGTTTCGGCGCCGAGCAAACTCCCTTCCAGGTTTTTGACAAACTGCATCGCGGTGAAATCTTTTACCAGGAGTTGACGATTCCGGAAGGCAGCAACACCTTCGACATTGCGGAGCTGCTGAAGACCTCGGATACTGTTCAACCGCAAGCTTTCCTAAAAGCGGCAGCCGATCCAACAATCATTCACGATTTGGATCCCCGAGCACCGAGTTTAGAGGGCTATCTGTTTCCGTCCACCTATCGCGTGACCCACAAAACCACCGCCCAGCAGCTCTGCCGAATCATGACGGATGAATTTCGCAAGCAATGGAAACAGTTGGGCGGCGATAAACAAGCAAACAATGTTCACGATATCGTGACCTTGGCGTCGCTGGTGGAGAAAGAGGCGGCGGTCCCGGGCGACCGGCCAAAGGTGGCTTCCGTGTTTGTAAACCGGTTACGTCTCGCGATGCCGCTGCAATGCGATCCGACCACGGTTTACGCGGCGCTGCTCGAGAATCGCTACAGAGGAGTGATCCACCGCTCCGATCTGGCGAGCGTCAGCCCATACAACACGTACACGCATACCGGCTTGCCGCCGGGTCCAATTGCGAATCCCGGCGTGATGTCGCTGAAGGCCGCGCTCTACCCCGCCCAGACCAATTACTTGTATTTCGTAGCCAAGCCGGGAAATGTGGGTTCCCATGTGTTTTCGGCGACTTTGGCTGAGCATGAGAAAGCGGTCCTCGAATACCGCAAAGGAACGCACTAACTCGCGTAATCAGAGCCGCGAGCGCAGCGACCGGAGCGTCCGCTAGGACATAGCGATCCTGTACGCGCTCTGGCGGCAGTTCCTTTCGCATAAATATTGTGGCCTGCGGATTGTCGTTATAACGTTGGCATGGCGAGTATCCGTTGCGTTGGTAAAAAGCGATCGCATCACGCAAGTCGTCTTTCGTATCTAAATACAGCGATGACATGTTCTGGATAACGGCGAATTGCTCCAGTTCGCTGAGGAGAAGAGCAGCGATCCCGCAGCCTCGAAAAGCGGGTCGCACATAGAGCCGTTTCACTTCACCAGCCGCGCCAAGGTGCGGCAATCCGCGGTACAGGATGCAGCCGGCGGGTTTGAGATTCACATAAGCAATCCAGATGGCGCATCGCGGGTCTGCGAGCAACTCGAGAATCATTTCGCGGCTATCCCGGGCAACCACATTGACGGCCTCGTAATATTCTTCGATCAAGTCGATAGCATCTTCAGGATGCTGCGTAGCCGCGCGCTGCACTTGGATATCGAAACCGGCAGATGTGGACATCGGCTCTCTGTCTCTATTGTCGCCACCGTCTGTTTATCTGTTGCCGTCCCGCGCGATTTCGGCGATTTGCCGGAAACTAGTGCCCTCCACGATATAGAGCGCTGTGACTGCTGCCGTATTGTCTCCTTTGGAATCCCATTCCGCTGGCCGGGAGTATGCAATGCCCTGGAATTTGATTCTGCGCATTGCGGCCAGCGTATCTGTCCGAGTGGGCGGAGCGGCGTTCTGCTGCGCCGCGAATTCAATGGCTTTGAGCAGCAAACACGTAGAGTCGTAGGAATTGACGGCGTAGTTCGTAATCGGCCCGTAGCGTTGCTCGTACCGCTCTGCAAATCCTCTGGAACCATCCACTCGTCCGACTTCGGGAGTTGCCGCCAATACAAGGACGCCCTCACCCTGCGTTGCGGCAGAGCCCGCAGGTTCCAGAAAATTGGTTTTGTCCCAGCAGCCGTCACCCGTTGCAAACAGTTGGTTGCGGCCTTGCTCACGCATAGCCTTTAGCAGGAAAGCTCCTTCGAACGCTCCTCCATAAAACAGCACGTCGAAATCCTCCGGCAGCGTGCTTATCAATCGCCCAAATTCCCGTTCACCTACTGTCACCGAATGCTGGAGTATGATTTCGCCTCCGAATTGCTGGAAAGCCTTCGCGAAGGCGCTTCCCATGCTCTTCCCGTACGCGTATTCGCTTTCGACCAGGACTGCACGCCGCTTTGCAAGTTTTTTGAAAAGATGCCCGGCAATTGCGCTGCCCGTGTAATCATCCCGATTCGTGAAGCGAAAAACGTTCTCCCGGCCGGAATCGGTCACTGCTGGATTGGACGCGATGGGCGTAATCATCACGAGCCCGCACTGAGCGTAGATCCCGGAAGCGGCGATGCTGATATCGCTACCGTAATGCCCAACCACGCCGAGAAGACTGGCTTGCCCGCAAAATTGCCTGGCTACTGCTTCGCCCATCTGCACATCGGATGCATCGTCGGCGGCTTGCGAAAGTACCCGGAAGCCGCCGATCCCCCCGGCGGCATTCGTTTCCTCAATCGCCAGTTCCGCTGCCTGCTTCATTTCAGTGCCGATCCGCGCGTATCGCCCCGAGAGCGTCGTCCCGATTCCAATCGAAAGGCAGTTGTCGCCCAGAGGCTGTGCGTTACCGCTTTGCTCGTGTTTTGGCATCCCGAACCTTAACGCAAAACGTGCGCGAAAAGTTCCGGCCTAGCTCGAGGCCTTGATTTTCGAAAATTAAATTGAGATGCTACACCTGCATGATCCAGCATATTGATTTGATGAGCGAGGCGTTTCGCAATCGAGTCGGCCCGCTTGGCCGGCTCAGGAGCATTGCATGAGAGTTGCGGTTGCGGGACTCGGGCGCATGGGAACCGTGCATGCTTTGCATTTGCAAGAGCTCGCACGCGAAAGCGGCATATGCGAACTCGCGGCGCTGGCGGACGTGGATCGCGAGCGCGCCCGGCGCTTCAGCGCAGACGTTGGCTGCCGGGCCCCGATCTTTTCTTCGATTGAGGAATTAGCGAAGTCGGACGCCTGCGATGCCGTTGTGATCGTAACCCCCACGGCCGACCACCGCCAACATGCGGAGATCATGGTCGCGGCGGGTAAACGCGTTTTACTCGAAAAGCCTCTAACCGGCACGCTAGAAGGTGATCGCGAGTTCTCCGCCGAACTGGACCGGAATCATCCGCAGGCGCTGATGCTCGCCTTTCAGCGGCGTTTCGATGAGCCGCTTCGCTACGCCAAACAGCTGGCGGAGAGCGGCGCGATCGGGCGTGTGTTTAAGGTTTACTCGGCGCTTGAAGATTCCAACCCCGCGCCGAATGGCTATGCAGAGCGGCGGCATTCTCCCCGACATGTCCGTGCATAACGTCGATGAGATTCTGTGGTTGACCGGGCGCATCCCGACCCGGGCACTCGTCATCGGATCGAGACTCTACAGTCACCGGCTCACCACTTGTGCGGAAGATTTCGATGACGCGCTGCTGTATCTCTGGTTTGAACCAGACCTCGTCGCCCAGGTCCAGGTGAGCCGCAATCACGTCTCCGGATATCGCGTAGAGACGGTGCTGTTCGGCGAGGAAGGCCAGATTCACGTCGGGCATTTCGACCAGAAGCCGTTTGAAATTGTGGTGGAAGCCTACGGCCGCCGCGGGCGCGCAGAGCCGCTTGCCTATCGGACGTTTGCCATGCGCAATTATGGGCGGCCGCTGCCCGAGTTTGTCGACCGCTTTGGAGCCGCCTACAAGGCCGAACTGGCGGCCTTTATCGAGTGCTGCAGAAGCAAAACGCCATTTCCAATCACGCAGCTCGATGGCGTTCGCGCGCAAGCCGTCATCTCAGCGGGGATGCAAAGCATTGTCGGCCCGGAACGTGCGGCGCGAGTCAGTTAGATAAATTTTGTCAGCCGCCACAAAGCGATTCCGGCGGCAACCAGTACCAACACCATCGCAAGTGTTAATGCGATTAGCCAGCCCGTTTGGATCTCCATATGCGGCACGCCGGCCATCGCTCCGAATCCGATGAAGATGGCTGTCGCGCCGCCGACCAGCAACCAATCTACCCAACCCCGGCGCACGCCTTCCGTCCCGGCTTCTCGACCCTCCATACGGCTCATCACGTATTGCGGATCGATGCCGTATAAATCAGTCTCGCGATTCGCAGCTTCTTTCCAGCTTGAGTATTCCCGCTCCGACGTCGACGAAGAGGCAATCGCCACCGCTCCCGCGGCCATCAGAAGGGAGCCGCCAATTACCTCCGCATAGATATGCGAGCTCAAGCCGTGGAGTTCGCGAAAAACCAGAATCGCCCACAACAGACCCCAGAGCTGATTCGTGTTTGACAACGGAATTCCGCGGCTGATGCCCACGTATTTCGTCGCGTAATTTTGAAACAGGTCGCCGATCACCCACATGAATCCGCCAAGCAGCGGCCAGAACAAAATGTGGCGGTTCGCTACGAGCTCGTGCCAAAACGGCTCCCGCGCCACCCAGAAAGGCGATCGCCAATATCGTGACAGTCGTAATTTCTCCAAACGTGAAGAACGTAAGGAAGGTGAGCGGATTCATGCCGGTGATGTACGCCTTCCGGTACGGGATATACATAGACCCGAACATCAGCCCGGCCCCAAGCGCCGCCGCGATACCGTGCAGTGCGTTTCCGTGCGCCGCTTGTGAGGTGGAGGCCGTCGAAATCAGAATCGCTCCGGAAAATATGATCACGCCCCCGCCGACCACGCCCAGCTTTCGCGACCAGGAAGCGCGATGCAATTCTTTGAACAACACAACGCCCCATAAAATTCCAATCAAGCTATTCGCATTCCAAAGCGGAAACGCGAGACTCAGGCCGATGTCCTTTACCGCAAAAATCGTAAGCGTATTGCCCGTAGCCCAAAGGCAGCCGGCCATGACACCCCAAACCACCAGGTGGGGCGCATGGCGCATATCGGTGAAGGTATCGGAAGTGCTGCGGATCAACGCCGGCAGGCTCCAGCGCGAAATGAACGCGCCGAGCACCATCATGAACGAAATCACCAGCGGAGATACTGCAACCGTTACTAACTTGGTTGGCGCTTCCGCTCCCGCCAGCCACAACGCCGCCGACACGCCGCAGAAAATCCCGAGCCGGTGCAGCTTTCGCTGGCGCGACGGACCACTCTCAATTTCAATCGCCGGGCGTGTCATTGGACAAAGGACAGCAGTATCAATCCTATAAGCAGGATCCCGAAGGGAACCCAGAACTGCACGTCCACCAGGACGGCCTTCCACCAATTACGCCGCTGCGGATCGACTCATTCTTTCTACGGTACTGCTTAGCTGCCCGGCAAGTCTAACGCATCACCACTTCGGAACCAGGGCCGGGGGAGCTTGCGCCAGTGCATCTTTCAAGGCGGATTTTAGCTGTGCATTGTTAGGATCACGCTCTAACGCGGCATGCAGCTGATTCAGACCTTCTGTCCACTCGCCTAAACGCAAGAGCGCCACGGCGTAATTCACCCGAATCCCGTTATGATCCGGATCGAGCCGCGACGCCTCCCGATATTTGGCAAGTGCGCCGCGTAGATCCCCGGACTTTTCGAGCGCCGCTCCTTCGTTGTTCAGCCTCACCGCGGCGAGCTTATTCTGATTGATGCGATCCCGCTCGCGCAGTAGTTCCGCCAGTTGCTCCTTTACGCGATTCGCGCCGGCGATGTCGCCATCCTGCCGCAGAGCGGTCTGGAGCGCATTGAGCGTAGATTGATCGGTTGGGTTCCGCTCGTAGGCTATGCGCAGATGCGCAACGGCAGCGTGCGCCTTGCCCTCTTGCAGATATTCAGCCCCCAGCCGGTACTGCGCAACTGCATCTCCCGGATTCGCAGCGACCGCGCGTTCGAGCGCGGCAAGCGCGCCCGCGTCATCAAGCATTGAAGTACGCGCATGCCCCAGATCCGACCACGCCTCGGCGAACTTTGGACGGATAGCGACCGCCTGCTCGAGTTGTGCAACCGCCTGCTTCGACTGATTCTGCGCAGAGAAGAGTTTGGCTCGCAGGTAATGCGCGTCGGCCGCATCGTCGTTCCGACCGAGCAACGCAATCGCGCGATCCAGATGTCTTGCCGCTCCGGCCGCGTCGCCTTTCACCAGTAACGCCTGGCCTAAATTCAATTGCCCGATCCCATAATCGGGTTTCAGTGCGATTGCTTTTTCGAACGCAGCCTGGGCGGCCGCCGTCTCCCCGAATTTCCTGTACGCTTCGCCGAGCGCATTTTCAGCTACCTCTGAGCGCGGGCGCAAATGCACCGCCGTAGTCAGTTGTTCGATCGATTCGGATCTGGTCGCCCTGCTCCATCAGTACGCTGCCAAGCAACAGACGTGCGTCCGCATTCTTCGGATCGGTGGCGATGATTTGATGAAGAAGCTGAATTGCTTCCGCCCGCTTGCCATGGCCCACCAGATCCCAGGCTTGGTCGAGCGGCCTTTGCTGCGCGCATAACTGAGCAGCAAAGACCAGCAATACCACCATTCGCAAGCGCATGTGTTTCGGCGCAAACTTCAACTGAATTTCTGCACGCATCGGCTGATGCCCGCGCCTTCCGTTAAGAACACCAATTGATTTGCGGCAACCTTAGTGAACTTTTCAACCAATCCAAGCGGCCAGCGAACCTCCAAATCGGCAGTAGCCGCCGAGCCGAGCCCAAAATGAAGCCGCGGGTCGTTCGCCGAGAGATACGAGGACTGACTCAAAACTTCTCGCGTCTGAACTTTCTCTGCATACCGCACAGTAACTCGCGCTCCGATAGCGCTGCGGTTCGACTTGGTTCCAATAAGTTTGACTTTGATCCAGTGCTCGCCGCCGCTCAAATCATTTCGCAGCAAAGAAGGCGGCTCGTAGAGATTCACAATCAGGATATCTACGTCCCCATCATTATCAAAGTCGCCAAATGCGCAACCGCGGCTGCAATGGGGAGCCGCTACGCCCGGGCCAGCTTGTGCGCCGATTTCTTCGAACCGTCCGTTGCCGAGGCTCCGAAACAAAATGCGCGGCGAGCGATACGGCTGGTCCGGACGGTTCTGCATTTCCGGATAAATGCCCCCGGTAACCCAGAATATATCGGGATTGCCGTCGTTATCCAAATCCTCCACGCCTACGCCCCAACTGATATAGCGTGTCTCGGCGCCCAGCCCCGAGCGCAGCGTGTCGTCGCGGAACACACCTTTGCCATCGTTCGTGTAAACCGCTGGTGTATCCGCGGCGAAATGCGTCTTCACGATGTCCAGCGCGCCTTGACACAAGAGGTCGCCCACTCCGATTCCCATGCCGGCTTGCTCCATCCCGTCTTCACTCAATGCGACGCCCCGGTCCATTGCCTGTTCAACAAAGGTGCCGTCGTGCTGGTTGCGGAACAGCAGGCTAGGTGTTGAGTCGCACGCCACATAAATATCGGGCCAGCCGTCGTTGTCGAAATCCGCGGCAACGGCGGTGAGCCCGTAACCGGCGCTGGCCTTATCGATTCCCGCCGCCATCGATACATCGCGGAATGTCCCGTCGCCATTATTGCGATACAGCGAGTGCTTTCCGTAGGGAAGTCCCCGTGGCCCGCAAAATACCCTTTCAGAATTGCAGCTCGAAAGCTCGCCAGCGCGAGGCACCGCTTTCGGATCGAACAGCAGGTAATTCGAGACGAAGAGATCCAGATGCCCATCGCGATCGTAATCCACAAATGTGCACCCGGAACCGAAGCGCGGCTCGGGATTCAATAGACCGGCTTCTTTAGTCACATCGGTGAACGTGCCGTCCCCGTTATTGCGATACAGGGCGTTGTTCGGGTACCCAGTCAGGAAGAAATCCTCGCAGCCGTCGTTGTTGTAGTCGCCTACCGCAACTCCGTACCAGAAGCCGCTCCGAAGCAAGCCTGCTTTTGCGGTGACATCCGTGAAGGTGCCGTCCCGATTGTTTTTATAAAGGCGGTTCGATGCGCCGGCTGGCGGATCGCCCAAACGTGATCCCGTTAATACGAGAATGTCGAGCCAGCCGTCGTTATCGTAGTCGAAGAACGCACACCCGCAGCCCATTGCCTCAATTACATAGTCGGCGCGATTGGGATGGCCGCATACCGTGATCTGCGTGCAGCCCTGCTTGAGATGCTATGTCGCTGAAATGCGCGTGGAACGGAAGGCCCGAGGGTTTTACACGTGGGCCGGCCTTCACTCCGCGAGAGGCCATCCCCTGGGCTGGCGCCCGGCGTCTGTTGGCCGAGCGCTTGCGACAGGGGAACAGTCAGAAGCCGGAGCGCGTCCCGCCGGCTGAACGAATACATCCGCTACAAGATACCAAAGGCCCGCTTCTCAGAAGAAGATACGCAGCCCTAATTCGACCTGACGGCCGCTCTGGTTGCCGAAGCCAGCGGTTTGCGCGCCGAAAGTGCCGCCAGGCGATCCTTGATAGAGGGCCTGGCCAAAGTTGGCGTCGGTGAAGTTGGTATCCGGATCGCCGCGATTTAATTTGTTGGTTGCGTTGTAGGCCGTCATTTTCAATTGCGCGCCGATCTTCTCGGTAATGTGGAAATTCTTGAGGAGGCTCGCGTCGAGATCGAAGAAGCTTGGCCCAACCAGGCACGAATATTGGATCGGGTTGTTTTGAATGGCGTAGCCGGACGGCAGTTGAAACACCGATTTATCGAACCAGCGCTGCGGGCTGGGACTTGAAACGCACGGATTACCAGTGACGATCAATGCCTGGCCGAAGCGAGGATAGTCGCCGGTATTGTAGGTCATCTCTCCGGTAACCTGCCATCCGCCAATCACGGCGTCTGCGATGCGCGGCATGCTCGAAAGGTACGTCTTTCCCTTTCCGAAAGGAAGCTCGTACGTCCCGGCGGAGCTGATGCGGTGATGCGGTTGGTTACTATCCTGCCATGTCAGCTGGTTGTCATATGTTTGTAAGTCATTCAGGAATTGCTGGGACTTTTCCCGAATATAGACGTAGCCGAACAAGAAGTTATAGCCTTTGCTCCACCGTTTCTGAAGCTGCAAGGAGACCGACTGATAACGCTCGCCGGCGCCGAGCGTGCCAATCTGGTAAAGCCCTCCGTAAAGCGGATACTTGACCAGTAAGCTGCTCAAGGGAACCGTCGGCTCATTATAGAGTGGACCGGGAATCACCGCGGGATTTAAGTAGTGATAGAACGGGTTAGTAACTGAGTTGTTCAAAGCGCCTTGGTACTGCTGTTGAATGAGCGGGTTGAGGTTATTCAGATACTGGTTGTATTGCTGATTTCCTAAGTTCAGGAAATATGTGGCGGAGGCGACCAGCTGGCCCGGCAACTGATGCTCAAACGTGAGATTGAAGCGGTTGTTGTACTCCTTCTGCATGTTTTGCGGGTACCAGATCAAGGGCGAACCGCCGCGGCCGGTATTTGATCCGCCCGCTCGGCCTGCGATCGGGACAAGCGGACTGGTCGCCGGGAAGGGATTCGAGAGAGTCTCCTGAGGCCTGCCGTTTTGCAGCGGCGCGGCGTATTGATACCCGGTCACGCCGAATAGCGGCGGCTCCAGAAACTCGATATCTTCGAAACCGCTGACGGGCGCAGAGGTAAACAGATATTCGGTCGGCGTGAAATAGAGAGCATACCCAAACCGAAGCGCCGTCTTATCGTTAATTCGGTATGCGACCCCGAAGCGCGGCTGTAACGCAAGATTTTGCGGATGCCACATGCCGGGACTGTTTTTACTGGTGAAGTTCCAGACACCGTTATAGCTTGTGTAATTGTTGCCGACAATCGAGGTGACCGCGGCCGGCATTTGCGGCGGATTCGCGGCAATCGCCGGATCGATCTGCGACAGATTCAAGCCTTGCGCAAGATTATGATCCGCATCGTGCCAGGCCGATTCATACTCGTCACGCAGCCCGAGATTGATCGTCACATTGCGGCTTACTTTCCAATCATCGCCGATATAAACTGCGTAGAAATCGTCGATCGGCGAGGGCGATGGGCCGCCGATCATTTCGCTGTTGTTATCCAGCGCGCCGAGTAGAAACGTAGCAAACTGATCGCCGTACCGCGAAGTATCCGGATTTTGATACGTGTTCGCCGTCAGATTTGAATTGAAGACAAACTGAGAAAGACCGGTGACCAGACTCGGACCACCGCTGCGGCGATATTCAAATCCAGTCTTAATGTAATGAGACCCGGCTTGATGGGAAACATCCGACGCTAAACGATTCGGCGGTCGGGATCTGGTTCCAGAAGAAATTTGGACCGCCAAACGTATTGCCGCCGATATTCAAACTCGGAAAGTAAATCGGAACGCCCTTGGAAGCCTGCTGATACGACTGATAGAAATCGTTATTCGGCCAGAACTGGCTCCAGTTACCCTTTAGCTCGCGAGACAGATAAGAGTCGCCCAGGCTATTCCAACTGAAATGCGCATTCGCGACGGTAGAAGCGCTCGCCGTCCAGATAGCATCCGCCGAAACCTGGTCCCCGTAACGAACGGCTCCTGAAGGTTGATAGAGTTCGGAATTGTTCGGCGTGGGGTTGCTCGTGATGTCGCTGGTGGAATATCGGCCAAAGTGGCCGGAGACTCTCCATTTATCGCTGATGTTGTAATCCACCCGGTCCGAAAAGTTCAGGTAATTGTAAGTGTCTGTGTATCCTTTCTTGAAAGTTGTTGACGCCAGTAATGTTGTCGCCGGGATTGTTGGGATCCCAGAACGCAGACATAAACTGGGCGGCAAGCGGATCGAAACGCGCCGAAGGAATCTTGTTGCCCGGAAAAGCAGTGCGCGTGATCGAACCATTCGCGCCAACCACCGTGCTGAATGGATCGTAAATGGTACGCAACCCGCCATAGATGTTATAGGACTGCGAAAAATCGCCCGTCCGCTCGAGAGGCGTGGGCACGGTCACTACGTAACTGCTCGGCGAGCTGACTTTCCAGTCTTCAACTGAAAAGAAATTGAATAGCTTGTTCTTTAAGATAGCGTTGCCAAGCGTTCCGCCAAACATGTTTTGCCGGAGAGCGTTTTTGCTGAAGGTGGTGCGGTCGGCTTCGGCGCTCAGCCATGGATAGCGGCCCAGATAAAACACGCTGCCGTGCCATTCGTTTGTACCGCCCTTGGTAGTAACGCTGATCAGGCCGCCCGCGCTATGCCCGGATTCCGCATCCACGCTGTTGCGCGACACAATCGTTTCCTGCACATCGTCCTGATTCGGTACGTAGCCCGCTTTGTGCCCAATACCGATCGGGCTGCCATCCACCAGTAAATTGTTCTTGAGATTGGTGCCGCCGCCCAGATCGACGCTATTGGGAGCCCAGGAATTGAAGGGCAGCATTTCGGTGCGGGTATTGATGGCGGCGGGTTCAAGCAATGTCAGCTTGAAAGGATTACGGTCCAGGCGAGGGGTATCGTTCGCCATCTTGGTGTCGATTGTAAGTTCCTGGTTGCTCGAATTGAAATCCACATTCGGCGGAGTTTCGGCCACCGTCACAGTTTGTTGCAGCGCACCCGGATTTAAGGTCGCGTTGACGGTTACGTCTCCGCCAGACTGAACCACAATGTTTTCCTGAAGAAACTTGCCGAACCCCGGGGTATCCACCGTGATCCGGTACGTCCCGGCATCAACGTAGTCAAATACGTACAGCCCGGACGCATCCGTTTGTTTCACGGTGTTCACGCCCGTATTCACATTCGACAGGGTCACAGTCGCCCCCGGAACGACAGAACTCGTCTGATCCGTAACCAGACCCCGTACCTGGGCCCGGTACGTCTGAGCGAAACCGGCGAGCGCAAATACGGCGGCGAGCGCACCTAATTTCAGCGCACAGTGATTCTTCTTCATGGTTCATCCTTTCGGGGAAGACGGCATTCAAAAGCGAAACAGTTTGACCAGAATCTATCAAGGTACTTCGCAGCTTGTCAATAGAGAAACTGCGGAAAGATTCGCTTGCCGGCGATAAATGATAATTTGTTGATCGCCCCGGATTCTGAACCTCAGCTGGAGGCAAGTTTCCCCCTCCTCGATCACTCGAAGCGATACACCAGGCATTTTTCGATGCTTACTCGCTGCGGAGAGAAGCGCCAGTACTTGCCCTGGTCGTTTTCATCCCCGTTCAGCCGGCGGCCAGCGACCCACTGCCCGCCGTCAAACTCACCCTGCTCGACGTACCCGATTCCAGCACGCGGCAAGCCACCCGCGCGCGGCGTAAATTTCACGCGGAACCCCCGGCCGGCGCCGAGAAATTCATTTTCACCGGTTGCGATCACCAGGCCGAATCCATTCGCCGTCTCTGAGCCGAAGATGGAATCTAAGCTGACTTCGATCAGGTATCCGTGCAAGACAAACGATGCCGTCGGGTGTGTCTTGTCGAGCAGAAATCCCGCTGTCTCCGCTTTCGTCTGGTGAGCGAGCAGGAGCGGAGCAATCTCGCTCAGAGTCCGGTAGCTCGCCGTCAAGTCGCTCGCCTGGTCGAGCCAGGAGTCGATAGCGAAAGGCGAGAAGCCGATCGCCGCATGCTGGCCCATGGCGTAAAAAACGTTTGCGCCCGCTGCCGCTTCGCCGCTTGCCTCCGGAATAAATAGCGGATTACCGGCACGGTTGTACCAGTTGCACCAATCTTCGAAATTCGCGGCGTAGATATCCGGCGAATAAATATCGATCGCCGAACCGGCCGCTTTCCATATATCGATGACGCGCGGCTGCGGACCGCCGCTCGGATACTCTCCCGGCGTGGCATTCGGCCGCGCTAGCCAGGTATTGACATACATGGGCAGCGGATATTCGGCTTTGCCTGCCTGCGCAACTTGATTCACATAGCGGCCGTAGTTCCACGCCATGAAGATTTCATCGGTGCGCGTGCTCGGCCCAAACACTTGCTCCCAGGTACCCGATGTCTTGCGTCCGTTCGAATCCCACAACTCCGCGCAGATCGGGAAAAAGAGTTTCGCGATGCTTCTCGAGGTACGCCATCAGCGTCGAGGGCACGCCTGATGCAAACGCTTTTTCCGCAGCGGGAGAATGATCGCGCGTGTCGCCCAATACGCCGACTTCGTTTTCGACTTGCATCATCAGCACTGTATGTTTGCTCGAATCTGCCTCGCGGATGTGCCGCAGCAGCGCGGCAAACGCTTTGGCATCTGAACGCATGGTCGCTTCGCCCAAAGTGCTGAGAATTTCCACTTCCTGGCCGTCCGCTATCGCGCGCGGAAATCGTTTAGTGTCGCGCTTTACCCATACCGGCGCGTAACTCGACATGCCGTTCTTCCAACTCGCCAGCCATAGAAAAACGATATGCAGATCATTCTCTCTCGCCTGCTCGATCAAGCCGTCCACCAGATGAAAGTCGTAGTGCCCTTCGGTTGGCTCGATTAATTCCCAGGAAAGCGGCGTTAAAACGGTGTTCAGGCCGGCCCGCTTGAGACGCGGCCAGATTGGCTTCATATATTCGAGGTTCGATGAGCTCGAATTGTGCAGCTCCGCGCCAAGAGCCAAAAATGGCTGGCCATCCACAATAAGCTGCGTTGCCGCTCCTCGCTTTTCAAGATGCGGAGCGTTTCCGGTCTGAGCTTGCAACAACAAAACGGCACAAAACGGCACAGCCACGAGGAGTGGGATTTTCATGCACTCGTATATATAACACCGTTTCGCGCGCGGCCGCGTGCTTCCCGTAACGGTTACAGCGGCTCAGAGTCTAATAAGAGGTCGCGCATCATGGGATGGAAACTGCTTTCGCTAGTCTTTTTTATTGCCGGGATCGTCTGCATTCCACTCTGGCCTTATCAGCCTGAGTTGGACCATTTATCCCATGGCATTCTGCTTCTTTTTGGCCATACTTATATTTCTGGTCAGCGTCTTCGCCAAGCGAGGAAGTCTGGTCTGGCGACACCGCGGGCAGGGCTAAACTGTTCGGCTCGCACGGATCATCTCCGGCTCCCTACTACCCGGCCATCTTCGCATCCGCCGGGGATCAATCCTGTTTCTTCTTCTTGATAATGCTGATCGAGCCGATGCGCTCGAGCACCGCGTAGTTTACCTCGGAAAGAGTCTTCACTCCGCTGCCGCGCGCCGCAGCCATGACATCCATATCCTGCACGCGCATTTTTCCCATGACCTCGGTTTGCCATTGGCCGTCTTTAAGAAGGATCAGCGGCGCCCCATCCACCAGCACTCCGAATCGCGGATACCGCTGCTTTAGGAAGGCTACTAGCCGGTGCATCAAACCAACGGTAATCACGGCGCAAACCGCGTTCGTCTCCGAATGATCATCGCCCACCGGTGCTGAGAATAATTACCCCGCCAATCAGAAAGATCAGAACAAACTCGTAGGGCGTCATCTGGGCGCCTGGACGGCGGCTGAGAACGCGAACCGTAAGCAGCAAAAAGAAATATCCTATGACCGCATGAACGATTGTGTACATATGATCGATGCAGAGCCTTTCAGGGCATGACGGCGATGCTGAGGTTCAGCGGTTCTGATCCGGGAACGCGCAAGTCGAGATGAAGAATACCTGGCGAGGACGGCTCCAAGGCGAATTGAATGGAAGCGGGATTGATCGTCGCCGGGAAGGTATAGATAATCCCGCCTTGCCCGATCACCGAACTCGCGGGCTGCGGAATCACACGCTGAGTTCCGAGCGGCTTAAGCAGGGTATCGCTGGCCCAAAGCTGAATCTTTCCGTTTTGAATTGCGTTCGCTCCGAATTGCACTTCCAGAATCGACGGCGTATGAAAACGCTCAATGCGTTCGTATTTGACCGTCATGCTTCCGTCGGGAGTCTTCCGCTGGGCATTGGCCGCCCACCCCCTCCCGAATACGCCCAAGGCGTCGAGGATCACAGCGCAGAAAAATAGAACCCATATTGCACGTTCGAAGCGCCACCAGCGATGCTGGAATTTAAGGTCGGAGCCAACAGCTACTTCATCGTTGACCTTTGCGACACTGTCTGTCACGGGTTGCGTAGGTGGACCGGATGGCATGGTTATGATGCGTCTTCTTTCGGGATGATACTGATCTCACCATTCCGCTCCAGAACGGCGTACTCGATTTCGTCCAACGTCTTGAGCCCCTGGTCGCGCGCGGTGGTCATGACGTCATCGTCCGTGATGGCCATCTTGCCCATTGTTTCGGAGCGCCACTGACCTTTTTCAAGCAATACCAATGGTGTCCCGTCGAGGACGCGGCCGACAGTCGGCGAAATTTGCTTTAACCACGAAAGCACGAAATGGGTGACCGCAATGGCCGCAATCGTCAGCAGCGCATTGATGAGAGATCGGTCGTCCCCGACCATCGGCGTGAGCATAACTCCACCCATAAAAAAGATAAGGACGAACTCGAACGGGGTTAGTTGTTTCGCCGGACGCCGGCCTACAATCCGGACCATCAAAATCAGGAAACAGTATCCAAAGATTGCCCGAAAGACCGCACCCATGCCACAGACCCCGATTGTAGACTTGCGGCAGCCATTCCGATTACCACCGTAAAAACACGCGATTTCCGCTTTACCGGCGAGGCCCCAGCTAATATGGGTTGCTTAGTATGGCATTTTGCCGCCAGTAACGCCGATCACCTCGCCCGTCATGTACCGGGAGTCGTTCGAAGCGAGGAAGACATATGCTGGAGCGATGTCCGCCGGCTGGGCGGCGCGTCCGAACATTGTGTCCGTGCCAAAGCTCGTGACCTTTTCAGGCGGAAATGTACTTGGGATCAACGGCGTCCAAACCGGCCCGGGCGCAACCGCATTGACGCGAATTCCGTTCTGCTTCGTCGTTTTCCCGAGAGCTTTGGTGAAATTGACGATTGCGGCTTTCGTTGCCGTGTAGCCGAGAAGTACTGGCTTGGGGTCGAATGCCTCAATAGAAGCAGTATTGATCACGGCACTTCCCGGTTTCATCTGCGGCATCGCCGCTTTACAGAGATAAAACATGGCGAAAACATTCGTACGGAAACAACGCTCGAAATCCGGGCTCGGCCATTCCTCGATGCTTTCGTGCGTAACCTGAAAACCGGCGTTGTTGACCAGGAGGTGGATGGCGCCGAGTTCGGATACGGTTCGCCGGACCAACTCTTTGCAATGCTTCTCATCTTGAATATCCCCGCGGATGCAAATTGCCCGGCGCCCGGCGCGCTCCACCCATTTCGCCGTTTCTTGCGCATCGGCATCCTCTTCCAGGTAGGAAATTACAACGTCCGCTCCTTCTCTGGCGTAAGCGATCGCAACAGCTCGGCCAATTCCGCTGTCAGCGCCCGTGATCAGCGCGGCCATGTCTTTCAACCGGTCGTGACCCTCGTACGATTCCTCGCCGTGATCCGCCGCGGGCCGCAATTGTGCATCGCTTCCGGGTATCTCCTGATGTTGTTTCGGCTGCTTCTTAGGTCCCTCTTCGCGTGGATCGCGCAGCATCGGCTCGGGCATTCGGTTTCCTCCTGATTTGTGAATTCCGGAAGTAAGACGCAAATCCGTCGAGTTCGTGTGCGGTGAAATTGCAGCCCGAGGTAGAACCTGGTCCAAATCGCGCAATCGGAGCCGCGAGCGAAGCGACCGGAGCCCTACCGATAGAAAAACTACCGATTATTGATATGCCGTTATCAGTGGACGGCCGCAGATGCGCTCCAGCACGCTCACCGGGGCGTTTTCCGGATGCGCCATCGAGCTCCGCGCAATGATAAACGTCTGTTCGAGCGCATGCTGTCCCGAATGTACCGAATGCGGCAGCACATCGGTGAACGTAAGCCAAGTCGAACCGGGCGGAAATTCGAAGCGATATTTAGGACATGTCTCCTGAAATTCCGCATTGCGTTTCAAGTACTCGTGAAAGTGCAGCATGAAGCTGTCGTACGCGGAGCGAGCCACAAGCGGCAGTCCAAAACCCTTCAGCAGCTGCGCCGCTTGCTTGCGTAGTCGGCCGCCGATCGACGATGACGCGTCAACTATCTTTTCCAGGCCGGCATCGCGTGCGTACTTTGCCGCCAGTACAGGAAACGGATCGGTCGTCACCCAGTTGCGCGTTTTCGAAAGGTGGATGTTGGTGAAGACCCGCAGAATCAAATCGCCGTTGGTGGGCCGCGACGGGAAAGCATCGGTATGCAGCAAATCGTTTCGCTTGTTCAACGGCAGATCGCGATTTTGCTCCTCGAGCGGCCGGAAACTTGCATAATCCAGCTCTCCAGGCTGAGGCGTATTGCGGAAGCAGTTCCGCCGTGAATTGGACGACGCGCCGCGAGTAATCCCGCATAACCTCTTGTATGCGCGTGTTGCTGCCATCAACACCAGTCACCCGATCGGACGCCGGACGGTAGGCAATGTTCTTGTGCATCGCTCCACCCGAAAAATCCAGCCCGCGCAAAAAGTCCTGCGAAGCCTCCGAAAAAGCGAATGGCGTCACAGGAAAATAAAGAACGTTTCCGCTTTCGAGCTCCGGGCGAAAATCCGTCAGCTTGGGTTGCGGCCATTCGTCGACCGTCACAAACTTCATATCCTTCAGGTTACTTGGCCATCGGCTTCAGAATGTCATCCAGATAAGCCGTACCGCTACCCACGCGCACCAGATGCGGATATTTTTCGCCGCCATGGTAGTCGATCGTAACTGTCTTGAAGTAACCGCTGTTTTCTGTAATCAATTGGATTGCCGGGCCCTTGTCTTTCGCTTCCTGAATTGCTTTGCGCAACAGGTCGTCACTCGCCCGGCGGCCATTAACCGCGACGATTCTCATTTCCGGCCCTAAACCGGCCGCGTATGCTGGCGAACCGATCAGTACGTCAACAATGGAGTTGTCCTGTGTTCGGAACCCGAGCGAATACCACGCGTTCACGCCGCGATCGTGGCTATCCTCGGCGTTGGAAAACTCGTTTGGCTGGCCGGTATATTCGATGCGATAGCCTCCGCGCGTAATGCCCTCGAGCGGTGCGTGCGGCGATTTTGTATGCAGCCGTTCCATCAGAAAGCCGCGCCAGTCGTTCGGTTGAATAGCATTCAAGTTTGCCACCACGTCATCGAATGTGTAGGGAAAGACTTCGGGCGGCGTATTGCCGCGAACACCAAAAAATCGGGCGCAAAAATCGTTAAGGGATTTCTTCCCCGCCGAGAGCTGCCGGATCGTCGTGTCCACATCGAGCCAGATCAATTCGCCTTCTGCGTAGTAATCTACGGATCGGCGCCAGTTGTCCCATTGCGGGCTGGTGTCATAAAGAATCTGCGCCGATACCGCCGTATCCTCTAAATCCCGCCAAGTACGGCCCGGACGGTGATCCATTTCCGCCGCCGAGCCAGCCAGATACGCCCGATACTGTTCGGAGGTCCAAATCCCGCAGCGCGCCGCAAGCACGTCCCCCAGGTACTGCGTCAATCCCTCATAGACCCATAGCAGTTCGCCCTTCATCGGCTGACCGTAGTTCTGCGTTGCGAGACCCGCCGGGCGGCGGTATTTGCCGTTCCAGGAGTGAGTGAATTCGTGCGACAGCAAGTCGCCGTTTAACATCACCAGGTCTTCATCAACCAGTCCGCGCGCCTCCACACGATCATCGCTCGATTGATGATGCTCCAGTCCGAAGTGAGCCACATTGTCACTCAGCGTGACTAGAAAGTGATAGCTCTCGTAATGGCGCGATTTGAAAAGGACGCCCGTTTCCCGCACCAGTTTGCTCCAGGAATCAATCAGGCTTGACGACACGTTCAAATCTTCCGGCCCATCTCCCGCGAGATCCACAAAATGCTTGGGAGAAACATCCGTCGCGATCGGAATTTCTCGAAAAAAGCGGCCCGTAAGGACCGGCGAATCCACCAGCATTTCGAGCGACACTGGTTGAAATGTGATAGAGTCGCCGTTCGTTTCCGCAGGCACCAGCGCAGTCCCGAATTTCCAGCCGGCAGGCATCTTCACCGAAGGCTGATACGCGATCTGGCTGGCAGCCATGCCATCGGGATAGAGCGCGACTTCGTTCCAGCTCACAACGGCGAGATTCGGGCCAGTCGAAGCTCCGGCAGAGAAGCCCGATGCCGCCGCAGTAGCCAGAAAATCGACACGTGCTTCGAGTACCGACACGTTCGGCGGAATTACCAGGTGCAGCGCGAACATATTCACCTCGTCGCGCCGCCAGGGAAGCACTTGACCATTAGCCGTGAAGACGATGCCCGCAAGATTGTCGATCGGTCCCGTAGGCGAGTGTTCGCCGGGAATCCATTGCGGCAAATCGAGCGTCAGTGGGCCCGCGTGCACCGGAATCTTGAGTTGCGCATGCAGAATTTTACGCGGAGCGTCCGAGAGGTCGAGCGCAACTTGAATAGGCGCAGCGGCACCCGCCATAGCGAGCAAAGGGAGCAGCAAACAGAGCTTCGTCAACTCTTAATGATAAAGGCCCGCTTGCCGGGTTCCGCTTAATACAGATCGCCTTCGCCTGCTGGCCGGGTCTTCCAGCGGCGGTGAATCCACATCCACTGCTCGGGATATTGCCGGACGATCTGTTCGAGTACTGCGTGAATCTGCTGCGTGTCTTCCTGCTCATTGCCGGTCAGTTCTACTTCCGGATAAAAATGCAGCACGTATTTCCGCGTATCTTTATCCCACGCCGCAAACCCCGGCAGTACCGCGGCCTTCGAGTGATACGCGAGCTTTACAAAACCGCAATTTGCGCACGCCTGTTTGCCGAAGAAATTCACAAACACGCCTTCCGCCGCGGAAGTGTTCTGATCGATCAGGATTCCGACCGCCTCATTTTGCCGCAGCGCCCGCAATACGGCCCGGGCCCCATCCCATTTGTGAATCAGCCGGTTCCCCGAAAGCGTACGCCGCTGCTCGATCAATTCGTCGATTAAAGGATTGTCGAGCGGCCGCACCATAACGTTCATCGGCTCAGTCATCAACGCGTGTGCGAAAGCGCTCAGCTCCCAATTGCCCACATGCGCCGTCGCCACCAGAACACCGCGGCCCCTCTGTTTGGCGCGTAAGTAATTCTCCAGCCCCTGGTAGTCGATCCAGTCGCGAATGTTCGTTGAATCCAGGTCGGGAAATCGCGCCAGTGCGAAGAGCAACCGTCCGATCGTCTCGAACACGCCATCAATGCGGCGCTCGCGTTCTTCTCCAGTTAGTTCAGGATACGCAAATGCCAGATTGATGCGCGCCGTACGCCGTAGCTTCGGAAGAACAGTATCGAGTAAACGGGCCGCTCGTTGTGCCGTCGCTTCAGCCGCACGGCCCGGCAATCGCCGAAGCGCCTGAACGAGAACCGAGGCGACTGTATATTCAACGTGCGCAACAAACCAGCTTTTCTTTTGAGCCAAGCGTTACGCGATCCAGCCGCCACCGAGCACGACAGGTCCGTCGTAGAACACCGCAGCCTGACCGGGCGTGATCGCTCTCTGCCCTTCATCGAACTCTACTTCCACCCGGATTGGATCATCCGTCGGAACCAGTGTGGCGGCTGCAGGCGTATGTCTGTTGCGAATCTTTACCTGTGCCCGGCGCGGCTCCCCAATGGGCGCAATCGAAACCCAGTTCACCTGGTTCGCCGTAAAGCGCGCGCGCCGAAGCTCCGCATCGCTGCCCACCACCACACGCTGGCTTGCCGGTTCAGTTGCGATGACGTAGAGCGGCTCACCCGCCGCCACGCGCAGCCCGCGCCGCTGTCCCACAGTGAAATGATGCGTACCCGCATGCCGCCCCATCACCCGGCCCGCGCTGTCCACAATCTCCCCGTCCGCCGCCTGCGCATCCAGGCCCTGCTCGCGCAAATACGCATCCAGGAACGCCGCGTAATCGCCGTTGGGTACGAAGCAGATCTCCTGGCTGTCGTTCTTATCCGCCACCGGTAATCCCAACTCCTTTGCCAACTCGCGCACCGCCGGCTTTTGCATCCCGCCGAGCGGAAACAGTGTGCGCGCCAATTGTTCCTGCGTCAACCCAAACAGAAAATACGTCTGATCCTTCGATGCATCTACACCCGTGCGCATCTGAAACCGTCCGCTCTGGTCATCGAAATCGATCCGCGCATAATGGCCGGTCGCAATCTTCTCCGCGCCGACGCTGTCTGCCATCTCAAGAAACTGATCGAACTTGATGAAGTTGTTGCAGAGCGTGCAGGGAATCGGCGTTCGCCCCGCCAGGTAATCCGCTACGAACGGCTTCACCACATGTCGTTCGAACTGCTCTTCAAAATTTACGACGTAGTACGGAATCTCAAAAAGTGAGGCTACATAGCGCGCGTCGTAAACATCGTCGAGTGAACAGCAGCGCCCCGTCGCACCGCCTTCCGGCACAAGCTCCGGCAAGCGCCGCTGGTTCCAAAGCTGCATGGTCATGCCGATCACCGTCTCGCCGCGCCGGTGCAACAGGCCTGCCACTACGGAACTGTCGACGCCGCCCGACATCGCTACCGCAATTGGCGTCTTATTGGGCGACAAGCTCTGCTCTCTTTCTCAGCCGCGAAGCCGCGCGGATCACTGCCTCGCTCAACTGCCCAATCTCTTCCTCGGTTGTAAAGCGGCTCAACGAAAAACGCACACTTGACCGCGCTTCCGTTACACTGCACCCCATCGCGAGCAATACGTGCGACGGCTCAATCGATCCGCTGGCGCAAGCCGAGCCGGTCGACACCGCAAATCCGGCCGTATCGAGCGCGATCAATAAAGCCTCGCCCGATATTCCGCGGAATAACAAATTACTCGTGTTCGGCAAGCGCTCCGCCCCGCCCGCATTTACTTCCAGCTCCGGGAGCGCTCGCCGCACATCCTCTTCAAAGCGGTCACGCAGTCTCGCCACGCGCTCCATGCTTGATGCCGGCGCCACTTCCAGAGCGCGAGCGAACGCCATAATACCGGGCACGTTTTCAGTACCCGCGCGCCGGTCCCGCTCCTGCCTGCCGCCGCGCTGCAAACTCCCTAGCGGCGTTCCCTTCTTCACATACAACGCGCCCACCCCTTTCGGACCATGAATCTTGTGCGCGCTCATCGAATACAAATCGACTCCCAGATCCGCCAGGTCGACCGGCAACTTGCCTAGAGCCTGTACGCCATCGGAATGCAAAAACACGCGTTGCCCGCGCTCTCGCCGTTCCCGCACCAACTGCGCGATCTCCCGGATCGGCTGCACTGCGCCTGTTTCATTATTCGCATGCATCACCGATATCAAAACCGTTTCCTCGCGCAATTCGCGCCTCACCTCGCGCGCACCGCTCACCCGCGTTACCGCGACTCCTCTCTGCTCCAGATACCGCAGAGGCTCCAGCACGGATGGGTGCTCAATTGCCGTTGTAATCACATGTGTCGCCGGCGAAGTCATCCCCGCCAGCGCGAGATTGTTCGACTCCGTCCCGCCACTCGTGAACACCAGTTCCGCCGGCGAAACATGCAGCAGTTGCGCCATCCTGCGCCGGGCGCTCTCTAATTCCTGGCGTGCCCGCTGCCCGGCGCGATGCGTGCTCGATGCGTTTCCAGGCACATCCCGCAGCGCCGTTAACAGAACATCCGCGACTTCAGGCGCAAGCGGAGTGGTCGCGTTGTGGTCGAAATAGAGCAGATTCATTACAATTCTATCAACGGATGCCTCCTCCTATCGTCACCGTCTTGACGGACTTCGGACTGCAGGATCACTACGTCGGAACCATGAAAGGCGTCATCCTGAGCCGCTGCCCGGACGCCCGCATTGTCGATATCACGAACGAAGTCCCGGCTTTCTCCATCATCGCGGCGGCCTACACGATCAGTCAGGCTGCGCCCTATTTCCCTGCAGGAACGGTACATCTGCTGGTCGTCGATCCAGGCGTCGGAACCAGCCGCCGGGCGCTGCTTGTCGAAGCGCAAAATCAGTTCTTCGTAGCACCCGATAATGGGTGTCTGACACCGATTTTCGCCAGCGATCCAGCCTGTCGGATCCGCCAGCTCGCGAATCCTCGCCTTTGGCTCCCGAATCCCTCGTCCACTTTCCACGGCCGCGATCTATTCGCCTCCACCGCCGCCCTCATTGCCGCCCAATCCATTCTTCCCGAAGAAGTAGGCCCCGTTCTCGACGACCCGGTTCTGCTCCCGAATCTGGAAGCCCGCCGCTCCGATCCCTTCACCTGGGAAGGTTTAGTTCTGACCATCGATCACTTTGGCAACGTCATTTCCAATTTCCCTGCCCGCGAACTGCGCGATCTGTTGTCGCGAGAATTCACCATCGAAGGCGGCTCCGAACCCGTCCACGAACTTCGCTCCTCCTTTGGCGGCGCCCCCCCGGGTCTCTGCTTCGCTTATTGGGGCAGCTCAAACTATCTCGAAATCGGCGCCAATCAGTCGAGCGCCTCCGAAGCGCTGGCTCTGCGGCCCGGCGCCCCTCTGATTCTCCGTTTGCGCCGCTAACGTAGAATCAGAAGATCATCTGTTCCGGTACATCCCATGCCAGTCGCTGAACCCATTCCCCTTACCCGGGCCGCCGAGTTTCGCAAAAAACTCGCATCCAAGATCGTCATTGCGGACGGCGCTATGGGAACTATGCTCTACGCCAAGGGCATCTTCATCAATCGCTGTTTCGACGAGCTGAATCTCTCGGCCGCTCCTCTAGTGAAAGAGATCCATCAGGAGTACGTCCGCTCCGGCGCCGAGGTCATCGAAACGAATACCTTCGGCGGCAACCGCGTCCGGCTTGCCGGTTTTGGTTTCGCCGAAAAGCTCACCGCTATCAATGAAGCAGGCGTTCGCCTGGCTCGCGAAGCCGCTGCCGATAAGGCCTTTGTCGCGGGCGCCATGGGACCGTTAGGAACGCAGATCGAACCGCTCGGCCCCATGTCGTTTTCGGAAGCTCGCTCTGTCTTTCGCGAACAGGCGGATGCGCTGGTTAAGGCCGGGGTCGATCTCATCGTTCTCGAAACATTTTTCAATTTGGACGAACTGCGCGAAGCGATTTTTGCCGCCCGCGAAGCCGCCGGTCCGGAAATGGTGATCGTCGCACAAGTCACCGTCAACGACGATGGCACGCTGCGCGACGGCGCGAGCACCGAAACCTTCACCCGCAGTCTGCACGACTGGCCGGTCGATGTCATCGGCGTCAATTGCTCGGCTGGTCCCAAGGTGGTTTTGGAAACGCTCGAAAAAATGCTCGCGTTTTCCAACAAGCCGATGAGCGCCATGCCGAACGCCGGCTTGCCCGCTACCGTCGAGGGCCGCAACATCTATCTCTGCTCGCCCGAATATATGGCTCAATACGCTCGCCGCTTCTTGCAGGCAGGCGTGCGCATGATCGGCGGCTGCTGCGGCACCACTCCCGAACACATCAAACAGATCGGCGGCGAAGTCCGTTCACTCAATCCGCTCCAGCAGCATCACGGCCCGGTGCAGGTAACCGTCGAAGAACCCGGCAAGCCAGCGGTCAAGAAGCTGCCGAAGGTGCCGGTTGCCGAAAAATCTGAACTGGGCCGCAAGCTGGCTACGGGCAAGTTTGTCGCATTTGTCGAGATTCTGCCGCCGCGCGGCGTCGATCCCGCCAAAGAGGTCGCAGGCGCCCGCCTCTGCAAAGAGCATGGCATCGATTGCATCAACGTACCCGACGGCCCGCGCGCCAGCGCCCGTCTCAGCGCACAAGTCACCTGCCAGCTAATCCAGCAGCAAGCTGGCATCGAAGCCGTGCTCCATTTCTGCTGTCGCGATCGCAATATTCTCAGCATCCAATCCGAACTGCTGGGCGCCCACGCCACCGGCGTTCGCAATTTGATCTGCATCACCGGTGACCCGCCGCGTATGGGCACCTATCCCGACGCGAGTGCTGTCTTCGATGTCGATTCCATCGGCCTCACCAACGTCGCCAACAACCTCAACCAGGGACTCGACATCGGCGGCAATCCCACCGGCTCCCAAACCGCGTTGCTCATCGGCGTCGGCGCCAATCCCGGCGCGCTCAATATGGACGAAGAACTGCGCCGCTTCGCCTGGAAGGTCGACGCGGGCGCCGAATATGTCGTTACCCAACCCGTCTTCGATCTCGACCTCCTCGAAAAATTCCTGCGCAACACCGAACAATACAAGCTGCCGATTATCGCCGGTATCTGGCCGCTCACCAGTTACCGCAACGCAGAGTTCATGGTGAACGAACTGCGCGTTCCCGTCCCGCGCGACTACATGGAACGCATGCGCCGTACCGAGAGCGCCGAAAAAGCGCGCGCTGAGGGCGTCGCCATCGGTCAGGAGATGACCGCTCAGGCCCGCCGCATGGTGCAGGGCGTACAACTGAGCGCTCCCTTCGGCCGTTACGAGATGGCTATCGAAGTTGCCCAGGCTCTCGGTGAGCGATAAACTAGCAACGCAATCAGAGCCGCGAGCGAAGCGACCGGAGCACTACCGATAGGACTGGAACAGCGCACTAGTGGCTACAGACCTGATAGAAGTTAACCACCAATCGCCGGACCCCGCCGCTGTCGCCCGTGCCGCGCGAGCCATTGAACGCGGCGGAATGGTCGGCGTCCCCACCGATGCGCTCTACGTCCTCGTCGCCGATCCCTTCAATCTCCAGGCTGTCGGGAAAGTGTTTGCCACGAAGAGCCGCGAAACCGTCCGATCTCTTCCGCTCGCTGTCTCCGACGTTCTGATGGCCGAAGACCTCGCGAAAGAACTCACCAGCCGTTTTTACATACTCGCTCGCCACTTCTGGCCGGGCCCGCTTACCATGATCGTCCCCGCCGCTGCTAAAGTTCCGTTGAAAGTCACCGGCAATACCGGCCGTCTCGCCCTCCGCCAAGCGCACGCGCCCGTGCTCGATGCCCTCATCGAAAAAGCCGGACACGCGCTCATCGCCACCAGCGCCAATTTGTCCGGCCAGCCAACCATCTCGAGCGGCATCGAGCTATTTGCCGAAATGGACGGTCGCCTGGACTTGGTTCTCGATGGCGGCCTTTGCACCGGTCCGGGCCCCACCACCGTCGATATCACCGAGCCGTACTGGCGCGTGATCAAAGAAGGCGCGGTGACGGAAAAGCAGATCGCCGAACGTCTTCAGGCTAACTAAAACCCGGTTTTCTTGCTATTCTGGAGCGAAGCGTTCCCTGCGAGAGCGTCTGGCCTCGGTCTCCTAAAAATTGATCCGATAGTCAATGTCATGGAGTCTTACTCGGATTAAGTGCCCGTGTGCAAGCTCCGGCCCTCAAAAGCCATGGAGAAGCCTGACGGTACTCGGCGGATTCCCCCCTTTTGTTCTCTAGGGGTCAATGACGGAGGTCGAGCCGGAAACTCTCGCTGGGAATACTTCCCCCATCCTTCCTGTCTCGATGAATCTCCTTTTTATTGGCGACATCTTCGCTTCCGGCGGCCGTGCGATCGTGGCCGAAAATCTGAACCGGCTTATCACCGAATACAAAGTCGATCTGGCGGTTGCCAATGCGGAAAATAGCGCCGGCGGCTTCGGAATTACGCCGCTGATTACGGAAGAACTGCTTTCGCTCGGACTCGATGTATTGACCGGCGGCAATCATAGTTTCGACAAACGCGAGATTCACGATTACATTGGGCATCAGCCGCGTTTGCTACGGCCCGCGAACTATCCGCCCGGCTTGCCTGGCGAAGGTGTTTACATCGGCAAAGCGCGCAACGGCGTTGCTTACGCGGTGATCAATCTGCAAGGCCGCGCGCACATGACCAGCATCGATTGCCCGTTTCGCAAAGCTGATGAAATCCTGAACGCGCTCGATCCCTCGATCAAAATTCGTTTCGTTGATTTTCACGCCGAACTTACCAGCGAAAAAGTAGCCATGGGTTGGCATCTAAACGGCCGCGCCACCGCCATGATCGGCACGCACACCCACGTACCGACCGCCGACGCCCGCATCTTATCCGGCGGCACGGCCTATCAAACGGATGCCGGCATGACCGGTCCCTACGATTCGGTGATCGGCGTTGACAAAGACACCATCATCCGCCGTTTCCTGAGTGGCTTAAACGGCCGCATGGAAGCCGCCCGCCACGGCGTGGAACTGCATGGGGCATTGGTCACTGCCGACGAGCAAACCGGCCGCGCCAGCAGTATCGAACGAATCTGGCTGAAGAAATAGCTTGCTGTTTTAAGCACGGCGGACCTTATCCGCCATTTAGAGCATGTGCAACCAGTTGTTCACGGATCCCGCAGTGCCCGTACCTGCGAGTGACGCTCGTACGGAGTACGGTGCAATCTGTTCGGACGTGGCCCGTATCGCTTCTTTGACCGATGAAAATCGGTGACCGTCAGGCGGCATTCTGGCAGCATAGTTATTGATTCGGAAGAAGCAGTAGATTCGGTGATCGTTGAGTCGGGACCCTCCCCCACGCGTAACACTAACTTCTCCGTCTGTTTGAGTTATATTGAAACTCAACGTTATTTCTTGCTGACCTTCGTTTGGATCATAGATGTATAACGTAACATCCTGGCCGCTCTTTCGATACCCGTAAGCTAGAACCTGGTGATTCTGTCCAATATCCAAACTATCTGTTTGAATTAATCCAATTGGCGAGACACGAGCAGCGTCAATGTCTTGTTGAATCTGGGGCCACGCCTCTCGGTATGAGACCCACGAGCGTCCGAAGGCTAGGCCTGCAACTTGGAGAACGCCTTCATCGCCGTTCGGGTAAGAGGGCGAGGAATAGGCGAGGAAACGGCTGCCTTCTCCGCTCACGTCAAAGCTATCCAGTAAGCGATCGCGGATAAATTGAAAAAGTATATCGCTGCGGGAGTTGGGCGCGGTCGTTTGCTCCGGGGGCAGCAGATGAGCCGAGTGATAATCCATAACGGCGTAGACCATGCCTCCACACAATCCCGTGTCGGCATGAGTGATCGGCATCCAGTTTTCATCAATGATCCTGCCGATGCCGAGTTGCCCCAACGGGCCTGGCAAAGCATCGAAGAGTTTGTTCCACAGAAGTCCGAGCGTTATGACGGGCAAGCCACCATCCCATGAATTGGGAAACGCAAAACCTCTTCCTCTAGCGTTGAAGTTCGGAACGTTGCGCCGTTCAGTCCGGCGAAGACGGATATCTAGCTCCGCGTCATGACCTTGGCCGCCCGAATACGTGACTTCCCAATCCACGGGCGCCCATATGTGGAATGTGTTACCGTACTCTGATTCGATCAACGGGCTGTCCCAATGTATATATAGTTCTCCCGCTCCGCCTTCCGGTGCAGCAATGTTGTACCAGACTTGTCCTTCGGTACCTGTCGTAGCCTCGACGGTCAGGTCACCCTCGCCTTGGAAGCCTAACCTTTGTCCGGGTGCAATCGTCCCCGGAGGTGACCAGTCCGGCGTGTAGTCACCATGTGCAATGTCGTCGTGACCAAATATGAGGGTTGCATCTGATTCATTGCTGATAAAAACGTGCATTCTGATCCGGCTCATGGGTTCCTCCAGAACTTACTGCAATGCGACTAACACGGGAATGAGCCCTCGGCCTTCAGTCAGCGGCCGCAAAGCCTTTCCGAGTACCGCGCCGAATGCCTTGAATGGATCGCTTGTCTTCATCGCGTGGCCGGGTGTAGGAGAAGTCGTGAGCAGATCGCCTACGTCGACTGCACCAAACTGCGCATCAACTTTGCAATAGACTTTGCCCATCAGTGCAATCGGCCGCCTGTTGCGCGAAGTTACTTGTTTATCCAATGTAAGCGCGGGTTTGTAACTGCCGGCCCCGGAGATGACGCCGGCCACACGCGTGTCGTAGGCTTTTTGACTCTCACACAAAGCGCCTTCGCCGTTAATCACCATAACGGTCCCCGGCGCCACTTTTTCCGTGCCAGACATGTCGAAATCCTCGGCACAATCGGCGTTGAGCAGACGAATGTCCCCGGTCACTTCAACGTCACCTTCGAAGAATCCAGCGAGTCGGCCTCCTTTACCATGGACTCCTATGCCGTGCTGGCTTGTTCCTGATACACCGGTGCCTGCGCTGTCGGTTTGGCCCCAAACTCCAGTGCCATTCGTGCTGATCCCGACAACACCCTCGGAGTCAGTCGCCCAACCCTCCACGCCGCGCCCCTCGACGGAGCTCCCCCGAATGCCAGCCGATGTCCGGCTGGCGGCTCGCAAACCATAATCAGTGTCACTCGTCGCCACGACGCCCCGCCCGCTTGTAGATTGACCGAGTAAGCCAAACCCCGCCTGACTAATGCCATGAACCCCGCTGCCCGTTTTACTTGTTCCTAATACACCGCTGCCCGCGTTGTCGGTTTGGCCCCAAACTCCAGTGCCATTTGTGCTGATCCCGACAACACCCTCGGAGTCAGTCGCCCAACCCTCCACCCCGCGCCCCTCGACGGAGCTCCCTCGAATTCCGGCCGATGCGCGGCTAGCCGCCCGCAGACCGTAGTCGGTGTCACTCGTGGCCACAACTCCTCGCCCGCTAGTAGATTCACCAAGCAAGCCAAATCCCGCGTCACTGATGCCGTGGACGCCGTTTCCCTTGCCCCCTTTGCTGACAGATGTAATTCCATCGCCGCCTTTGCTATTTTCGGCATTGAGAGCCGCCACAGCAGCCACAGTTGAATCAACTTTTAAACTTGACATGCGAATTCTCCCTCGTTTCAAACGTTATAGATTCGTCAGCCCTACGGAAGCTCGATTCTTCATTGGACTGAACTGGCAATAATTGGGCGGTGCCACAGACCCGACGGCAGGGCTGCCACCCAGGCAAGAGCAGCGGCGACATTCACTGCTCTACTGCATCTTTGATAAACCCGCCTCTACGAACTGTGCGCTGGCAGAAGCCAAATGTTGGCCCAAATCGCGGCTAAAAGTTTCTTGTGATGACCGGTCTAATTGTGCTCCCAGAACGATCAAATCGATCCCCTGGAGTTCACCGCTAAACCAAGGCGGCGGCGGCCCCGGAAATGGCCATTTCAACCTGAATCCATTGCCGCACCACTCATCAGCGAATCGGCGGGTGTAGCCGCCCACGATGATGATGCCCTGCTGTGTACCTTCGCCGCTTGTCGCATCGGCGATCTCCTGAAGCAACTCGGCATGAGTTCTCACGGCTTCCACTACCGCCGTAAAGAAGGCATATCGCGGTGGTAACGGTTGCGGGTTCAAAGCCGTTTCCTCGCCGAGGCTGTGACCGCCGCCGAGTGCGTCATAAAGTTCAGGACGTTGCTTTGCAAGAATGCGTGTGAGCAGCACTATCCAAGGCACCGAATGACCGAAACTCGATTCTCTTGTCTGCCAAGGCTCTGGCGACGGGCCGAAAACCGCGGTTCGTTCCAGCGCCTGACGGATAACCGGACCCCAGGGACCCGGTCGCAGCGGATGTTCGTCATCCTCGCGTCCTCTACTCTGGCCAAGCATTTCGCGCACCACGGCCAGCATCTTTTCCTGCGTTACAGGTAACGATCGTTGTTCTGTCTGTCCAGTAATAACCATTTCTTTCACTCCTCTGCAGTCTGCCGCCATTAGGCGGTTTCAGTCAGCGCCAGGCTCTTCGCCTGGCATTGCCGGCTTCAATTTATTTGGGTGTTGAGTATCAATGGAACGTTCTGCAGAGCTCCGCATAACGCCCGAAATCCAGAGACTAGAAACCTGATCGAGTCAGCGTTGCCGTCTTCTGCGGATTCCCACTACTCCAGCCAGACCCGCCAGGCCGGTACTGAGGATCGCCATCGTGGCTGGTTCAGGTACTGCCTTCAGTCCGGGAGCGGCGATTTGTCCGCTGCCAGAAGTAGCAAGAGTCGCGAAAAAGTTAGGCGCAGGATTGCCAGAAGGCGCGATCACCATGGTGGCAGGTGTGGCGAAGCCGGTCGCCCCGCTGAAGATACCTGTGCCGCCCAGAATCGTCATAGTTTCAGAAACCCCAAACACGTGAAAGTCTGTCCCCGTGAATGTGTCGGCTCCGCCGTTGAACGAGGCGGTGAAATTAAGCGATACCGTGGACGGTACAAAGTCACCTGAAGGTAACATTGCGAAGCTAACTGTTCCTGTTTCCGAGTAAATCGCATTGCCAAAAGGCGAAAAAGACCCGGAGCCACTATTTGTGTCGGGCACGGTCAGAGTAGTCGGACTGGGGACACCACCTAGAAATGCGTCATAAGTAACTTCGAATGTGAACGGTATTGTGGCAGCCTCCGCGCTCATGGGGGAACCCGCAACAAGAATCAGCAGTGCGCCTGCGAGTGCCAGCCTCGCGTATACTAATTTGGCTGCATCTATCCGGATCTCAAGAGTTCCCATTGTTTCTGCTCCTCTTTACTGGTGCCTCAGCACTGGGCTTAACCCAGCCGGTCGCGATCTAAGGCGTCTAGATGCCAGTATCCGTCCACAGTTTGCGTCTGCCTAGTACAAATGCGACAATCTCATAATTACTCTGAAGCTGGCACTCAGGCTAGGGGCACCACGAAAGGTGACGAGTTGTGCATAAGATCGTCTCGGAATCACCGCGTCGCGAGCTCAAAGAATACGTACGTGCATTCGCCCAGCGTGAGATCGACTGCTCGGCAGCCGATATTGTGCAACCTGGTGTAGTTTCTCTTGAGCCGGTCATACAGTTTGATTTCTGCCGGTCGCCTCTTGTTGAATACGACACCGGGCGTAAGCTGGCGGCTTCGCCGATCTCAATTGTCGGGCCGCATACGAGTCATCAGTATGGCATCCGTCTGGTGGGTCCCGTAGATTCTTTCGGCATCTTCTTCCAACCGCTGGGTCTGTCGCAGCTATTTCGGATCCCGGCGGCCTTGTTAGTGAACCAGGCTTACACAGGCATCGATGTTTTTGGAAGAGCTATTCGGCACCTTTGGGAACGAATGGCTGAAACTGAAGTCTTTGGTGAACGTGTGAAATTGGTCGAAGAATACTTACTGAGACACGCGGCAAATATCCTCGTTCGTAGCTCGATCGTGAGCAGTGCCAGCTATCTATTTCGGCAATTGGGCCAGATTCGAATCGAGGCCCTCGCACGCCACACCTCCCTAGGTATTCGGCAGTTCGAGCGCCGTTTTTCGGAAGAGATTGGGATGCCTCCAAAACTTTTCGCCCGGATTACCCGCTATCAGACGGCCCTGGACGCGAAAATCAGTTCACCCGACCGCTCCTGGCTGACAGTCGCTCACGAATTCGGATACCACGATCAAATGCACATGATCAGAGACTTCCAGAGTCTCAACGGCTCCTCTCCTGGCAGCACCCTAATGCAACTCGGAGACATGCGGCCCGAGGCGCTCGCGGCTCCCCAAGCCAGACCTTAGAATTAAATCTTTCACCGGCTGAAAGTCGATGCGTACTCGTTCCCTCAGCATCCCCAGCTTGCGTAACCCTCTTACTCATCCGAAGTCAATAGAGCCAGTGCCACGATATGTGGGCCTAGCTAAGCGGTCAGGCCGAATTAGGGAAAGTGCAGGCCCACTACTTTACTCTCCACTAGACGCTCATATCAAGCAGAGTGTAGAATAGTGACGGCAATGATCAAAAAATCTTCAGGCGGTGACATGCTGCAGGGCACCCTGGACATGCTGATCCTTCAGACTCTGATCCTTGGCGCAGCCCATGGTCACGCGATCGCGCGAATCATCGAGCAAAACTCGGAGGAATTATTGCAAGTGGAGCACGGATCCCTTTACCCAGCACTGTATCGTCTTGAGGAGCGCCGATTCATCGCCTCGTTTTGGGGCACGTCAGAGAACAATCGCAAAGCAAAATATTATCGTTTGACTCCAACTGGCCGTAAACACCTGGCTGCCGCAACTTCACGATGGGAACGCTTGGTGATGGGAATCGGCCACATTCTTAAGCCCGCAACAGATTGAAAGCGATATGAACTGGCCTGCGACACGCCGCGACAATCGATTATCGGAAAACCAGATAGAGCTTCAGTTCCATCTTGAGGCCGAGATCGACGACAACATCGCTCGCGGTATGTCCCCGGAGAAAGCCTCGTTGTCGGCAAGACGAAAGCTCGGAAACATGACCCGAATTAGAGAAGACGTTTTTAACATGGGCAGATTCTCGTTTCTTGAAACGAGCTGGCGCGACGTTCAGTATGCGATACGAGCGATGCGAAAGAGTATCGGTTTTAGCTTAACTGCCATCCTAACGCTCGCGATAGGCATAGGAGGTAGTACAGCGGTATTCACCGTCGTCCGTGCTGTTCTTCTCAAGCCGCTTGCATATCCGGATTCTCAGCAGCTTGTACGCATTTCGGTGGACAAGAAAGGGGAAGAGGCCGGCTCAGGAGCAGTGTCGCCGCTGAGATTGAGAAGACTAAGAAATTCTGCTCGATCCTTTGACGCGATATCGGCCTACTTAAAACTTCCTGAGTCCATGTCGCTGTCGGGCCATGGAGCTCCGGAAGCAATTTCAGGAGCACGGGTTGCGGCAAATTTTCTTCAGACTTTGAAAATCACTCCTATCGTAGGCCGTTCCTTCCTTCCCGAGGAAGATGCGCCGGGCGGTCCCGACGTGATGATAATAAGTTCTGGTCTCTGGTCGCGACGATTTGGACGCGATCCCCAGATCGTTGGTAAGCCGGCAACCCTGAACGGGCTGGCCTACACAATCGTAGGTGTCCTCCCGCCAGGTTTCGCATTCCCGTTCACCGGAATTGATGTGTGGGTAACAAGGCCTACTGAATGGTCGGTATTGCCCCGCCGATATTGGGATATCACGCCTCTTTTTGTGTTTGGCAGATTAAAGCCGACGGCCACAATTAAGCAGACGCGAGCCGAGCTCAGAGTATTGGCCGACCCCGGCAACATGGACGCGCGATCTGGCGTCACGCTCAATGTGACGCCTCTTCAGTCGCAGCTTGTGTCCGGTGTAGGGCCAACACTCTGGCTGCTGTTGGGAGCAATAGGTTTTGTGCTCCTCATCATTTGTGCGAATATTGCTGGGCTCGTGCTTGCGCGTGCAACGGCCAGATCCCGGGAATTTGCTCTTCGTGCGGCATTGGGTGCAAGCCGTGGCCGGATTGTTCGCCAACTACTCATTGAAAGTCTCGTCCTTGCATCGGTGGGCGGAATCGCCGGTATATGTCTCGCAATCTGGTTGCTGCGCTGGGCCAGACACGTCAGCGCTCTTAACGTTCCCGGAGTTGCGCTGATTCGGCTAGACGGTTCAGTTCTGGCGTTCACGGTTGCCATTTGTTTTACCAGCGGCATCTTGTTTGGTTTAGTACCGGCGCTGCGAATCTCGCGCCGCGATTTGGTTAACGAGCTACGGCAAAGCGGTGCCGGCGCGGTGTGGGCGGTTCATAAAAGCAGATGGGTGGCATTGAGCACCCGTGGAATGCTGGCGACTGCGCAGATTTCGCTTTCCGTCATTTTGTTGATCGGAGCGGCTCTATTGATGAAGAGTTTTGTTCACCTGCGCAGTGTGGACCCAGGTTTCGAGCCGTCCGGTTTGCTGACGGCGAAAATCGCATTGCCAATGGCCGGGTATGACTCCGCCGAGAAGCGAGATACCTTCTTTCGGGAGCTTGTTCGTCGCGTTAAGGGTTTGCCTGGTGTTGTGGACGCAACCGTAGCAATGTCGATTCCCACTTCATCAGGTTGGATCGGGACAAATGTTCTTGTGCAAGGGCAACCCATCGTCGACGGCAGTCAACAGCCAACAGCTCGTTTGCAAAGTGTCACAGCGCATTATTTTCGTACGATGCGAATTCCTTTACGGCGAGGACGTTACTTTACTGAGGAAGACAGCACATCCGTGGCCCGGGCGCCGGTAGTCGTGAACGAAAGCTTTGTGCATCGATTCTGGCCAGCGTACCCACTCGGCCTCAGCCCTATAGGGCAACACCTCAGAGAAGGAGTCGATCATACGGGAGAAATGGAGATTATCGGCATTGTCGGAGATGTTCATGAAAAAGGCCTCGCTTCAACTAGTGAGCCGGAATTCTATATCCCGTTGGTGGTGCACTCTCCGCAGAATGCATATTTGGCAGTACGTACTGCCCGCGATCCAATCAGCTTTGCTCCCGCCATTCGTAAGACGGTACTTAGCGTCGATGGAAACCAGCCCGTTTCAGACGTCAACACCATGGACCATATCCTGAACGCGACACTGGGGCAACGGCGCGTAACCCTGATGTTATTTAGCGCGTTTAGCGCCATGGCGCTCTTGCTGTCCATCGTCGGAATATACGGAATTATCGCCTACTCAGTTGAACAACGTACCCAAGAGGTCGGCATTCGAACAGCGTTAGGCGCGCAAAAGAGCGACATCTTGCGGCTAATTGTGCTTCAAGGACTTCTTCTCGCTGTCGTTGGTGTTGCGATCGGGAGTGCCGGAGCATTTCTGCTTACCCGAGTAATGGCGCATCTCTTGTTCAATGTCAGTGCGACCGATGCGCTTATCTTTCTGCTGACGCCAATGGTCTTCGTGTTGGTGTCCGTTCTGGCCAGCTACATTCCGGCTCGACGAGCAGCGAAGATTGACCCGATGATTGCGTTAAGAGTGGTCTAGGAATGCGGATGCATTGCTATCGGCCTACGCCTTTGCCGTGTGCTGCTGCGAGCCAGATCGCAGCATTCTACTCTTCGTGGGCCACAAAGACCTTTCGCAGCATTGCTAAACCCGTCCAGCAGGAGTCTTGGCTTCCTCCCAAACACTCGGCCACCTCGGAGTTACATGATAGGATTGCTTTGGCGTAAAGGACGCATCCTGTCCGCGGAAAGGGTAGAAGCCCACCTTTCGGTTTCAAGCCTCAGCAACCTTCTTTCAGCCCGATTGTGCGGATACCGGGCGCTTCGAGGAAAGGAGGTCGCAATGTCGACCAATCCACAACCAGGGAAACGCCCACTTCCCGACCGTCCCAATCTCCGCCATCTGAAGGACCAAGCCAAGGACCTCCTCAAGATCGGCCAGGCTACATCGATCACCGATGCGCAGTTTAAGATCGCGCGGCTCTACGGATTTGCGAGCTGGCCGATGCTCAAGACTCACGTCGAATCCTGCGAGGAGATCGGGCAGCTCAAGCAAGCTATCGATGCCAACGACATCGCTCGCATCAAGACCTTGATGACGCGCAACCCGGCGCTGCACCGTGCGCCTCTTGGTTACGGCAAAGATGGGCCCCTCACGTGGGTTGCCGAATGCCGCGTGCCGTGGGAATCACCGAGTCCGGTCAGACTGGCCATAGCGGAATGGATGATCGCGCATGGGTCGGATGTGCACCAGGGCGGCGACGGGCCGCTCATGCGAGCCGCGCTCAACGGAGATCGCATCCCGATGATGGAGCTTCTCGTGTCCCACGGCGCGAATGTGAACGCGCTCTGGCACGGAAATTTCCCCATCATTTTTGCCCCTTGCGAGTCATGGGATCCGGCCGCTCTTCAATGGCTTCTCGATCACGGCGCAAATCCGAACTGTCGCGACCCACCGCAGAGCGTGAAGGGCCAGCAATTTCCAGGCACGGCTCTCGATTACCTCATTGCGGGTTACGCGCGTTCGGTAGAACAACTGAGCGCTTGCATCGAGATCCTTATCCAAGCCGGCGGTGAGACCAGGTACGATGCGCCGCCTGTGCTGGCACTGCTCCGCGGCCGGCTTGATGATCTCGCTGAGCAGATTGCCGCCGATCCCGCGCTCGTAACCAGGCGTTTGTCTGAACTCGATTGCGGCATGACTGGCGGCCGCCGCCTCACACTTCAGGGAGGAACGCTCCTCCATGTGGCTGCGGAATACGGCAACCTCGAAGCGGTCACTCTGCTCCTCGACCGTGGGGCTGACCTCAATGCCCGCGCCACAGTCGATGCTGCTGGCGTTGGTGGGCAGACTGCAATTTTCCATGCAGTGACGCAGTTCGACGACGGAGGCTTGCCGGTAACGCAGTTACTGCTTCAGCGCGGCGCCGATCTCACAATTCGCGCGAAGCTTCCAGGGCATTACGAGCGGCCAAGTGAGTTTGTCGAGTGCACGGCCCTCGGGTACGCACTGCTGTTTGGCGGTCCAATCCAGCGGAGAACGGTGACTCTGCTGCGGGAAATGGGCGCCGTCGAGTAACCTCTTTGGCAGCGCTTCTGAGGAACTCACTCCAACCGCGCCCTCGCGCCGCTGGATTCTTCAACTCCAATTTTGTAACGCTTGCCGAAGTCGACCCAAGGCTTCGGATCATGACCAAACCATTTCCATAGCTGTGTGCGGAGCGATGTCCTTTGCCCATGCTTCCAGGCGGGTCTACCAAGACACGAAACCCGTCCTCCGCACGCGGTTTTTCGTAGGCCCTTTTGAACAGGATCTCCTCCCGTCACCTCAGATCTTCGTGAGAGCCGAGCCTTTGTGCATAGCCACGGGATCGCCTACTTTGAAATCGTGTGCCATTGTCCTTCCCCGCTCTTTCATCACGACTTCTCTGCCGGTATCGAGGGCATCGTTCTACAGGCTGGTTTCCGTACCTCAATCTGGCCATCGCGAACGCGCGCTTCGAGACACGGCTGCGGATGCACAGCCGGCCCATCGAGCACGCGGCCGTCTTCCAGTCCGAATCGCGAGTGATGCCAGGGACACACAATGCTGTCACCCACAAGCGTGCCCTCCGAGAGCGGGCCATTGAAATGCGAGCACGTCTCGGCCAAGGCGAAGATCCGGGTTCCACGGCGCACCAACAGGATCGGAACGCCATCGTGCACAGCGCGCTTCGGCTGCGCCTCGGCCAGCTCGGACTCGACCAGCACGGATACAAAGTCCTCGGGAAAACTTTGGCCGGCGGTACGGTCAACGCCCACTCGGTATTCGTAAACCATCTTGCCGCCCAGATGCGCCGCGAAGGCCATCACGCCATATCCGAGCGCCCCCAATATCCGGCCCGCATTTCGCGACTTCCGTCTGCGCGCAAGCAATGAGGTCGCGAACAACACGGTTCCACTCAGGTTCAAGATGCCGTGAATCATGCCGAGACGCCGAGCGGGAGCATCCGCATCCTGCCAGTCCGTCACCCCCGTTACGGCTGCGCCGAGCGCGCCCACTATGCCAATTGCCACGGAAGTATCGGCTGCTGTGGCGAAGGCGTCCCGATCGCTGACCATCTCCAAGGCGTCGAACACCAGAGCCGTTGTCCAGGCTCCGATTGGAACGTCTGTGAGAATTACATGTAAGGGTTCCCCCAGCCAGGTTCCGTTCAGGAAGTTCTTGACCGATTGACCTGTTGGACCGGCGCTGTCGAAGGCTTTATGCACCACCTTCTGCAGGCTTTCTGCAACTGCTTTGCTGTTCGGCGATTCCTCGCAATCGGACCCGCCCGTAATGTCTGGTGTGGGCATGTCGGCGCTTCCCTCCAAAAACCCCGATTGTACTCTCTCCGCCATGAATTTGCGCAGTGCGGCAGCCGAATTGATAGTGTTAGTCAGGAGGCAAACACCCATGCCACTTCCGGGTTCAGGTGATGACGGCAACATGACATTCGATCTCGCACGCTTCGATCTGGCGCGCGAAATCGCCGATTCGGAGCAGCGGAAGCCTTGGGCATCCGGCATCTATTCGAAGACTCTTTATAAAAGAGATGATTTCCGGGCCGTTCTAATCTGTATGGAAAGCGCCGCCCGGATGCAGGAGCATCACGTTGACGGCACGACTTCCGTTCAGGTGCTCAGGGGTGCCGTGCGCTACTCCGCACAAGGGCAGGTATACGACCTCCAAACCGGAAGTCTCATCACTGTTGCTGCCTCGATCAAGCATGAAGTCGAATCGCTTCAAGAATCGGCATTCCTTTTGACCATCGCCTGGCCGACTGATCGAGAGTTGCTCACCATGCAGCATCGCGGTTACGGTACCTAGTTCAGGCCGAACCTCTATCGCGTCACGCTCGCACCGATACTCTTCCGGCACCGCACCCACAAAAGACAACCGCCGGTGCACTAAATCCGGCTCGCGCTCCATCTTCGCTGCTTCTTTTTTAATTCCTCATCCGAAGGAAACCGCTTCGTCACCGTCTCGCCCGCCGCGTTCCGGTCAATCTCCACCCACTGCTCAACCACCGCGAGCTTCTCTTTCTTCGGAAGCTCCTCGCTTGCTCGACAGAGCTGCGTCCGGGTCGGTTGTCGAGATCTTCATGGGTGGTGAGTTCCGGTACGTGCGGCGCAGTTCAGGCTCCCCTTCCGCTTCGGATGCAGATAGATCAGAAGTCTGTGCCAGCTCCGGGGCAACATTCTCGCGCTCGACCTGCTCCACGTACTCGCGCACGGTGCGGTTAACTTTGGCGACCTCCGGTACTTGTTCACGAGTGATCATCCGGTTCGGACTGGCATCGGCACGGATCTGAGTGCTGTCCACTGAGAGATCGACGCCCTTCAAGAGGCCGACATTCATACACTGCTGGACGACTCGCTCAAAAAGTTCGAGGAAGAGCGGCGACTCCTGAAAACGGCCGTGCCGATTCTTGGAAAATGTCGAGTGATGCGGAACCTCTTGGTCGAAGCCGAGGCCAGTGAACCAGCGATAAGCCAAGTGCATCCCGATGTCCTCGACCAGACGGCGTTCACTCGTGATCCCGTAAAGATAGCCAATCAAGAGGATGCGTAATAGAACTTCCGGGTCGATAGAAGGTCGACCCGTGTGGCTGTAGCTCGCCTTCAAAGTCTCGCGCACGAAAGCGAAATCGACGTGGCGATCAATGAGCCGCAGCAGATGATCTTCGGGAATATGATCTTCGATTCGAAAATAGTAAAACAGAGACTCAGAACGAGTTTGTTGACCCATCATGATGACTAACGCGCCTCCGTATATTTTGGTCGAGGACAACATCAAGAGTTCAATAAGAAGACGCACACGGAGGCTTCTACGTCACCGCAAACATTTCATTACGGCATTGTTTTTGGGATCGTTGCCCGTAGCTGTTTTATAAAGCACTTTCCGGGTTAACGACCAACCACTCTAAACAGCAGTGCTTGTCTTACAGGGCTGAACGCCTCAATGCCCCGACCGTTGCGAATCCAGTCCGGTTGGTCCCGCTCGCGCGGCAGCCTCACGTGTTCGGCCTTCTACTCCGCCCGTAACGCTTCGACCGGGTCGATCTTAGTTGCCCTCCGGGCCGGAAGATAGCTGGCAAGAGCCGCGGCCAAGATCAAGCTTGCCGACATGGCAGCGTAGGTCAGCGGATCAGAAGGACTGACAGAAAACAGCAAAGACTTCATCAACGGCGCCAATACAAGCGCCGCGGCGAGCCCGCATGCGCAGCCAATCGCCGACAGAATCAACCCACTGCGGACGAAAGCAGTTGTGACCTGTGCAATCGGCGCACCGAGAGCAAGCCGGATGCCGATCTCCCGCGTGCGTTGCGAAACCGAATACGAAACTACGCCATATATGCCCACCAGCCCCAAAACCAGAGCCATGCTGCCGGCAATCGCCAGTAGCAACAAGGTAAACGACGTACGCGCGAGCGAGCGGTCATAGAACGTTTCGAGAACGTCCATCTTTGCAAGCGGAAGCTCCGAATCGACACTCCAAAGCGCGTTCTGAATTTCGTTCCGCAGTGATATAGAACCGGCGCGCGGCGTCCGAATCACAAAGGAAACGTAGCGTTGTACGTCCAGCGGTGCGCCTTCAAAGTCCTTTGTAAGCAGCGGCCAATAGACGATCGTGGGCGCGGGCTTGTCAACGCCGTCTGAGTACTCATCGGCAACCACTCCGATGACTTCGCGCCAGTCGTCTTTCTCGTTTGGACGGATACGTTTGCCGAGAGCAGCTTCCGGCGCTCCCCAGATATCCCGAGCCGTATTCTTGGATACAATCGCGACGGCGCCGCCGTTATAGATGTCTGCCCAGGTAAGGTCACGGCCCGCGAGCATTCGCTGCCCCACGGTTGCGAAATATCCCGGCGCAATTGATTTGTAGCGGCGGAGCGGAGCGATCGTTCCTTCGCGGTAAGTCTTGTCCGCCGCGTACACAGGATCGTTTGACTCCCCGCCGCCCATGGGAACAGAAGAAATGATGGAGGCCGAAACCACGCCGTTGACGCTCGAAACCTTGTCAAGCATTGCCTGCTCCATCCGCATCACGCGCTCTGGTTCTTTCACCTGTTCATCCGGGATTCCGATTCTTACGGTCTGAATCTCCTGCGCGTTCCTGAATCCGGGATCCACATTATGCAGATTGCGAAAAGTGCGGATCATGAGCCCTGAAGTGACCAGCAGGAGCAGCGCAAGCGCGACCTGTAAAATGACAAGAAAGCCTCGCACCTGCTGGCGATTCTTGCTGTGGCTGATTGATCGGCCTCCGCTGCGAAGCGCATTCTCAAGCCGTGGCCGCACATACCGCAGAACAGGGATCAAGCCGAATAGCGCGCTGAAACCAATTGACACGATAAACGTGAACAACAGTACCCAACCGTCGATTCTGATGTTGTCAGAACGGGGCAAGTGCACCAGATCCGATGCTGAGAGCAGTTTCAGCGCGGCGCGGCACAAAGCGAGTCCCACCGCCCCTCCGATGGCGCCCAGCATGACGCTTTCAAACAGGAGTTCCCTGGCGATGCGCGTTCCGGCGGCGCCAAGCGCGGTGCGAACGGCAAGCTCCTGTTGCCGCCCTTCGGTTCGGACCAGCAGAAGGTTCGCAACGTTTGCACACGCGATGAGCAGAACAATCCCGACCGTCGCCATCAGCATCCATAGGGTGTTCCCGATGTCTCCCACCAAGTCGTCTTTCAGCAGCCTCAAATTGGGCGCGATGCGTGCATCTTCAAACATTTTGACTGTGTAACCCGCAGGCGGGGGAAACCGCCGCGATACCAAAGGCAGCATGCGGGCAAAATCCGCATCCGCTTGCTTTAACGTTACGCCGGGCTTAAGCCTTCCGACGCCCTGGTAAGAGAACACCCCGAGATTTGTTTTGGCGCGATCGAACCGCAGTGGAATGAGCAGGTCGGCCCTTTCATCCATAAATTGAAACGAGGGCGGTAGCACACCAATTATGGAAACCGTATTACCCTCAATCAAAAGCTGGCGGCCAAGCACGGAACGATCGCCGCCGAAATGCGATCGCCAATAGCCGTCGGAGAGCATCGCCGTGCGTGCGCCTTTCGGATCATCGTCAGCCGCGGCGAATAAGCGGCCTAATTGAGGTTTCACTCCGATAATGGGAAGCAACTCGTGGGTGGCGAAGACAGCCTGCACCTCTTCAGGGTGAGTTTTGCCGGCAACTGTTGTGCTGCCGGTAGCGAACATGCTAACGGCTTGGAAAGCACGCTCTTCATCGCACATGGTGAAATACACCGATGGACCCATGTTCAGGTCGGTGATTTTCACCCCCGGCGCCGTCATCCATATCGCAACCAACTGCTCGGGATGCGCGTACGGCAAAGGCTTCAACAGCACGCCGTTGATCACGCTAAAAATGGCACTCGTGGCTCCGAGTCCCAGCGCGAGCGTTCCGATGCTTACCAGCGTGAAACCGGGAGTCGCGCGCAAGCGGCGCAACGTATATCTCAGGTCCTGAAGTATGCCGTCGAGGATGTTCTCCCACCCGTACGACCGCACCTCTTCGCGAAGTGCCGTACTGCTGCCGAGCGCCATCCGCGTTGCGCGAGCGGCATCGTCTGCCGTTGACCCGCGCGCCTCCATATCAGCTTTCGCTTCGGCAAAGAAACTGTCGACCTCGTCTGCAATATCCCCATCCGCACGTTTCCGCCGGACCAGATTCCGAAAGCCACGCACCAGTTGCCGTCCGATCGACATGACTTTAAGCCTGCGCCTTGAGCAATCGTGAAATCGCGGCCGACCGGCGCTGCCAGTCTTCCGTCTCGTTTTGCAGTTGTTTTTTGCCCGTCTGCGTAAGCCGGTAAACCTTTGCCCGCCGCGAGTTCTCTGTTACCTGCCAACCTGCATCCAGCCAGCCATTTCGCTCCAGACGCTGCAGTGCGGTCAATAGCGAGCCGGCGTTCACCTTAAAAACGTTTTGTGTGACCTGCTCGATCCGTCGGGCAATGCCGAAACCGTGCATAGGTTCCAGGCTCAATGTCTTCAGGATCAGCATGTCCAGCGTCCCCTGAATCACGTCCGTGTTGGTGTTGTTCATCTGGATCGACTACAGAATAGCCGCGGCTCCATATGATTGTCAAGGGATGACTGTCAGGTTACTGAAATTGCAAGCTCGATATCAATCCCGACCATAGAAGCTGGCGGTTCTGCCCTTGCCTCTGATGGTCCCGGCTAGCTCCCGGATTACGGGCCACTCGGAAGTTGGCCGCCCAACGACTCCAAATGCCAAGCGTAAGCCAGAGTTTTTCAACAGCATCCAGGGTTTATGCACCAAAACCCGGAATTACGGTTTCCGGGGATTCTCGCATTGCAAAAATGTATTGCGTTCCCGAATGGATTGGCTATAGGTTTGTGCAAAGCAAAGTCTCAGCCAAACGTACTCATGCGAACCGGCAGGTTTTCCGGTCACATAGCGCCGTAATTTCCACTCGATCGCTCTCGCGACACTCTTCCCCTTTCCAAAAGGAATGGAGTCGGAAAACTACGCCGCCTCAAGCCGGCGTCCTTCTTGATTTCCCCAAAATGCAAAGGCCGGCCAGAGCTGGGCTCCAAGCCGCGCGACTCACTCCAACCGCGCCCGCTCCAGCATCGATTCATTCCCCCTACACACCTCGCACTCGCACCCGCCCCGCTCTTTTGAGCCTCGGCAGATTCCCCCCGCACGGCTGCACATGATCCTTCACCGTGAAAGTCGCTTCATTTACGATCTGCTCTTTCCACTTCGCCGGACTCATCCCCTGCACACCGACCCCGCCATCCGCCAGCCCCTGCGGATTGCTCGTTGCCGGCGGCGCTTGCCTCGCCACCTTCTTCTCCAGTTCCGTGATCTCGCTGTTCAATTTCTTGACTAACAAATCGTGTCGCACAAGGTCTTTATCCAATTGCCGCAGCACCGCCAAAGACCGGTAAAACGCCCGTTCCGCCGACCCCTTATACCGCTGCATCAATTCCAATTTGTGTTCTTGTTCCGCCGTCCACTCGGCCGGATTGCTGCTTACCGTCGCCTCTAAATCAATCCCTCGCCGTGTCGCCCGCTTCATCAGCCACGCATTCAGAATCACCTGCTCCAGCAACTCTCTTTGCGTGAAACTCTCGGTCGGAAAATCGTAGAGCCATCCGTCGTAATGCCGGTTATAGTCGTCGAGCGTCTCGTCCTCGAGCACCAGTCTGTGCCGCGTGCACATCCCATGCTTGGTCGAATTCTGGCTCGCCCGCGCCTTCCCTTCCGGCGTTTTCGGCCCACCCCCGCGCTTCTTCGTTTCTTCGGGCATCCCGCGCACGAGTCTCCCAACCCACCCGTTCGCCACGCCGCTCGAAACCGGGCTAAACTCATCTATCCAAACGAAAATGTATTTTTTGGTTTTTCGTTATCGGTGTTGATCCGTGTTCATCCGCCCGCCGGGGACACTCCGGGCAAGCACCGACAGCATCTCCCCTGTCCGGTCCGCAGGCGTGTCCCCCATTCCAAACGGACGGCGTTCCCGAGTTCGTTTCGCAGAAATCCGCCTGCGAGTTTGAACGCTATTCGCTCACTGTCGACAACTGCATCTCCGGATCGCTCGGCGCACCGGCAAACGAGTGCCCTTCCCAGCGCGCCACCACCGCCGTCGCCACGCAGTTGCCTAACAGATTTACCGAGGTCCGGCACATATCCATCAACGCGTCCACTCCGAGGATCAGCGTTATGCCTTCGAGCGGCAGATGAAACGTGCCAATCGTCCCGGCCAGGATCACCAAACTCGCCCGCGGAACCGCCGCCACTCCCTTGCTCGTCAACAGCAGCGTCAGCATCATCGTGATCTGCGTTCCTAACGGCATATGAACCCCCGCGGCTTGCGCAATAAACACGGAGGCGAGCGAAAGGTACAGCGTAGATCCATCCAGGTTGAAGCTATAGCCGGTCGGTAGCACGAAACCCACGATGTGCTTCGGTATTCCGAACAGCTCCATATTCTCCAACGCCAGCGGCAGCGCCGCTTCACTCGAAGCCGTCGAAAACGCAATCAGGAAAGGCTGCCGCGCCGCCCGCACGAACGGCTTCAGCGGTACGCGCGCGATCGAGAGCGCCGCCCCCAGCACCAGCACCACAAACAGCGCCTGCGCCAGATACAGCGTCCCCACCAGCTTGCCCAATCCGAACAACACCCGCAGACCATGGGACCCCACCGTCACCGCAATCGCCGCGCCCACCCCGAACGGTGCCAGGTACATTACGTATTTCGTATAGCGGAACATCACCTCCGCAACGCTCGCCGCAAACGTTACCACCGGCTGTGCCTTTTCTCCGATCGCCGAACACGCCGCTCCAAACAGGAAAAAGAACACCACCATCTGCAGCACATCGTTTTGCGCGAGAGATTCGAAGATGTTGGCCGGAATGGCATGTTCCAGCACCTGGCTGAGCGAAGCAGGTTTTGCCAGCGACGGAACTACACCGTGTTCGGCGGCCAGCGACAATCCCGATCCCGGCCGAAACACGTTCACAACAATCAAGCCAATAGTGAGCGCAAGCGTCGTCGCCGCCTCGAAATACACGATCGCCTTCAAAGCGATCCGCCCCATCGTCTTCAACTCGCCAGCCGAAGCGATCCCCGAAATGAGCGTGCCGAACAGCAGCGGGCCGACAATCGACTTGATCAACCGCAGGAAGATATTGCTGACTGGCTCGAGCGACTTCGAAAATTCAGGAAAAAATGCACCCAGCAGAATGCCGATGACCAGCGATAGAAAAATCCATGTGGTAAGCGACAATCGCTTCAGCAGGCGCATGCAAGGCTAGCGTTCTCCCCATTTGAGCTTTTCCCGCAACACATCGAAGAACAGGCTCTTCGGCGGTCGGATAAGCTGAATGGTCTTCGGAGACGACCGGCAGACCACCAGGTCGTCTTTTAAAAGGGGTTCGCCTATCTGCCCGTCGATCGTTAAGTACGTGCCTTCATCGCCGTGTACCAAAACCTGAATCACACTTGTATCGGGCACGATCACGGGCCGGTTCGTTAGCATGTGCGGACAGATAGGGGTCATGCAGAACGCGCTGACAGACGGGAAGATCACCGGACCGCCCGCCGAAAGCGAATACGCAGTCGAGCCGGTGGGTGTCGCAATAATCAATCCGTCTGCCTTATAAGCCGCGACGAAATGATTATCGACATGCGTATCCAGATCGATCATGCGCGCCAGTTCCATCTTGGTCAGCACAACATCGTTTAACGCGGAGTAAGACCCGACCGTAAGATTATTGCGCCGTACTTCGCAATCCACCATGCGGCGCGATGCGATTCGATGTCCACCCGCCAGCGCCCGCTCCAATTCCGGATACAGATCCTCCACCCGAATAGCCGTCAGGAACCCCAAGCGGCCCAGGTTCACCGCAAACAGTGGAATGTTCATCCCCGCAACCGCGCGCGCGGCCGAAAGTAAGGTGCCATCTCCGCCGAGCACGATGATTAGATCCGCGCCATCGGCCAGTTCTTCGCGTGGGAACGATTTCTCGACTCCGGCGTATTCCGCCGTCTGCTGGTCGCATCTGTACCCGATCGCCCGCTCGTCCAGCCAGCGCAAAAGCCCGCATACGATTTCGGCCGCGCGCGACATGTTCGGTTTTGAAATGATGCCAACCTGGTTCACCTGCTGCATTCGTTCAAGAATAGAGTAAACTACGCTCGGGCGTACAGCAGAAATTCGCGATTGCCTTCCGCTCCGAGGATTGGGCTGTCCATCGCCGACGTGCGAAATCCGAGTGCTTCGAACTTATCCGAGATTTTGCGCAACGCCGCTTGCTGCAAAGCGGGGTCGCGCACGATTCCTCCCGCGCCCACCGATTCGCGGCCCACTTCGAACTGCGGCTTAACCAGCGTAATCCAGCGGCCGCCCTCGGCGAGCAGCGGCGCGAGCGCCGGCAGTAGCAGAGTGACAGAGATAAAGCTGACGTCACACGTCAAAATCTCTGCCCGCTCCCCGATATCCTCCAGACTGAGATAACGCGCGTTCGTGCGCTCGTGCAGAATGACACGTGCGTCGGTGCGCAAGCGCCAGTGAATCTGGCCGGCGCCTGTATCCACTGCATGCACTTTTTTTGCGCCGCGCTGTACCAGGCAATCGACAAAACCGCCCGTCGACGTACCGATGTCCAGACATACTCGGCCCGTAACATCGATTTCGAAATGATCGAGCGCCGCAACCAGCTTAACGCCGCCCCGGCTCACAAACGGTAACGGCTGCTCCACCTGCACTGCGCTTTCGAGCGAAACCAGCCGGCCCGGCTTGTCCGACTTCTGTCCGTCAACTCTGACCTTCCCGGCCAGGATCAACGCTTGCGCTTTCTGGCGCGACTCAACAAGCTGGCGCTCTACCAGCGCCACATCCAGCCGCATTTTCCCGGAACCAAGCTTGGAAGAATTACTCAAACTTTGCGCTGCACGATAAAGTCGGCAATTTGCCGAAGACGCAAGGCGCGTGCACCGAACCGTTCAAGAGCAGTGTGCGCAGCCAGGCGTTCCCGTTCCGCCATGCTGCGCGACGTTTCAAGGCCGTACACCGCCGGAAACGTGATCTTCTGTTGCTGCTCGTCTTTGCCTGCGGTCTTGCCCAGCGCTTCCGACGATTCCTCCACATCCAGCACGTCGTCAATAATCTGGAAAGCGAGTCCGATGTGCTCTCCATAAGCGGAAAGCGCCGCCAGCTCCCCTTCCTTCGCGCCCGCGAAAATCGCGCCCATCCGTACGCTCGCCCGCAGCAGCGCGCCGGTCTTGGCGCGGTGAATCGAATCGAGCAGTTCAGCCGTAGGCGGCTTGCGCTCGCCTTCTATATCGTTCACCTGGCCGCCAATCATTCCGCCCACCGTTCCCGCGGCCCGCGAGAGCTCCTCTACCAGTCGGATCTTGCGGCTTGCATGGATCTCTGGTAAACGGCTCAATACTTCAAACGCTAAGGTCAGCAGCGCGTCTCCCGCAAGAATTGCCATCGCATCGCCGAAGACTTTGTGGCAGGTAGGACGCCCGCGCCGCAGGTCGTCGTTATCTAAAGCAGGCAGGTCGTCGTGAATCAGCGAATAGGTATGAATCAGTTCGAGTGCTATAGCGGCGTCCAACACGCCTTTGGCCGAATCCGTCACCGCGCGCGCCGCCGCCATCGCCAGAATCGGCCGGATCCGCTTGCCTCCGGCGAACAGGCTATAGCGCATCGCACGATGAATGGAAGACGGGTCAACCGTCTCAGCAGGCACCCACTCATTCAGCGCCTGATCGACTGTCTCAATCTCCTGGGCGAGAAAATCGCTGAGCGGAAGCTCGTCCACCGAAACGGCCCGGCTTTCGCGGTCCTTCATTTGCCCCCGGTCTCCGGCTTGAATGGCACAGGCACCAGTTCACTGCCGCGTTTTAGCAGAATTTCCACTCGTGATTCCGCTTCTTCCAGTTGCCGCTTGCATTGCGCGCTCAACCGCATCCCGCTTTCAAACAGTTCCAGGCTGCGCTCGAGCGGCAAGTCCCCCTTTTCCAGTTCCTTGACAACCCGTTCCAGCTCTTGGAGACCCGCTTCAAAGTTAGGTGAGGATGTTTTGTCCTCGGACATTTACTTATTGTAACGAGAGCCCGCCAGAAGCTTTTTTTCAAACTCTCACTCTACTTTTTCCTGAAGCAGTCGATAAGGTAGCGAGGTTCTTTTGTGTCCACCAGCGCATCTCCCCTTTCTTCGAACCTTTCCCCAGCTTCGTTGCCGGAGCTCACCAAAATGACCGACACGAATATCGCGCTAGAGGTCGTTAAAGGGCTCCTGGCCGAGGCGGAGGCTCTCGCCGGTATGGTCGATAACGTCGCATTGAGTAACGCAGCGGCCTCGGCACTTCTGTCGGCGGATGGCGTCTCAGCTTCCGGAATCAGTGCTCCGGAGCCGGCGTCCGGAGGGTTTGTGAACGTCACGGGCTGATCCAGCATGGGCTGATTCAGGCGTACCTGTCAGGCTCGGGCTCACCCGTCCGCTGATAGGATAGCCATTCACCCGAAATGAAATTCACGTCGCTTCTGATCGCCGCCGCCCTCTCCGCCGGGCTCGCCTTTGCTGCGCCTGTCCATTGGATTGTCTCCTGGGGCGCCAGTCCTTCCCCTCAGTGGCCCGACCAGGCCAAAATGCAGGAGGAGCATCTCGAATTCGCCAATCAAACCGTGCGCGAGATTATCCATCTCAGCGCCGGCAGCGATACCGTGCGCGTGCGGCTTTCAAACGTCTTCGGCAGCGAGCCGGTTGAAATCGGCGCGGCCCATCTCGCCCGGCAAAGCGACGGAGCGGCGATCATGCCCGGCACGGATCGCGTGTTGACCTTCAGCGGCCAGCCAAGCGCCACGATTCCGAAAGATGCCACTCTCATTAGCGACCCCGTCCGATTGGATGCGCCGTCAGGCAGTAATCTCACCATCAGCATCTATCTCCCGAAGCAAATCGAGGGTGCCGGAATTCACTATGCCGCCGAGCAGACCTCTTACCAGGCAGAAGGCAACGTCACGGGAGAAGCGCAACTCAACAGTGCAAAGACATTCAAATCATGGGTGTTTCTCGCCAGTGTAGATGTTGCTGCGCCCGCTTCCGCCTATACGCTTGCGGCTTTCGGCGATTCCATTACGGACGGCACGAATTCGACGGTCGACGCAAATCGGCGCTGGCCGAATGATCTCGCTGCCCGCCTGCGCCAGCAGAAGAACGGAGCCGAAATCGGCGTTCTCGATGCGGGTATCGGCGGCAATCGCGTGCTGCACGATGCCGGGCCAAGCAGTATTGCCTTTGGCGTTAGCGCACTCGCCCGCTTCGATCGCGATGTGTTGGCACAACCGGCCATTGAACGCGTCATAGTGCTCGAAGGCATCAATGATATCGGCCACGCAGGCACCTCCGCTCCTCCCTCCGAAACGGTCAGCGCCGAACAAATCATCGCCGGTCTCGAACAACTCGCCGAACGTGCGCACGAAAACGGTCTCAAAGTCTACGGTGCGACCCTGACGCCGTTCGAAGGCGCCGTTTTCCCCGGCTATTATTCGCCGGAAAAAGAAATCAAGCGGCAAGCCATCAATGCCTGGATTCGCAGCGGCAAAGCATTCGACGGAGTCATCGATTTCGATAAAGCTGTCCAGGATCCTGCGCATCCCGGCCGGATGCTCCCCACCTACGACAGCGGCGATCATTTGCATCCAAACGACGCCGGGTACCAGGCGATGGCGAACGCGATCCCGCTTTCCTTTTTTCAGTAGCTCTGCCCGCTCGCGCCTGTTTTGATCTAAGCTGAAGTATGGCCGCTGTACCCGCCGCCGTTCGTCCCTCCCTGTTTGGCTCAGACTAAGCACGCCTGCCTCGCGTTCCTTCCTGTCTGTTTTCTATTTGTTTGAAATCCGAGGTAACTGCTTATGCCAACGCAGATGGCTGCTCCCGCTCTGCCCAATATTCTGACTTCCCTGCCCGGGCCCAAGGCGCAAGAGGTCATTCGCCGCGACCAGGCGGTGCTTTCGACTTCCTACACCCGCTGTTATCCGCTCGTTATGAAGCGCGGAGAAGGAGCCATCGTCGAAGATGTCGACGGCAACCACTTCCTCGACTTCGCCGCCGGCATCGCCGTAGTCGCAACCGGCCATTCCCACCCGCGCGTCGTCCGGGCGATCCAGGAACAAGCCGCCGAATTCCTCCACATGTCCGGCACCGATTTCTATTACGAAACGCATGGTGACCTTAGCGGAGCGGCTCGCCACGCTCGCTCCTGGCAACGTTGCCCAAACGCGTATATTTCGGCAATTCCGGAGCAGAAGCGAACGAAGCAGCCATCAAGCTTGCGCGTTATCATACAGGCCGCGACAAATTCGTCGCGTGCTACGGAGCGTTCCACGGCCGCACCATGGGCGCGCTTTCTTTGAACGCCAGCAAGGTCATTCAACGCCGCGGATTCCATCCGCCGCTCCCCGTCTATCACATTCCTTATCCAAACGCGTACCGCGGTCATAGAACGCGCTCGATGGCATCCGCCTGCTCGAAGATCAACTGTTTAAGACCGTGCTTCCGCCCGAAGAAGTGGCCGGCATTTTTGTCGAACCGGTGCAGGGCGAAGGCGGCTACCTCGTTCCGCCGAAAGAATTCCATCAGGAGTTGCGGCGCATTGCCGACAAGTACGGCATCCTGCTGATCCACGACGAAGTGCAGTGCGGCATGGGCCGCACCGGGCGGCTATTTGCCTCCGAGCACTTTGGCGTCGTGCCCGACATCGTAACGGTAGCTAAAGGCATCGCCAGCGGTATGCCGCTCTCCGCCACCATCGCGCGCGCGGACATTATGAACTGGCCGCCCGGCGCGCACGCCTCCACCTTCGGCGGCAATCCTGTCTCCGTGGCCGCCGCGCTCACCACCCTCGACCTGCTCCAGGAAGGTCTGATCGAGAACGCCGCAAACATGGGCGTCGTACCTGCTCGAACGCATGCAAAGCTGGCCCAGCCGCTTTCGGCACGTCGGCGAAGTGCGCGGACTCGGCCTCATGATCGGCGTCGAACTCGTCGCCGACCAGCAAACGAAAGAGCGAGCGCCCGGCCTGCGCGATCGCGTGGAGTTTCTCGCCTTCGAGCGCGGCCTGCTGATCTTAGGCGCGGGCCCGAACAGCCTCCGGCTCTGTCCGCCGCTCGTTATTACGCGCGAGCAGGCCGACTTCGCTATCGCGACGCTGGAGCAATGTCTGCACGCCCTGGAACAATAACTCTGGCCACTATTGTGTGGGCTGGCCGGTGTTTCCTTTTAGATAGTGGTCAAACCAGGCGATCGTTCGCCGCATCGCGTCCACCTGGTTTTCCCGTTTCGAAAAGCCGTGCCCTTCGTTTGGATAGTAGTGCGCCTCTACGGTTCGGCCTTCCTGTTTAAGAATCGAGACGACCTGCTCCGCCTCTTCTTTAGGAACGCGTATATCGTTGTCGCCCTGCAGAACCAGAAGCGGCGCTTTTTCGTTTCGAATATAGGTGATGGGCGAATCCGCTTCATAGATCTTACGATCCTTCACCGGATCGCCCAGCAGCGATTGCTCGTATTGCTGCAGTAAGGGATCTTCATGCTGCAACATCGTTAGCCAGCTGATGATTCCGTACTCTTCCACAGCCGCCGCCCAGACGTCCGGCGTCTTGCCGATTGCCATCAGGGTCATGTAGCCGCCATACGAGCCGCCCGTGATCCCAATCTTCTTCTTATCCACGTAACCGGTATCGGAAAGAAAGTGTGCTGCATAGACTTCGTCCTGCAGATCGCCGCCGCCCAGGTCCTTTTTGTTTGCTTCCTGGAAAGCAATCCCATAGCCGGTGGATCCGCGTACATTCGGGGCGATGCACACGTAACCTCGAGAGGCCAACGCCGCGGCATCCCGGTTGAAGTAATCTACCGTCTGCCCCGTGGGACCGCCATGCGGCAACACCACACCCGGAGCGCTTCCGTCGCGCTTCAGATTGAACGGCAGCCAGACGAACGCGCTGATGATTTTTCCATCGAAGCTCTTGTAATGCACAAGCTGCGCCTCGGGCAATCTGGACGGATTCAAATCTGCAATGGCGGAATAGGTGAGTTGCATCGGTTTCTTCGAATGCAAGTCGTAAACCCAAAGGTCGGATGGCTGCTGCGAGCTCTGATGTCCAATCAGCAGCCGGTCGCCGCTCGGAGAAAAGGGCGAGGGATTTCCGCTGAAATAGGTCAGGCCTTTCGGGAACGGAAGTTCTTCGTGGCTGCCGGAATCGCGGTCGGCGAGATAGATTTGTGTCTGGCCGTCCTGGTTAATAAGGTAGGTGAACGAACTGCCACTGGGCGCGAAGTTCCCGGGCGCCGCGTCCCATTGCGTATCCGTCACCGGCTTTATCTTCTTGCTGGCAATATCGAGCAGGACAACGTTGTTGAAGCCGGTTTTGTTTGAGATCAGAAGAAGCGTACGGCCATCGCTCGAGAGCGACGAGGCGGCGTAAAGTATTTTGCCCTGGTGCGGCGTGAGGTTCTCCAGGGCTCCGGTTTTCACATCAATGCGGTAGGCATCCCCGTCCGTGCCGCCGATGTACGTCCGATTCGCGTAGATATTTTGGCCGTCGGACTCCAGGCTACGAAGTCCCAAATCGTGATCTTTGGCCTGTTCCTTTGTCACGTTCCGAACCTTGCTGGGTGTGCCAATCGAGCACTGCGATGTCCGGTACGGGCGACGTTTTAGGTTTCCAGGAGATTGCGACCGTTTGCCCGTCGGGCGAAAATTCAGGAGACGTTTCGGAGATATCGTCCGTCTGGGTGAGATTGACAGCCTCGCCGCCAGAACTCGGCATGGCGAAGATGTCGTAGATTTCGCCTCCGCCCCGATCCTGCTGATAGAGGATTTCCTTTCCATCCGGCGACCAGACAGCGCCGCTTTGCCGGTCATCCGACTGCGAAAGCTGAATCGGCCAACCTCCCGAGGACGAGACCTTCCATAAATTATTGCGCCCGGTCAGGTTGGTGGTGAAGACAATCTCCTTGCCATCGGGCGACCAGGACGGGCCGCCGACGTTTCGCGTGAAGAAAAGATCGTCGATGGAGACTGGCCCCGCGCCTGGATTGGAGGCTGGAAGCGATAGAGCTGGGATCCGTGATTTGCCGCTGGTCCGGTCCGGAGAAGGCCATCAGAGCGAATGCCGGGAAGTGCAAGCGCCAGAAATCGCTTCAACATTGTTCCTCCTTGTCTGTCGGGCAGAGCAGGTAAGAGTATATCGGAGCTTTGGAGGTCGCTACACTGAAGCAGTGTCTGCAGGCCCTGGAACAGTAACCCTGCCCGCGCCTGTACTCGATGTCGGTTGCGGCATTAACAAATATCCCGGAGCAATCGGCATCGATCGCAACACCCATACGCGCGCCGATGTGATTGCCGATCTCGATCAATACCCATTCCCTTTGCGGATAACTCGTTTCGCGAAGTGCGCGCGATTCACGTGATCGAGCATGTCTCGGACGTCATCCGAACTATGGAAGAGTTCCATCGCCTGCTCGCCCCTGGCGGCCAGGCCGTGATTGTCACGCCGCACTATACCGATTTCAGCTCGTTCTGCGATCCCACTCATCGCTGGCACCTGAACAGCTTTTCCTTCCGCTACTTCGGCAACGATCACGGCGGATACGCCTACTATTCCGGAGCGAGATTTCAGGAGATTTCCGTCCACGTGCGGCTACTTGCCCTATGGAGATATCTCGGCTTCGAGTTCCTGGTGAATCGCTTTCGCGGCTTCCGGCGCTTCTGGGAGTTTTATCTCTGTTATCTGATCCGGGGCAAAGTCATCGAATGGCACCTACTGGCAAACAAGAGCGATGCGGCTGGCTTGCCGAATCGCGGCAGCTCGTCTGGCGTCTGATCGATTCCGTGCGCCAGGCGAAAGAGCGGAAAGTCTTGCAATCGGATGCAGCGCTCGGGCGCAAAGGCGAAGATCTGGCGCATCGCTTTCTCCGCAGCAGCGGCCTCACCGTCGTCGCGCGCAACTACCGGCCCGGCGCCGATTCCGAAATCGACATTGTCGCTCGCGACGGCGATGCCCTCGTCTTTGTTGAAGTGAAATCCCGCCAATCGGCCGAATTTGGCAGCCCGGATCGCGCCGTCGACCAGGAAAAACAGCGGCACATCTTCCGCGCTGCCCGGGCATTCACCACCCGTTCCGGCGACGACTGGAGCAAGGTGCGCTTCGATATTGTTTCGATCGTCTTCAGCGAACCGCCCGCCATTACGCATCACCGTGATGCGTTCTTCCATGGCCGGGCGCTCCCTACCTTGACTTAGGTAAGCTTTCTCGTTACGGAATTACCCGTCGAGTATAAGGATCCGGCTTACCGGATAGCCACAATCGACGTTTCGACCGGCAACCCGTCGCGGATCGCTACGCGAGCAAGGACTTCCCAATTCGCCGGGATCTTTCCCCCGGCGTTTAAAGCACGCAGCGTCGTGTAGACCTGATTCATTTTGGCGGGATTTGCCAGAAATTGCCCGGCTGCGGCAGTTCCCGCGCTCGACATGCCAGCTAACAAAACCGTTTCAAAATTGTAGGGCGTCGTGAGTTTCTGGATTAAAGCATAATCCGTGAAGCGGTCGGCGCGATAAACGGGTTGCTCTCCGGGCAGCGGTTTGGCATTCACTATGCAATCCGACGTAATGCTGAAATTCGATTTGGTATCGCTTTCGTACGTCCAGTCGTTACTGAATGGGCCGCCAAGCAAAATAAGATCCTGTTTCTCGATGTGATCCCAGTTAAGGAAGCGGCCTTGGGTAAGGTGGACCCGCCGGCCAAGTAGATTCATCAGCCGTCCTATGTGGAAAGCCGCCACTGCCTCGCCAATACCGGTGTAGCTTTCGCGCGTCACGTGAAAAAACAGGAACGGGAGCTTGCGATCGGATTCCTTTAAGGCTGGCGCCAGAGCGTTCCGCAGATCCTTCGGGACTGGAATGCTGACATCCGAGACGTCGGTAGAGTCTTTGTCAGATTTCGAGACAAAGTAGGTCATAATGCGGGGATTGCTCAAAACGAGTAGCGCCTCCCGCCCAGGATTCGCGCCGAGCGGCCCGAGCAGGTCCCGGTAGATCGAGAAATTTGCGGATGAACTCTTGGACTGTTGCAAACTCGCCAGGAATACCGAGCGCTGCTTGCGAAGAGGGGCGTCAAACGCTTGCCAGGCATTGAAGCCAAGGGCAGCAACTAGAGCGCCGGATAAAAGCGAAATTATCCAGCGCGTTGCGGAACGGGGCGGGCTCGGGACGGTCGCCGGCGGCACTTCGGTTTCTGCAGCATCGCGCGGGAGAAAAACCGGCGAATAACTCCCTTTGGGGATTTGAATGACAAGCGGTTCGTCGCGCCCGTCGGAAGAAAAGTAAGCGGCGAGTCGTTTACGAAGCTCGCGGGCTTCCACCCGTACAATGTTGTCTTCACTCGGAACGTAATCGGGTTCACGGCCGAAGACCCTCGCGCCTATCAGTTGAGCCGTAGAATTCTCCGGCTTGCCGAGCAGGGTGTTCTCGCACACGTAAAGGAGAAAAGCCCGCAATTTGGGACCTTTCGAAAAAAACTGGCTTGTTGCAACCCGCTGGACAAGCTGCCAGCGCGGATCCACGGGCGAAACCTGTGCGACGGGCTCGGAATGCGGCACGCTCATTGGCAAAACTTAGCCTATCAAGCTCTTAGCATCTCCAGCTTACTCCTGCTTACCTCGTGTACTTACGGTTAACTTGCTTGCGAAAACCGGCAGAGCTTGCGAGACTACTGACACCTTAGTGGTGGTCAAAATGATGGTGCGTAGATTGACGTTCCTGAGCGTAGTTTCCTTGCTGTGTTGGGGGCAGGATTACCGTGCCACGGTGCAGGGTTTGATCACCGATTCGAGCAACTCCTCAGTCGCGGGCGCGCAAGTGACGCTGTTGAATGTCCATACCGGCGTTTCGCGAACGCTGCCTTCGGGCGGCAACGGCGAGTACCGCTTTCCGCTCGTGGATCCGGGGACGTATCGAGTCGCAGTTGAAATGCGAGGGTTCAATACGGAGGTCGCAGAGAACGTTCGGGTGGAAACCTCGGGCGATGTAACTGTGAATCTGACCCTCCAGCCGGGTTCGGTGTCCCAATCGGTGGTGGTGACGGCGAACCCGGTGGAATTGCAGTTGAATACAAGTTCCAAAAGCCTGACGATCACCCACGAACAAATCGCCAATCTGCCCGTGCTCGACCGGAGTCCCTATAGTCTGGTACTGCTCGACCCGGCAGTGCAGAACGTGTATCCGGCCTCGGCCACACCGTTTCACATGTGGCAAGCGTCGGAAATGGATTTCGGCGGACAGACATCGCGGGCAAACGACGTGCTGATTGACGGAGCCCCGGTCCAGATCGGGCCGAAAGGGTCATACACGCCCACCATGGATGCGACGCAAGACGTTGTAGTGGAGCAGGTCGCCGTGGATGCCGAGTTTGGGCATTCGGCCGGCGGTGTGACGAACATTTCCACCCGGCAGGGGACCAACGATTTCCACGGTGTCGGCTATTACTACGGACGAAACCCGGCGATCGATGCAGCTTCGAACGGTTTGATTCACAGCCCTAGTTTGCAGCGGAACAGCATCTGGGGCGGCGCAATCGGCGGGCCCATCCGGAAAAATAAACTGTTTACGTTTGGCAACTACGAGGGGTGGCGCGAGACAGTACCGTACAGTCCGTATAATGGCTTGCTGACCTTGCCAACTGCGCTCGAACGCACCGGAGATTATTCCCAGTCGCTAAACATCGCGGGCGGTTTGCGAACGATTTACGATCCGCTCACGACCCAATACAATCCCGCAACGGGCGTTGCGGTGCGCACACCATTTCCAGGGAACAAAATTCCGGCGAACCGGCTCGATCCGACGGCCATGAAGATGATGGCCGATATCTGGCAGCCAAACCACGCACCCACCAATGTTGCGGGCGCAAATAATTTCCAAAGTGTAGTCGGCCTGGCAACAAAATACTGGAATGTTTCGGATCGCACCGACTGGAATGCCAGCGACAAACTGCGGGTTTTCGGGCGCTACAGTGAGTTCAACGCGACAAACGTGCTGCCCGATTACACCGGGATCCACTCCCCCGCGGCGGCTAACGGACAGGGCGGCGTGATGTGGTCCCGCAATGTGGCAGGCGACGTGACCTACACGTTCAATCCCACGATGGTGGGCGACGTCCGGTTCAGTTATGCGGCCTTTAACGACGATGCGGCGGCTCCCCAGAACGAAATCGGTGCGAGCGGCCTCGCGAATTTATGGCCGAATAATCCCTGGTATCAGCCCTATTTGAGTCAATACCGCGGCAGCGTCTATTTCCCGACGCTTAACATCGGGCCAAGTTCCACGTCCCAATTCGGCTTGGGTAGCTTATATTTCCAGGAGCCGCATAGCTATAACTTCATGGGAAAGCTATCGAAAACCTGGGGTAAACATAACATCAAGACTGGAATTGATTCACGGTATTCCGCGGTAACCCTGTCCTACCCGCAGCAACTGGCATTTAACTTCACGAGTGCGACCACCGCCGCTACATTCGTCAACCCCAATATCAAATTGAGCGGCGATCCTTACGCGACTTTCTTGCTGGGCGCGCCGGATGACTCCTCTCATGCTGGTTTCACGCCTCCGGCCAATATTTCGCTTCATTACTACGCCGGTTATGTCCAGGATGATTACAAATTGAACCGGCGGATCACCTTGAACCTGGGCTTGCGTTATGAGTTTGAAAGCGCCCCGGTCGATGCGCAAAACCGGTACTTGCGTTTGTTGAACCTCAACGCCCCCAACCCAACGCTGGTCAACAATCCTTCGCCCTACTCGGCAGCAGATCTGGCGCTGCGAGCGCAATATCTGGGCGCAAGTAATGCAGTCCCTTCGCCGAACGGCCAATATCTATTTGCAGACAGCACGAGCCGGTCGCCGTTCCATGCACCCATCTTTAACTTTGCACCTCGGATTGGCGGGGCCATTCAGTTGAACGATAAGACCGTCTTGCAGCTCGGCTGGGGACGTAACTTGATGATGAACTCGCAAGTATATAACGGCTTGCTGACAAATCCGAATTTCACCGGTTACAGCCAGACGTCGAGCGTTCAGGCTTCTGTGAACGGTGTGCCGCAGACACAGTTGTCGAATCCGTTTCCGAGTGACAACCCGCTGCTACCGGTGACAGGGAAAAGCCTGGGCGTGAATACAAATCTCGGAGGAGCGTTCAATGGCGGCAACTATGTGCGCGATCCGAATTATCAGGACGGCTCATTCGACCGCTTCAATGCAACCATCGAGCGTCAGTTACCAGCGCAATTCCGCTTGGACATAAGCTTCATCGGAATCAATGGCCGGAATATTGATTCAAATGCGTTCTTCGACAATAACTTTCCTTTGAATCAGGTGAATCCTGCGCTCTATTACAATCCGCAGACCGGAGGCCAGCTTCTCTCATCGATCTCGAATCCGTTCTATAACTATTTGACCCCGGCCCAGTTTCCCGGCGGACTGCGCACGCAGAAAACAATTAAAGTGCAGCAGCTGCTCGCGCCCTATCCGCAATATCAACAGATCGTGATGGGCGGAGTACCGATCGAGCAGGACGTGGTGCGAAATTTTGAAGTACAACTGCAGCGCGCGTACTCGAACGGATTTACCATTCTCGGCTCCTATCTGTATAACCGGGAATGGCAGACCTGGTTTCCGAGCGGTGGCGATCCTACGGGGGGTCTTTATTATTACAACCGGACGCCGTCGTGGTCCGACAGCACCGGAGATCCGTATGCACGGCATAGGGTCGTGGTTTCGGGCGTTTATGACTTGCCTGCCGGGCACGGCCGGACCTTTTTGGCAAACGCGAATCGCGTAGTCGATGGAGTCCTGGGCGGCTGGACCCTGAGTTCCACTTTCACGTTCAACGCGGGCGCACAGATTGCGTTCGGAGGCCCGTACGAAGTAATCGGTGATCCGGCGCAGAATGTGCCCGCCGGGGATACCTTTAATCCGACGGCCTTCAAAGTTCTGCCTAAGTTCACCCCTCCAGCGGATCAGAGAAGTTTTCCCGGTGTAACCGCGCCTGACGTTTGGAATATTGATGCCAGCCTCGGCAAAACCTTTTCGCTAACTGAGCGCTGGAAGCTGCAATTCCGGATGGAAGCCTATAACTTGACGAATAGCATTATGTTTGCTCCGGCAGATTCAAATGTTACTGATTCGTCGTTCGGGCAGGCCAATATCCGGCAAAGTAACCTGGGACGCACCTTGCAGTATGCGGCGCGATTGAGTTTTTAACTCACCCGAGTGCTCCCCGCTGAGGATCTTTGCGCATCGCTCCTTGCCATTTAGGTACGCAAGCGCGGTACATGTTCATGGGTTAACAAACCTGGACTGTTTCGATGCCAAGCAGAAAACCGAGTTTTTGCAATTTACGAGCGATGTGGCCGACGCCGATCGCCCAGTGGTGCGCGGGCCCTTGCGCGTTCCAGTTTTCCAGGAACTGGCGAGCACCAATGGGAAACCGATACCGGCTATTCGTGTTGCCAATTTCAAGAATCGGGCCGGGTACGGAACGACCTTCGGCGATCAGGAATTTAAATCCACCATCAGGCGTTTCTATCACCGCAAGCAGCGTAACCTCGCCGTGCTTGACCGACATTTCAACCGAGAGCCCGCAGCCGATCTTACCGTGGTACACGTCGAGCGGCCGGACTTTAATCTTGCCTTCTGCGATCGACATGTGTCCCGGGCCATCGTGGCCCATCAGAATTACGTCGTCGTTGAAATCAGCGGCGTAGTATTCGGTGAATGAGCCGCCCGCGCCAAAAGCATCCATGATTTTCATGGCCTGCGCGTTCTTGATTTCATACTCGCCCGCAACCGGGATATGCCGCGCGGTTAAGAGGCTCGTGCCCAAAATAATCGAGCTCATCGTGTCTTCATTGGCTGGATTGCCGGCTCCGCGGTAGTAATACGCAAGCGAGCCAAGTTGGTATTTCGCGGCAAGCACGTCGAGCGCGAGCGATGTCCGGGCGGCGCGCGCAAGTTCGCCCTCAGGGCAACCGGCCTGTATGTCGAACACCTGCCGGAACTGTGAAACCCGTTCGTGGATTTGCGGTTCGGCAACGGCTTCGCGCAGCGCTGATAGCTCATCTACTTCCAGATGCTCGATATGGCCGCCGAAATAGGCGCAGTGCCGCGTGAGATCGGAGTAGATGTCAAGCATGCCGCTGTAATAATGGCCCATCACGCCCAGGCGATTCGTCTCTAGAACTCGCGCTACTTTCGCGGCCTCCACCCAGGAGAAGATTTCCGTCCAGGCCGCTGCATCGTCACCTAAAGTGCCATTCACTTCCACAAACGGAATTCGCGCGCGCCGAAAGACGTTGGCGAGTTCCGGAACCGGACATGCACCGCAATACGCAAGCCACTCGCCTGTCATCGAGGTGCGGTCACCGAGCGCATTGAACGCGCGATAGTCGATTGCGGCATCGGGCGCGAGATTCAAGACGATCACAGGAACCTTAGCGCGCCGTACTACCGGAAGAACCGTGGCCGAAAGAGCGTACGTGGCAACGTGCAGGAACAAAATATCGATCCCGGCCCGTTTCGCTTGCTCGCCCGCTTCGAAAGCCTTGTCCACGCTATCGATCAGGCCCAGATTTACTATCTGAACACCAGCTTGTGCTATCCGGTCCGCGATCTGCGCGTTGTAGCCAAGGAGGCGCTGCTTCAACCCTGCAAATTGCTCCCAATACGCTTCTAGCCCGATGCTGAAGAGTCCTACGCGGAGCCGGTCCATCGCGCCCGGCTCAACGGGCGCTTCGCTTGCGCTCTTGTTCGTAAATTGCAAGTTCGTGCTCCGCCTGCTGCTTCTCATTTGCCTGCGTGTAAAGCCGGGCCAGCGCGTAATGATACTCCGGTTTCGCCGGATTAATCGCAATCGCACGTTTCAGGCTATCGATCGCCAGGTCTTTCTGTCCCAGGCCCCGGTAGGCTTTCGATAATTCGTCAAACGCCTGATCCCACTGGCCGCCAATTGCTATAGCCTGCTGTAACATATCCCGCGCTTTGACATATTCTCCTTGCAAATTGAAGTAAGCGCCGTAGTCAATCAGTGGCCAGGCGGATTTCACAGTTTGCTTGTCGTTCAGCCGTAATGCCTCTTCGAAACTCTCGACCGCTTTCCCGTTCTCGCCAATACCCGCGTACGCAAGTCCCAGATTGTGATACGTTTTCACCGCCGACGGATCGAGCGCCTTCGCTTTCTCAAGCTCATGAACCGAATTGAGATAAGATCCGCGGTCATAGTAAATCCGTCCCAATTCGTAATGGCACTCAAACGATTCCGGCTCCAGGGCGATCGCACGCCGCAATTCCTGGACCGCCAGGTCACTCCGCCCCAGAATGTTCAAATCGAAGGCCAGAATTTTGTGCGATTCCGCAAAGTCTTGATGGATTACCAGGCTGCGGGAAAGCAGAGTCACAGAATCCTGGAACCGGTGCAAACGGAAATCTACATATCCCAACTGGTACAACGCCTGCCACGACCGGGGGTGATCCCGTAAGTACGTCGCGAGCGGCCCGGCGGCGTCCACGTATTTGCCGCCTTCAATCAGTCCTTCAAACCCTTTGATGGCCTGCTTGTCATCGTTCTGAGCGAATGCGCCCATCGGGATTGCAGCCAGACAAGCACTAATGGCGAGACTGCGCCAAATCATGTTGCGGATCCAACTCCCAACTTACTTTGTCGTCTTTAGCCGCTCGTAAGCGGGCCGCCGCCTCAAATTGTTCCTTCGCGGGCGCCGGTTCCTTCAGCGCAATGAGCAGCAACCCAAGCTGATAATGTGCCTTCTGCGATTGCGGATCTAAAGCGATCGCGCGTTCTAGTTCCCGCCGCGCTTCCGCCAGTTGCCCAAGCGACCGGTACGCCATTCCGAGCGCCAGATGCGCCCGCGAGTGATCCGGGCGTCTTTGAATCACCAGCCGCAGATAGTTCAAACTCCTGGCGCTGTCGCCTGCTTGTTCCGCCAGCAATCCCAAATAGTAGTAGGATTCCACTTGCTCTGGCTCAAGCTTAATGCTTGTTTCAAAATAAGGTCTGGCTTGTTCGCTATTTCCGGCCAGGAAGTAAGTTGTGCCAAGAGCATAATTCATCTGCGCATTGTTGGGTTCGGCCGCGAGTAACTTCTGGTAAATCTTAATCGCACCTGGCAGGTCGTGATTCGCTATGCGGGCCGAGGCTAAGGCATATAGCGTGCGCGGATCGTCCGGTCGTAATTCGACCGCCTGCTCAAGATCCGTGTTGGCATCTTTAATCAGATCCATTTGCAGGCAAAGAACACCCAATCCATAAAGCACTGCCGGATCGCGCGGAGCTGCCTTTTCCGCCTCGAGCAACAAAGCCAGCGCGCCCTCACTGTTGCCCGTGAGATTTCGAACTCGCGCCAAGGACAATGTGGTTTCCAGGTCACCGGGAGCAGCTTTGTGGGCGCGTTCAAGCAGCGGGAGAGCGTCTTTAGCGCGCCCTTGCGCCACATCCAAACGAATCAAACCAGTAAGTGCGCCAGCATTCGATGGATCGGAGGCCAGCACCATCTCAAATGCCTTTTTTGCGCCGGCCGAGTCGCCCTTCGCCGCAAGTAATGTAGCTAAAGTAAGCCGGGTGCCGGGTAACCCGGGAGTAAGTTGAAGCGCCCTGCGCAGGTAACGCTCCGCGTCCGTCAGCCGCCCCTTCTCAAAATCGATGCTGCCCAGCAGACTGTAATCCAGAGCGGATGGCTCGTGCGCAAGCGCGGTTAGCAAAATCTCCCGCGCTTTGTCGATTGAGCCAGCCTGGTAAAGATGCAGTGCGTTTTCGAACGCCGCGTCCTGCGGAAAAGCCGCAGCCGCCAGCACCAGCGCCAGGCAAACGCACGCACACGCACGTATCAAAACGTGATTTTAGTATAAAGCTGTACCGCTCTCGGCAAGTTGCATTGTGCGCTCACCGAGCCGAAGTTTGAACCATCGCTCAAGTTCGTATCCGGATCGCACCATTGATGCCGGTTGAACAGATTCGAGGCGTTCGCGCCCAAGCGCCATTTAACACGCTCCTTATACACCGGGAAATCTTTGAACAGCGACACGCTCTCGTTGTAATTTGCCCAGCCTCGCAGCACCGGGTCGAGCCGCCCTTCATTGCCGAGCGTAAGTGGCGCCGGATTGTTGAATACGCTCCGTGACATGTAACGGTTATTTACGATGTCGAAATTGTTATTGTTCGTGTCCAGATATCCGCTGACGTTCGGTACTCTGTCGGGCAGTTCGCCGGTGTTAAAGAGCACTTGTGAATACTGATTCGCTCCAATAAAGATGCCGAGAGGGCGCCCGCTCTCATACCGGAGATTCCCCGCTACCTGCCAGCCTCCAAGAATCCAATTCGTTATACCGCCGCGGTTCAGCCATGCACGGCCCGGCCCAAATGGTAACGAATAGTAGAACGTGACGGTCACTACGTTCGGCACATTATCCGCCGATACGGCCTTCGTCGGAAGAAACGTACTGATCGGAGCCGCGCCCCCGAATCCGCTGCTCAGGCCCGATTCCGCGCCGTTGTTCATCAGCTTCGACCACACCCAGCCAGCCGTTAACTGCAATCCGCTGCTGAAGCGCTTGTTGGCGCTCACTTGCAGCGACTGGTAATTGCTGGTTCCATTCGCCCCGTTGAATTGGGGTATCGATTGGTATTGAGGGTACGGCCGCAGAGCCTGCGCCACCGTGCCGGTAAAGCCCGGGTATGGAGCCGGGAAGCCATTCGCAGCCGGAGTTCCAATCTGCGCCGTCAATTCGGTCAATGGATATTGCTGCAATATGCCCGGATTATTTTGGTTCAGATCGCTCATTTGCGGCGGCGAGATCAGGCGTGTTCCGTGATTCGCGACGTACGCCACATCCGCCATCAAGCTGTTGGTAATTTGCCGTTGAATCGAGAACGTCCAGTTCTGGAAACGCGGCAGCAGCACGCCCTTTGGGTTCATGTAGAGCACGCTTGTTCCGTTTTCTAAAGTCGGACTGATCTGCGGCGGAAGTCTCACTGCACTCTGTGGAAAACCATTGTCGAGTGAAAATACCGCCTGCTTGCCATTGCTCAAATCCGTAACTGACGGATTCGTGCTAAATCCGTAATTTGAATTCGCTTGAAAGCCATTCATAGTAACCGGCGCGTAATAAATTCCATAGCCGCCGCGTACTACCGTTTTGTCGCTCACCCGGTAAGCGAAACCAAAACGCGGCCCGTAAGTATCCGCCTGTAATTGCTCGAACGTACTGCCATGCCCGTTCAGACCGGCAAATGCGAGCGCGCCTGGGCGGCCGCCCGCTCCGGGTTCGGCAGTGTCGGATCGAATGAGGAGAACTGGTTATGCCGCTCCGTACGCGGATATTGCAGATCGAAACGGAAACCGAAGCTCAACGTCAGCTTGTCCGTTACTTTCCAATCGTCGTTCACCCACGGTGCGAAATACGGCCGGCGGTAATCGGAAAAAGCCGGAATTGAAAAACCCGCTGAACTGACCTGGCCGAGCAGGAAAGACGCATACGGATCGCCCGTACCCGATATCGGCGCGCCCGATGAATTGAAGGCGCCCGTGTTGGCAGCATGGAAGGTGAAAGATCCGGCGTCTCCAATATAGTTTCCTGTAAACCACCGTTCCCACCGGTATTCAAAGCCTGCTTTGAAGGTATGCTTCCCGATGATCTTTGTCGTATCGTCGAGGAATTGCCAGCGATCGGTGCCCTGCAAGTCGCCAGTTCCGTTCACTCCGAAACCGGTGTAGCGTTCATCGAAGTTAATGTTCGGGAAACCGCCCAAATCGGCGTACGGAATGCCGGTGATTCCTACTTTGGAAGCCCACCCTTTATCCACAATCAGCGGATAAGTGTCCGGCAGCACCCAGCGGTCGTAGGAGGCAACAAAGTGAGTGAAAAAGCTCGGACTGATCACATCAGTCAACTGGGCATGCGCCGTGTGGGTCGAAATCTCCTGCATACGCGGATGTCCAATCGGGCCCCCGCAGCCGCCTATGTTATTACAATCCAATTCCCGGGGCCGGTCATCGTAGTTATAGGTTAAAGTGAATCGAATGTTATCCGTGATGTTATGGTCGATTCGCGTCAATATTGTTTCTGCATTTAGAAAACTCTGGGCAGGACCCAGCAGATAATTATTAAACACCCCCGAATTAGTCGGGGACGGCAGATACGACTGAATGTTCTGCGCCACTTTGCTCATCTGCGATGTCGGGATCATGTTTCCCGCAAATGGATCGCGTACCGTCACGCCCACCGGACCCCCGCAGGTGGACGCATCGCGTGAAGTGGCTGGATTGAAAATCTCGCCATTCAGAACCGGCCGCCCGCACGCGTCCGTTCCAATCTGCTGAGCCGTCAGCGATTGCGAAAAATCGCCGGTTCGCACCGGGTCGTCCGCCACCGTTCCGAAGCCGCTTCCTGCCCCGGCATTCGTGTATTTGAACATGTCGTAGTTGAAGAAAAAGAATGTCTTTTTGCGCCCGTTGTAGACTTTCGGAATCACGATCGGTCCGCCGAGCGTAAAGCCGTACTGATTCTGCCGCACTGGCGGCCGAATAGGAGCAATCTCGCCGCGCGCTTGTAATTTGTCGTTATCGAAATATTCGTAGACTTGGCCGTGGTACTCAGAGGTTCCGCTCTTAGTCGTGTATTCCACAAAGCCGCCGCTCGTGTGCCCGTACTGCGCGCTGAACGTGTTGTCAATAATTCGCGCTTCCTGAATCGATTCGTAGGGCGCCGAGCGTTCCTGCGTTCCGTTGTGCCCGCTCACCTCACCATAGGAGGCGCCGTCCAGGAAATTTTCGAAGTCGCTGCGCTGGCCCCCATTGATGCGGGCCCCAAAGGCGCTGTTTGGATAGATATTGCCCTGCGTCGGCGCGACGAACGTAGGAAACGTATAAAGCTGGGCTTCCGGTACCCGGTTTTCGCCCGCCATTACCGCCGGCAACGACGCATAAAAGCGCTGGTCAACCGAGGCCGACATCTGTGGGTTGTCTGCATTTAGCTGTTGCGCTTCGGCGCTTACCTCAACCGATTGCTGCACTTCACCCACTTGCAACGCGACATCCTGCCGAAAGGTCTGTCCCGATGCAAGATTAATGTTGCTAGCCTGGAACGCTTTGAACCCTTGCAGTGAAACCGCCACCCTATACGTCCCGATCACTAGCGGCGGCGTGCTGTAGTTGCCGTCCGATGAGGTTTTCACGTTCGTGGTCACGCCCGTACCTTGATCCGTGATCTGCACCGGCGCACCCGCTACCGGGGCTCCCTGCGGATCGGTCACCAAGCCCGTAATGATTCCACGGTCCGCCTGCCCATACACGCTGGCAGCGAACAGCGCCGCCAGTACAAGCGCAAAACTTCGAATTTTCATAGATCCCCGCTGACTAGTCCTGAAGTATGACTTTCGATCCAGTTTGTTGACTTCACCCCTCTTAAGGCAAGTTTGTTGACTGTTAGGTAACCGTTATGAAACACCCGTTTTCACCGTAATCCGCGGATTTCCCCACGCTCCGGTATAATTTCCAATCGAAGTGACAGGAACGGACAGTTCGACGCTCGAAGAAAAGCGGGGCGCGTTGGAACGAGCGCTCTCCAGCGTCACCTTTGCGCGGTCCGAACAGCTCCGGTCCTTCTTGCGTTACGTATGCGAAGCGGACTTCGAAGGCACCAGCGGGCGGCTCACGGAGTACCGCATCGGAGTCGAAGTGCTGCACCGGCCGCCACATTACTCGCCAGCAGAAGACTCGTCAGTTCGGACGCGCGCATACGAACTGCGCCAAAAACTCGAGAAGCTTTACTCGAACGAGCTAACCGGGGAGTCAGTCCATATCGTTATTCCGAAAGGCTCGTATTCGCCGCAATTCGCCCGCGTTGCAGTCAGTCTCACATCGCCTGATCCGCCGGCCAACCCCACCAGAAGAACGTTCCGCTCGGCGTTTCGCCGGGATCGCCGCTGTGCTCGTGCTTACGGGCGTCGCTTTCGGCGTAATCCTTACGCTCGCGCTTCACCAAACATCCGCCGGTAATCTTGAGTCCGTGGTAACGCAGGCGTGGGCTCCCTTTGCAAAGCGAAACGATACCGTTCTGCTCATCGCCGCCACGCCTCTTTACCTGGTGCTCGGTCCTGAAACGCACCAGGCCTACGGTACACCCACCTATCCGGCTCCGCCCGAAGCGTATCCTTTGTTCCGGCAGCATCGCCCGCTTGCTGCCGGCGGGAAACTTGGGATGGTTTTTACCAATGATGCCCTCGGCGTCGGCAGTATGGACGCTGTTGTCATTGCCTCCGAAGTCGTCAGAGCTCTCGGCGCGTCACCTCAAATCTTGCCGGAACGTCCCGCCATGATGTCCGTGTTGCATGGACGCGACACTATCTTGTTTGGAGCACCAGTCGACAGCCAGGCCATCTCTGAAATCCTCGACAAAACCCCCCTCAGTGTCGTCTATGACGAATCCGTCCGCGAATTCGTGATAGAGGATCGTGTCACCAATCAACGCATGATTCCCGAGAAAGACCCTAACGGCGACTTCCGTTCCGTCTACGGACTCGTCACCGTCCTGAACACTCGCGATTCTGACCATGGCCGCCTCGGTATGTTGGTCTTCTCCGGAATCACTTCGGTCGGCACGAATGGCGCGGCAGAATACTTCACTTCCCCGCGTTCTCTGCGGGCCTTGCGCGCCACCTTTGCGCAGGAAGGAATTCGCGGCTTTCCTCCCGCATATCAGGTAGTCGTTAAATGTAAATTCGAAAACATGTTACTCGTCTCAACAGAATACGCGTCCCACCGCGTCATCCGAAAAGAATAAACTCACGCCGCAGCGGCTTCACCCGTTCGGACCTGTTCCTGCGGCAATTGAATCGAGTGTCGAAACCGCTTCGGGAGTAAGTTGTAAAGTTGCGGCTTCAATATTCTCGCGCAGGTGCTCAACCGAAGAGGTGCCCGGAATCAGCAGGATATTGGGCGAGCGCTGAAGCAGCCATGCCAACGCAACCTGCATGGGTGTAGCTCCGAGTGATTCCGCTGCTCGATCGAGCGCCGAAGACTGCAATGGATTAAAGCCGCCCAGCGGAAAGTAAGGAACGTATGCCAAGCCTTGCTTCGCGAGATCGTCGATGAAAGCATCGTCGTTCCGGTTGGCCACGTTGTACTGGTTCTGCACGCAGACAATGTCCGTGATTTTCTGACCCTCGGCCAACTGCTCAGGAATGATGTTGCTCAATCCAAGATGACGGATCAACCCCTGGCGCTTGAGTTCGGCAAGCACAGTCAACGGCTCTTCGATAGATCCGTCCTCAGGCAACAGCGGCGGCCCGACCCGAAGGTTAACCACCTCCAGCCTGTCGAGCCCGAGGTTACGCAGATTATCGTGAATAGCATCGATCAGCTCCTGCCGCGAGAACGCAGCACGCCAGGACTTATCTGCTTCCCGGCGCGCCCCCACCTTCGTAACAATCACCAGGTCCTTCGGATAAGGATGGAGCGCCTGCTTGATAATTTGATTCGTCACGTGCGGACCATAGAAATCGCTGGTATCGATATGGTCTACGCCCGCGGCAACGGCTTCTCGGAGAACAGCAATTGCGCTCGCAACGTCAGGCGGCGGTCCCCATACCTGTGCGCCGGATAGCCGCATTGCGCCATAACCCATGCGATGCAAGGTCGTCGTTGTCTTTGGAAGGGTAAAAGTGCCGCCCAGGCCTGCGTTTCTTGTCATTCTGATTCTCCTCTTGCCGGCGGCGTCCAAACTCGCTGAACTGCCAGAATTTTCCAGTATCTAACAGATTCGCTCTGCTTTCGACTTGCGCCTGCGATATGGGAATAGAGAAGCGCCATGTCTTCGCGAAACTTACTCTCTGTCCAGCCGCCCCAGCCGACTCTTAGTCTGGAAGAGGAGTTGCTTCGCCTGGCGCGCACGGATGCCGCCCAATTTGTGCAGCTGTTCCGGGCCGTGCGGACCTCCCGCCTTCGGGAAACTGCCCGCGCCTGTTTGCGCTATCTCGGGGATCACGGCTCAGATCCGATCGGACAGAAAATGGCCGTCTGGCTGAGCGGAGGATCCGCTTATCTGGAATTTCTGTTAGCCCCTGACTTTCTACCGACCGAGAAAGCCGCCCGGGCCGTCCGCGCTATGCACGAGGTCAGTTTGCAGTTCGCTGTGAACTTACGGCGGCATCTGATGGACGGAAAGCTGCCTCTCGATTCGGAGCGCTTGGTCCGCTCTATTCAACTTCTCGAAGCCGTAATCGATCCGGCAATTCTTATCCCCTGGCTGCGCAATCTGACACAGCATCCCGAGCCTCGGATCCGGTCGACCGCCGCCAAAACCCTTTGTGAAATGCGGCCCAATCTGCTCATGATCGAGCGGCAATTGAAATCCGATGACGCGCGCGTGCGGGCCAATGCCATCGAGGCCCTGTGGACTCTGAATACGCCTCAAGCCATTCCACTTTTTAATGATTGCCTCATGGATGAAGGCCATCGGGTGGTTGTAAACGCCCTCATCGGACTCCACCGGCTAGGTGTTCCGGATGCCTTTGAGAGATTGTTGTCGCTCGCGAAGAATCCCGCGCCCATGGTGCGCCGCGCCGCGATTTGGGGCATGAGTTTTCTGGCTGATTCGCGCGCCGTTCCTGCGCTTCGCGTTTTGGCGCAGGATCCCGACGAAGAAGTGCGAGCCAAGGCTCTTCCCGTGCTGGCCGCGCTTGCTCCACGGCCGGAGCCCCCGCCCGTTTCGATGCCAGAACCCGAAGCTGTGATGGAGCCGTCACCACCGCCCGAGATCGAAACTCCGATAGAACCGGCTTACGGGCACAAGAAGACAGGCGTTCTTAATATTTATTGAACCTCTGCGGAGATATTTCCGTCCACCGTTGCACAAAAAGGTATAACCCTTAGGCGTCGCATTAAGTTATAGGGACAAGATCGACGCATTTCACCAGGAGAGACTTGTTCAACCTCCTCAAGCCTCTCCCCCCTTTCTCCTCTTTTGCACAATCGTAAGAGTGTCGTTCCGGCCTCTCCACAATCCCGTCGGGTTTAGTCTTGCGGACTTCATCTTGCTCGGCGCCACCTTGCTCGCCGCGGCCATCATTCTCGGACGGGCATTCGTCTGGCCCAAACTGGACGAAATTATCAAACGAACTCCCCTTGCGATGGCGATTCTCGCCGCGCTCGTGGTCGGGCTCCGTCTGGCATTGCTCCCCTGGTCTCCGGCCCCGATCGCGGCCGGTGCGGACGATTTCAGCTATCTGCTTTCGGCCGATACGCTGCGGCATTTCCGGCTGGCCAATCCGCCTCATCCTCTGTCCCAATTCTTCGAGGCGGTATTTATTTTGCAAAGCCCGACCTATAGCTCGATCTACCCGATCGGACAGGGGTTGGTCTTAGCGGCGGGCAAGCTGCTGCTCGGGAGTTTCTGGGCTGGCGTGCTGCTCTCGTTGGCTGCCTTTTCCGCGCTTTGTTACTGGATGCTGCGCGGCTGGACCTCGCCGCGCTGGGCTTTCCTCGGCGGCCTGCTCGCCGTCATTGAGTTCGGACCGCTCTGCCAATGGACGAATTCGTATTGGGGCGGCTTTGTCTCGGCTGTGGCCGGCTGCCTGGTATTCGGGGTATTGCCCCGGCGCCCAAGCCTGCTGCTGAGCTTAGGATTTTTCCTGCAGGCGTTGACCCGGCCGTTTGAAAGCTTGTTTCTGCTGGTGGCCGTCGCACTTTACCCCGAAAGAAGAATAAGGCACATGGCGTTTGCCTCAATTGGGTTCGTTTTTGCCATTTTCTTTACCGGGTTGCAAGACAAGGGCTGTCACTGGAAGCTGGCTTACGATGCCCTATATGCTCAGCCGCTACCAGTACGGCGTGCCGACCACCTTTACCTTTCAGAAAAATCCGATACCGCACCGCGAGCTGACCCCTGAACAGGAACTCGATTACCGGGCGCAATCGGCGATCCACGGACCCGGAACCGATTCCGTGGGTTCGTTTTTTCAACGGCTGGGCTACCGGGTTCGTTTTTTCAGATTCTTCTGGCTGGCGCCTCTCTTCCTGGCGCTTCCCTTTTTTCGCCATAAAAAATGGGCATGGATTCTCGGCACGATTCTGCTTTTCTTTGCCGGGACCAACTTCTACCCTTATTTCTTTCCGCATTATGTCGCGGCGATCACCTGCCTGCTGGTCTTGGTCAGCGTAAAAAGCTTGGAAACTCTGGCAAAACAAAGCGAAGTAGCCGCCTCGGCGATTGTTCTTGTGTGCGCGGTTCACTTCTTGCTCTGGTACAGCTTGCGCACCACGCAAAACGATCCCTGGGCATACCTGAATACGGGCGACCCCGAGGGGCGCCGTGCCGTCCGGCAGGAGCTCGACCGCCAACCGGGACAGCAATTGGTGTTCGTTCGGTATTTTCCGGGCCACCGGTTTGCCGAATGGATCGGCAACTCGGCCGACATCGATGCGTCGAAGATTGTTTGGGCGCGCGACCTCGGATCGGACGAGGACGAGAAACTAAGGCACTACTTCCCTGCCCGGCACGCCTGGCTGCTCGAACCGGATGCCCGGCCGCCGAAATTGGAACCCTTACACTGAATTTTTGCTGCTTACGGACGCCAAGGAAGAATGGCCGGAAGAAACATACCGCAAGTTGATCGAACCGGTAGAGTCAGGAGAAGCGGATGCCGCGACCTTCGCAAACCCCCAGCGCGGGGTCCTGGCGTGGCTGATACAACGGCTCGGGGCGGAATTGGGCGGCAACGTCTGGTACGTGCGAAACTCGCTTGCCGAGAGCATTCCCTTGCACCGTCCGGGTTCCTGGCAGGTGGAACTGGCCATCAAACTGGCGCAGCGGCATAGCCGTGTCCTTTATCTACCGGGGGGACCGCCCGAACGCAAAAATTCGCGGTATCTGGACGGCACTACGCACCGGCTTTCGGCGCGACGCCCATATCGATCCTGATGCGGCTATGCTCGGCCAGATGGCGACCGCCAAACGCTTCAACCGCTGGATGGCGGACACGCTCCGGCCTTATATGAAAGGGAGTGTGCTCGAGATCGGGGCGGGAATCGGCAACATGGCGGAACTGTTGTGCGGCGGCAGCGAGCAGTACGTTGCTACAGATACGGCCGGCGAACACTTGCGCGAATTGCAGGCGCGGCTTGCTCATGCGCCGCATTTGACCGTGCAAGTCTGCGACGCGGCCACAGCCGAGCATTACCGGATTTTTGCTGAACGTTTCGATACGGTGTTGTGCCTGAATGTGCTGGAACATATCGAGGATGACCGCGCGACGCTTGCCAACATTTGGAGCGCGCTGCGGCCCGGCGGACGCGCCATTATTCTGGTACCGCAAGGCGCGCGCGCCTTTGGCAGCCTGGATGAGGTACTGCATCACAAACGGCGATATTCAAAGGCCGAGCTTGCTGGCAAAATGGCGCAAGCAGGATTCCACGTGAGCGAAATCCTCTCATTCAATCGCGTGACGTATCCAGGCTGGCTGCTGAACGCGCGAATTCTGCGAAGGCAAACGCTTAGTATTACGCAACTCCGATTGTTCGACTTGCTGGTGCCGATCTGGAAACGAATCGATCCGCTGTTGCCGTGGCCCCCGACGTCGCTTATTGGTATTGGCGTAAAGGAATGATAGCGGCATGATCGGCTTTGGGCCTACTGACTGGCTCGAGTGCTATGTGGCCGCACTGCTGATGCTTTCGGCGGTCATTTGGCTCCCTCGCTTTCGAGCGCGGTTAGGCCGTTGGGCCGAGCGCAAAGGCGTGATGATGGCGGTCTTGTTCTGTGCGCCAGTCGTATTGCGGTTGCTGCTGCTGCCGCATCATCCGGTTCCGAAGCCGCATATCTACGACGAATTCAGTCACTTGCTGGTGGCAGATACCCTGCGGCATTTCCGGCTCGCGAATCCACGGCATCCGATGAGCCGGTTCTTCGAGACGTTTTTCGTTTTACAGCAGCCGACGTACAGCTCGATTTATCCGCTCGGGCAAGGAATGCTGCTGGTTTTCGGGTGGTCGGGTGTGTTGCTCGCCGATGGTGCGTTCTGCGCGCTTGTGTACTGGATGTTGCTCGGCTATGTCGAGCCGCGCTGGGCTCTCGTGGGCGGCGCGCTGGCCGTAATCGAGTTCGGTCCTCTGAACCTCTGGACGAATTGTTATTGGGGAGGCTTGCTCGCCGCGGCGGCCGGTTGCCTGGTGTTCGGGGCGCTCCCTCGATTGCAGCAGCGGCCGCTGTATGGCTGGCTCCTCGGGCTCGGGTTCGCAATTCACATGCTTACGCGGCAATTCGAGTCCCTGCTGTTGGGCTTGAGCGTACTATTATTCTTCGCGCTATGGCGAAGCGTACCGCGGAATGTTTGGTATGCGCTGATTCCGATTGCGCTCGCGACTTCATTAATCGCGTTGCAAAACAAGGAAGTGACCGGACGGTGGACCATGCTGCCCGAGCAATTGAGCCAGATCCAATACGGCGTCCCGACTACTTTAACGATTGAATCGCCGGCTGTTCCGCACCGGGCGCTCACGCGGGAACAGGAACTGGAATACCGCTCGCAACTGCTGATGCACGGTCCCGGACGCGACACCTGGAAAAAGTATTTTGCACGGCTCGTGTATCGGGCACGGGATTATCGATTTTTTTTCCTGCCCCCGCTGTATCTGGCGCTGGTTGTGTTTCTGTTCACTCTGCGCCAGCGGATCTCGCAGTGGGTGCTTTTGACACTCGCGGTCTTTGGCTGCGGCACGAACTTGTTTCCGTATTTACTAGCTCATTATCTGGCTGGGATCACATCGATCTTTGTGTTGGCGAGTATTCTTGGGCTGCGCGAGATCAGCCGCTGGCGCATCCACGGCTTCTCCGTCGGTTGGGAAATCGTGCACGTAACGCTGCTGCTTTGCGGGGCGCAATTTCTGCTGTGGTACACGCTGCATTTATTTGAGGGTGCTCATCCGCCGCTTGATCTGATGCAATACGAAGCGTGGGATTTCATCGACCACGCGGAAACGACGCCGCACGATGAAATCGCGCAGCAATTGGCGCGCATACCGGGGCCGCTGCTTGTGTTTGTTCATTATTCTCCCCGGCACATTTTTCAGGACGAGTGGGTTTGGAATGCCGCCGATATCGACGCTTCGCGCATCGTGTGGGCCCGGGATCTGGGAATGCAAGAAGATAAGCAGTTGATGCAGTATTATCCGCGACGCCGGGTGCTATGGCTGGAGCCTGATCTAAATCCGCCGCAACTAGGGCAACAGCCGTGAGCGGGATCTTGGCCGAATTCCTGTTTCGGGCGCGCGGCGGCCCGCGGAAGGTAGCGCGCTGGTTGACAGACCGGATATCGGACAAATACCGCGACCGGAAGTTCGGCATCGCATCTTCCGCACGGCGCAGTGCCTCGGATTTAGGATTTACGTCTCCAGAATACGTGGAGTATCAGGCAGTTAGTTATGACGACATGGAGGAATTACTCGCGCTCCTGAGTCCAAACGCCGAGGATGTTTTCCTTGATTTGGGCTGCGGCATGGGACGCGCGGTTTGCATGGCCGCAATGTATCCGATGCGGGCGGTGATCGGCGTCGAGATTTCGGCGGAGCTGTGCAGGCTTGCGCAGGAGAACGTAACGAAAATGGCCGCGCGGTTTAAGTGCCGGGATGTGCGAATTGTGCAGAGCGCGGCAGAACAGTACGCGATTCCGCCAGAAGTGTCGATCGTGTATTTGTTCAATCCGTTTAGCGGCGAGACCTTGCGCCGAGTGCTGGATAATATACGTTCGGCACGGCACCGGATGCGAGTTGTGTTTTATGGCACCTTGTCGAGTGAAACGTTCGAAGCCGAGGCGGCGCGCTGCGCCTGGTTAAGGATGGATTCGAGACACGTGCTCGCGTCGGGCATCGTGGTTTTGGTTTACTGGAGTGTCTAGCGCGAATGAAAGAGCCTTCGAAAACAGCTTGGTTCCGTGCCGCACAGAGCTGGGATTCCCGCAGGGTGAAAGAAGTGCTGCGGGCGGCTCCGGAGTTGTTGGCCGCGACAAATCCAAAGGGCTTGAACGCGCTACACATGGCTTGCGCGGTGCGGCCGGGCAAGCCAGGACTGCATGAAGAGAACGGCATCGAGACGGTGACTGCGTTGCTCGAGGCAGGGATCGATATCGAGAGCGTGGCGTTCAGGGACAACGACGGCGGCGAGTGGTGCGCCAACGCTGTGTGGTTCGCGGCGGCCAAGGGACAGAATTTTCCGCTGCTACGGTTCTTGCTGAAGCGCGGCGGCGATCCGAGTTACTCGCTGTATTCAGTGCTGTGGGGATACAAGCCTGAATTCGCGCGCGAACTGGTCAAGTACAAGCCTCGCATGAATCTTCGCGGCGGCGATGGACGCACGGTGCTGCATGCGGCGGTGAATCCAAACCGCCTGGAGGTGCTGAATCTCTACCTCGATGCGGGCGCCGATCCGTGGATCAAGGACAAGATGGGGATCACGCCGCTTGACCTCGCGAGGAAGCGGCGTGTGCCGAAGGAGATCATCGAGCGGATGGAGAAGATCTAAACGCGGGACCGGGCAGTTGCGCCGGGAGTATCGCTCAGCACGGTTTTCAGGCGCGGGCTCAATTGCCGGGAGGAGCCGAACCACTGCTGCAAGCGATCGAGATACAAATAAACCACGGGCGTCGTGTAGAGGGTCAGAATCTGGCTTACCATCAAGCCTCCGACGATAGTGATGCCGAGCGGACGGCGCAGTTCCGAGCCGGTGCCGGTGCCGAGCGCGAGCGGCAATCCGCCTAACATAGCCGCGAGGGTGGTCATGATGATTGGCCGGAAGCGCAGCAGGCAGGCCTGATAGATGGCGTTTTTGGGCGATAGACCTTCGTTGCGCTGCACGTCGAGCGCGAAATCGATCATCATGATGGCGTTCTTCTTCACGATGCCGATCAGGAGAATGATTCCGATCAGTGCAATAACGGTAAGGTCGGTGCCTGTGATGAGCAGCGCAAGCAGGGCGCCCACACCGGCGGAGGGGAGCGTGGAGAGAATCGTGATCGGGTGAATGTAGCTCTCGTATAGCATTCCAAGTACGATGTAGACGGCGAGCAGCGCCGCGAGGATCAGCAGCGGCTCCGATTTGAGCGAAGCTTGAAACACCTTGGCGGTTCCGGCGAATGCGCCGTGCACGTTGGCAGGCATGCCGATGTCGTCTTGCGCCTGCTCGACAGCGTTCACGGCTTCGCTAAGCGCCACGCCAGGCGCGAGCGCGAACGAGAGCGTGACGGATGGGAATTGGCCCTGGTGATTCACGGTCAAAGGCGCAAGCACGGTGCGGAGGTGCGTAAACGTGGACACCGGAACCGGAACGCCGGTATTGGTACGCACATAGAGCATGTTGAGCGATGCCGGGTTCTGCTGAAATTCCGGAAGCACTTCAAGCACCACGTGATATTGATTGATGCCGGTGTACATGGTCGAGACCTGGCGCTGGCCGTAGGCGCTGTACAGGGTGGTGTCGATATCTTTGGGGCTGATGCCCATGCGCGATGCCGTGGTGCGGTCGATGATGAGCCGCGATTCGAGTCCGTGCATCTGCGAATCGCTATTGGCATCGAGCACGAGCGGGAGCGTCTTTAATTTCGCGAGTAATTTCGGGGCCCACTCGTTGAGGTCGGAAAGCTTATCGGATTGCAACGTATATTGATATTGCGAATTGCTGCCGCGGCCGCCGATGCGAATGTCCTGGGAGGCCTGCATGTAGAGGGTGGCGCCCGGAATACGCGCGAGTTTGCCGCGGAGGCGATTGATTACCTGATCGGCGGACGCCTTACGCTCGCCTAGCGGTTTCAATTGCGCCCAGACAGAGGCGACGTTCAAGGTGCCGCCGCCAGTGAAACCCTGCACGTCGTCGATCGCCGGATCCTGTCCCACGATACGCAGCAACTCATGCAGCTTCTCACGCATGGCAGCAAAGGAAATGTCCTGGTCGGCAACAATTGCGCCGCCGATGCGTCCGTTATCCTGCTGCGGGAAGAACCCCTTGGGAACGATGATGTAAAGATAAACGCTCACCGCGATTGTCACGAGCGTGATGATCAACGTGAGCTGCGGGTGATGTAGCACGCTACGCAAGGTGCGTGAATAAAAGCCGTGGACGGCATCAAAGGACCGCTCGCTGATACGGTAGAAAACATTGTGTTTGCGGTCATGCTGCGCGCGCAGAAACTTGGCGCACATCATGGGCGTGGTGGTTAACGAAACGATCAGCGAGACGCCGATGGCGAACGAAAGAGTTACGGCAAACTCGCGGAACAATCGCCCGACGATGCCGCCCATCATGAGAATCGGGATAAAGACGGCAATCAGCGAGAGGCTCATGGAGAGCACGGTGAACCCGATTTCTTTCGCGCCCTGCAGGGCGGCACGCATGGGAGTCCAGCCAATTTCGAGATAGCGCGTGATGTTTTCGAGCACAACGATGGCGTCGTCGACCACAAATCCGGTCGAAACAGTGAGGGCCATGAGGGAAAGGTTGTCGAGCGTGTAGCCGAGCAGGTACATGGCGACAAAGGTTCCGCACAATGAGAGCGGGACGGCGATACCGGGAATCATGGTGGCCCAACCGCTTCGCAAGAAAACGAAAACGACCAGGATGACGAGGATTACGGCGATGAGCAGCGTATATTCCACGTCCCGCACCGAAGCGCGGATGGTTTCGGTGCGGTCCTGCGCGATTTTGAGGTGCATGGCCGGCGGGATGGAAGCCTGCAACTGGGGGAGAACCGCGCGAATGCGATCGACGGTATCGATGATGTTGGCTTGCGGCTGGCGGATAATCGCGAGAATGACGTTTGGTTTGCCGTTATCCAAACCGTCGTTGCGGGTATTTTCGACCGAATCAAGGACGTTCCCGAGATTCGCCAGGCGAATGGGAGCGCCATTGCGGTAGGCGACGATCAACTTGGCGTATTCAGAGGCTTTAAAGAGCTGATCGGTAGCGTTGATCTGCCAGCGCGTTGTGGAATTATCGAGCGATCCTTTGGCCTGGTGAGCGTTGGCGTTTTGCAGGGTAGTGGCGACGTCGGTGATACCAAGACCCATATTGTTGAGCAACATGGGATTGACTTGAACGCGGACGGCGGGGCGCGAACTGCCCCAGACATCGACCTCGCCCACGCCTTCGACCTGTGAGATGCGCTGGGCCAGAATAGAATCGGCGAAATCGTACATGTGAGCGCGATCGAAGATATCGGAGCTCAGGGCCATCATCAGAATGGGCGCGTCGGCGGGGTTGGATTTCCAATAACCGGGATTGCTCGGCAAGTCAGCGGGAAGCTGGCCGCGAGCGGCGTTGATGGCGGCTTGCACGTCGCGTCCGGCGGCGTTGATATCGCGGTCGAGATCAAATTGCAGCGTGATATGCGTGCTGCTGAGCGCGCTCGAAGAGGTCATTTCCGTGACGCTCGCGATGCGTCCGAACTGCCGTTCGAGCGGCGTAGCGACGGACGACGCCATGGTCTCCGGGCTCGCGCCGGGAAGGCTTGCGTGCACCTGAATGGTAGGGAAATCGACTTCGGGGAGCGCCGCAACCGGCAGCAAACGGAAGACCAGCCCGCCGGCCAGCACGAGCGCCCCGGTAAGCAGGAACGTCGCAACGGGGCGCTTAATGAATGGTTCTGAGATATTCACGCGTCTATTCCACCGGTACAGGTTGCCGCAGGGGCTGCTGGCGCACAAGCGCGCGGCTGGACTTGCGCGATAAACGTGCGGCCAGCCGATCGAAGAACAAGTAGACCACCGGCGTTGTGTAAAGGGTAAGCACCTGGCTGACAATCAAGCCGCCGACGATAGTGATACCGAGGGGACGCCGCAATTCCGAACCGACGCCGGTTCCGAGGGCAAGCGGCAGGCCGCCGAACAGCGCCGCCATGGTGGTCATCATGATGGGGCGGAAGCGCAACAAGCACGCCTGATAGATCGATTCGATGGGCGACTTACCTTGCTCACGCTCCGCTTCGAGCGCGAAATCGATCATCATGATGGCATTCTTCTTGACGATGCCAATCAGCAGAATGATGCCGATGAGGGCGACAACATCGAAGTCCTCGCGGCAAATGTAGAGCGCAAGCAGCGCACCCACGCCGGCCGACGGAAGCGTAGAAAGAATGGTAATCGGGTGAATATAGCTTTCGTACAGGACGCCGAGCACGATATAAACCACGACGAGTGCGGCGAGAATCAGCCATGCCTCGTTGGCGAGCGAATTCTGGAATGCCGCGGCCGTGCCCTGGAAGCTGGAGTGAATACTGAGCGGAAGCCCGATCTCCTGTTCGGCCTGCTTGATCGACTTGACGGCATTACCGAGAGATTCGTCGGCGGGCAGGTTAAAGGAGATCGTCACCACCGGGAATTGCCCCTGATGGTTGATGGTGAGGGGCGCGGAACTCTGCTCGTAATGGGTAAAGGAACTCAACGGCACCACCGTACCCGTTGCCGAGCGCACGTAGATGCTAGACAGATCGGCCGGATCCTGACGAAACTCCGGAGCAACCTCGAGCACGACGTGGTACTGGTTCAACTGCGTGTACATGGTTGAGACCAGGCGCTGCCCAAAGGCGTCGTAGAGCGTATCGTCTATGGTCTGCATCGAAATTCCAAGGCGCGAAGCGGTATCGCGGTCAATGACGAGGGTCGTTTGCAAACCTCCATTGAGCTGGTCGGTTGCGATATCGCGCAGCTCAGGCAAGGTTTTCAGCTTGGCGACCAGTTTGTCGGTCCAAGTGTTCAGTTCATTCGGATCGGCGTCTTCGAGCGTGTATTGATATTGCGTGCGGCTGACGCGATCTTCGACGGTGAGATCCTGCACGGGCTGCATAAACAACTCGATACCCGGAACCTGGGCCAGCTTCGGCTGCAAACGCCGAATGATCTGGGAGGCGGAGAGCGACCGCTGGTCGTGGGGTTTCAAATTGATCTGAATGCGTCCGCTGTTCAAGGTGGTGTTTATACCGTCAATGCCGATGAAGGACGAGAGGCTCTCGACAGCGGGATCCTGCAAGATGACTTTGGCGAGCGAGACCTGGGCACGCGACATGGCATCGAACGAAACGTCCTGCGGCGCCTGCGACACACCTAAGATCACACCTGTATCCTGAACCGGGAAAAACCCCTTAGGGATGACGATAAACAGGCCGATGGTGAGCAGCAGCGTAAGGAACGTAATGAGCAGCGTGGCCGGTTGATGGCGCAGTACCCATTGCAGAGTTCTGCCGTACTGGGCAATGACCCAATTGAACACCTTTTCCGATTCGCGATAAAACCAGGTCTGCTGGGACTCCGGCGTGTGTTTCAGAATTTTGGCGCACATCATGGGAGTGAGCGTGAGCGAAACGAAGGCGGAGACCAGAATGGTGATGGCGAGCGTAATGGCGAATTCGCGAAATAAGCGGCCGACGATATCGCCCATGAACAACAGCGGGATGAGAACGGCGATCAGCGAAACAGTTAACGAAACGATGGTAAAGCCGATTTGCTCGGAGCCGCGCAAAGCAGCCATTAAGGGCCGTTCGCCCTCTTCGATGAAGCGCGAAATATTTTCGATCATCACGATGGCGTCGTCCACGACGAAGCCGGTCGAGATGGTGAGCGCCATCAGCGTGAGGTTATTCAGGCTGTAGCCGAGCAGGTACATAACCCCGAAGGTGCCGACAATCGAGAGCGGCACGGCGACGCTCGGAATCACGGTTGCGGCGAGATTGCGCAGGAATAAGAAGATGACCATCACGACGAGCGCGACAGTCAGCATCAATTCGAACTGCACGTCGGCTACCGAGGCCCGAATGGTGTTGGTGCGGTCGGTGAGAATTTCGAGCTTCACGGCGCTCGGCAGTGAAGTTTGCAGTTGGGGGAGAAGAGCTTTAATGCGGTCGACGACCGAGATGATATTGGCGCCCGGCTGGCGTTGAATGTTGACAATGACGGCCGGGGTAGTGTTCATCCATGCCGCCTGATGCACGTCCTCCGGACCATTGACCACGCTTGCGACGTCCTGGAGGCGCACGGGCGCTCCATTCTTGTAGGCGATGATGACCGATTTGTAGCCGTTGCTGGTTAAGATCTGGTCATTCGCGCCGATGGTGTAGGCCTGCCGGAGCCCGTCGAAATTTCCCTTGGCCTGATTGATATTGGTTTGACCGAGCGCGGTGCGTACATCTTCAAGACCCAGCCCGTAGGCAGCGAGCGCGGTGGGATTGATGCGGATGCGCACGGCCGGCTTCTGGCCACCGCTAATGGTGACAAGGCCGACGCCGGGCAACTGCGAGATTTTCTGGGAGAGCGTGGTGTCGGCCAGATCCTCGACCTTAGTGAGCGGAATGGTGGTGGAGGTGAGCGCAAGCGTGACGATGGGCGCGTCGGCGGGATTGACTTTGCTGTAAATCGGGGGATTGGGCAGGTCGGGCGGCAGGTAGGTTCCGGCAGCGTTAATCGAAGCCTGCACCTGCTGCTCGGCGATATCGATATTAAGGTTCAGGTCGAATTGCAGGGTAATGATAGAACTGCCAAACGAACTCGTGGAGGTCATCTGCTTCAGTCCGGGGACCTGGCCGAAGGTGCGCTCGAGGGGCGCGGTGACGGAAGATGCGACGACGTCGGCGCTGGCACCCGGATAGAATGTAGCGCACTGGATGGTCGGGTAATCGACTTCCGGGAGCGCCGAAACGGGCAGTTCGCGATAGGCTATGAAGCCGGCGATCAGAACGCCCGCCATCAGCAATGACGTGGCAACCGGCCGGAGAATAAAGGGCCGCGACGGACTCATTGCAGTAAGCCGGATTCAGGATTGCGGTTTATACGCTCGTTGGTGCCGGCGTTCGCCTGCCGCAAGGATACTTTCATTCCTTCGGTTAATTTTTCGGCGCCATCGACGACCACCTTTTCGCCGGGCTGCAACCCCTCGGCGATCGACACACTGTTGCCTTCACTCAGCCCGATTTTGACGTTCTTAACGGTGACGGTATTGTCGTCGCGGACGACATACACGAAGGTACCGGTGGGGCCGCGTTGAACGGCTACAGAAGGAACGATCAGCACATCTTTATGCGTGTCGAGCCAAAGGCGGATATTGACAAACTGATTGGGGAAGAGCGCGAAATCTTTGTTGGGAAAGACCGCTTTGAGCTTGGAAGTTCCGGTAGTCGCGTCGATCTGATTATCGACAGTAAGCAGGCTGCCGTCTGCCAGCTTCTTGCGGCCGTCGCGGTCATAGGCTTCCACTTGCAGATGCGCGCCGTGGCGCAATTTGTCCAAGACCGGGGGAAGCTGGTCTTCCGGAAGATTGAAGAGCACGGAAATGGGCTGCATCTGGGTAATGATGGCGATGCCGGTAGTGTCGGTGGCATGCACCATGTTTCCGGAATCCACCTGCCGCAAGCCGATGCGGCCACTGATGGGCGCGGTGATCTTCGTGTAGACGAGGTTTAACTTGGCGGCGTCGATAGCCGCCTGGGCAGATTCGATCACGGCTTTATCGGCTTCGATGGCACCGCGAGACTGGTCGGCGGTTGCGAGTTGGGTATCAAGCTGCTGTTTGGCGATGATGCTTTCTTTGAAGAGTTCCTGGTCGCGGACGTAATTGACTTGCGCGTCGCGCAGCGCGGCCTGATCTTTTACGAGATTTCCTTTGGCCTGGGCGAGCGTGCCATTGGCCTGGTCTAAGGCTACCTGGAAAGGCCGGGGATCGATTTCGGCAAGCACGTCGCCTTTATTGACAAACTGGCCTTCTTTGAAATTGACGCTGATAAGCTGGCCGTCCACCCGGGGCTTGACGGTAACCGTGTTGAATGCCGTGACGGTGCCTAAGCCTTCGAGATAGACGGGCATGTTGCCGCGCTGGACCGGTGCGGCTACCACGGGAATACTACGGGGCTTCAACATACCGCGGCGAGTACCCGCGGCGGCGGTTTTCTTGCCGGTCTCGAACTGGTAGAGCCGGTAACATCCGTAGCCGATCAGCGCAAAGACGAGCAGCCAAACCCACCAGCGGTTGGGTGAGCCGCCGGCCGGTTCCTGATCCAGATCGGGTAATGCCTGGCCATGGACGCCGGCGCGAAAAAGTTGACGGTCTTCGGTTTCAGGAGCGGTTTCTGGAGTGTGCGGTTCTAACTGGGTAGGTGGCTGAGTGGCCATTATTTCCTCGGATATGAGACTGCGGACGGCGCTGTTCTAAGACGTTGTTATTAGGACAGGTAGGGCCTTTTCAGGAATGAAACAGCTATACCAGCCCTTTGCTTATCACGACGACGAAGCTTCTTCTAATGTTACCGATAACGGGAGATCAAGAGAAATCGCGCCGCTGCCGGGCTCGGAGCTGGGGGCGCGCCCGCGGATCGGTGGTCAGAACCAGTGTGAGGGCCTGGGGCGACAGCTTTGTTCCTGGGTTAGGCGGCGGCTTTGGCTTGTTTTAGGGATTGCTGGTAGAGTTTGGCGGCCCGGACACCGCGGAGATAGGCTTGGACGTCTTCGAGTGAAAATTCGAAGCCATCGTCGGCCGGATCCCAGGATTTGCCGTCGCGTTGGGCGGCGGTGTAGAGCATGGCGGCGTCCTGGAGTTGGAGTTTTTCTTCAGCGATACGGTCGGTTTGGAGCTGGCGGAGTTCGGCGAGATCCTTTTCGCGGTGGCGGCGGAGGCGGCCTTCCTGGAGCTGAAGGTTGCGCAGTTGCTTTTCGTATTTGAGGAAAGTATCGAGCTCGGAGACGCCTTCCTCGCGGCCGCGTTTGTAGAGAGACATTTCGAGGACGGGGATGCGGAGGAGCCGCCAATCGGTGTCGGCGAGGGACTGGACGAGGACGGCTTCGCGTTCGGTCGCGGGCTGGAACTCCTTTTCGTATTGTTCGACGTGGTGCTGGTAGCGGGCGGGATCGTCGGAGGGGAGCAGGACGGTGCGGCCGGTGAGGGCGGTGGTTACGGCGTTGGTAGAAGAGCGGGCTTTGCCTTCCTCGGTACGCGGTCCGGTGGAGAGCCGGGCATTGGCGCGATTGGCGGCGAGCTGGATTTCGGAGACTTCGACCGGCTCAGCGGGATTGAGTTTGGCTTGCTTGCGGGCGAGTTTTTCGGCACGGCGCTCGGCGGCGCGACGGATGGAGCGTGGAGTCATGGCGGTTCGAGGGTAGCAGGGCGGCGTTTTCGGGTAATGTGCGCCGGAGGAGTAAGGCGTTTGGAATCAGAGAGAAGAAAAAGGTTGGCGGCGTGTGATTGGGGGAGGCGGTTCCTGAAGTTCGCTGACAAGGCCGGTGCCCTGAACGAGCAACCCTAGCAGGGTGCCGAAAAAATGGTCGATCCTTTAAATTCACCTCGTATCTTGTTGATACTCGGTGGCTCACTCCGCTCGCTGTGGACTTTTTCAGCCTCCTGCTAGAGCCCGCCGCAGCTTTGCTGTAATCCCGCGGGGTCCAGAGTAAAACCGGCAGGCAACTTTGTCCCGGCGATCTCCGCCGGTGAGGTGAGATCGACAGACTGCAGTTGCTTTACATAGTCTGTAGTTGATCCGCTACTGCTCTTAAAATGGGCTTCCGTTTTGGCGATGATGTCATCCGCCATGTCGACCCACATCGCGCCCGTCCCATTTGAAAAATGAACCGGCCAACCTGTCACAGTCAGCGTAGCTATGGTTTTCGTGCCTAACGGTTTGTCGTTCTTTGGTATTTGGAAGTGTTTTTTTACCTGTCGCGGATCGTGTGAAATCGTTGCGAGTTTCTCAGCTGTAGTTCAGTCTCACCATGTCGCCACATGTAAACCAGATTTGGCCGGATTCATTGCGGCCATTTACTTGTACGAAGGTGGCCGTAGATCCATCGATTTCCCGAATTTCGTTGATGTGCTGGGTAGTCTGGCTTAGGACTGTGCCGTTTCCGTCCCGAAGAGTATTCGATATGGTGTAGTGCGCGGTGTAGGGAACCCATGTTTGGCCTGCCGCCATCGCCGTCAGCGTGGTGAGGAACATTAAGGCTTTCATCTTCCCCTCTTGAGGATTTTGGCAGCCGCAGGAGGTGCATCCTGAGAGGCCGCTGGGGTGCTGGTAAAAGAATAGCGCTGGCGACCGGCGCTCCGCGCTGCGAGACTGTGTGCAGGAGGCCAAGGTGCTGGCGGCTCAACGGTCGACGTCGATAAGCGGCTTGTTGGCGGAGCAGATCGAGAAGCTCGTGGCGGAAGAAGACGCCTGTATGCGTTCTCGCCGGCAAGCGCTAAAGCTTATCGACAAGGGATTTCACCTGGGCGGGGCCTTCCAGTCAGCCGGGATGAATTGCATGAGCCCTAAGGCGTTCGTCGATGCCAATATCCTGATTTAGGCGCATGAGATAGATGCTGGAGCGAAGCACACGCTAGCAGCAGGGTAGCCATTTCCGATCTTCCTCCCGCGCCCGTCGGACCATCGCAGAAGAGTTTTTCAACAGCCTCGCTAAATTTCGCCCCTTCCCTGCCCTGTAAATTCGAACTTTCCGGCGGCGCTCACATTGGGCGGAAAGGTTTTTAGACTAATGCCAAAGCCTAAGGGATGAGTTCGCCACCTGTGGGTCAACAACCAAGCTTCCGCTACCAAAGAAGTTTGATTGCTACCGTTATGGCAAGAAATGCCAGCCACACATTACAATTCGGACCTGAAGCCCCTTGAACTTTAAGCCGATGGCCTCAAACTCAATGGCCAAGGAAGTGTTTTCAAGAAACCGCACCAAACAGAGAGCGGCAAGCGCCGCAGAAGAAAGTCTGATCGTCGCCGAAAAGTGCTGAAGAGCCAAGCCGTAAAGCTCGGGACTGTGGACATTGATATTGCACCTATGGACGAAGAAGGCTTCGCCGTAAATGATAGCTGTTAGGAGAACTAACCAACGTGCGGCTCGCCTAAAGTTCGTGCCGTCAGAAACGGGTTTGTCGGGGCCTTGACGTATCTCGGGCCGCATTAACAACGCTACTGTCTCCCCACGGATCGTCGAAGCTCGTCTCTTGGGCGGTTAGTAAAAGCACCGGCAAATTCGTGTCCCAGTCGGCAAGAATTTATGGGCCGCAGCGAGTCTCGAAAGGGTCCCTTATGATTCCAGCACCCTCCGCCAGAGCAGTAGCAGGAACCGGGGCAGTTCCCGAATCTCGGCAGGGCCGGCTGTCTTGCCGATACCTGCCGCAGAGTACGGACCGTGTTCAAAAGCGTTCGGGGCATGGATGACCCTTCAAGGGGATAACGCTCGAAAGCCTTACAGCATCATAAAAACGCTTCTAAGTGTGTTCCGTGGTATATTTGTCGCACCGAAACTATAGATTCCAACGCCGCGATAATATCGCGGTCACGGGCGGAGCAGTATGCACTTCGTAAGGGCAGCGTGGATCACGGGCTGGTTGCTCTTGAAATTCGTCCAGGGCGGGGTAGGACCCGCCCAATCTCAAGTTGGCTATCCAACTCAAGGGAGACAAAGCTTCGTTTGGAATGGAGTGACGCTCATGCCTCTTTATTCGAACGGAGCGTTCCCCTGTGACCGGTGGCAAGTATGGTATTTCAAGCAGGGCGATGCTCATACACCGGGTTCTCAATGGGGTTCTGAGGATGGAAAGTCAGCGGACGAAGTTCTCAAGAGGCAACAGGGAGCCGTTGCGTTCGACCATCAATACGCCAGTTTTTTCAGAGTTAATTATCCAACGGACCCGTTTGTTCACGACAATTTTCTCGGACCGATATGCATCTCCGAGGCCAGCTTAGCCGGCAGGCCGCAGGCGCTTAGGCTTCTGGAGGAAATCGGCGACCGCGCGGACAAATTTCGAGGTTTTTTAGAGAAGGCCCGTACGTCGATGAGCTTGGTCGAGCGAGATCGACCCGGAGAAGGAAACTCATACCTATTAAATGACAAGACTCCGCTCGAAGAGTTTCTCACGCAGATACATGATATTCCCGACAAATTGAACAAGACGCATCAGCTTGTAATGTCAAACATCAGCACTCCGCTAATACAGCTTGAGGCAAGCCTATCCGATATTGATAAAAAGTTAGAGAGAGCCGAACAGCTCCTAGCGAAACTGCCAAAGTTGACACCTCACCCGGTTCACCAACACGACGACCGTTGTCTCTTGGTTGTGTCCAGTTCAAGTAAGAGCAATTGCAATTCGTCCGGACAATGCGACGTTCGCACGGTCAAAGCTTTCTGCGATGCCGCCGGAGTGTACACGGAAACCGACTGCACTTGGGATCACAGAACAGGGCAGACAAGCTGCCATTAGGAGAGAATATGAAGGCCAAAAGCTTTGTGATGCTAAGCGCATTGTTAGTTGCCCCGCTCGTGCCAGCACAGCAGTCGAACGCGAAGCAATATGGTCAGCTCTTCGGTAATGTGTCCATGGTGACCGGTACGGCTCTCGTTCTAATGGGCACGGAGAGAGAGCAGTCCTTCTTGAAAGCTATGGTCGCGGCTGAGCATAAGGGCAGATTCATATGCGATAACATTGATTCGCAACGGACCCATTCACCAGCCTTCGACCTCGCAGCAGATAGCAGGTTTGCGTGGACTGTGTCCGCGAGCACTTGGCCAACCAATGACACGATCGTTGTCTGTGGAACCATCACGATCCCGCAGTCATACCGAAACTACTCGGTTGATACGACATTCACATTCGCGGCTTGGGGGAGTGCAATCGCATACCCGGGCGTAACCCAGCAGGTTCCGGCGCTGACAATTACATATGTTGACTACTGCCCTCAGAACATTCAGAATTGTGAGACCTCTGCTCGCCATCCTGAACCTGTCGCTCTTGAAAATTACTTGGCGCAACAACGAAGTGCGTTAGAGCAACAACGAATTCAGGTTTACCAAGATGCTGTACGTCGACTTCCGGAGACGTCCGAGGCGATCAAGCAGATGTTGACGCAGAGCTTTGAGGACGACAGGGGAGGTGACTACGGAAAGCACGCTGCCTACCTCACGAGAACGGTAACCAACGTCTCGAAATGTAGCCTCAGTTTTGATGAGGTGTATCGCGGGCGTGTGAAGTTCCGCAGAAGTGTCAGTATCTCATTTGTCGAAGCAACCGTTGAGCGTGTATCTGGTCCAAAGTTCGGGCGCGGAGGTATTGCGATCAATTGGCACGGCAGTTCTCCTGGATATGTGGATCTGGATACTGATTACAAGATTGAACGGACAAGCTTCGGCAAGTTGTTAGCTTCAGCTGCGCTTGCCTGTAGTCGTTGAAGAACCTAGCTGGCTGTGGTCGTTGTAGCCGGGACGCGAAATAAAGTTGCCCCAATCCCCGAGAACCATCGTGACCTACCCCGAGAATTTCATAAAAATCGCGAACAGTTGAGACTTCCATCCTTCCTAAGCGGCCCGGATGAAGAGGATGAAACCGAGGCTGCTTTATCCGTCTCGAAAAGCGTCCTTTGTCCTTTGTGACCCCCAGGTCGGTAGCGTCCGTTTCTGCATTTTCTAGCCACTTACGAGCTAGGACTAACAGCAGCGGGAGCAGTGGTACATGCTTGAGTAGAGGGAATTGTGAAATGCCAGATTTGAGTCGCTCCTTGATTACCTCCGGGATGCCCGCACCCCAAGTTAAAGCCGGAATCGGCAATGATCGCATTCCCGAAAGAACCGCAAGTTAGATCGAGCGCGTCCAGCTTAGAGCAGAAACCTCAACTGTCGCGTACAACGAACATCAGTGTGTCACCATCTTGGTTGAACTTTGCGGAGGCGCGCCCAAAGAGGTTCTCCACGGCTTACGGCAGCAGAGGACTGGTGCCCTGAGCCTGCAAGTACTGCAGGAGTTCTACGTCAACGTAACACGGAAGATCCAGTCGCCATATTCAAGAAATCTGCGCGAATGATGGTAAGCAACTACGCGATCTGGCGCGTGGATACCACCGCAGACAACCTTGCCGTGGCACTTATTCTAGCGGCGGCGGTGAAGGCGGGAGCGGACTCCATTCTGTCGGAAGATCTGAATTCGGGTCAAAGGATTTCAGGTATCCGGATTAAGAACCCGCTCCGCTGAGTTCTGTTGTGTTGCAGCGAAACTATAATTCCTCGTCAATCGAGGGCGCGGGCGTCGCGTGCAGTTGCCCCGTTTGAAGCGGCGCGCAAGTATTGTTTGGGCCAGCCGATGCTTTGATGAACTTCGGGGGCGGCGTGGAGCGGCCAGTAGGGTTCGCGTAACAATTCGCGCGCGAGCAGGACGATATCGGCTTGACCGGTGCGCACGATCTGGTCGGCTTGCGCGGCGCTGGTGATGAACCCGACGGTGCCGGTAGGGATGTCTGCCTCGCGGCGGATCTGCTCGGCGAAGGGAGTCTGAAAGCCGGGCCCGGCGGGAATTTTCGCGTCCGGGACCAAGCCTCCCGAGGAGATGTCCATCAGGTTGACCGCGTGATTTTTCAGAACTTTCGCGAGGGCGACCGATTGGTCCAGGTCCCAGCCGCCGTCGGCCCAATCGGTGGCCGAAATGCGGACCAGGAGGGGAGAGGGTGCCGGCAACTCGCCGCGCACCGCATCTACGACTTCGAGTAAGAGCCGGATACGGTTCTCGAACGCGCCTCCATACTCATCCGTGCGCTGGTTGCTGAGCGGCGACAGGAAAGAGTGCAGCAGATAGCCATGGGCGGAGTGAATCTCGATCGCATCGAAGCCGGCTTTCCCGGCGCGGCGGGCAGCGGCCGCGAATGCTTCGACGATGCGCAGGATCCCGGCTTTGTCCAACGCCTGCGGAGTTGCGTACTTGGGCGAAAAGGGCACAGCGCTCGGGGCGAGCACGCCGGTCCAGCCGCCTTCCTCCGGAGAAAGCAGGCGCTCTTTTTCCCAGGGCACCGACATGCTCGCTTTGCGACCGGCGTGGGCGAGTTGGATGCCGATGTGGGCGCCTTGCGAGTGAACGAAATCGACGATCTGGCGAAGTTTGTCGACGTGCTGGTCCTGCCAGATGCCCAGATCGGCGGGAGTGATGCGGCCTTCGGGAGTGACCGCTGTCGCTTCGACCAGGATCAGACCTGCGCCGCCTACTGCGCGGCTGCCTAAATGGACCAGGTGCCAGTCGGTTGCAAAGCCATCGATGCTCGAATACTGGCACATGGGCGACATGGCGATGCGGTTCGGAAGTTTGAGGCCGCCGAGAGCATAGGGCGAGAACAGGTTGGGAGAAACGGACATAGCGTTTGGATGAATCGGGGCGGCGTATTTGGTGCAGGCAGAGTAGATTTCCGGGGGCGGGTGGCTATTTAGATGGCTGCGCCGGCGTCCGCGCGACAGGCATCTTCTCGCCGCTCGGGCCGCCGTTCATTATGCTGGTATAGGGGTGTGTTGAAAGAGTTCCGGTAACCGCTCCCTCTGGTCGCGGCTCAGAATCGGGGTTGCGTTTTTCAACGAGTTTATAACTGCCATGCGCGAACGAGATCAGATTCTAGCGCTTTGGGAACAGGTGTCGGCAGCGGGGGAACCGGCCGTGCTTGCAACCGTTATGAGAACGGAGGGGTCGTCGTACCGGCTTCCTGGGGCGCGACTTCTGCTTACGCAAAACGGGCAGCGCGTGGGGGCGATCAGCGGCGGCTGCCTTGAAGACGACATTGTGAAGAAAGCCTGGTGGCTGACGGCGAATGGGCCGGTGCTGCGGCGCTACGACACGACGCCGGATGGGGAGCTCGCGACCGATGGCTACGGATTGGGCTGCAATGGAATCATTCACGTCCTTTTGGAACGCGTGACGCAAAGTGCGCCGTCTACCTTGAATCTTCTGCGAGAAGTGCGGGGGGCGCGCCGTCCCGTTACGGTGGCTCATCTGCTTGCGCCGGCGAGCGCGGTGGGGCAGCGGGCGATTGTTAGTGCCGATGGGGACGGCCTGAGTGCGTCCGGCGCGGAAATATTTCTGGAGCGAATCGAACCTCCGGTGCGGCTGCTGCTATTCGGAGCGGGCGACGATGCGGTGCCGGTGACACAGTTTGCCAAGAGCTTGGGCTGGCGAGTGGAAGTGTACGATGGCCGCGCGCATTATGCCAAAGCGGAAAAGTTTCCGCAGGCTGATAGCGTGACGGTACGGCCGCCGGGGACGCCCGCGCCGGCGATCGATGAATGGACGGCCGCGGTTGTGATGACGCATAGTTTCAGCCAGGACGCGGACGTTCTGCGAAGCCTGATCGATCTGCCGCTACGCTACCTGGGCGTTTTGGGGCCGCGTAAACGTACCGGTCAACTTTTAGCGGAATTAGATCTGCACGATTTGGAATCGCGGTTGCCGCTGCATGCGCCGATGGGCCTTGATATTGGAGCGGACGGACCGGAGCAAGTGGCGCTGGCGATTGTCGCGGAAATCCAATCCGTGATGCATGGGCGTCCGGCGGGTCTGTTGCGGGATCGTCCGGGTTCGATCCATCACGCCAGCGAGTTCGATGAAAAGGAAGGCAAGGAGCGGGCCTGGGTTCGGTCCATTGTTTGCGCATGAGCTTACAACGCGTTGCTCTGATTTCGGCATGCTTCTTCGGTGCGGTTGCCCCTGCATTGGCGCAAAATGGCGGGGACGCGAAAGGCAAGCAAGTGGTTGATAGCGCGCTCGAAGCGCTGGGCGGGAGTAATTTCCTGGCCATGCAAACGCGTACCGCCAGCGGACGGGTGTATTCGTTTTTCCACGATCGATTGAGCGGTCTTGATTTAGCGACCATCTACACGCAATACCTGGCGAGTAAACCGGCTAACGGGCTGGCGATCGAGGAACGCGAAGTGCTCGGCAAGAAACACGATTATTCATACCTGTTTCTGCCGGATCAAGGTTGGGACATCACCTATCGCGGGGCGCGGCCGATCCCCGATGAGAGCTGGCAGAAATATGTTCGCTCGACCGAGACGAATATCCTCTATATCCTGCGCTCGCGGCACAATGAGCCCGGCATGGAGTTTGATTTCGTGGGCAGCGACGTTTTCGTGAGCCGGCATGTGGAGATTGTGGATGTGGTTGACAGCCAGGGGCGGTCGATCCGGGTCTTTTTCGATCACAATACGCATTTGCCCATGCGGCAAGTTTATGACTGGCTTGATGACCAGACGCGGGAACACAACGAGGAGATCACGGTTTTCGACAAGTGGCGCGATATTGGCGGCGGAATTATGTGGCCGTACAGCATTGAACGGGAGAAGAACGGGTATAAGGCGTACCAGCTTTTCGCAGACCGGGTGGAAGCGAACACGGGTGTCCCGCCCAAGACGTTTGAGCTGCCTCCGGGCGCGAAGGTTCTGAAGAAGGTGGATTAACGCCGGACCGGAACCGATCTCGATCATGGATCTCGATCAGCTACATACGTTCCTGGAGATTGTGCGCCTGAAGAGCTTTTCGAAGGCGGCGCAGACCTGCTATCGCACGCAGCCCGCGATCAGCGCGCAGGTGCGGCAACTCGAGCAGGAGCTGAATACGACGCTCTTCGAGAGATTCGGGACTAAGATTTCGTTGACCATCGCGGGCCGGATTTTTGCCGAATATGCAGAGCAGATGCTCGCGACCCGGCGGAAAGCGCAGGATGCGATTAATGAACTGGAGCGGGTGCCGCGGGGCGAACTGGTGATTGCGGCAAATGAGGCGACTTGCATTTACGTTTTGCCGGGCGTATTCGCCGAGTTTAAAAAGCGCTTCCCGAATGTGCAGCTGCTGGTGGACCGCTCCTATGGAACGGCGGTGGTGCAAGCGGTATTGGATAACCAGGCGGATTTCGGGATCACCCAGTTACCGGTGGCGGAAAAGAAGCTGCAGGCAGTGAACATCCATTCGGACGAAATCCGGCTGCTGGTGCCGGCCCATCACCGGCTGGCTTCGCAGGAGAAAGTGTTCCCGAAGGACCTGGTTGACGAGGTGATCCTGCTGCCGAAAACGGGGACTACGCGGGCGCGGCTGAATGTCTGGCTCGATCCGGTCGTGGAAGAGCTTAAAGTTTCGATGGAACTGGATTCGACCGAGATGATCAAGCGCTTCGTAATGGCGGATCTGGGCGTATCTTTTCTGGCGGCTTCCCATTGTAAAGAAGAAGTCGAAACGAACAAGCTTGCCTGTGTGTCATTAGGACCAGAGTTGATGATGCGGCGGGTTGGCTTGATCTATCGGCGGGACAAATCGCTGTCAAAGGCGGCTCTCGGATTCATTGAAGTAACCTTGTTGAATGCTGGTAGCGATCTCGGGCCGTTCACGGAACCGAGGTTACGGGCCTCCGGCACTTAGAACGGAACGGAAACATGGCAAGCGTAACTGCGAAGAGTGCAACCATTTTCATCGCTAGCGGGGACAAGACGAGTGTGTACCGGTCGGTGGAGGAGGTCCCGCCGGACCTGCGCCGCAAATTGGTAGAGACCACTTCGGGGATGAATTCGGCGACGATCCTGATCGCGGACAAGCGTGGGCGGGAGGAACTGGTGCGGGCGCTCCAGGGGGGCCGGAGCGAGATCAAATGCCGGATAGTGGAGACGATGCGTTCCAAGCAGGCGCAGGCACAGGCGGAACGGGTGACGCCGTCTCGATTTGCGGGTCTGCGGTCGCCGTGGGCCTGGCTTGAGTTTTTGCTGCCGATTGCGATCGGGGCCTCGTTGTGGTTTCTGATCGACTCACATTTCTGAGAAGTTTTTTCATCCGCTCTAATGTTTGGGCGGGAAGTGCCGATGAGACTGGTGTGAGCAACCAGCATACCGAAGCCGATCAATACGCCGTCCTCAGCATTCCGGCCGCTGAAGGGCATTCCCAAAAGCGGGAGGTCACCTGTCTGTTTGAGGGTTTGGACGGAAAACGGCTCTCGCTTGAAGCGCAGGAACGGCCGCCGGTCTCGTCGGTGGTGAGTATCGAGTTCCACGATGCTTTGTTTCTGGGCGAGGTAGTTCGTGTTGCTCCGGCGAATCGCGGCACCTGGCGGGTGGAAGTGAAGGTCGAACAGATTTTGAATGGTTTGCAGAGCCTGGTTAATTTGCGGGCCAGGCTGCTGGGCGAACCGACGGTATCGCCGGCGCGGCAGGGGCAGACTTCGTTCAGTTTGTGCGCTTGAGCGGGCTTCCCGGTTTGCTCGCGCGAATGAAGGCGCTCATGAATTTTCCTTCAACCTGGGGCGCCAGTTCGTCTACACTGATGCCTTCGCCTGACAGAAATGCTCGCGCGTCCTCTACGTCGTAGATGCGGGTTGGCTCAATCGCAATCGATATAAACCGGCTGCGGAGAGCTTGGCGCGGTAGTCGTCTTCGGACAGGGCACCGGCAATACAACCCACCCATAACAGCATGCTTTGGCGCACCTCGTCCGGTATTGGTCCGCGGGTCACTACGTCGGAAACCGCGAAGCGGCCGCCTGGCTTCAGGACACGAAAGGCCTCGCGCAAGACCTGGTCCTTGTCGGCGGAAAGGTTAATCACGCAATTCGAGATGATGACGTCGACCGTCTGATCCGGGAGCGGGATATGCTCGATTTCTCCTTTTAGGAACTCGACGTTATCAAGGCCCGCTTTACGCTGGTTTTCGCGTGCCAGAGCGAGCATGTCGCCGGTCATATCGAGTCCGTAAGCTTTGCCGCCCGGCCCGACTCTGCGCGCGGAGAGCAGGACATCGATGCCGCCGCCTGAACCCAAATCGAGAACGGTTTCGCCGGGGTGGAGTTCTGCGAGCGCGGTCGGGTTTCCGCAGCCGAGGGAAGCCAGCAGGGCCGTTTCCGGTAAGATGCCGGTTTGGCTTGGATCGTATAAGTTCGATGTGATCGGATCGCAGCAATTCTCATGGCCGGGGCTGGCTCCGCAGCACCCGTTACCTGCTCCAGAAACGACTCGGCGGGCCGCCTCGCCGTATTTCTCCTGAACAATTTGCTTCAATTCCATTGGGCTGGGTCCTGACCCGACGATAACACCGAACCGGGTCGGCAGCTCCGTATCAGCTATCCTGCAAAGGGAATGGGGCAGAAAGTTGTAATTTTCGGCGGAGGTGGCCAACTCGGAGTCGAGCTGTGCCGGGAATTTGAGCGGCGGCAATGGACGGTGCAGCGGTTCGACCGTCAATCGCTGGACGTTACCGATAGCGGGCGGGTGGAAGAGGCGATCGGGAGTGCAAATCCGGATCTAGTGATCAATTCCGCCGCCTACAATCAGGTTGATATTGCTGAAGAGGAGCCGTTTGCGGCCTATCAGGCGAATGCGCTTGCGGTACGGAATCTGGCTCTCGCCTGCCGACAGACCGACACCCAAATCGTTCACTATTCGACCGATTACGTGTTCGATGGAACAAAGGGTACTCCTTACGTCGAGAGCGACGCGCCGCATCCGCTGGGGGCCTATGCGGTTTCGAAACTGGCGGGGGAGTTATATGCGCAGGCATACCTCAAAGATCCGTTAATCATTCGTACTTCGGGGGTATTCGGGCCGGGCGGCATGTTCACTCCGCGAGGGAATTTCGTGGAAGTGATGCTACGGCTCGGAAACGGCACAAACCCGATACGCGTAGTTGCCGATCACTACGCATCTCCTACTTATGCCCCGGCGATGGCCGTGCGAACCGCCGAGATGGTCGAAAAGGGATTGCATGGCGTGTTCCACATGGGAGGAGGCGAGCCGATTTCCTGGTATGAATTCGCCAAATTGATATTTGAACTGGCTGGATTATCGCCAGTGCTCGAGCCGAGCGACGAACGGCAATACCGGACAGCGGCGCGACGCCCTAAATTTTCGGCGTTAAGCAATGCCAAGCTAACGGCCGCGGGTATTGAGCCGATGCCCCCGCTGCGGCACGCTGTCGCAGAGTATCTGGAAGCTCGCAAGCACGTTACTGCGCATCGTTCGGCGTAGCGTAATAGCCGTTCCGCGCCTGTACCCGATAATCCTTGTTGTCGACCTTTATTTCTACGTGGCGGAAGCTGCCATCCCGGTTGGTGTTCGTCGGCACGTAGCCGATCGAGTATTGGTTGCGCAACTCGTCCTGGAGTTCTTTGAAAATCTCGCTGAGCGGGTGCTTGCGGTCGACGGTAAAGACATGGCCGCCAGTCTCGGTAGACATTTTGCGGAGCTCGCCTGCGCCGCCACCGCCAAACATGCCCGCCTGGGCGTAGAACATGTGATCGACGTAGTAGATGCTATAGATGATGGCGTCGGATTTCTGCGCAGCTTCGATAGCCTGGCGGATATTGTAAGTACTGCCCTGATCGTCCCCATCCGTGATCAGGACAATTGCCTTTCGCCCGACTTCACTTTTGAGTTTTTCATCTGAAGCGAGATATACCGCGTCATAGAGCAGAGTGCCCTTGGGTGGGCCCACCTGCGGAACCGGACCCTCGTTCGGAATCGGACCAACGGATGGAATCTGGCCATCGCCGCGCAAATCGTTCATAGCGGAACGCAGCAGCCGGGGCGAATTCGTGTAATCCTGCAGCAGTTCGGTTTCTTTACCGAAGGAGATGAGAAAGGCCTCGTCCTTCTTGCGAATGACACTGGAGAAAAAAGCCGCGGCGGCTTCGCGCTCAATATCGATCAGCCGCTCCTGGCTGGCGCTGATGTCGATCAGCAGGCCGAGGGTCAGAGGAAGATCGGTTTCGCGCGAGAAGTGCTGGATGACTTGCTCTTTCCCGTCCTCAAACACGCGAAAATTCTGTTTTTCGAGATTCGGGATGAGCTCTCCCTTCTTCGTGCGTACGCTGAAAAGGATGTTGACCAGGTCGACCCCGACCCGAATGGTTGGCGTCTGTGGCGGCGTGGTTTCATCCTGGCCGGGCGGCGGCGGACCGGGCTCTTGCGCAGCGAGATAAAAGTTCGGAAGAAGCAAGGCGAATAGCGACACCGGGACGGTCAAAAAGCGGCTGCTCATGTCGATACGATTATCATGCAGGTTATTTGAGGCAGGTTAGAGGATTTTCGAAGAAGAGTGTTTACCGAACCGGCCATCGCACATCTGATTTCGGCTGACCCGGTACTTGCCGGGATCATAAAACGTGTGGGACCGTGTCTATTCACCGCGCGGAAGCCGACCTTCGAAACACTTGCGAGATCGATTGTCTTTCAACAGTTGCACGGAAAAGCGGCGCTTACAATCTTCAACCGTTTAAAAAAGGCAGTGGGACGGCGCTTTACGCCAGGCCGGCTGCTGCAATTAAGTCCGGATCAGATGCGGGAATGCGGGCTTTCGCGGCAGAAGATTGCATCGCTCACAGATCTCGCCGACCGCGTGCTCCGGAAAGAAATTCAATTCCGAAATATGCAGCGGCTGGAAGACGAAGCCATCGTGTCGATGCTTTCGCAGGCGAGAGGGGTGGGCGTGTGGACGGCTCAAATGTTTTTGATGTTTGCGCTGCAACGGCCAAACGTTCTGCCGGTGGGCGATTTGGGAATTCGCAACGCGGTGCGTAAAGCGTATGGTCTCGAAGCGCCTCCGAACGCTGCGGAATTAGAGCGCATTGCGGAGCGCTGGCATCCGCATTGCACGACGGCGTGCTGGTATTTGTGGCGGAGTCTTGAAGGAGCCGCGGAGTTATGAAACGATGATTCGCAAATTGTTAGTTTTGGCTGTGATGGCAGTTTTGCCGGCAGCGGGATCGGGTAAAGGGGAAGATGCGGTCCGCACTCTGGTTCAGAATTACATGAACGCGCGCAATGGCAAAGATGCCGCGGCCACGCGTCTCTTATTTACGGACGATGCCGACCAGCTTGTGTCGACGGGGGTTTGGCGGCATGGCATCAATGCCCTGGTGGCAGGTGCGATGGCGAGCTCCGGCAAGGAGCGCAACCAGAGTTCGATTACGGTGGAAGACGTTCGCTTTCTGTCAGCAGATATAGCGATTGTGGATGGGCGATATCGAACGATCGACGCGAAGACCGGCGCGGCGAGAAATATGTGGACGACGCTTGTGGCGAAACGCACGAAAGCTGGCTGGCGCATTGCCGCTATTCGCAACATGCTCCCGGCTCCGCATTAAGCCTTCACGCCGCAGAAACGGCGAGGATCTGGCCCACGGCGCGCTGCGCCTCGCCGATCGACATGCGGTGATCCATGATTCCCGAGAGATCCGAATTGGCAAAAGCGACACGGCCGTAAGGGGTGTGGCGCAGCACTTCACCCGGAGCAGCGGCGCCCTTTTCGCCGAAGAAGAAGCCGGGCTGTGGACTCAAATAGGCGTGCCCCCAGCGATTCAACACAATGCCGGCGATATCGCGGCGCGCGTCGAAACCATAACGGCCGAACATGAATTGCAACTGCTCGCGAATGCGCTGCTCATAGACACGGAATGGGGTTGCGATCAGCTCGCTGCGCCCTCGTACCGTTTGTGCGGCTAATGGTTCGCCGGGATAGGAAAACAGCACCTTTAAGTTCAGCACAGTTGGGGTATCGGGGCTGATGGTGGCCGGGTCCGTTCCGAAGGTTGCGACCTTACGCAGGGTGATGTAGTTGCCGAAGCCTTCAAACCACTGGCATTCGGTGAGGCCCATATTGTAGAGAAACCGCCAGTGGCGCACTGCCACGTTGGCCATCAGGCACGGTGCGCGGTGAAACTGCGCATAAGCGGTCCGGCAGGGTTCCGGCATATCGCGGACGACGTGTTTGGTGGTCCAGCTGCCGCCTGCCATCACCACGCTCTTCGCTTTCACCTGATAAAGTTTGCCGCCTTTTGTGTAGTCGATAAGCACCCACTCAGCGCGCCGCGGGTCGCCGGCATGCTTAACGGAAACCACGGTTGCGCCGAGCCGGACGCAGGTCGGCTGGGGCGCAGCCCGATCGAGAGCGTCGAAGCGAATACGGCCGCGGCAAATTGCCTGCATTGTGCCCTCGCCCGAAATGGAGTCGGGCAGAAGCTGTTTCAGCAGATGGCGCGCCACGCCCGCGTTCCCGCCGGGAAACATCTGCGCCCCTTTGTCGTATTGCCAGGGCAACAGCACGTCGGCCGCATATTCGGCATAGGCCGACAGCGCGTCCGCGCCGAGACCGGATCCGCCGCCTGCAAGCGGCGACAGAAAGGTCCGGGTGGTCGCTGGACTCAAACCGTATTCTTCCGTGAAATGTTGTTCAAGCGTGATGCTATCCAGATGCCTCGACGCGGGGTCGCCATGTATTTTCGGCTGGGCGCTATGTTTGCGAAACGGTTTCCGGTCCTCGTCGTTTCGCCGCAGCAACTCAGTACGAGCTTCGGCGGAGATCGGCGCGCCCCGCAATCGCTTACCCCAGGGATCAGTCAGCCAAAGTCCTTCCGGATGCCCGAAATTCGAACCGAAGAAAAAACCAGAGGTCTTTCCGCCCGTGGGATAGGGCGCGGTTTCCAGCGGCAGTTCCGGTTGGGGCCCGCTCCATTTCTGATAGATGAACTTGTCCCAATGAATACCGATCGAGTCATAAAACGAAGCAAGAAAACCGTTGGGCAGGGGCGGAAAGCAGGCGGCCGAACCCTGATGTATGGTCAGGCGTTGGCCGTCCACCTGGAACTCGTTTCGCTTTGCTTCGCCGCCAAATACCGGGTGGTCGTCGAGCACGAGGCAGCGTTTACTTTTCGATTGACGCTGGAAAAAAAGCGCCGCGCTCAGACCGCTGATTCCACCGCCGACCACAACGCAGTCGTAAGCTTCTCCGGTTTCGACGGGTTCGAGCAGCTTTCCTTCGTAGGCCTTGTCGCGGATCTGGTGCCCGGCGGTCATAACCTCGTAGGTATTGCCGTTCGACGCAGCGTAATCACCGATTCCGCCATAGCCAGTCCAATCTTCTTCGGCAAGTAAATCCTTCGGCGCCACGGAATTCAGGAGTAGCGTTCCGGCGGCCAGGAGCGTGGAATTCAACCAGTCGCGGCGTTCGATAGGAGTGTTCAGCCCGAGTGGATCGTCCGGTAAAGGGGCTTTATCTGGTTTCATACGGAGTGATTTGCGAATATAAAGACAAGCATAGTTGGTTCTGTCTTTATGGATTGCACGCGGCATCTGAACGATTGTGATAAACCATCCTAAGTTCCGGCGACCCACACGCGCCGGAGCCGGCGCAAGTGCTTCCACGCGATGGCAGCGGGCACCGGAGACCGCCAGGTTTCTTCGTCGAGCGGCCCCGGCGTTTCTACGGGAAATCTCGAAAGATTATAAACGGGAAACGGTCCCGTGCCCACGCCATCCGCAGCCGCGGCTCTGGTCTTCGAATGGATTACATGCTGCCTGGCTGGGACATAGCACCGTCTTCCTGAATATCGACGGCTTCACCGTTTTGACGGACCCTGTTTTCAGTTTGCGGGTCGGGCTGAATTTCGGGCCGCTCACGCTGGGTATCAAACGAATGGTAGACGTGGCAGCCGACCTGAAGGATTTGCCGCCCGTCGATCTCATCCTGCTGTCGCACGCGCACATGGACCATTTCGATCTGCCCAGCTTGCGAAGTCTCGAAAGTTCCCGAACCAGCGTGGTGACTGCCCTGCGCACGTCGGATTTGCTGCGCACGAGGCACTACGGACACGTTCATGAATTGCGCTGGGGTGAAGAAGTGAACGTCGGTCCGGCAAACATCAGGGCGTTCCAGGTGGCGCACTGGGGAGCTCGCATGCGCAGCGATGTGCATCGCGGCTTCAACGGCTATGTATTGGAAGTTGGCTCGCGCCGCATTCTGTTTGGCGGGGATACGGCGTACACGGAGCACTTTAGACAATTACGGACATCGCGCGCGATTGATTTAGCGATCATGCCGATCGGCGCGTACGATCCCTGGATTCATGTGCATTGCAATCCGGAGCAGGCCCTTTCGATGGCCAATGACGCCGGAGCGGAACGTATTCTGCCGGTCCATCATCAGACATTCCAACTGGGACGAGAGCCGAAAGAGGAGCCGCTAGATCGCCTTTTGGCCGCAGCGGGCCGGTCTCCCGAGCGAATCTGCGTTCGGGAAATCGGCGCTGAATGCTCGCTCTGAGCGGGCGCCCCTCAATTGTGGGGCGCGTTGGCGGGAGCTGGATTATCGGTTGCGGTTGAGGCAGGCGGTGAACTCTGGCCGGAACCTCCGTCCGCGCTCGCATTCGGATTCTCACGAGTGAGAAAGACCATGAATGGGGTTACCTGGAATGGCAGCTTTTCTTTGGCCGAGGCAAGCGTAAAGCTCTGCGTTTTCAAAAGGCGTAACTGGTCTGACCAGGGATCGACCACAACGCGCGATCCGAGCGGTAACGCTGAAATCTGATTCTTGTCCCGTACTTCCAATTCGGGAGCCAAATCCATCAAGCCGGACATACGCAAGTCTTTCTTCGTATCGGACATGCGATTGCCAAGCAGCGGTTTAATGAGGTGCGGCACATCATCGCTGCGGCTTGAAAGCATCCGTAGAAACAATCCTATTCGCGGGAGTTTGTCCTTGTAGGGGGAGTTTTTCAGAATCAGGACGGCCTGTTTATCGGCTTCTGCTTCTTCCTTTCGCGTCCTCGCGATGTTGATCTTCTTCAAAGTTTCCGGATCGTCGAACAGCAAGCGGTCGGCAAAGGAGTAGCGGGTGTCCATTGAATGCGCCAGCACGATGTGCGCCAATTCATGGGCCAGCACAGCGGCGAGCGAGGCTTCGTCCGGCAAGACGTCGATGAGACCGCGGCTGATCAGAATGACGTGATTAACCGCCACGGATTCGAGCGGAGTTGTCAGCAGAATGCGCGCATGAACGGGCGGGTCGAGGCTGATATTGTTAGTAACTTCGAGGTTATTCAATACGGTGTCGAGCACCTGATCAACTTCGCCGCGCGGGGCAACCAGTCCGGCCTTTTGTAGCCGGTCTACCACGTTTTGTTCCGCCTGCTCCTCCCAACTGCGCTCCGACTGGATGGGTGAATACGCATTCGGCGTAGTCTGGCTCTGGTCTTTTACATTTGGACTATCGACGGTCAGCTCGGTGAATGATTGCTGGGCGCGATCCTTCGACGTTTCGTAATCCCAGAGCCGGGTTTGCGCACGCATAGGTGAAGTATGCACGGGCCCATAGCGGTAGCCTTCTTCCTGGGCATAGATGTAGGTCGGCAACCAGAGACCTCCGGCATTAATCCGCCAGGATTCAAAATGAGAATACTCGTCGTTGGGCGAGGGCACATAGCGGCCATTGAATCTCACGATGTTGTAGTTGTGATCCTCGATCCAGATGCGGCCCTCAAAGCGGCCCTTCCCGGCACCGCGTTTCGGAATCATATCCACCACGAAGCAGCGCACGTCGCCGAGAAACTCCCGTCGTACATATTCAAAGTCGTAATGCGCGCGGTCAAAGGCAGAAGAATCGACAAACATTTCATCGGCGAATCCGCGCGGGTAGTATTGCGTTGTAAAGAGCGACGTAAATACGTGCGGAATGCGTTTGATTACGTTGGGCTGCGGTAGAAAGGAGTCATCCACTACGCCTCTCGTAATATTCAATTTTCCGAGGAAATAGAAATCGTGAGTGGGGACAAAGCCGAGGTCGGGGTCTTTCTTAACCTCTTGTATGTAGGTCTCAATCACCGGTTCTTTGGCGCGTAACTTATCCACCAGGACGTGTTCGCTGTTGATCGCGCGGTCCAGAACCTCGTCGAAGTTGTGCGCGGGGTTTGCATTCGGCGTCCAAAGCACGCGGTTCATATCCTTGGAAGGATCGGCCGGGGCTTGCGACCGTTCTGTTCCGGGCGCCTGGGCCAAGCTTAAGCTGGAACCGGCAGTTACGAAAAGCGCGAGACAAATGAAGCTGCCAAATGCCCGATATCTGAAATGAAGCATGTATTTAAACTCGACCGAATGAACTTATGTAACGTGTCAACTTAGTTCGAAAGTAATGTGAATGACGGCGCTGCTATCAACCGGCACTCCATCCCTGGTTGCCGGACGAAAGCGGACGCGGAGCGCAGCCTGTTCCGCCGCTTCATCTAAGCCGTGACCCAGACCTTTCACAACCCGCAGAATGCGAACTGACCCATTCGATTGGAACACCACATCCAGCGAAACCTGACCTTCCAATTTGAGGTTGCGGGCTTCCTGCGTGTACAAAGGTCTGGGTTTGGACAGAATTTCGACGGGCGTAAGCGCTGGCTGCACGGGTTTGGCGCGCGGGGCGGAGGCCACCTGGCGTCCGTTAACCGGGCTTTCGCCGAAAGCGCCTGTCTTTACGGAACCGCCAATATGCCTGGATCCTGAGCCGGCGGCATCTTCATCCCCAAAACCGGCTTGATGCACTTGGCCCACGGGACCGCGGCGGCTGGAATTTGCGTCAGCGCCGCCGTCGCCGAACGCAGTTTGGCGAACGCCGCCGGAAACATTGTGTCCGCCGCCCCCCGCATTCCCGGATCCTTGTGGATGATCGAATGAGCCGACCTTCGCGATTAGCATCGTGGGCCTGGATTGATTCGATGGAGGCGCGCCGTTTGGATCGCCAAATCCGCCCAGTTGCAATTCTTTCGGTTTTTGTGGTCCGACCGCGGCACGCGCACTCTGGAACATCCCGGTGCGGACCTCTGGCTTGGGAGGCGCCGGGGCGGGTGCGGGCTTCAGGTCGGGCAAAGGTTTCGGCGTGGGGACGGGCGGTTCAATGTGCGGAACCGCCGCCATTAGCTTCTCGGGCGGGGGGACCGGCTTCGGCGGAGTAGGCGCGGCCGGAATCGGCTTGGGCCTAGGCCTCGGAATCTCAGCCTTGGCAAGGGACGCATGAATTGGCGGCGGTAGCGGTTTGGGGCGATACTGTGGAATGGCTGGCGCCAGTAAGGTCACGTTTTCTTTCGGCCTGGTCTGCTGCTGAATCACCGGGACGGTAATGAAGAGCAGAGCCAGAATTAACAGCCCGTGTATGACTCCGCTCGTCAGGTAACTTCTCCAACTCCTTTCGGGGAGACGTACTGTTGTGAAAAGACTTTGACTGAGGACGGGATTGTGGCTGTTGTTCTTTGAACCCATAATCGGCTCTAGTTCGATCCTCCCATGCGTAGCGGCTGGCGTGCGCAAGTCGTCGCCATTGGATGCGTCCGAGCCTGGTCCTTCACATACACGGAGATGTTTACCTCTTTAGGCTACCGCAGAAGTGGCCGGCTTCAAATGCGGGCGGTATGAATGTTTAGGGACTCAGTCCCCGTAAAACTGCTATAAACGCTGGGTTTCATTCGGGTTAGCTATACTCTTGGAGGAATAGAGCGCCCGGCTGGAGTGGCGGAACTGGCAGACGCACCGGACTCAAAATCCGGCGACCTTCACTGGTCATGTGGGTTCGACCCCCACCTCCAGCACCATAGAAGAATCAATCACTTACCTGTAACCTCGATTTTCGCGTCATGGCGTGTGGGGATCGCAGGGGTTTTTGCGATTGCTGAGCTAGTGGAGCCGATCGGAGACACGGAGGAAATGGCGCGGCGACATTATGCTCGCGGGAAATGAACGGATGCATCGGTGGAAATATGCGCCTCACCTCTGCGCCTCACCTCTGCGCCTCGCCGCCTTCGGCGAGCTCAGCCCATCGAGCGCCTGCGGTCGCCCGATTTAAGGGCTGGGGCGGGGCTGATGAGCAAGCAAGGAGGCCTACCGAGATTGACTACCAAGACCATGCCACCATTACTCTTAAGCGTGCTATGACCATTGAACTCAAGCCCGAACAGGAAAACCGCGTTGCAGAGGCGCTGCGCTCCGGTGCTTACTCTAGCCCCAATGACGTGATTGACCGGGCGCTGGAAGTGCTGCACGAGCTGGATGAATGGATTGCCGCCAATCGACAGGCGATTGATTTGAAGATTCGCACGGGCATCGCGGAACTGGAACGCGGTGAGGGCATTCCCGAGGATGAGCTAGACGCCTGTCTCGAACGATTGAAAGCCAAGCCGGAATGAAGCGGCGCTATATCCTAGCGCCACAAGCCGCCCGTGACCTCGTGGACTTTGGCGTTATCTGAAGAAGGAAAGCAGTCAAGAAGCCGCCGACCGCGTGGAATCCATCGTCCGCAGCAAGTTTGTTTACCTTGCAGATTTTCCAAGCGGAGGCCATTGGCGACGCGACCTGACCTCCGCCAATGTGCGTTTTTTCTCCGTCTACTCGTACCTGATTGTCTACCGGCCCGAAACGGAACCGCTGCAAATTGTTGCCGTCTTGCATACTCGTCGCGATGTGGCGAACATTTTGCCACAGAGAGACCTATAGTTGTTCCGTCAGTCACGGCCTTCTTCAATCAGCGCCTAAACGGGGAAGCCGCCGAGGGTGACGCCCGTTCTCAGCTCATCAGGATAAAGCCTCCGGGCCTGCCGGATCAGTGCTTTTTGAGAAAGATAACCCAGTCTCCGCCAGGATAGACCGGAATTCGCAGTACCGTCCCCGGCTTGGCAGCATCGAACTGCCGATAGTACGCCTCGACGTGCAGATCGGTATCCGGGGGATATCGCCAGGTTTTCGGCAGTTTCAGGCATAAGATGACCAGAGGAATGGCCGCGAATATTCTCAGATAAGTTCGGCTGCTCGAGGTCGCGCACCAGATTAGAGACCAGCCAAAGGCAAGCATCGGGAAGAAATAATACCGGCACCCCGATTCGCCAGCCAGAATGGGCCACTGCGGCGCATTCAAGCGCATTAACGGACTTTTCAAGCTGAGTGCCGAACACCAGCAGGCTAAACAGCACGAACAGCTTGATTTCGAGCGGCGCCTTAGCAAGCGTGTACACCAGGATGGCGCAGCCGCCGATAGCCAACAAGGCGCTGAGGGCGAAATACTCAGGCTGCAGCCGCGTAGCGAGGTGATTGCTTCCCACGATTGCATTGAGAAAGACCTGACTTCCGAGCATCCGCACAAAGAGCGCCGGAGTAGCCCCGAGCGGAAGAGATAGCCGGCCGCCCATCCCCGGTGGGGCATCAATCGCGGCCAGAACGCCCATTGCGGTTAACTGCATCGTCGCCGTGATCGCCAAGACGACGTGAGGGGACGTCAGCCATGGCTTCCGGCGAGTCCACGCGGCGATGGCCGCGATGGGAAGAAGGGCCAAGCAATATGGACCCGTCAGTCCTGACAGCGTAATGACGGAGGCATCGAATAACGCCCAGTAGAGCGATCGGCCGGGCGAAGCCAGCAAAACCAGACAGGACTAGCAGAGCGAGGTGCCATTGAGCGTTCGTCACGGTTACATTGATTTCGGAACCACTTGGCAGCGCGATGTATACCGCGGCGAAAAGTGCGCGAGTTGCGAGTCCGCCCCAATTCGAGCATCGCGCCGAGAGCAAAAAATTAATCGGGAGCACCTGTACAGTGAGGCCTATGAGATTCATTAGCAAGGGCGCGAATCTCAGTGGGGGCAGCAACGCCAGGGCGCCGGCAATTCTTTCAAAGAGGACCAGGTAGCCGGCGTAGGGAAACAGCAAAACGTGGACCCAGCCGTTGTTATAAGCTGCTGCAAAAAACTGACCATCTTCGGCGTGGAATTGAGCATTCCACAGTACGCCTGGGCGCCGGCTTACGACGAGCACGGCCGCCAACAGGAAAATCAGCAGGTGGAATATCCATTGCGCTTTCACCGTTTCTTGATGCGGCGGAGAACGGAACTCGCAGTGCCGAACCGGCCGTCTCCGATTTGCGATTCCGAAGTTGAGGAGCTAGACATTTTGAAGTTTCCGGGCCGTGCGATCGCTCTAACTTAGCTCGTCCTTACGTTAGCCGAGCGCTGCCCCCTTGTCAAACTAGGAGAGCATCGGCTACAATCCTAGGGAGACTAGGAGACTGCATCTTGCCGAAAACAGCAGAACTGCTGCCGGGTACTTTGGACATGCTTATTTTGAAAGCGGTGTCTTTGAAGCCGCTGCACGGGTACGGGGTCTTGCTGCGCATCCGGCAGATCTCCGGCGAAGCGCTCGATATTCCGCAAGGGTCGCTGTATCCGGCACTCTACCGGCTGGAGCACCAGGGGCTGATTGTTGCCGAATGGGGACAGAGCGAGAACAACCGGCGCGCAAAATACTACACCGCAACCGCCGCAGGACGCCGCCGGCTGCGTGAGGAAGCGGCTGGTTGGAACCGGCTCGCGTCGGCGATTGCAGCGGCGCTCAATACCACTCCGGAAGAGGTATAGACATGTGGCAACGCCTACGTTCGCTAGCTCGCGCGCTTGATTTTCCGCGCCAATTTTGAAGATGGAATGCGTTCGGAACTCCGCTTTCACCTGGAACAATACACTGAAGACCTCGTGCGCTCGGGCGTTCCTCCGGAACAAGCGCGCCGCCAGGCCCGCATCGAATTCGGCGAACTGAACAGTATCCAGGAAAGTTGCCGGGCGACGCGAAGCCTTCAATTGTTCGATGAGTTCCGACGCGAATTACAGTACGCTTTCCGGATCCTGCGGAAAACTCCGGGTTTCACGGCGACGGCTCTCCTGACGCTCGCCCTCTGCCTCGGAGCAAATCTGACGATCTTTGCCGTCATCAATTCGGTGCTGCTTCGGCCCCTACCGTTTCCCGACGCGCGCCGGTTGGTCACTCTATACAACACATATCCAAAAGCTGGCGTGGAGCGCGATGGTTCTTCACTGACGAATTATTATGAACGGCGCGGCCGCATTCCTGCGTTTAGCTCCCTTTCAATTTATCGCCCCGGCACGGCGATTATAGGCGAACCCGGTTACGCAGAAAGGCAGGAGATTACAGAGGTTTCGCCCGACTTTTTCTCGACACTTGGAATTCGTCCCACTATGGGCCGTCCATTCACCGAGGCGGAGACTACGATTGGCTCTGATGACGTCGTTCTTCTCACCGATGCCTATTGGCGTCAACACTACGGCGCCGATCCGCATATAGTGGGCGGGCGCCTTCGGGTAAACGGGCGGCCGGTAACCGTAGTCGGCGTTCTCCCTGCCAGCTTCCGGTTTCTATCCTCGACAGCGCGACTCTATTTTCCACTATCGTCGCGGCCGCAAGATCGCGCTCCCGATCAGCGCCACTCCGGGGGCAATGTCATCCAGATGGTTGCCCGGCTCAAGCCCGGCGCCACAATCGCACAAGCACAAGCAGAAATCGACGCGCAGAATGCTGCGCTCGAAACGACTGATCCGCAAGCCCGCATGATGGCCGATGCCGGTTTTCATACGCTGGTGCTTTCACTACACGACGACCAGGTGGCGGCGATCCGTCCGATGCTGTGGCTGCTGCAGGCAGGAGTGTTGTTGCTTCTCCTGATTGGCTCGGTGAATCTGGCCAATCTGTTCTTGGTTCGCGCCGGCACTCGAGTGAAAGAACTGGCCGTACGCCGGGCGTTAGGGGCGAACCATGCTCATGTGATAAGCGAGGCAGTAATTGAAACAAGCTTGCTGACCTTTACCGGTGCGTTACTTGCTCTGATTGTGAGCGCCGGCGGGATCCGGCTCATAAAGTGGCTGGGCGCGGCGCGTTTACCGCTCGGGTCTCAAATTGAATTCGATGTTCCGCTCGCATTCGCCGCCGTTGCTGGCGCAATCGTACTGGGAGTGGCGCTCGCGGCTCCCATTGCCTGGTTCCATCTCCGGCAGCATCTGAATGACTCATTGAAATCGGAGACGCGTGGGGGAACCGCGGGTCGAGCCGCGCAAAGACTGCGCCACAGTTTCCTGATCGCGCAGATCGCCTTATCGCTCGTATTGTTGACCGGGGCCGGCCTGCTTGCTGTCAGCTTGCAACGTGCGACGGCAGTTTCTCCCGGCTTCCAGCCGAACCACGTTCTTACGGCGCAAATTTCACTCGTGGGGGCGAAATATCCGTCTGCGGAAACCGGTCTTACTTTCAGCGAGCGGCTGGTAAGCAAACTGGAACATCAGCCAGGTGTGGAAGCGGCCGGCATTGTAAATAACATTCCGTTCAGCGGACACAATGGCAAGAGCGCGGCGAACGTGATTGGACATGTTATCCGATCCGGCGAATCCCCACGCGGGAATTACTCATATGGGGTGGGCGGCGACTACTTTCGAGCAATGGGCTACTCGCTGCGAGAGGGCCGTTTCCTGACTGCCGCCGATTCGCGAAGACGGGAGCGCACCTGTGTAGTGGACCAGGACTTCGCAAGCTATTACTGGCCACACGCCAGCGCCATCGGACACCGTTTATTCCAGGGCTCCGGATCAGGTCCGGATGCGGAGGCATTCACCGTGGTTGGCGTAGTAGGACGTGTAAAGCAGGCAGGCCTTACGGACGAGACGCCAGAAGGCGCCGTTTATTATCCATACATCTATCGGCCCGATAGCAACATCTTCGTTGTGATGCGCGCACACGCATCGGCTGGCCTCCTCAAATCGACCCTACGAAACGTTATGCGTCAGATCGACCCCGAGTTGGCGGTCAACGATGTCCGGCTCATGGACGACCGGATCACCGACAGCCTGCTGGTTCGCCGCTCTCCGGCAATCCTGGGCGTTCTTTTTTCCGCAATCGCCCTGTTACTCAGCGCCATCGGAACTTACGGCGTTTTAAGTTATGCCGTGGCGCAGCGCCGCCGCGAGATCGGCGTGCGTATAGCGCTCGGCGCGCGCCCCGGGCAAATTCGCTGGCAGTTCTTCCGCATGACAGTACGGCTGCTGATTGGCGGAACACTGGTGGGCTTGTTCGGCGCGTGGCTGACGGGTCACGCTATGGAAGCGGTGCTGTTTCATGTGCCGTCCCTCGACGCAAATGTACTCGCAGTCGCGGCCTTCATTGTTGCCGGTACTTCACTCGGAGCGTGCCTTTTGCCGGCGCGTCGAGCCGCTCGCATATCTCCTATGGAAGCACTGGCCGAAAATTAGCTGAGCGCCACGTCAATTCTACTGACGGACGCCGCTGGAAATGTGAACTGGAGGCCGCCTGCCCGCGTTTGAATATCCGCCTTCGCGGGAACCACAATATTTTGCTGCTCATACGTATTGTGGGCATGAATATCGCCGGCATGCAAAACAGTCGCAGAAGCCGAACCCGCTTTCGCACCATGAATTACGATCGCCACTTCGCGTGGTGTATCAGTGCTAGGATTCACGGCCGTGATCGTCAATGTATTGCCTTTGCGCGACGCTGAACCCTTCAAACCCCAGAACCCGCCACCGGAGTCTTCATGAATATCAGGCGCTGCAAACACGCTGCGCAACGCCCGCGCGTCCTGATGCGCCGCATACATCTCAAACACGTAAAAGTTTGGCGTCATCCAGAACTTTTCTTCATGCGCGAGGAACAGTGCGTTCAGATTGTTGACGAGCTGAGCGCAATTCGCCATGCTGACCTTCTCTGGATGGCGATTGAAACAATCAAGCGTCAAGGCTGTCACTAACGCGTCGCGAATCGTGATTTGCTGCCCGAAGATATGCGTGGGATCGATCTCAGTACCAGCACGGTGCCAGGAGCCGTACTCATCTACCACGAGTTTTATACGGTGATCGCGATCGTATTCCCCCATAACGGCCCAATTATCCAGAATGATCTGCTCCATTCGATCCGCATTACGAAGGAGTTCATACCATTCTCTGGCTCCGAAACGGAGAGCATCGCCGTTTGGAACTCGTGAATAGTGGTGAATGGACCAGCCCCGGAAATGCTGATTGTGATAGGCGTGCCGGCCAGCATAAATCTGCTCGAAGAAACGGCGGGTCCAATCGATGTCGTCATCGTTCGGACCCGCGGCAATGAACGTAAGATCCTGACCGAATTGCGGCACCCAATCCGTGAATCGGCGGAACTCGGATGCATAATCTTCCGGGCGAAAATTTCCGCCACAGCCCCAACTCTCGTTGCCGACACCCCAGTACCGTACATCGAATGGCTCGGGCGAACCCGCGGCCGCACGCATATCCGCAAAGGTTGTGGAGCCTTGAGGGGAGTTGCAATACTCTATCCAATGATCAAGATCGAGAGCGGGAAGGCTGCGTAAATTTGCCGCGAGGTAGGGTTCCGCCTGGCTCAGCTTGCAAAAGCGCACGAACTCATCGGTCCCAAACGCGTTGCTCTCAAATAGCTGCACGCCCTTCTCGTGGAGTCGTCGCGCGTCCGGATCCACTTCCCAGAAATTCGTGCGGGTAGGCCGTTTCGACGCGGGCCCAACGCCGTCTTTCCAGTCGTAGCTATCCGCAAAGCAGCCTCCAGGCCAACGAATCACTGGAACTTTGATGCGTTTCAACGCATCGACTAGCGATTTGCGAATGCCGCCGACGTTTGGAATCTTTGAATCTTTGCCAACCCACACGCCGTCGTAAATCACTCCGCCGATGTGTTCGGTGAACTGTCCGTAGATATTGCGGGAGATGGTTCCGGGCGACTCATCTGCGAAGACTTCAATGGTGCTGTCCGCATTCTGACCCCTCAAAGAAGTGGTTGATAGAATCGCTGCTGTTGCGCCAGCCAGAAAATCTCGTCGTCGCATGTAGCATCTATATCATCTTGTTGAATCGGAACTTTTGCAGGTGAATATTTCGCTCAATGATAAAGTCGCTATCGTTACGGGAGCGTCGTCTGGAATCGGACTAGCGATTACGCGTCGATTTCTCGAATGCGAGGCGGCGGGCTTAATTGCAGTGTTCCGGCGCAGCGAAATTCCGGAGCAATTGCGAGACTGCCAGGCCCGCTATGGCTCAAAGCTCGAAATTGTACACGGCGACGTGGCAGAAGAAAGCACCGCGGAACGATTCACGAAAGCCGCACTCGACCGCTTCGGCCGTATCGACATTCTGGTGAACAACGCGGCAGTGAGCGTTGTAAAGGCGATCCACGAGCACACGCCGGAAGAGTGGGACGCCGTGATGAACGCTAATGTGAAGGCGGTCTACTGGGCTGCGCGGCATGTGATTCCCGTTATGATCCAACAGAAAGGAGGACTGATTCTGATCAGCGGTTCGATTTCGGGCGAAGCTGGTATCCCTACGCAAGGCGCGTATGCCCCTTCGAAAGGCGCGCTGCACCAGATGACGCGCCAGATGGCGGTTGAGTACGCCAAATATGGCATACGCGTAAACACAATTGCCTGCGGCACGGTGGACACGCCGATCGTGCATAGCTCTGCAAAAGCTTCGGGCGATGAACAAGGCTATTGGGATATGCTGCGCCGCAATCACCCGATCGGCAGAGTCGCTAATGCCGAGGAAGTGGCCGCGTTCTTTGCTTTTATGGCGAGCGATTACGCAACCTTTTTCACCGGGTCTGTTCTGATGATGGATGGTGGCTACACCGCCCAGTAAAACTAAATGAGCACTCAGAGCAATACCATGCTGGCGGCGCGCTATCTCGGGCCGAACAGAATAGAAACGCAGGAGCTTCCGCGGCCGGCGATTGGCCGGGACGAAGCTCTACTTAAAGTTCAAGCGTGCGGATTTTGCGGTTCGGATATCGGCATCATCTCCGGAGTACATCCGCGAGCCAAAGCCCCGCTTACCATCGGCCACGAGTTTTCCGGGATCGTCGCTGACCTTGGCTCTCCGCAAGAGTCCTTTGCAGTTGGTGATCCGGTCACCGTTTATCCGTTGATTTCGTGTGGCGAATGCAGCGCGTGTCGGAGCGGGAATGCGCATGTGTGCCGACAGCTTCGCCTCTACGGCTTCGATGCCGAAGGCGCAATGGCAGAGTACATCAAAGTTCCGGCCGGGAGTCTGGTGAAGCTGCCGCATGACATGCCGGCGGAGATCGGCGCGCTGATTGAACCTCTGGCTGTAGCCGTGCATGCGGTAAATCGCGCTCCCTGGGCTCTTAATGCTGCAATCGCAGTGGTCATCGGCGCCGGCCCTATCGGCTTGCTTACTGCATTGGCTGCCCGAGCGCGCGGTATTGCGCAAATCCTGATTTCGGACGTGGTCGAGTCGCGATTGCGCCTTGCGGAAGAGTTCGAGCTTGCCGCAGTACCGGCCGACCACTTGCAAGCTCGCGTTGCGGATGCGACAGCAAACGAAGGCGTGGAGCTACTGTTTGAATGCGCCGGCGTTCCCGCCAGTGCTCGTGCGATGACCGCGCTCGTGCGGCCCCGCGGCACCATCGTTAACGTGAGTGTTTTTAAGAAGCCGGCAGAAGTCGACCTGCAGGCTATAAATTTTCGAGAATTGACTCTTATCGGGACACGCGTCTACACTCGCGCCGACTTTGAAGAGGCCATTCAGCTCGCTTCGCGTTTGCCTTTGAAGAAGCTGATTACGAACAGCTTCCCGCTGAGCGCCGCGGCCGAGGCCTACGCCCGTTTTCAAGCGGGTGAAGGTGTTTGTAAAGTAATCGTCCGTCCGTGAACGATTCTCAGGCCGACGCTTTCTTCGCGCCGGCATGGGTGCTTCCGATGGGAATGCGCCGCGTCTGCTGCTGAGGCTGCGCTACCGGCATCGTAATTTCGAGCACGCCGTGATGGAATTCAGCGCGCCTTATCCGGGTCTGTTCCTTCCGGTAATGGAATAGCGCGGTAGAAACTGCCGTAAACACGCTCACTCCGGCGAACGCCTCCCTCGTCGTGTTCTTCCGAGCGCTCGCGCCGACCGCCAAGCACGAGCGTATCGTTCGTCACCTCCAACTGAATATCTTCGGGACGCACTCCGGCCAGTTCAACGTGCACTACGATGTTGTCAAGCGGGGCCGAAACCCGTTTTCCACTTGTACCGCCTGACTGCGTTGGCGGGGTGGAACTCGTTGCGCTCTTCTCCGATTTCGCCGGCGTATTATGTTCGGATTGTTTTGGCGAAGACCCAACCGTCTTTGCATGGCTGGCGTGCGACTCCGCCTGCGATTGTGTATTGTGTGAAGTCTCTGCTGTATTCGAGGGCATACTGAATCACTCACCTCCACCCATTTAGACGAATTCGTGGAGTTTATCCGAAATAGGAACTTTTGCTAGATTCAGCTGACACTAATCTGCATTTGAATCCGCGTATTGGTTGGTGATAGTATCACCCTACTTGGGATTTGTTCTTATTAAGAACCAGGAGAGGCTATGCGATCTGCAGTACTCGTGGCTACGATGTTCGGATTATTCGCTTCCTTACCGGCCTGGCCGCAAAGCGAAGCGGTCAGCGCACAATTGAGCGGCACCGTACAGGATCCGAACGGCGCTACTGTTCCAAGCGCGACGGTGACTCTACTGAATCCCGATGTGGGCTTTTCGCGCCAAGTCACGACGGCCGATAATGGACTCTACTCCTTCACGCTGATTCCTCCAGGCCGGTACCAACTCAAAGTTGAGAAGACCGGATTCAACGTCTATCTGCAATCGAACATTGTTCTGGCCGTGGGGCAGGCGTCCACTCTGAATGCGCAACTGCAGTTAGGAAATGTGAACCAGACAGTTGAGGTTTCGGCAGCCGCGCCCGTGTTGAATACGGGAAGTGCGGATCTTGGCTCCGAAGTGAGTAGTAAACAAGCGGTCGAACTTCCGCTCAACATCCGCAACGTATATGGTCTCGTCGAGCTGGATTCAAGCGTGAATAATAGCCAGCAAAATCAGGCGCTGAACCCGCCCGGTTCGCAGGGCAACGTCGACCAGGACATATCGTTCTTTAATTTCGGCGGCGGCCGCTTCGGCACCACCGCCTTTCTTCTGGATGGAGCATGGGACGGAGCCGGCGATTGGGACGGCGTTATTTATGTCCCCTCGGTAGACGAGCTGCAGGAATTTCGAATCCAGACTAATACCTTCTCTCCGCAATACGGTTTGAGCATGGGCAACGTCGTGAATGCTGTGACCAAATCGGGTACGCGCAGTTTTCATGGCGACGCATTTGAGTTTTTACGCAACAACAACCTGGACGCCAACAACTACTTCAACAATCTGAACGGCTTGGGCCGGCCTCAGTTCAAACGCAATCAGTTCGGCTTCACCGCCGGCGGGCCTGTCTACATACCGCACTTTTACAAGCAGCGCGACAAGACTTTCGTTTTCGGCACATACGAGGGCCTGCGCCAGCAGACTCCGACTACGCTTCTGACGACCGTGCCGACCGCACTCCAGCGCGCCGGCAATTTTTCCCAAACTTTCAATCAAGATGGGTCGCTCGCGACCATTTACGATCCATTCAGCACGAAATTCGTCAATGGACAATATGTGCGCACGCCGTTTCAGGGCAACGTGATTCCAACTGGCATGCTGAATCCGGTCGCGCTCAAACTGCTTAACTACTATCCGGCTCCCAACCGGCCCGGAAATCCCATAACGGGCGCCGACAACTTTGTTGGGACCGCGGGGCTGCCGACGAACAGTGATCAATACACAATCAAAGTTGATGAAAATGTGAGTGAAAAGCAGAACTTCTTTGTTCGCTGGTCGCAAAAGCGTCAATTCAAGCAACTGCAAGGGGAATTCTTTGGAACGAACGATGCGGGCGGCATGGGAACTCTCGCGCCCGATAATCGCTTTGAAGGCGGGCTCGGTTATACCTATGTGTTCACGCCCACCTTCGTCATGTCACTCAATTTTGGTTGGGGCCGTTGGGTCGAAGGCCGCGTGCCGCAAGGCGTTCCGTTCGACGTTACGAGCGTTGGCCTTCCCGCCTCGCTCAACACCTTGGAAGGTCCGGGGGCGTTTCCGTCGGTTAACGTATCCGGATTTCAGTCCCTTGGATCCGGGGTGCTGAATTCCACGCCGCGCGAAGCGCGCACGTATGCAGCGGACTTCACCAAGAACCTGGGCGTTCACAATCTGTCGATGGGTTTCATGGGAATCACTTTCATGTTGAACACCTTTAACTCGTCCCAAGCGAGTTTCAATTTCGGACCCGATTTTACTCAGGGCCCGTTCCCAACATCCGCTAACTCCCAAACTGGTTCCGGCATGGCATCCTTTCTACTCGGCACTGGCGATAACAGTAGCGGCGGAATCGGTTATAGCGCGTCGGCGGCTTACAGCAAAAAGGACTATGGGTGGTACATCAACGACGACTGGAAGGTCACAAAGCAGCTCACCTTGAATCTCGGCATTCGCTATGACATTCAAACGCCGCCCACCGACCGTTTCAACCGCCTTTCCTATTTCACTTTCGCGCCGAATCCGATCAGCGGTGCTGTCCCAAGAGTAAGTCTTCCCGGGAATCTGCAATACGTCAACGCGAATCAGCGCGGCGTCTACAACACGAATTACAAAGACTTCGCCCCGCGCGTTGGCCTGGCCTATTCTCCGGTTTCCCGATTTGTATTCAGGGCCGGCTACGGCATCTTCTACACGCCGGCTATGGAGTTCGGTGATTATCAAGGCCTGTCTCTTAACGGCTTCTCGCAAACGACTCCTTACGTCGGGACGCTAGATGGGGTCACCCCCCAAAACCTTCTCAGCAATCCGTTTCCAACCGGATTGCTCGCACCTGTTGGAGAGGCGAATGACGGCGCCACAAACGTCGGACAGAACATCAATGCGGTCTTGCGGAATCGCGCCAGTCCATACGTTCAGCAATGGACCGCGAATGTACAATACCAGCTTGGGAACACGGTGCTGCAAACCGCCTACATTGGGAATCACGGCGTAAAGTTGCTCTTCGGAAGCACCTTTGAATTGAACCAGCTTCCAACCGCTGATCTGGCGCTTGGCAATCAACTTACGCAACCCGTTGCGAATCCGTTCTACGGAGTCATACAGTCCGGCGCCCTCGCAGGCCCCACCATTCCCTATGGGCAACTGCTGCGTCCCTTCCCCGAGTACACGGGCGTTGAAGATGTGCAGCCGCCCAGCGCTTCCAGTAATTACAATGCCTTTGCAGTCTCGGCAAACCATCGATTCTCGAACGGCATTCAGTTTCTGCTTTCATATACCTGGTCGAAGTACCTTACCAACAGCGAAGGCCCCGAAGGGTGGACCAACGGCCAGGCGCAATCGGTGCAGAACTGGTACAACACATCGCTCGAGAAATCTGTAATGTCGGACGATATCCCACGCAGCCTGGTCGCGAGCTATGTCTACGAGCTGCCCGTCGGCAAGGGCCGCAAATTCGCGCCTCCCAACAAAATTGTGGATGGCGTAATTGGAGGTTGGCAAGTCGCCGGCATCTCAAATTTCAAAGATGGTTTCCCGCTGGCCGTCACCAACGCAACGAACAATTCGAACTCGTTCGGCGGCGGCCAACGGCCCAACATCATCGCCAACCCGACGCTCAGCCACCCAAGTATCTATCAGTGGTTCAATACGGCAGACTTTGCCCAACCCGCTCCCTTCACTTTCGGTAATGCATCCCGCACGCTTAATTACTTGCGGGCGCAAGGCACACTGAACACCGATCTCACGCTGCAAAAATATTGGGGACTTTGGAGTGAAGCGTCGAAGCTACAATTGCGAGCTGAATTCTACAATCTTTTCAACCGAACGCAGTTCTTCGCTCCCGGCACTACGTTTGGGAATTCGACCTTTGGTGTCGTACCCGGCGCGTTACCCGCCCGATCGATTCAATTCGGCATGAAGCTTTATTGGTGACCCCTCAGTGTGCCGTCTGTAGTCGCCTTTGCCGCTCGAGTTGCGCTTGCCGAATCGCATTCGACTGCTCAAGCGCGACTTCGGCCTCTTTATCGCGCCCTAGCCTTCTTAGGGACACCGAAAGTTGGTAGTGAATATCCCCGTTCTCATCGGCTCCGGCGCCCATGCTGAGCTCCCTTGCGGCTTCCCGATACTGTTTCAGATGAAAGTACGCACGGCCCAGATCGGCATGCGCGGCCAGCGCATCGGGCTGGGTGGCGAGATATTGTTTCAGGAGTGGAATGGCTGCCGTATCGTCATGCCTCCGCACCGCAATGTTGCCCAGCTCGAATACAGCCTGCTCCGCTCCCGGATTCAGATTCAGAGTCTGGCGCAGGCATTCGCTGGCTTCATCAAAATCCCCCAACTCCCAGTAAGCGGTTCCCATGCCCAGCAGAGCAGCGGCATTCTGCGGTTCTGTCTGAGCCGCTTTTTTGTAATGCGCCAACGCCGAAAGCAATTTTCCGTGCTGCCGGTCTACATCGCCAAGAAACACTTCGGTCTGCCAGGAGTCTGGCGCCAGCGCGACCATTCGCTCGAAGGCATTGCGCGATTTGTCCGCCAGCCTGCGAGCCGTTTCATATTGTGCGCGTGCCGCGGGCGAATCCGATGCCAGCGCAGCTTCACCAAACGCCTCGCGCGCTAACTTTTCGTCTCCGGCGCTTTGTAAATATTCGCCGAGCAGGCGTTTCGAATAAGCCGCTCCTCCGGGTATTTGCGCTAACTTCTTGGACGCGCTCTCGGCCATCCGCTCATAACATATGGCCTTGCCGTACCAGGCAGTGAAATCGTTGGGCAGGTAGTCCGTTTCGCGTTCATAAGTCTCAACCGCTTTCGCAAGATTCCCCAGCGCCAACTGGGCGCTAGCCAAGCCCAACAACGCATCTCGATTCCTGTGATCAGCAGCGATCAACCTCTCAAGTGGAGCAATTGCATCCTGCGGCCGGTTCATCTGAATTGCCGCAAGCCCGGTAATGAGGGCCGCCGCCTTCAATTCCGGATGCTGCTCCCAAACGCCCGTCGCCGTCTTATAAGCATCCGGATAATCATGCACCTCGTAGTACATCAACGCGAGGTTATTCAGCGCTGCCGGCGTGTCGGGCCGCAAGGCAAGCGCTGCTTTGTACTTCACAATCGCCTGATCATATTTTCCTTGTGCAGAGTCCGCCGCGGCTTCGCGAAACAGATCGGCGTAGGTACTCGCCTGCAAGCCGCCCGGTGTCCAAAAGAACAAGAGGATGAGTCCGATCACCACAACTGCTTTCTCACAAGGTCTTAAACAATCTGTTCCAGCGGATGCGGCCGGGCGTACCGCGCTTCGACCCCGCCGCAGGTTCGCGCGAATCGTAAATAAACAGCGGCGTGCCTATAATATCGCCGGGATCGAGAAAGCCCCAGTACCGGCTATCTAGCGAATTATCGCGATTGTCGCCGAGGACAAAGTACTTCCCGGGGGGAACCACGACTTCGCCGTTAATCACATGATTGCGCAGCATATCCTCCTGGGCCTTCGTAGCGAAACGGGTCACAGGCGCCAAGCTCGGGAAAGGCGCGCGATCAATCGGCGCATTGAACTTATGGACGGCGTACGGTTCGTGAAGCGCCGTGCCGTTGCGATACACAACGTTCGACAGGATATGCAACCGATCGCCAGGGAGGCCGATTACACGCTTGATGAATATCTGCCGCCGGTCGAGCGGATAATGAAAGACTACAATTTCGCCTTCCATCGGCTTTATATGTGGAAATATGCGAACCAAAAATCGATCGCCGATCAGCAAGGTATCCTCCATGCTTCCGGAGGGCATCACGAAGGCTCGTAAAAAAAGCAACGGCAGGGTGAACAGACAAACCAGCACGATCCAGGGCGCGGCCGATCCGCGTTTAGCGCAACAACCGGACGCAAGCGACTTGCCCGCCAGGAAAAAGAGTCCAATCAGGAAGAGGTTTAATACAACTGTCAGAATGATTTGACTACGCGGGATGCTGCTGTTTTGCCGCAGGATGAGCGGCGTTACGGCTAACTGCCCCAGCTCGAAAAGAGCAAATCCGTAGGCGCTCCAGACCCGTTTACGCAAGATTCCGATTCCGGCCGCAAGCGGCACAAGCGCGAATACAATCAGCATCAGTTCGCGCAGGCCTGAAAGCAATCCAATCGCCGCCAACAGAAATGCGACGACCGCGCTCACGGGCGGGAGCTTCGTCCAAAATCTCATCAATAAGTCTCTCGAACAATGGTAGAAAACGAGTCATAGTAGAAGTTGCATCTTCACCGCCGCGACTTTTTGAGCTTGGCCGCAGCCACTGTCTTCGGCGATCGTTCCGGATGTGCGCTGTTGCTCGATGTACGGCGCCGTCGATTGCTGCTCGCCGAAGGCACCCGTAAGGCAAGCGAGTGGCTCGCGCCGCCGGGTTCCACCGTCAAACCGCTTAGTTTTTGGGCGCTGCTGTCGTCCGGACGCCTGCAGCCGCATGAACCGTTCGGCTGCCCGGGCCGCCTGTTCCTCAAAGGCCTGAACATGAGCTGCTCTCACCCGCGGCTTCCCTTCCCGGTCGACGCGGCGCGCGCGATCACTTATTCGTGCAACTGTGCAACAGCTCATTTCGCACAGCGCTTTCAACCCGATGAGCTTGCGGGATTTTTGTCGCAATTTGGATTCTCATCTGCTACCCACCTTCTGTCCCGCGCCGAAAATCATGGCGGCCTCTCGCGCGGTATCTCTGGCGAAGAGCTTCAATTGCAGGCGTTGGGGGAGCGTGGTATCCAGACCACGCCTCTCGAGCTCGTTGAAGCGTATTGCCGCTTGGCCAGGCTGATTTCTACGCCGCGCTTTCAGCCGATACTCGAGGGACTGGAAGGGGCAGTTCTGGTGGGTACTGGACAAGCGGCGCAGGTTCCCGGTATCGCAGTTGCCGGTAAGACAGGGACTGTTCGCACCGGGTCGGGGCTTCACGCCGGCTGGTTCGCCGGGTTCGCTCCGAGCCGCGATCCCGAAGTGGCGGTGACCGTTCTCACGCAGGGCCGGTCCGGAGCAGAAGCGGCCGCCCCTGTCGCCGGAAAATTGCTGCGCGCTTATTTCGCAGGATCAAAACTCTGATGCGGTGCGTCTGCCTGCTTCTCCTCGCAGTATCTCTACTCCATGCCGCCGTTACTTACCGCATCCGCTTAGGCGCCAGCGAAGGCGGAAGAATTGTGGAAGTTCCGGCCGAGCAATACGTCGCGGCCGTACTCGCCGGGGAAGCGTCCGAGTTTCGTAACGATGAAGCGCTGAAAGCGATGGCCGTGGCGGCCAGAACCTATGCCGCGCGATTTCGCTCCCGGCATGCCGCCGAAGGCTTTGATTTCTGTTCGACCACACATTGCCAGCGGGCAATCCTGGGTGGCGCCCGCGGGCGTTTTCAAAAGGCGGCAGAGGAAACGCGCGGGCAGTTGCTCTGGTTTCATTCGCGACCCGCTCTTGCCGTCTACAGCGCGAATTGCGGCGGAATGGTGGAAGCCGTTGGTGCGGTCTGGCCGGGCGAGCAGGCGCCTTATCTTTCGGTGCACCCCGACCCGTATTGCAGAGTGAGCCAGCAAGCTCACTGGCACTACGAAATTTCTGCTTCGGCCCTGGCGCGCGCATTGATCGCTGTCCGCCTTCTCGCTCCGCCTGATTTAAATCGCGTGATCGTATTGCGGCGCACATCTTCCGGCCGTGTGCGTACGCTTTCCCTCGCCGGGGCTAATAGATCGCGGCTTATCACCGCCAGCAGTTTTCGATTCGCCACCGGCCGTACGCTCGGCTGGAATACTTTGCGCAGCGAGCTTTATACGGTCCGGTCTCGCGACGGGAAAATCTCGTTCGAGGGCCGCGGCGAAGGGCACGGAGTTGGTTTATGTCAGGACGGCGCAGACGAAATGGCCGCTCAAGGCAAAACCTATAAGGACATTTTGCGCTTCTATTATCCGGGGACCAGCATTTCGAGGCTTGCTGAAGATGTCGAATGGTTTAGCGTCCGAGATAAACAATTGGAGATCTTTGCCCGCCGAAAAGGGACTGCGGAAAGTGCGTTGCAGAACACTAAAGCCGCGTTTGATCAAATCCGGGCCCGGTATCATTTCGACGTACCCCAGTTGATCAGCGTTTATGTGTATCCCGATTTGGAAAGCTTTCGTAACAGTACGAGCGAACCGGGCTGGATTGCCGCTCATACCGCCGGTTCGCGTATTGACACTCAGCCGTTTGACATCCTGGAACGGCATGGTGGATTCGCACCGGTTATCCGGCACGAGTTGCTTCACATACTTATCGAAAATAATGCGCGCCCCGGTTTGCCACTCTGGTTTCGCGAAGGGCTTGTAATGTGCCTGGCCGGAACTTCTGTCGTTCGAAACGCTCCATCACCGCACGACGCGTATATCTCCGATCGCGAGGACGCCGAACTAACCCGGAATGCATATAACGCCGCCGCACATCGGGTGGGCGATCTGCGAACGCGTTATGGAACAGCGGAATTGTTGCGCTGGTTAAAGGAAGGCATACCCTCAGAGGCAATGCGTTCCAGCGCAAGCAGCAATAGGACAAACAACAAATAAGCAATCCCCCCGCGCAACACAAAGCTCGCCATCTCGGCTCCGAAATTGGGCATTCGGGGAATCCAGGCCAGGAGCTTCAAAGGCACCCAGATTCCCGCCGCGATCAGAACAAAAAGCTTTAGGAACTGCGAAATCCGGTGCCGCTGTCCGAGGCATCCGAATCCTACCCAGTTCTCAAGGGCAACCGCTGCGGCCACTGGAACCAACCATGCCGGCAACACCCACCATCGCACCAGCCAGACTACCGCGTGAAAGCTTGCGAGCACTCGCGCGGGCGAAACCGGTTTCCGAATGGTCAAGGTGAGCCATGATGCCAACCGGAACGCTGGAGCGCCAAGATGAGCATTCGCCCAATCGAGCAACGCGTAAAGAAGCACAACAATTCCAGCCAGGAGGATCAACGCTGGCAGATGCCGCAATGCTGTGCCGGCCGCGCGCCGCAAGCCTGGTTGAGTCGCCCGGTTGAAGAACACAAGCGCAGTTCCATGCAGCCACAGAGCCGAGCAGATAAACCCCGCAATCATGGCCAAGCTAACCAGTAAATGGGCCGAATTTGATTCCGGGACGCTTAACCATGCATAGCCAAGCCACAGAATCAGCGCATCGCCGATCAGATGCAAGCCGCAAAGTACAGCCAAGGACGGTTTCACTGCTGTACCTCCACGATTCTGCTCTCCGTCGTCGCTTCGATTCCGGGCTGATACATTGGCGCAACTTTTGCCGGACCAACGTGGAACAAACCCGGATTCACCACTTTCAGCAAATAAAAATATTGCTGCTGTCCCTGGCTGAAGTACGTTTGGAAAATCGCCATGTGGTCGTCGTGCAATTCACGCCGGCTGAATGCGTACTGCCACCAGGGCGGACGGCTCCGCAGTTGGTACAGGTTATCGCGCTCGATGAATTCTGTGCCGGCGGGAATGGGATCTTCCGCCAGCAGATATCTCCAATCCGAACCGGTCACCGTCAAGCGCACTGCGATGATATCGCCGGGCGCTACGGTGCCGGTAAGCGGAGCCAAGTCGTAGACAATATGTCCTTGCTCCTGAGCCGGAGCCATCCGGAAATAGTCGCGCAGCACATTCAACGACACAGCCCCTTGCTTTTCCATGCGCGCGGCATTCGAATAATGCGTACCAGTAAACGAATAGTAGAGACGCCCCTTGCCTGAGGTATTGATTGAGACCCGGTTCGAGCCCGGTTGCAACTTCGATTCATCGAGAAATATCTCTGGAGCCGCTATGGCCGACCCGCTCTCGAATTTGCGGGTTGCCACAGGCGTTCCATTCACGTTCACCACCGCCGTAAAGTCGGGCGTCAGCTCATTTGCCGTCTTCAAATAATCCAGTACGCCATAAATCACCATTGCCGTCTGCTTGCTCGACGACCACCAATAGCCTTCGTTGCGATGATTCACCAGCCAGAGCACGGCTTTCGGCAGCAGCGAGCTGTCTTTTCGCTCATGCGTTAAAAGCTTAACTGCATAGGCCGTGGTTTCGGGGCTAACGTCAGCCTCAAAGTCGAGCATTTCGTCGCGGCTTGCCGTCCACCATGCCTCTTCACCGGTCTGGCTCACTGAGCTTTCCAGGATAGCGGCCATTTGGGATGCACGCTGGTCCTTAGCGTGTTCGAATGCAAGCCCAAGTAGCGCGACACCATACGGCGAAAGTTTCGAGCGCTGTTCATAAATTCTTCCTTCGAGGGCCGAATCGGACGCTCCGGCCGACGCCAGCGCGTACGCCAAATAGGCTTGCATATCCGGCTCGAGTTCGTAGCCTTTCACCACCTTCGCGCGCAGCCACGCAATACCTTTCTGCAGCACGATCCTCCCGGACCGCAACATCTTCCCGCTTCGCTTCCGCCAGCCCATTGACTACATACGCCGTCATAAACGGTTGAGATTGATCGCTGGTCCACCAGCCCCAACCCCCGTCATCGTGCTGCATGCCGTATAGCCGGTCCAGTCCGCTCTTCACCTGTTCCTGCAGGCGCACCTCATCCACCTTCGGTACGCCGCTCACGCTTCGCATGGCTCTCGTGACCATCAGATTCGGCAAAAAGCTGGACATTGTCTGCTCCACGCATCCATATGGAAACGAGGTCAAGAAATCGAGGGCTTGAAAAATCGAACCCGCTACCGATGACGAGAGCCGGATAGAAAGCGATCGCGAGCCTGATTCCGCATCTGCCGGGAATGTGATCTGATGATTCGCCGTTCCGCCAGCCGTTACTGTCCCGCCTTTCGATTGATGGATACTCACGCCTTGCGGCTTAACCGGCACCGACATCTCCACCGCGTCCGATTCCTGATCCGTCAGCGCATTCCCGGTAATCTTAGCTTCCGTCGCTATCTTCGTTTTCACCCGCCAATCTACCTTCGCGTCACCCCGGCTCGGCACATCAACGTCTACGGTTCCGTTGCTGCCTATGAGTTCCAGCCCGGTTAGCGAAACGGATACTTTCGCGTGCTTACTGTTTGGTAGATAGTTATGCACAATGCCCGAGATTACGGTTTCATCTCCTTGGACAAAGAAGCGCGGAATGGCGAGCCGCAGAATAATGTTCTTGCGTACGATGGTTTTCATCACCGCTGCGCCGAACCGGTCGCTTGCCGTGACGCCTTTAGCTGTCGCGCGCCATGTCGTCAACGAGTCCGGAAATGTGACCTTCGTTTGCACGCTGCCGGATTGGTCTGTAGTCAGATCGGCCGCCCAGTAGGACGTGTCCGGAAACGCTTTTCGAATTTTAGGCTGTACAAGCGGCTCTGGCTTGATTTGCGCAAGCGGATTCCGAGCTGCCGTCGCCATCGCCAGCAGCATGCGGCGATTTCCCGCCTCGCCGTTGAAGTAGTACGTCAACGAATCAAGCGTGTTTACGTTATCGCCTTCATTCCCGTAGAAAAACGCCAGCAGATCCGGTGTCGTATCCGGCCGAATTGCATAAATCGCCTCATCCACGACACCTAAGCTCAAATCTGCTCCAGCCACTGGTTTACCTTCGGGCGTTTTAACGTTCAGTTGATACATCGCCGTTTGCCCAGGCAAATACGTCGATTTGCCGGTAGTGATCTGCACGTCCAGCTTATGCGCTACCGGCGGAACGATCAGCCGCTTCTGCCCTTGATACATCTCGCCCTTGCGCACAAACTGAGCGCTGACAAAAACTCCCGGCTGATCTTCGGCGCTCACCTTGTAATCGAACGCTACTGTCGGGCCCGTCGATCGCAGCACCTTCGCGACGCGCACGTCGCGCTCTTCCACCGTCACCAGCACCGGCGTGTTCGGTTGGCCGCAGATTATCAGCAGCTTCGCCGTCTCGCCCGCTGCGTACTTCTTCTTGTCCGGCACAATTTGCACCGAATGCGCGTTGCCGCCTTCAAAAAAGCCGCTCTCGCCCGAACCCGCGACCCACAAGTACGCCGTGTTTGTCACCGTCCGCCCGTTGCCTGAAATAGCAGACACTCGAATTTCGTACGACCCGCCTTCCGCGGGCAGCGGCACAGTAGCGCTGCCGGTCCCATCCGCTCCGGTTGATGCCCCTGTTGTTTTTACAATTTCCGGATTCTCCTGGCGTGGTTTGCGCCGCAGCAATTCGATCTTTACCGGCACGCTCACCGGCTTCCCGTCATAATCGACCGCTTTCAACGAAAGTTCCGCCTGACCCGATGGTTGATAAAAATATCGTTGAGGCTCGACACTCACCAAAAACGTTCCATATGTCGCGACCGCCCAACCGGTCCCCGATATCTCGCGCCGGGCCTCATCCGTTACACGCGCCTCAATGCGGTATTTGTAATCGTGCCCGCGATCTGAAACCGTTGTCCGGTAATGAACGGTTAGATTTCCGTCGGAATCGAGCTGCCCCTGCGCGCGCAAAACTTCTTCGCCTGCGTCTTCATCGTTCGTGGGATTGTCCACTGCCGCTTCCGCCGCACCTTCGTCCGCATCCTGCCAGAGCGGGTAAAAGTAACGCGTACGATACACCGAATACTCCACACGCGCGTTCTTGACCGGCTCTCCGAAATAATATTTCGCGTTGATGAGCGCATCGAGCGTATCGCCTTCGAGCACGCGGGGCTTGGCAGTTGTTACACGCACTTCGTACTCAGGCTTTTTATAGTCCTGAATTTCGAAATTGCCGGTCATCGGTATCTCGCCTCCAGCCACCTGGATGTAGTAATTTCCGAGCGCGGCCGTGCGATCAGACGTAAACTCGTCGTGAATGATGCCGTTACTGTTTGCCGTCAGATGCTTGGCGTAAACCTGCTTCCCGTCCGGATCTTGGATTTGGACGGCGAAACTTTGTCCGGCGGGAATCGAGTATCCGGTGGGCGAATTCTGTATTCGCAAAATGCCGCGGAAGTGAACCGTGTCGCGCGGCCGGTAGACAGGCCGGTCCGTATAAATGTAGCCTGTCCATTGGCGCGCCGCAGCCCCATAATTCCAAAGCGAGAGCGCGTTCAACGTCAGGTCATTCTCAGTGCTGGCGACTACGCGTAATTCATTGTTTCCTCCGCCGGTTGCCGAGCCGGCATTGATATCCGCCAGCCCGTCGGTATTGGTGACAACAGCCGTGGGAGTGCCGTTGCGCATCATGACCTGCAACTTCGCGCCCGCCACCGGTTCGCCCGACCTGCGATCGGCGACAAAGCCGACGATCTTCTGCCTGCCCACTTTGGTTACCAGTACGAGATCCGATTTGATGACAATTGTGTACGCGCGCAAGCCGCCCGCCACAGCCTCCACCAGGTAAACGCCCTTCTCGTTCACTCGAATCGGAACACTCACCGAGCTCCAGTTTTGCTTGCTCAACGGCTGCACGAAGGAGAGCACCAGTTGATCGCGATTCAACACCGGCGTGGTTGCGAAGTAATTCTCATTGCTCTTCACCGCCGCTTGTTCCCGCTTGCTGCGTGCTGGGCGGAAGTGCGCGCTCACCGATTCAGTGAACTGCCCGCGCAAGAATAACCGGATCCGGCGCCGCAGGTCATGCTTCCAGATCCTCACACTCCCCAGGAAGCTGTGTTTGTTGATCTGCTGTTGCTCCTGCGCACCAAAATTATGTGGCGATTCGATCTTTCGATAGAACTCGAGGGGATCCTTCACGCGATAGACACGGATCTGCACTGCTGCCAAATGTGTACCCGCCAAAGAAATGGCCGGAGTCTCCGCGCTGCCGAAGGTCCTATCCGTCGAGAGCGAAAAGTATGGCTGCGATTCGCTCTGGCAAACAATCGGGGCCGCCAGTGTGAAGCCGAGCAACAAGCGTAGGAACAGCGAGAGAAGTCTCATCGAACGGTATGGAGAATATTCCAGCGAAACACACCGAGAAACTGGCTATTCGAAAAAATAGGACGCCACTCCGGATCCGGATAGCGCAGCAGATCGCGCAACGTCAATCGCCTCATCTGGCCCGCGCTTGCACCGTCTGGGCCCGTGTCGTACACCAAGTATTGTTCTGAGTCCGGTTGTATGTGGCTACGGCCCACGAAAATCATCGAATGATAGCTGCTCTGTTCCCCGGCGCGCCGGCGAAAGAACAGCACATCTCCCGGCATAACGCGGTCGACATCGCGGCCCACGGAAAACGTGTTGAAGCGTTCGAGCGAAGACGCATTCGCAAATTGAGCGAAAGTCCCATTTGTCAAATCCGCCGGCTCAAACGGTCCGGCGCGAATCCGGAACAAGCCGGTGCCCACGGCTGTATGCGGATAGGCATACTTTCCGATCGACGAAAACGCAGGCACCAGAGGCAAATCCGCATCCGCCGCCCATCGGCTGTCATGCTTTCGCAATGCTTCGCGATAGCAATACCGCAACAGTGATGCGCAATCGACAATTTCCGCCGGACGCCGCTCTGGCGGGTTGAAATATTGCACTTCGGCCAGGAACGTAAACCAGCGCCGAAACGCTGCCCGGTCCTGTTCGCGATCGAGCCGCAGAAAATCCGGCGTGCCGTCGCCTACCGAATCCGTTGCCGCTGACGCGCAGCAAGCGGCGCCGATCACCGCGACGGCGATGAGTAACTTTCTCTTACGGACGGCCATGCAGGATTGTACATCTCAGCAGCGAAGTGACTCCTGCGCCACCGCAGCTTGCAAGACAGTTCTGCGCGTCGGATTCATTCAGGCGTGCACCGTCACACCGAAAATCTTCTCGGTGTAAATTCGGCTAAGCCGCAGATCCTCTTCAAGAGGGCGCGTAATTTTCGTTTGTGGCCGGTACGCTAGCTCGACTACGATGAGCGGCTTGAGATTTTCCTTTTTCAGGTATGCGGCCACTTGTCTGTAGTCGATATCGCTGTCCTCCACGTCTTCCAGCCAGATTTTATTTCTGGCGCTCCGCACGTGAATCTCCCGCAGCCTGTTCCCCACTTTACGCAAAAACGCGATGGGCTCATATCCTCCCTCATACGCCCAATCCACGTCTACGCAGATGTGCACCACCCGCGGCTCGGTATGCGCCAGGATGAAGTGCCACTCGCGCGCATGCTGCTCGAGCTGCGGTGTGTGATGATGCACGCGCAACTCGAATCCATGATCGGCGAGTGTGCGTCCCATGCGGTTCAGCGAATCGGCCTCGACCTGCAGTTCCGCATCGGTTTTCGGCTCGTCGTGTGCTTTCGGATCCGGATTATTCACAATCCCCCTGCATCCAAACGGAGCGCACAATTTCCCATACTCTAAGGCGTCGGCAATTGTGCGGTCTGCACCATCTTTTGTGTGCATCGCGCCGCCCACGTACAACGACGGCATCTTCAGCCGTTGCGAGCGGACCAGCGAGAGCGTGTGCTCCCGCATATCGAGCGCAAAGAACGCCGGGTTCAACTCAATGTTGCGGAATCCGGCAGCGCGCGCCATCGGGATCACCTCGGCGACTACATCCTTCAGCGGCTTTTTTAAAAATTCGGCGTATTGCTGGAAAATGTATCCTTCTACCGACATCTTCGATTCCGAAGTTGCCGCTGTGCCGACCGCGGCAGCTATTGCTGAAATCAGAACCTCTCGCCGTGTCATCGAAAAGATTCTCTCACCACGCCGTCCGATACTGAAAGCATGCAGGAACCGAATGCCGGGCGCCCCGACCTGATCCAGCTCTACGCCGCTTTCAACGCGCGTAATATCGAAGCCGTTCTAGCCACTCTTCATCCCGATGTGGATTGGCCAAACGGTTGGGAAGGAGGCCGCGTTCACGGCCGCGATGCAGTTCGCGAATATTGGACACGGCAATGGTCCGCCCTGGATCCTCACGTTGATCCTGTGTCCATCGAAGCCGATGAAACGGGGCGGACTGCCGTCGATGTCCACGCCGTGATCCGCGATCTCGCTGGCAAGATCGTAGCCGAGTACAACGTCGATCATTTGTACACGTTCGAAGCCGGCCTGGTACGAAGCATGGAAATTCGCGAGAGAAAGGAATAGCCGATTGAGGGACGATCCCTACAATCTCCAGCGGTTTGTCGATGCGCAAGATCCCGTGATGGATCACGTTCGCGCGGAGTTGCGGGCCGGCCGAAAGGAGGGCCACTGGATGTGGTTCGTTTTCCCGCAGGTCGAAGGGCTCGGACATAGTGCTCTCGCGCAAAAGTACAGCATTGGGTCGCGCGAAGAAGCCGACGCCTATCTTGCCCACCCAATTCTCGGACCCCGACTGCGCGAATGCGCCGAGCTCATAAACAGCATCTCCGGGAGATCCATCGACCAGATACTCGGTTACCCCGATAACCTGAAATTCCACTCTTCCATGACGCTCTTTTCTATTGCCAAGCCGGAGGACGCTGTGTTCCAAGAAGCTCTGCAGAAATACTTCGGGGGTGAACCGGACTCGAACACCATCCAGCGGCTCTCGGAGAAAAAATAGGGCCGCTTCCGATTGCCCGGCCGTCACGCTTGAGGGAGAGTGAAACGGCTTGGAAGCGGCCCGTCGGGGGTTAATCTCAGTTCAACATCTGGTTGTAAAGCGGCGATTAAGAACACGCTGAAATTTGTAAAGCTACCGTAAAGGCGGCCCCAAATGGGGTAAAGCCGCGTCACAATGAGACAGATCGTGTCTCTTAACGCTGCCACCCCCGGCACCAGAATTCTCATCATCGACGATGACTTAAAGCTATGCCGTCTGATTCGGGATTACCTCGAACCAATGGGATATGAAGTTTCTTCGGCCCACAATGGCGCCGCTGGACTTGATTTAGCCCTGAGGGAACCGTTCTCTGCTTTGATATTGGATGTCATGTTACCGGGTCTGGATGGCCTCGAAGTGCTTCGTCGGCTTCGTGCACAATCGACCGTGCCTGTGCTTATGCTGACTGGTCGCGGTGAGGAGCTCGACCGCATTGTCGGACTAGAGTTAGGCGCCGACGACTATCTGCCGAAAACTTTCTCAACGCGCGAACTACTGGCCCGCCTGCGTTCGGTAATCCGCCGTTCCCACATCGCCGCCGCCCGTTCCGAAGTCGAGCCGGAGAGACTTGCCGTGGGCGATCTTTCGATCGATCCCGCAGCGCGCCACGCCCTTCTTCGGAATGAGCCGCTTACTCTGACTGCCGTCGAATTTGATCTGCTCACCGCTTTGGCCACCTCCGCTGGACGCGTCAAATCCCGCGAACAACTTTTGCTTGAAGTGGCCGATCGCGATTTTGATGTGTTCGACCGTTCGGTCGATGTCCACATCTCTTCCCTTCGCAAGAAATTAGGCGATGACCCTAAATTCCCGCGCTTCATCGTCACGGTTCGCAGCGCCGGTTACATGATGCGGAAACCCGGTACAGAGGAACCAGCATGAAGCTGCGCAACTCGCTATCGCTCAAAATTTCCCTCCTGGCCTTCTTCAACCTGTTACTCGTGGCGATCGTCATCGGGCTTTTCGTTCGTCTGCAGTTCCGCGTCGATCTCAGTTCTGTCTTACTTGCGCCGGCCCGTGATCGTATTTTGTCCTTGTCCCGCCTGGTCGCTCTGCAACTGCCTGAAACAAATTCTTCTAAATGGACCGAATCCCTGGCGCAATACGCCGCTCCGTACGGCGTGCAACTCTATTTATTCGCAAACAACGATCGGCAGGTTGCCGGTCCGAAGATCCAATTTCCCGCTGAAATGGTGAACTGGGTCGAACGCGATGCTCGTTTTCATCGCCGCGAACATGAGCATGAGGATGCTCCGCCGCCGAACGGCCACCCGCCTCTATTCTTTATTAGAACTCCTCAGACGCGGGGAGTACTGGGCCGCTATTCCCATCCCGCTGTGGAGCGAAAGCCGCACCAAACCTCTTCATTGCACACTGATTTGGCGCTTTGCCTCGTTCTGGACGAACCCTTTCTTTTTCGATTACCGCCCGTGGCTCGCCGTTCTGCTGGCGATCTTCGCGGCGACCGTAGCGTGCTGGTTTCCGCTCATCCGCGGGTTAACGCGCACCATCGGCCAGATGACCCGCGCAACCGGACAAATCGCTGAAGGCCGCTTTGAAGTCGCGCTCTCTACGCGGCGTCAAGACGAACTGGGCCAGTTGAGCAAGTCGATCAATCGCATGGCTCACCGTCTATCCGATCATGTCCATGGACAGCGCCGTTTTTTAAGTGATATCGCTCACGAACTCTGTTCTCCAGTCGCACGAATGCAACTCGCAGTCGGCATTCTGGAACAACGTACCGAGCACGCCACGCTCGATTACATAAAGGATGTCGGCGAGGAACTCACGCATATGGCCGGGTTGATTGATCAATTGCTGTCTTTCTCAAAAGCGCAAATCGGACCGCCTCAGACGGACTTGGCGCCGGTTGCTTTGGCTGAAGTTGTCAACCGAGTGATCGAACGGGAAGCGGCTCCTCACGCCACCATCGAAACGAACATCGATCAGAGATTGGAGGTACTCGCGCAACCCGAATACCTTCATCGTGCGATTGCTAATCTGCTCCGCAATGCTGTTTGCTACGCAGCCGGATATGGCCCAATCCGCGTCACGGCAGTAAACGGCGGTGGAACCGTGGCCATTGCCGTCACCGATAACGGACCCGGTCTCCCGGCTGGCGAGTTAGAGAATGTTTTCAGGCCGTTTTATCGCCCTGAATTTGCCCGGCAACGCGAGACGGGCGGCGCGGGTCTCGGACTTGCCATTGTACGTAGCTGTGTGGAGGCGTGCGGCGGTGCAGTTACTTGCCGCAACGTTTCGCCCCACGGTCTGACTGTAGAAATCCAATTGCGCGCGCCCACGTCTCCGCTCGCATAAGCCGGGTTTAACAATCGCTTTACAATTTCGTTCGCGGTCTACATGCTTCCTTTACGTTCAGCTGGTTAACTGAGAGCATTAGAATGAAAATCGTCGATATCGTCCATCCGGCTAAGCTTTCCCGGCGTGATGTCACCTTCGGCGGCGTTGCCACGCTCACCGCCTTGAGCATCGGAAGCCGCCGACCTCTCGGAGCACAACCCCTTCCTTCAGCAAACCCGAAAACCTGCGCCGCGCTCGATGTGGAACTTACCGAAGGCCCTTACTATCTCGATCGTGGAATTTATCGCAAACGCATCAGTGAAAACAGGCCCGGATTGCCGCTTCACCTTCGCCTGACCGTACTGGACGCCCGAGACTGCCGACCAATCCAAAATGCGGCAGTCGAAATCTGGCACTGCGATGCCGCCGGACTTTATTCGGGCTTCACCAAAATGAACCCACGGGGCTTCCCGGGACCGCCTCCTGGCGGTCCGGTCCCACATAGCGCGCCGGGAGCCTTTCGGGCTGGGCGCCCGCCAGGTCCGCCTCCCGGTGGATTTCATCAGCATCGGGCCACGGACAACCTGACTTTTTGCCGTGGGTTCCAGATCTCCGATGCCCAAGGCCTCGTCGAATTTGAAACGCTCTATCCCGGCTGGTACATGGGCCGCGACGTCCACATTCACTTAAAGGTCCATTCGGGCGGTGATATCGCGGAAGCTAAGTACAAAGGCGGACATGTCGCCCACACGGGCCAATTCTTTTTCCCCGACGCGCTCACCGATCGAGTTGCCGGTCTCCAGCCCTACGCCGCTCGCAAAAGCACGCCGCGCACATACCTGGAGCACGACAACGTTTTCGCCGACGCACACGGCGCCGCCGTTCTCCTCGCATTTACAGAGATCAAATCGAACTCGCTGGAATCCGGCTTACTCGCCAGTGCTTCTCTGCACGTCGATCCAACTGCTACACCGGTAGAACGCCGGCCGGGCGGTCCGCCGCCGCCGCGCTAAACACTAACGCCTCTTCTTACGAACCGCCCAAAGGCCTAACACACCTATACCGAACAACACGACTGAGGCCGGCTCGGGTATCGGTGGAATCGGTTCCCCTCCCACCGACACACCATCCAGTGCCAGTCCCGATTGGAAAAACGGATCGTCCCAATTCGTGACACCCACCTGCAAGATGTAAGTGCCGCTCATTGAAATCTGATAAGTGGACCGCGCCCATCCTGTGTAGCCGCATCCGCGGGAATAACACTCGCCCGAATTGTTGCCGAGCGGTGACCATACAGGAGCTCCCCCAATGATGGGAACCTTAGCCGGCGAAATTGTCGACGCTGACGGCGGCATGGCGAAACCCGGAACCACGCTGGCCGTCGGCGACGTGCGCGCCGTGAATAGCACCGCCAGCGGCTGCCCGCTCGCATTCAGTAAACGGCCCCAGGCATAATCCGAAAATCCCGATCCGTCTGAAGTCACGTAGTTGAAATAAAACTGAAGCGATGCGCCTGCATTTGCTGCAAATAAACTGGTGCTCAGCGTAGATCCGTTTTTGGGTGAGCCGGTCCCGCCAACTCCCGGCAACGCGCCAACACCGTCCATTCCGTCGAACGTCGATACCCACTCATACTCGAATTTGTTTGCCGGCGATAGCTTCACAACCCCATCCGCACCGAGCGAGCCACAATTTCCCTGGCAATTCCATCCCGCCGGAATACTTGCCGCTATAACATTCCCTCCCGAAAATCCGGAAAGAAAACCCACCGCTAGGACTGACAGCCCGACCGCCGATTTACCAAATAACATCGATAAAATCCGTCCGAAAGAGTGAAAGGCTACTCCTTCTTATACAACTTACTCGCAGCTCTTGAAACAAAATGCAGTACTGATGGTATCCGATCCGGTATTATTTCGCGGCGGCTACGCCATCACAGTTGCGTCAGTGCGGTGATTGCGCCGGATTGGCGGGTGGATTCGCGTCTTCTGAGCCGAAGGTTATGGTCGATTCCGCTCCAAATTTCCGGTAGTTTTGAAAGTCTATTTCGTTTTTAACTTTGTCCCGGTCTGTAATCAGAATCACCGTAGCGGCCACAGGCAGAAGATAACTTTGCTGCTCAATGCTCCGCGGCTCGTAGTCGATCACGGTAGAAACGCTTATCATCTGCAGCTCCTCGGGGATCGAAGTCGTCGCGCTGGTCACCCGCCAGACCGTTCCTGCATCGGGATCGATAAAAACCGAGCCGTGATATGGCACAACCGCTTTCACGTAGTTGGTGAGTTCCATGGTCGAATGCGCGACATCAATCGCGTAATCGATACGGGCCGCGGGGTGCGAGCGGATGGTGTCCCACTCGACCCAGGTAAACTTCGCCTGCGAAGCTGGATCGAAAATTTTGCTGAGCAGAATGCCAAACTCTCCTTCGGTCGAAAACGAGGAGTGAAAACGCGGCTGGTGGTCTGCCCGCACTTGCTTGTTGTTCACCATTTCGAGTGTGCGCTGCTCGCGGCCCCCGTTGAACACCAGCTTCGAAGTCAACGTGACGTCTTTATGCCACTTTTCCGATTTCTTGCCTGCCTCATATTGCGTGGTGACCTGTTCGCAGATGAAGTTGGGCAGCTTGCTGGTGTAATCGTCGGCATAGCGCGTCATCGCGGAAATCATACGGTCCTGCGCATCCGGCGACGGTACGCTTGACTGCTGCCCAGCCGCCGCAGACACAAACACGATTAACGAACAAATCGTAAGCTGCCGCGCGCGCCAGGCCATTCTCATGGAAGCTATTGCAGTTTTAACACGAGGCGGAAACAATCGGGCGCCCGCGGCGGTCCACTCAGCGTGCCTACAGATAAATCAACAAACCGCCACGATTTTGGCGATAACGAAGCGCGGCCCGACGAGATGGGCGCGGGCGAAGCGGAGCCGACTGTCGATTCTACCAGCTTCGGCGCCGCTTCTTCAATTCAGCATTCGTCTTCGGACCGCTTCGATCCAAAGGAAGAACTGCGCGACGCGGACGGCATGGAGACCATGTTGCCCACCGACGGACGGCTCGGCCTGACGAACGTCGGCAATGTGCCGGCCGATGATTGGGCCGCAGATACGGGAGATACACGGACGGCCGAAGAAGAGCCGAATCGTTAAGCGTGGTTCGCCGCCATTTCACGGATGGCAGCGGCAACAATTTCAGGCCGCTCCAGGTGCAGCCAATGCCCGGTACCCGGGATTACCCGGTGGCTGCTGTGCGCGCGGTCTGCGACCCAGCGGTCGCGCTCCTGTAGTTCTCCTTCCGTCGCGGTTGAGGCGGACAGGATCTTGATTGGAATATTCGCGGGAATCTCTAAACCAGCCGCTTCGCGCGCGCACTCCGGAAGAATCGTCAGGTGCCTCGCCATCGCTTCGAAGCACTTGGGCAGGCTCCACTCGGCCCGCACAACTGGAAGCACCGATGGGGGGAGTTTCTGAACCTCTCCCACGAGCCGGGCAAGCGTTGAGGTCGCTTTCCCTGCACTGACTCTGGCTATCGCCGCAGTAATCCGCCGGTTGCGGAACTTTGCCGCCGCAAGTGCCAGCCGCACTACTCCCAACCGCGCGAGCCAGGCCCCGCGCCGGGAAAACGATGCTCCCATCTTAAGCCGGTATAGATCGCGCGGCAAAGCCCCGGCCCAATAATCGACCGACACGGGATCCACCAGCACAAGGCCGGCAACATCGTCCGGGTGCGCGGCAGCAAACGCGCGAATCAGCAAACCTCCGAAAGAGTGGGCGGCAAGAATGCAAGAGCCTTTGATATGGGCATCAGACAGCACGCATGCGAGATGAGTCACAAGCAATTCGAGCGCGTATGGAGTTCGCGGCAGTTTGCTCCAGCCAAGGCCGGCCCGATCGTAACTGATCGTGCGGAACTCTTTCGCCAGCTCGGGCTGCACATAGGTCCAGCTCAGCGAACTCGCCGCAATTCCCGATTCGAAAATAACTGCCCGCTCGCCGCTTCCCTGCTCCCAAACGTGCAAGTCGCAACCGCTCACCCGTACCAGCCGTCCCGGTGCGGTAAATCTGCGGCGGTCAAGCCATGCGCCACACTGCTGATACACAATTCCGAGCAGCGGCACCCCAATCAGAATTGCTAAAGCGACAACAAAAACGCTCAATCCGCAACCATCACTTCACCTGGAAGAATGGGCCGGGTCCGCGGCAGCATGCCTCGCGAGGCGATCAGCACCACCAGGCACAAGATGGCCACGTAAATCGATAGCTTCAGGTACATCTGTCGAATGCGTACGCGGAAGGGCTTTCCAGAGAATCAGTAGAGCAGTCTGGGCGGCCGTAACGGCCCAGACGGCACCATAAAAGTAGCGGCGTTCTATCCCCTCTCCTGCCGTCGAGCGCCCCACGCGCGGCAGGCGGCCAAGTAGCCCCGCAGCCAAAATCACAACAAAAAGGATGAAATACCCGCGATCGTAAATCTGCCGCAAGCGCCAAACTCCAGTTTCCACCGCAACCGCCAGGCCGATCAGGTTCAAAATCGCGAAACTGAGAAGCGCGTTCCAGGCAAACGTGTAGCACACACGGCGGTATAGCGGGTTCGCTTTGGCTTCCGAGAACTTCAGTATGTAAGGCCTTGGTTCCACACCGGGCAACTGGCCGAAAAGACCGGCAACCCCCGTGCAGGCCAGGACCACCAGCAACCAAATAAGATTGCGGCGTCCGGGGCCTTTTGCGAACAAATCGAAGGTAAGCGGACCGGGAGCCAGGAAAAACACCCAGATCCAAATGGGCCAATGGGCCACCCGGTACCAGAATTTGTTCCGCACGCGCATTTTGCGCTGGTCCGCATATTCGACTTTTCCTGAATAAGAGATCACTGCACGAATCGTACTACTCGCCGGTCCTGGCATCTTTTTGAATCTTTGGCCTCACTCTGTTCGTAATGAGCAGATGAAGGGTCAAATCGAGATTGCTGCAGCGCATGGAAACGGCGGCGGGAGAAGGTAGGGCGCACGCCGTCACACTTTCGTTTGCAGAAGCAGTGGAAGCGCACAAAGCCATGGTCTTCAGTATCGGCTGGCATGTTCTGCGCGACCGTGTTGCGGCGGAGGAACTCGCGCAGGAAGTGTTTCTGCAGTTGCATCGCGATTGGAATCAGATGAAATCGCCGGGGCACCTGGTCTTCTGGTTGCGGCGCGTCGCGAGTCACCGCGCAATTGACTTCGTGCGGCAGAGGAAGCGCCGCTCGGAAACCGCGTTAGACGAAACAACCGAGCCGACTACGCTCGAGCGGGTGCACGATACGTTTCTTACGACGTATCTCGAAAGAATGATTGCATCGCTCCCTGAGAAACAACGAATGGTGGTAGTCCTCCGGTATCAGGAGGACATGGAAGTGGAAGAGATTGCGCGGACGCTGCAAATGAAACCCGCCACCGTGAAAACACATCTGGCGCGAGCGCTGGAATTGCTCCGCTCGAAAACCGAGCGGCGATTAAAATATCGTGGCAGCAATGCGCAGGCGGCGGCCGCGGGAGAGGAAGTATGACACCGTTTGAAGACGAATTGAGAAAGGCGCTCCAGCGGCGCGAACCATCGCCGGATTTCACGGCCCGGTTATTCGAAAAGCTGGCAGCCCAGAATCTCCCAAAAGCGGCTTCGCGGTTCGCGTGGCTCTCCGGAGGATGGCGGCAATGGGCCGCGGCTGCCGTGCTGTTCCTCGCGGCCGGCAGCGGCGTGGCTTATCGAGAACACATGCAGGTCGAGCGAGGGGAAGCAGCTAAGCAGCAGCTGATGGTGGCGATGCGGATTGCCAGCACGCAGTTGCGCGCGGCCCAAACCCGAGTGAAAGAAATTGAAATACCCGAAACGGTGATCCAATGAAAAAACTTCTGTTGAGCAGTTGGCTGACGATTTGTCTGGCAGCGCCGGCGTGGGCCGCCGCGAATGATGTCAAATTCCCGGTCAGCTTTGGCAAGTTGAGTGAGCGCGCTAGCGAATCGGTCGACGTGACCCTTGATTCCTCCATGTTGCAGCTGGCGAGCGGCTTTCTTTCCCAAAACAATCAGGACGAGGCGCAGGTAAAAAAACTCGTGGGCAAACTGCGCGGCGTGTACGTTCGCAGCTTCGAGTTTGATAAAGAAGGCCAGTATTCGATGGCCGACGTGGAAGCGATCCGTGACCAGTTGAAACCGCCAGCATGGACGCGCATCGTGGGCGTGCGCTCCACGCAAGGCGACAACTCCGATGTGTTCGTAAAGAAAAATGGAGATGCCATAGCCGGATTGGTGGTGATTGCCACCGAGCCCAAGGAGTTGACAGTGGTGCATATCGACGGCCAGATCAACCCACAGGAATTGAGCGAGTTGAGCGGACACATGGGCATCCCTAAAATCGGCGGCTCGAATAAGAAGAAGGAGGAGGAATAATGCTCCGTGCTGGCGCCGTCCTCGCACTCCTGAGTTGCTTTGCACCCGTTCTGCCGGCAAGCGACTTCGATTGGCTGGTGCGCGAATTCGCGCGAGAGAGCGGCGCAAAACAGGTCCATGTGCCCTTCCTCGGCTTCGCCCGGTTCATTGTCAACGTGGGTCATCCTGCGGGCACAACCGATATGCGCCTTGCAATCTTCGAACGGGGCGACCTGGAATCTCTGCGCTTCAGCGAATTAACGGATTCCGAGGTAGGCCATTCGTGGAACCCAATGATTCGCGTCCGGTCGAACAAAGGCGAATCCACCAACATCTACGGGCAATCGGACTCGAAGCATCTTCGTTTATTGATCACGACGCTCGACGGAGACGAAGCCACTTTTGTTCAAGTAAATCTGAAACCCAAAGAGCTCATACGGTTTATCGACGAACACAGCCGGAACAAGACTGACAATTAATCGAAGCGCGGGACCGAACGCCAAGGCAATACAAAACCGGTGTACAACAGAAGATGTGACGAAACGTCTTCTTACCCTTCTCGCCCTTACTGCTGTCGCCCTGCCCGCCCAGGAATGGGCAAAACAGAAACTGGAGCACTCGCCTCGTCACCGCGAGTTCGTCACCGTAAAACATGACGGACGCTCCGTCACTACCCTGGTCGTCTATCCCGAATCGAAAGCCAAGGCCCCCGTGGTCCTCGTCATCCATGAAATCTTCGGCTTAACCGACTGGGCCGACGAGGTAGCGGATGAATTCGCCGAGGCAGGTTACATCGCCGTTGCTCCTGATCTACTTTCCGGAGCCGGTCCCAACGGCGGCCGCACCAACAGCTTCGATCAGAATGGCGCAATCGAAGCGGTAGGCAAGCTGAATCCTGACCAGATAACCGCCGATCTCAACGCCGCTGCCGACTACGGATTGAAGCTTCCCGCAGCCCGCAACAAGCTATTCGTGGCGGGTTTCTGTTGGGGTGGCGGCCAGAGTTTTCGTTTCGCTACCAACCGCCCGGATTTGGCCGCCGCTTTCGTCTTCTATGGGCCGCCACCCTCTAAAGACGCGATGAATCGGATCAAAGCTCCGGTTTACGGCTTTTATGCCGGAAACGATGCACGCATTTCAGCGACTGTTCCCGCCGCTACGGCCGCCATGAAAGAAGAGGGTAAAGTCTATCAACCGGTGATTTATCCTGGCGCGGGACACGGCTTCATGCGCGCTGGAGAAGCGCCCGACTCCACCCCCGCCAATCGAAAGGCGCGCGACGAATCCTGGGTCCGCATGAAGAAACTCCTCGCCGGTTCCTGAGTTTAAAACACGCTTCCAGGTAAAATCGAGCGTGCAGGAACCATCACCAGCAAGCCGCGTTTTGGAATTTGAAGACGCCCGCCGTATTGTCATAGAAACAATTCGCTCTCTCAAAATTCCGCTCCGGACGGAATCGGTCGATATCGAATATTCCCATTCGCGGGTCCTCTGCGAGCCCGTTTTTGCCGACCGGGACTATCCCGCCGTCCGGCGCTCGCTGCGTGACGGCTTCGCGGTGCGCTCCAGTGATGTTCCTGGCGTTCTGATTGTTCTCGGCGAAGTCCGCGCAGGCCAGACACAAACCGCTCCTCTGCAGGCCGGCGAAGCCATCGAGATCATGACCGGCGCTCCTGTGCCCGAAGGAGCCGATGCCATCGTTATGGTCGAGAACGTGGCGCGCGAAACCGCCCAAAGCACGCTCGGCTTTCGCATCAAAGTCGACCGCACCGCGGAGCCCGGGCAATTCATAAACGAACCTGGCGCAGAAGCAAAGAAAGACTCGCCTTTGATCCCGCTCGGCACGCGCATTGATGCCAGCCATATCGCGGCCTTGGCCATGACGGGCAACGGTGCGGTCGAAGTCGTCAAGAAGCCGCAAGTGGCGATCCTCGCAACCGGCGACGAGATCATTCCCGTCGAACAGCCTCCCGCACCGCACCAGATCCGCAATTCGAATTCCTATATGCTGGCGTCCCTGGTGCGCGCGGCCGGCGGACAACCCACCGTGCTGCCGGTTGCGCCCGATAATCCCGAACGCCTTCGCGACCTGCTCAAGTGGGGACTCGGCTACGACATGCTCGTCGTGAGCGGCGGCGTCTCGGCCGGCAAATATGATTTGGTGAAACCCGCCCTCCGCCAATTGGGCGGAGACATTTCACTTCGAGCGCGTACGCGTGCAGCCGGGCCAGCCCACCGCGTTTGGTACGGTGGATCGCAAGCCGGTATTCGGGCTGCCCGGCAACCCGGCTTCCTCCCTTATCACCTTCGAGTTGTTCGCCAGACCCGCGCTGGAACTGTTATCGGGCATAGCCGATCCCATGCTGCCGTTGCTCTCGGCCACCTTTGAAGCGCCGTTCCGTCACAAGCTGGGCCTCACGCGCTTTCTTCCTGCATTATTGAGCGCGGATGGCCAGCACCTCCGCCATCTGCCTTGGCAGGGTTCGAGCGACATCCCGGCCCTCGCCAAGGCAAACGCCTTCCTCGTCGCCGACGGCAACCGCGAAAGCTGGGCCATCGGCGACATGATCCGGGTGATGCTCAAACCATGAAGCGCCTCTCCCATTACGATGCCGCTGGAGATGTCTCGATGGTCGATGTCTCCATGAAACAGGTAACCAAACGTACTGCGCTCGCCCGCGCGTTTGTCGCGATGTCTCCCGAGGTCATCAAAGCTCTGCCCAACAACAAGAAGGGCGATCCTCTGCAAATCGCCCGAATTGCCGGGTATCTCCGCCGCCAAGAAAACCTCCGAACTGATCCCGCTCTGTCATCAAATCCCGCTCTCGCATGTCGCACTCGATTTCGAAGTGTCCGCCGAAAGGTGTAGCCATCTCCGCCTCGGCCGCTACACTCCGCTCAAACCGGCGTCGAAATGGAAGCCATGACCGCTGCCGCCGTCGCTGCCCTTACGATTTACGACATGACCAAAGCGCTCGATAAAGGAATCGAAATTCGCGAGGTGCATCTCATCGAAAAAACCGGCGGAAAGTCCGGACGCTACCGGCGGAAGTGAGCCGCATGATCACGGTCGCCATTCTGACCATCAGCGATTCCGCCTATGCCGGAAAACGGGCAGATGAATCCGGACCAGCCCTGCGCCGGCGTTGCGAGGAGCTGCATTGGAACGTAATCGCAACCGCAGTCAACCCGGATGAAAAGCTGGCAATTTCCAGGCAGCTTTCCGAGTGGATCGATTCCGCCGCAGCCTCGCTCATCCTGACCACTGGCGGCACCGGCATCAGCCCGCGCGACAACACGCCTGAAGCCACTCGCGCCGTGCTCGAACGCGAACTGCCCGGCGTGAGCGAATTGATTCGCGCGCGCGGCGTCGCTCAGACACCCTTGTCCGTCCTCTCGCGCGGGCTCGCCGGAACCAGCGGCCGCAGTTTCGTCGTGAATCTGCCGGGCTCTCCGAAAGGGGCCGTCTACTCGCTTGGCGTGATCGAAACGTTGATCCCGCATATCGTCGATCTGCTATCCGGCAAGACCGAGCATTAGACCTGGAGAGAGTGGAAACTCAAGACGCATCCGGAACATCTCTAAGATGAAGATATGACGAATCTCATCGGTGGGCGTTGCCTGTTGGGCATTCTCGTGTTGAGTGGAATCGCGATTTCCGCCCAGACACTGCCGCCAGGATCAATCCCGCCCGGACCGCCGCCGCCCCCCGGCCAACTCGGACCGCCGCCGCAGAAACTGCCACCGGGCCGCGATACCGCAACACAGTTGCCTTCCAAGAGTACGCCTGCTCAGCCGGGCAGTGCCGTGACGAACACGATAGCTCACTAATCCGCGTCCATGTGCGATCCGTTCTTGTGCCGACGACGGTTTTCGACCCGGATGGCCACGGCTATCAGAACGGATTGCTGCCTAACGAATTCGAGCTCACCGATAACGGCAAACCACAGAAGATCACGGCTGAGTTCCTGCAGTTGCCCATGTCTGTGGTGCTGGTTGTCCAGGCGAATTCGGAAGTCGAACCGGTTTTAGGAACTCTGAAAAAGGCGGGTGTCCTGCTCCAGGGCTTGGTGACCGGTCAGGACAGTGACGCGGCCGTAATTTCCTTCGATCATCGGATTCAGCATTTACAGGATTTCACAAACGATCCGGCGAAACTCGACGACGCCATGCAAAAGCTGACCGCCGGATCAAGCACCGCGCGCCTCAACGACGCCGTGCTCGCTGCCGATCGCATGCTGAGGGCACACGACCCGCAGAATCATCGCCGGCGCGTCATCATCCTCGTGAGCCGCAATCTCGATAAGGGCAGCGAGTCGAAACTCCAGGAAACCGCCCACCAGATGCAGTTCGATAACGTGATTGTTTACGCCGTAGACATCTCTCGCGCCTATACGGCATTGATGAAGAAGCCCGATTATCCCCGGCCCGCTTACGGCGGCATCCCTCCGGAAGCCCAAGGCACTATCGCGGGCGGCAATCCGCGCAGCGAAACCTCTAATGTGCAGCAAAACGGCTATTCGAACGCCCTGAACGCAGTTCCACCCGGTGTTCAATGGAATCCGCAATTTGTTCCGCAAAACCCCGGCCGAAGCTCTGTCTGAATTCACCGGCGGCCGCATGTATAACTTCGCCCGGCAAAGCGGTTTTGAAGCCGCCATTTCCGATATCGGCGCCGATCTCAATAGCCAGTACCTGCTTAGCTACACGCCGAACAACAGCAACGAGCCCGGCTTCCACACAATCAAAGTCGAAGTAAACCGACCCGGGCTTTACGTCCACACCCGCCCCGGTTACTGGACCGGAGGCGGCCAGTATTAACGCGCCCGCTCACTTCAAACCGGAGAGCTCCAAAGCTAACCACGCTCTCCGGATCGATCTGCCACTGGCGATACTCGAGCAACTCGCCCTTCACCTGCGGCATCACGCGCAAGAACGTGTAAAACGGCGCCGATCCGCACCACTTTAAATCATCATGGTTCTGCTGAATGAGCGGCCAGAATTGTGCGGGATCCCCCGCCAGAATTGGCGCAATGCGGTCCCGGTCGCGCTGCTCAATGGCCAGCATCTCCCCAAGTCCCGCTTTCGCGCGCAGCGGATCTCCATAGCGCCGGCCCATATGAGCCATGTCGACGCCCAGAATCCAGAACAGTTTGCGCGCCTCTCGCGCACCGATATTCCCGAGCGCCCCAAGAAACCGCGCCACATGCTCGTTCCTGCTCGGGCAGGCTGCCTTCATAAATGCTCTTCACAAAGGGACCGCAAAGTATCGGCAAAATCGAAACTCCGGGACCGTAGATATGCTGCAGGAAGATCACTTGAAATTCAATTGAATGCTCTACCGCATGGCAGTAATCCTCCATGCGCACCGCGCCCGGAGCCGCCGCCGCCAGTTCCTCCGCCAGCCTCACGTTCGTGCGTGCGGCACCGAACGGCGTGACGAAATCTTTGCGGGTAAGCCCGAATCGATCCGGCGCTCCATAATGCGAAGTGCCCAGAATCACGAATGTTCGGTCATGCCCATCGTCAAACGACGGTAGCGATTGATACGCGGCGCGATATGTTTCCCACGCTCGGTCTGGACTGGCGTGCGGCGCGGCAATTCCGACGGTCCGCTCGGAAGCCCGCCGGGTGCCCCACCTGCGCGCGCATCAAGTCCGAAAGTCTAGCGCTGTCGTTCGGATAAGCCGCTCCTGCGAAATTTGCTAATCGAACCGGCTCCCCGGCAAAGCTCGCTTCGCGGCTAGCCTTGAGGGTTCGATACCGCTCGTTTTCCAGAAACCCGGCTTCATCGAGGGAATCGAAAAGATGTTGTTCTAATTCGCTCGTCTGAATCTCCCCCGTGATTCGCACCAGTTCTGCCCGCAGATCCACGGCGGACTGGCTGCCATCGAAACACTCGAGCGCCTGCACGAGCGGTGGAGGTATCAGCAGCGTGGCGTCGGAGTAGCCATAGGGATCGCGAATATATAACCCCGGCTTCTTGTTGTCAGGCGACGGGAAAAAATCCAGATTCAGGCGTAATCGCGGAAGAGCGTCCGGCACGCTTCATTTTACGAATGCGCCGCGCAGATCTTCCAGAAATCGCAGCGGTACACGCACGTTCCCGCGCATTCCAGTGCCGAGCTCGATGTCGCGCTTGATTGCTCCGTGAAAATCCGAACCGCCAGTCGGATACAAATCAAGCTCATCCGCTAATTGGCGGTAGTATGCTTGCAGCTCCGGCGGGTGTTCGGAGTGATAAATTTCCAGCCCAATCAACCCAGCCTCTTTGTACTGCAGGAGCAAAGCGCGTTCCTGGTCTCGCGGCAACGCGAGGCGCACCGGATGAGCCACCACGGGAACTCCGCCCGCGGAACGCACAATACCGATCACCTCTTCCGCCGTCCGGCTCTGCCGTTCGACAAACGTGGGAGCCTGTTCCCCCAGGAATTTAGCAAACGCCTCTTCCGAACTTTTCGCGTAGCCCTTCTCGACCAGAACTCTTGCAAAATGCGGTCGCCCGGTGAGCGATTTGCCGCGCGCCTCCACTTCTTCGAGCGTCACGGAAAGCCCATGGCTCCGCAGCATAGCCGCCAGCCGCGCATTGCGCTCGCGACGCTCGTTTTGCTCCCCTTCGACCCAGTTCGCAAACTCTGCCGGAGGTCCGTCTGTAAGGAAATATGCAAGGAGATGAACCGCGCGACGGTTCAATGGGCCGTCCGGCCTCATGCGCGTATTCAGCTCGATGCCGCAGACCAGATCGAGACCCGCCGCATGCGCTGGCTGGCGCGCCTCCAAATAGCCGCTGAGCGTGTCATGATCGGTAATCGCTAGTGCGCTGAGATCGGTTTGGACAGCGAGCGCGACCAGCTCCGAAGGACTAAAGCTGCCGTCCGACTCGTTTGTATGCGAATGCAAATCGATGAACTGAGTTTCGGTAGAACGAGCGGCGGTCCGAGTCACTAACGTTTTTTCAACTCCGCATAAGTCTCAAAGTAAAAGTCTGGCCGCAGGTATGCGCTACCAGCCTCCCGGGCCCGAGACTCCGCTGCTTCGTATGATTCTCAAAGAAGATCGCGCCGTCCGTGCTCTCTCCTGACTTAAGCCTGGTGCCAACCAGCGCAATCGCCGAAGCTTCCACCGCCGCTTTCAGTCCGCGATTTACAAACTCGGCCATCGCCGATTCCCTCCGTTTTTCGTATCCGTTGGTAGATCGAAAATTCGAAAGCCCGTAAATACTGTTTTCGTATAGAAGCTGTAATTTGATAACGTCGTCGCGATCTGCCCGATGCAATAGATTGGCCACCACTTCGTCCGGTGAAACGGGATTATAGACACCCCCGTCCGACCGGACGAACGTAAAATCCGTCGCTCGCACCGTCCACGTAACCAGGGATCCATTCGTCACAGTTACTTGGACGATGTTGAATTCCCGAAGACGCGAGGGAAGTTGGGCAAACATAACCGTAATGCCGCCCTGCGTCAGCGCATCGTATTCAAGGCCATGCGATTGGAAGACGATCGGCAACTGCGGCTGCTGGTTTGCATCCGGCTTGGGCGTGGGGTGCCGTATCCGGGAGTGCTTCCACTGCCAACCCTGCCCGGGTTGATTTTGTCCAGGCTGCTGCGATACCTGCCCGGGCACCAGCGGTCCGGGAGCGTTTTGTGCATAGCCAATCGCAGCGCTCACGGCCCACGAGGCCACGATCGCCGCCCGCGCGCACCGGCTCAGGTAACGCGCCTGAAAAAACACCATCTAAAAAGAACCCTGATTCATGATAGTCGGTCACAAGAATTCTGAATAGTTCAAGCGTGCGTTTCCGCTAACTTGGCAGTCAAACACCAGCGCAACACTCCGCGCGGCTCCGCCCCGAAGCTCTCGACATCCAGCCGCAGCAATGCGCCCTTCTTAAACTCGATTCTTAAATCCACTTGCCCCAGCAGATAGCCGGCCAGATGTTCGAAAAGCGGATTATGCCCGGTAAGAAGAATAGAATCTTCGTCGCGATGCACCCGAATCTCTTCCCACACCTGCTCCACGGTCGCACCCGGCGTCAGCGCTTTCGTTTGCAGAATCTCGCCCGCGTAGCCCAGAGTTCGTTTGGCAATATCGGCGGTTTGGATCGCGCGCGTGTACGGGCTGCTCAACATCAATGTCGGTTGAACCCCCGCCCTGGCAGCAGTTTCCAGCACTTGACGCAGCTTTTTGACGCCCCTCCGGCGTAAGCGCTCGATCGGCATCCGGAAGGCCGGCGCGGCCCTCCTCCGCTATTCCATGGCGCAGAAGATGTACTTGCATTGCCGAAGTTTTCGCCTTTCATTCTGTCATACTGAGACGGTTTATGCTGCCGGATAAGGCCGTCCAGGACCGCATCCTCCTCTGGGTCGCAATTCTGGCGGCAACCCTGATTCAAATCTCAATTGCCGCAAGCCAGGTCACACTGGGCCTCGGCATCCTTCTGTTACTCGTCTTCCGGCAGAAGCTGCAATTCCCCCGTCTCTGGATTCCGCTGGCCGCTCTCTTCTTCTGGACTGCGCTCGCCGACGTGGTTTCGCCCGACCCCTGGCTGGGCCGCGCGCAAATCAAGAAGTTTTTTGTTTTCTTTCTCCTACCCCTCATATATTCAACCTTTTTGACACAATTTTCCAAGGTTTTTTACCTGATGGCCGCCTGGTGCGCGGCCGCTACCGCCTCGGCGCTTCTGGCCATCTTCCAGTTCGTTCGGCACCTGCACGAGTCCTATATTTCCTACGTGGGAAAACGCATCACTGGGTTCGAAAGCCACTGGATGACGTTCGGCGGCCTGCAATTGATGGTCCTGTTGCTGCTGCTCGCCCACTGGTTTTTCTCGAGCCGCCGCCTTGCCCGCTTGGGCGTATGCAGGCATTCCGATTATTGGCGCCGCGATTTTCCTCGGCGGCACGCGCAGCATCTGGCTCGCTGCCATTCCGGCGACTCTGTATCTTGTCTGGCTCTGGAAACCCAAAATGATTCTCGCGATTCCGGCGATCGCAATCATAAGTTTTCTGGCGGCGCCGCATAATGTTCGCGAGCGTGTCTTGTCCGTCACCAGTCCGCAGGCAAACGTCGATTCAAACCGTTTCCGGGTCGTTACCTTTTGGACCGGTATCGAAATGATCAAAGCTCATCCCTGGTTCGGCCTGGGTCCCGAAGAAATCGGGCGCAATTTCAACGCTTATGTCCCAGCCGGTATCAAACGCCCCCTGCCGCCCGGCTACTACGGGCATCTGCACAATATTTATGTGCAGTATGGGGCCGAACGCGGCATCCCCGGCCTGCTCTGCGTTCTGTGGTTTATCGGGCTCGCCGTTTACGATTTCAGCAAAGCATTGTTGACGCTCCGGCATGGCGGCCGTTCTCAGGAACTTTTCATCCTGCACGGAGCCATTGCCGTTACGATCGGCATCCTGGTCGGGGGAATTTACGAATACAATTTGGGCGATAGCGAAGTGTTGATGATGTTTGTGACGGTTCTCGCGCTCGGTTATGCGGCTATCAACCGTCAGCATTTATCGCCCAGCGCGCACACTGTTTCGAAATACGGCGCTTCCGTTTCGCGATGAACCACGGCGGTGGTCACCTTCGAAAAGCCAGCCCGGTTTAGAAATTCCTGTAGCTCTACTTCTGTAAAGCCGAGCCAGACATCGGCGTACATCTCGCGCGCTTCCTCGAACTGATGGCGCACCAAATCGAGTATCGCGACCCGGCCACCCGGCCGCAAAATCCGATACGCCTCGGCTAAGGCAACCGGCGGCCGTATCGCATGATGCAGTGACTGGCTGAAAAACGCCAGGTCGACTGTTTCATCCGGCAATGGAACCGCTTCCAGATCTCCCAAACGAAATTCGAGATTCGCGACTCCGTTCTCCGCCGCCAACTTCGCGCCGAACTCCACCATCTTCGGCGAATTATCGATCGCGATGACATGCCTCGCGCGCCGCGCGAGTAGCTGCGAGAACGTCCCTTCCCCTGCGCCTAAGTCGACGATTTCTAAAGGAGGCAGCAGTCGCAGCAGCACTTCGGCTAACCCCTGCCAGGAGCGTCCCGGCAAGTATTCCCGCCCGAAGCGTCCGGCCAGAGAATCGAAATACGAACGCATTTTGTCTTTGCGCTTCTGCAGAACCAAGTGGAGCGCACGCAAATCGTCGTTCGCTTCCGCTACGCCGGCAATCGTTCTCTGCGCAGCAACGAAAGCAATTGGTTCCGGAAATTTTCCTCGCCGGATGCCGCTGGTTTCAACCGGTAGAAAATGTTTTTGCCCGTACGCCGGTCTTCCACCAGGCCCGCCTGCTTGAGTTGCGCCAGGTGCGTCGAAATCTGACTTTGTCCCTTCGCTAAAATCTCCTGCAGTTCCGCCACGGAAAGCTCTTCATTAGCGAGCAACAGCAGCGTACGTACCCGCGTGGCATCCCCCAGCAACCGAAACGCCTTGAGCGAACTTTCCATCCATGTATCAACATATCAAGATTTGTTGATATAATCTTCCGGAGAGGAAACCTCTACCTTTTTATGGGAACAGCCACACTAAACCGAGTCGCCTCCGAATACAAAGTCGCCGATTTGAATCTCGCCGATTGGGGCCGCAAAGAAATTGGCATCGCCGAGCATGAAATGCCCGGTCTCATGTCTATCCGCAAGAAATACGCTCAGGAAAAGCCGCTGCAGGGCGTGCGCGTCACCGGATCGCTGCACATGACGATCCAGACAGCGGTGCTGATCGAAACGCTGGTTGATCTCGGTGCAGATGTGCGCTGGGCAAGCTGCAACATTTTTTCGACGCAGGATCACGCGGCGGCGGCCATTGCTGCGGCGGGCGTTCCCGTGTTTGCCTGGAAAGGCGAATCGCTCGAAGATTACTGGTGGTGTACCTACCAGGCGCTCAGCCATCCGAACGGTAAAGGACCCGAGTTAGTCGTAGACGATGGCGGCGATGTCACACTGCTCATCCACAAAGGCTACGAGCTCGAAGAAGGCAGCGACTGGGTCAACACGCCTTCCTCGAATCACGAAGAGCAGGTCATCAAAGACCTTTTGAAGAAAGTGCATGGCCAGGATGCGCAGCGCTGGCACAAGCTCGCGAAGGAATGGCGCGGCGTTTCGGAAGAGACCACTACCGGCGTCCACCGCCTCTACAAGATGCAGGAACAAGGCAAGCTGCTCGTCCCCGCCATCAACGTAAACGATTCGGTCACCAAATCGAAATTCGATAACCTCTACGGCTGCCGCGAATCGCTGGCCGACGGCATCAAGCGCGCCACCGACGTAATGGTAGCGGGCAAAGTTGCCGTGATCTGCGGGTACGGCGATGTAGGCAAGGGTTCGGCGCATTCTCTGCGCGGCATGGGCGCGCGCGTAATCGTCACTGAAATCGATCCGATCAACGCGCTGCAGGCTGCCATGGAAGGCTTCGAAGTCACTACGGTCGAAGACACGCTCGGTCGCGGCGATATCTACGTTACCTGCACCGGAAATCTCGACATCATCACATTCGAGCACATGCAGTATATGAAGGACCAGGCCATCGTTTGCAATATCGGCCACTTCGACAATGAAATTCAGATTGATCGCCTGAATCAAGGCCCCGGCGTAAAGCGCACCAACATCAAACCGCAAGTCGATCAATACACTTTCCCGGATGGCCACAGCATCTTCATGCTGGCGGAAGGCCGCCTGGTGAATCTCGGCTGCGCTACGGGTCACCCGAGTTTTGTGATGAGCAACAGCTTTGCCAACCAGACCCTCGCGCAAATCGACCTTTGGAAGAACAAAGACAGCTATCAGGTCGGCGTCTACACGCTTCCGAAGAAGCTCGACGAGGAGGTTGCACGGCTCCACTTAGAGAAGATCGGAGTGAAGCTGACCACGCTCTCGCCTAAGCAGGCGGAATACCTGGGCGTATCGCCGGAAGGCCCTTACAAAGCCGACCACTACCGCTATTAAGCTGAATCTACCGGCCTCGAACGCGATTGAGCTCACGCCGGTCGCGTTTCGAGGGCCGGCCCTCTCGCAAGGCTTCGAAATGCGGCATCGCCTTGCGTTCCTCGATCAGTTTTAGCCGCGCTGCCCTGCTCTCCTCCGTCTCTTCGTAAAGAGTTTGCGCGACCGCCGCCGGCCCGCGGATCTCACTCAGCAACAGCACCTTTATTTGAAACTCACCGCTATCGTTCTTCACGCGCAGTGAATCGCCGGCGTGAACCTCCCGCGCCGCCTTCGCCACCTGCCCATTCGATTCGATCCTGCCAAGCTCACAAGCTCGCGAGGCAAGCGCGCGAGTCTTAAAGAAACGGGCCGCCCACAGCCACTTATCGATTCTCACGCGCTCCATAATTCCATTGTTAATCGTCGCGTAGTGCTATCGCGGGATCGATGGACATGGCGCGCCGCGCGGGCGCCCACGATGCCAGGGCCGCAACCAGAAATAAGATCGCAGGCGTGGTCAGAAATGTGACGGGATCCCAGGACTGCACGCCATAAAGCAGACTCGCTACAAATTTCGTGAGCGCCGCGCCCGTTAACAGACCTACGCCGATTCCGGTCAGCGTCATCGCGGCGGAATACCCAAGCAGTTGCAGTCCAATCTGGCCGGGACGCGCGCCGAGCGCCATGCGGAGGCCGATCTCCCGTGTCCGCTGCGACACAAAAAACGCACTGATACCGTACAGGCCAACCGATGCCAGAAGCAAAGCTGTCAATCCGAACATACCCAACAAAATCGTTTGCATTTTCCGTTCGCCCATCGATAGCGCGATTTGTGTATCTAAGGGCGCCATCTCATATACGGCGCGCGCGGGTTCAATTTGGCCGATCTTTTTCCGAATGGCAGAGGCGAGCGCCGCAGGAGCAGTGCGAGTCTTTACGAGGTAAATCGGATCCGGGAAAAAACCGGGCGCGGTGCACCAGTAAGCGGTAGGGGTAGGCGCCTCCGTGCGATTCGTGTCACGGACATCGCCAACGACCCCCAGGATACGAGTGGGGCCGGATCCACCCGTCGCGTTCGCCAGCAGCAGATGCCCCACGGGGTTCTCGCCGGGAAAGAATCGATCCGCGAATTGGCGGTTCACCATCCCCTGTTGGCCGCCCGCTCCATCAATGTTGTCCCGGCACATTTCTCCGGAAATCAGCGGAATGCCCAGGATTTGAAAATAGGAAGCGGACACGACGGGAGCGTTGGCCAGCAGTTTCTCGCCAGGTCCGCTCGACTCGCGCCCGATCACTTTAAATTCCAGATTGTAGTCGCTGCCGGACGCGCCGGGCATATTCAGGGTGATCGCGGCAGATTCAACCCCCGGAATCGTTTCCAGTGCGCGCAACGTTCGTTCCAGCCGGTGTTGGACGCCTTTGTAGTCGCGGGTTTCTCCCCATGCGGCGCTAATGTGAAACGTCAGGACGTGGCTGGTTTGAAAGCCGAGCGGCACATCCATGAGACTCACCATGGTGCGCAGGAACAGGCCCGCACCAATCAGCAGCATCACGGCTAAAGCAATTTGTCCGGCCACCAGGACACGCAACAGAGGTTGATGCGCGCCAATCTGCCCCCGTCCGGTTTGCCGTACCACGCCCATTTCGTTGCCGCCCCGCGAGGTGATCCACGCCGGCGCCAGCCCGAAGACAAATGTCGTTAACGCACCAAGCGACAACGTGAACAGAGCCACCGGCCAGTTCAACTGAATCTCTTCCGCCCGCGGCAACTGCTGTACTGCCACGGACCGCAACAAGGCAATCAGCCAGCCGGATAGCAACAAACCGAAGGCTGCTCCCGCTAGGGCCACCAGCAAGGCTTCGATCAGCAACTGGCGGATGATCTGCATCCGGCGGGCTCCGAGGGAAAAGCGGATAGAAATCTCCCGTACACGAGTTTGCGCTTGCGCCAGAAATAAACACGCAACGTTCGCACAGCCGATCATGAGTACCAACAGCACCGCACCAAACAAAATCCAAAGACCTTTGCGGGAACGGCCCACGGTTGCGGTCTTCAGCGGCTGTAGTACCGGTTGCCAATGAAGGTCCGTCGCTGGATACTGCCGGGCGAGTCGCGCTTGAACGGCGGTAAGCTCGCTCTGGGCGGCCGCCGGAGTTACGCCATCCCGCAGGCGGCCGATTGCCAGATAAAATCGATCTTCGCGATTTTTCATAAGCGCCGGCGGATAGCCTGACGGTATCCAGACGTCCACCTCGTCATTCGTCATTGGCATTCGGAACGAGGCCGGCATCACGCCAACGATCGGACACAGTTCGCCGCGCAGCCGCAGCGCTTTACCGAGAACATCCCGGGAGCGCCCAAATCGCCGGCTCCACAACTGCGCACTGATCAGAGCCGCGTTCGGGCCGCCATACCGCTCTTCTTCCGGAGTGAACGTGCGTCCGAGCAGCGGCGTCACATTCAATAGAGAAAAGAAGCGGGGCGACGCATCGGCAGCTACCAGTTTTTCCGGCATCGTGCCCGAGGTCTCGGTTATATTCTGGGACTCTACCCCGGAAATTGCAGTGAAGCTGCGGCTTATTGCGTTCCACTCTTCGACGCGCACCGGGGCAACGCCCTGCAACCCGCTTTTGCGCTGCGGATTGGTCTCAAACAACACCACCAGCCGCCCGGGATGCGCGTACGGCAGAGCTCGCAAAAGCACCGCGTCAACGAGCGAAAACATTGCGCTATTCAGGCTTATGCAGAGCGTCAGCGTCAACACGGATGCGACCAGCAGACCCGGACGCCGAGCGAGTGAATGAGACGCGTTTCGAAGCGAGTGCCACATATGCTGACCATTACCAGGTCACGTGAAGGGCCAACTCAGAGTAGGCGGTTATTCGCTCCTGACGCGATCTTTTCAGTTGCGGCCATGTACGATTTTGGGAAATGAGTGTCCACTTTGATACCGGAGGACCCTCGAATGCCCTGCCGCCTCGCAACTTAGCTCGTGCAATATTGAAGACAACTGGGTATTCGCAAACGGATCTGACGAGAGTGGATGGACTGTTTCAAAGGCTTTGCGCCGGACTAATTATTTGGCTTTTGAAGCGTTAATCTAGCGGAAACGAGGTGTCGTGCAGTTAGCAACTTCTTCGACCTTGCTCATCTTAAGCTTTTCGATTTCCCCTTCGGCGAATTGTCAAGCATTGGACCGCGCCCATGCATCCTTACAGCGCCTTATCGTCAGCCCAACAAACGCTTGGCAGGAAGAGGCTCGCGAGCCGAAAACCGGCCCTACTGCACAGAAGGACATAGCAATCAGGGCCGCTCGCGATGCTTACATGGACAAGATATTCGGTCTGGGGATACCGATTGAGCAACTCGAAGAAAAGCATCTTTCATACAAGTTCCCTAACGTGCCGTTTGCCATCGGCAGCTCAGAAATCCCTCCGGCGTTCCCCGGGGAGTCAGTAATTGTCGGGTCATTCGACGCTTTCGATACGGTTTTATCGAAAGCGCACCAGACTATCTACGAAGAGATTCACATTAGCGTTGATCGTACTCTATACCCTGAAGAGTCGAGTCTGTCAGGTTCGGTAGCTGACATTCTGGTCCCCGGAGGCACCGTAATACTGAATGGTAAAACGGTTTCTTACCACACCGCTCCCCAAGAGTATGGTCTGACTCCGGGTTCTTGTTACGTTCTGTTTCTACAAAAGATTCAGAATGGCGATTTTTATCTACTGGAAGATTCGATCTCTCTTGTCGATGGAAGTGCTCATCCGAATTCACCGGCGGCAACCGAAGCAGTGACCGGGGGCAAGTGGGCGTTCGCCGGTCTCCCGGAATCCGCTCTTCTCAAGCGGCTCAGTACTGACCTCAAGAGTCAGCATCAATAATCAATCTAAATTCCAGGGAGGCTGTTATGAGACGATACGCACCGGTGTCGTTGTCGATATCGGCAGTCGGAACTTTGCATTGGTTTGCCGGAACGGGGCACCCCAAAATACACCTGACACTCAATGGTGAAATAGCGTACTGGCCAGCGAATACATTGAATCCCCTTTGTCCGAACGTTCGAACGAATTATTGATATCTCAGCGCGGCCATCGGATCGACTCGCACGGCGCGGCGCGCGGGGACGTAACAGGCAGCCAGCGCAACGCCGAATAGAACGATTGCGACCACGCCAAAGGTCAGCGGATCCGTCGCGGAGACACTATAAAGCAGGCTCGCCATCCACCGCGTGAGCAGAAGTGCGATGCCGATACCGGCGCTCAAGCCAAACAGCGCAAGCTTCGCTCCTTGTCCCAAAATCAGCCGCAAAACATCGCGCCGCTGCGCTCCGAGCGCCATGCGAATTCCGATCTCGCGGCGTCGCTGCGAAACCGAATACGAGATCACGCCAAATATCCCAACGGCGGCGAGCAGCAGAGCCATCGCGCTGAACGAACTCAGAAGAAAGGTTCGAAATCGTTCCTGCGAAATTGATTGTCCAAGCGCGTCCGGGAAGGATTCGACATTCGTCACGGGAAGGCTCTTGTCAATGGAGCCTACTGCGTGCCGAATGGCCGCCGCCACACTTGACTTGCTCAACGAACTTCTTACAACAATCTCCCCTCCATAAAGAGGGGCTTGCGCGAACGGCACATACATCGTCGGCCCCGGCTTGCGGCTGAGCGCTACATCCCGCACGTCGCCAACCACCCCGACGATTTCGCGCGGCACATTGCTGTTTGGCGGAAATCCGAATCTCATTTGCCTTCCGATAGGGTCCTGGTTCGGGAAATAGCGCTGAGCCAGCGTTTCGCCGATGATCGCTACGTTCGGATTGGACGACGAGTCCTGCTCGGTAAACAAACGCCCGCGCACCAGCCGGATTCGCATTACGCGAAAGTAATCTGGACTTACCGTGTGGTAGTCGGCGGTGATGGATTTCCCGGGCGGGAGCGGAGGATTTCCTACTATGGCGAACGCAAACGTCGCCTGGCCTTGTCGGTCCATCGGCAGCGGAGCCGCCAAAGCGGAATCCTGCAGACCTGGCTGCGCATGCAGGCGCGGTAGCAATTCGTTCGCGAAAGCGCTCCATTGCTGCGGAGTCGAGTACTGGAATTGTGGGAGCGAGATCTCGGCTTCTGTAACATTCTTCGGATCGAATCCGGGATTCGCTGACGTGACCAGTGCAAAGCTGCGAATCAAGAGGCCGCCCGCAACCAAAAGCACCATCGCCAGCGAGATCTCCGCGATTGCCAAAAAACTCCGCACGCGTTGCCCGCCACGCTGGCCAGTACGCTCGCCGCCTTCTTTGATACTCGCCTGCAAGTTGGACGGCGTTGCGAGGAGCGCGGGGGCCAATCCAAACACCAGCGCGGCACCCAGGGACAACACAAGCGCGAACCCCAGAACCGAGCCTCCAATATGAATCGAACTGATCTGGAGGACGTCGGACGGCAAGAAAGGCTGGAGACTCCAGACAGCTAACACCGCAAGAAGCACACCGGTAACTCCGCCAAAGAATGCAAGTAGAGCGCTCTCGGTCAGGAGTTGCCGGACAATGCGGGGGCGCCCCGCCCCAAGCGCGAGCCGCACAGCAATTTCTCTTCCGCGAGAAGTGGATTGTGACAAAAGCAGGTTTGCAATATTAGCGCACGCCATAAGCAGGACCATGCCTACCGCGCCCAGCAAAATGAGCAGCGCGGATTTCAGATTTCCGACCACAACCTGGCGATAGGGCCTGATCCGGATTCCCAATCCCGAATCTTGCGCGGCAAACTCCTTCGCGAGCCGCGCGCTGAAAATGTTCATTCCGGTCTGGGCTTGCTCCAGAGAAACGCCCGGTTTCAGCCGGCCGATCACGCCCAGCAAACGCACGCCCGGCTGCGACGTTAAAGGTCCGAACAGAGGATCCTTCAGAATCGAGATCCACACATCCTGACGGGGAGCGCCGTCAGGATAGCGAAAGCTCGCCGGCAGAATCCCGACGACGGTAAAGGAACGCTTGTCCAGAGCGATAGATTGGCCAATAAGACCCGGATTGGCGCCGAACCGGCTGCGCCAGAGATTTTCGCTCAAAACTGCTATCGCCGCCGCGCCTTGCTTGCCATCCTCCGGTAGCAACGTCCGGCCGGCCAGAGGCTTTGCATTCAGCAAAGAAAATAGTTCCGGCGTAACAGCGGCGGCGTTCACAATCAATGGCTCGCCTGCGCCCGTCAATGTGAGATCGTGAAATGCGTTTCCTGCAATCTCGCTAAACACGCTGTTCTGGTCGCGGCACGCGATGAAATCCCGGTAGGAAATGCCCAGCAGCGCGTCTGACTGCTTCTGTGGAACACCGAAGAGCACGACGAGCCGGTTGGGATCGGGATACGGAAGCGATCGCAAGAGCACCGCGTCCACGATGCTAAAGATCGCGGTGTTGGCGCCGATGCCCAACGCAAGAGTGAGTACGGCGACGGCGGTGAAGGCGGGCGACTCTCGTAACGTGCGAACGCCGTAGCGTATATCCTGGCCGAAATCTTGCATCCAGCCCACCCGGCGAGTATCGCGGCAGCTTTCTTTCAACTGCTCGACCGGCCCGAATTCCCGCAAAGCCATGGCCTGAGCTTCGGCCTCATTCACACCTCGAGCTATCGCATCCCGCGTGAGTTGTTGGATGTGAATTTCAATCTCATGTTGCAGTTCCGCGTCGGCACTGGAACGATGCAGCAGGGAATGAACTCGCCGTTTGGTGATCCGGATAATCCGCATATATCCCCCCATCAGGCGTTTGCATCAGAGTGGGCGCAAGAGATTTTGTTCGATGCCATGATTATCGACAATATACCTCGACTATCGATAATTCGCAAGAAGCAGGTGAGCCATCAAAAGAAGAAGGGGATCAATCGCTTAACTGAACGGCGATAGCGGATATACTCGCCGTCAAACCTGTCCACCATAAACCGTTCTTCATGCCGGGTCTTGATAAACCAGGCAACAAAGGCAAGCCCGAATGCCGCGAGTCCGCGCATCTGGCCCAACTGAATCCCGGTCCCGAGCAACGCCAGCAACAGACCGGCGTAGATCGGATGCCTCACCAGAGCGTACGGACCGCTGCGAATCAATTCATGGCTTTCCCGCAGCATCACGGCGGCGCTCCAATTTGATCCGAGAAAAGCGCGCGCCCAAGCTGCGAATCCACAACCGGCGACCGTGAGCGCGAACCCAGTCCAAGCAATCCACGGCATCTCCGGCACGAAACGATCGTCCAGCGGACGAACGGAGGCGGAGCGGCTGAATAGCAGAAACAGCGCGGCAATGATGAGCAAAACGTGGCCGGCACTCGAGGTCGCCCGTTCACGGCGCTGTACCGGTTTCAAAAAGAACGCGCCATAGGCCCAATACAGGCCAAGCAAAATCCAGACCCAGGTGTTCAGGCGGGAAGAGTCGAGATCCGTGAACACGACCCGATTCTAAGCCATTAGCCCGCAAATATTCTTCGACAGTCTCGACCGCAAACTTTATGCCGGGAAGATCCTAAATTCCTTCGCTCTGTTGGCCCTAAAAAAGAATGCCGATGAGTCCCGCGTCGGGTTAGCCCGCCAGGAGTCTACTTTGCGCGTTTCGACTTTTCCTCTGATGTTTTTGGCTGTTTCCGGTTTACTGGCGGGGACGCCACCCCAACCAACGCAGGACCAGCAAGTGCTGGCACAGGCAATTGCAGTGAACAGCGATTTATATGCTGCCTTAGAATCGTTCGTTTGTCAGGAACAGATCGAGCGCTATCGAAGCAAAAAAAGCACCGCAACGGGCCGGCGCATCGATGTCATCAACGCACGCGTTTCGCTCGAAAACGGCAACGAGCACTATTCCGATATGCGCCAACAAAATCGCACACTGCGCGACTTAGCGGACTTGGACGGCGCCTGGTCGGAAGGGGAATTTGGTACATTGCTGAAACAAACCGAACAGCTTCTCCGAACCCAGCAGGCCACCTTCGAAGGTAACGACAATGTGGCCGGGATTCCGGCTTTGATTTTTCAACTCGATGTGCCGGCCGATAGCAGCCCCTGGGACCTGGCTGTGGGAGGTGAGCACTACTCCATCGCGTTCCGTACGCGCATCTGGCTTGACCGGGATTCGAAAAAGATCCTGAAAATCTCCCGCGCCTCTACCGAAATTCCAACAGCTTTGCGTATCGCCGAAATCGATTGGGCCGTTACCTTATCGCAAGTCGAGCTGAATGGCCAAAGCTGGCTACTGCCGGCTACCGGCGAATACCAGGTCGCCTACCGCGGAACGGATAGGAGGGAATGGAACGAAATGAAATTCTTCGATTATCACCGGTACGGGTCCGAAGCCACGCTGCGCTTCAACTGAGCGGAGCTACTGCGCTCCACGGCTGAGCAGCATGACCTTGATCGTGTGAAAAATGATGTAAAAATCGAGCGCCGGCGCGATGTGCTTGATGTAGTAGAGATCGTATTCGAGCTTGATCATGGCGTCGAGCTGCGTGTCGCCGTACTTGTGATTGATTTGGGCCCAGCCGGTTATGCCGGGCTTCACCGCCAGGCGCTGCCGGTAATACGGAATCTGCTGAGCCAGCAACTCAACGAATTCCGGGCGCTCCGGCCTTGGCCCGACGATCGTCATATCGCCGCGTACTACGTTCCAGAACTGCGGTAATTCGTCCAGGCGAACCTTGCGAAGCCACTTGCCGACCGGCGTAATTCGCGGATCGTCCTTCTTTGCCCAAACCGCCCCCGTTCGCGCCTCCGCGTCCACGTACATCGAGCGGAATTTATAGAGCGTGAAGGGGCGTCCGTCGAGACCCGTGCGGCGCTGCCGGTACAGAATTGGCCCTTTCGAAGAGAGCCGGACAGCGAGCGCCGAGACCAGCATGAGCGGCAAAGTCAGAACCAGCCCTACTACGCCGAGAATCAGCGAATAAAAGCTCTGAAAAGCGATGGCTTGGGAGCGTGGCCCAAGGCTCGAGGAAAAAATCAGCTGCGACGGCTGAATCTTGCGGCTGCATACCCGGTGCATCGCCATTTCGTAGGTGTCCGCCGCGTCTTCGATCCGCACGCCGCCAAAGCGAATCTCAAGCAGGTCCTGGACCGGAAGCCGGTTGCGGCGTTCTGCCATTCCCACCACGATCCGCGTCGGCCGGTGTTCCGCGCAAATCCGGCGCACTTCGTCGACCCTGCCCAAACACGGTACGTTGAAGCTGACCGAACTGTCTTCCTCTTCCAAATACCCAAGAATTGAATACCCGAATTCGGGCCGGTCCTGAATCTGTTCGATGACTTCGCCCAGGATGCTGGAATTGCCCATGAGCAGCACCCGTTCCGAGCGCAATCCAGCTACGATGTACCTCCAGAAAACAATTCGCCACACCGGGAGCGTCAGGATCACGCCAAAACTGCCGATGACCATCAACCAGCGGCCAAGGAGAACATCCGGCTTTAAGTACCCGACAAATGCCATCAGGAGTAAGGCGCAGCCTACCGCCAGGCACACCTGCTGAACTAGAACCACCCGCGACGTGATTCGTAAGCTCGAGTACAAATCCTGGAAATACAGGAATAAAATGATCAGACCGGTAACAACCAGCAGCTTCCAGTAATTATTTTCAGCAAATAAATAGAAGCCCGGATCCAGCCCAAGTATCAGGAGGGAAACGACATAGCTGGCCAGTATCAGGACGATCTCCGAGACCAGCAACGCGACAATGCTGGCCGGGATAAATACGCGAAAAAGACGAATCACGCTAGGGTCTTAGGATTTTTTGTGGAGTTCGAGTGCATCACGCGACTTTTCCCAGGATACTGGACTGGCCTAACGGAAATCTGGTGGATTTCGCAGCCGGCGAGATTGTCACAACATATTGATTTTATTCTGAGATCATTTTGGTCGGGATTAGCCCTTTCGTGATATAAAGAGGTAGGATACGAGCGGTGTAGGATCACTTCCGACCCCGGTTTGCTTGCCATAGATGCTCCGTCTTACAAAGAAGGCAGACTACAGCCTGATCGCGCTTCGACACTTCGCGATGCGTCTGCGGGAAAGCGGTGCAGCTGTGAGTGCTAAGGAAGTGTCGGATGCGTGCGGTATTCCGCTGCCGGTGCTTTCGAAGCTGCTCCAGAAGCTCGGCAAGAGTGGTTTCTTGATTTCCGAATACGGAACGAACGGCGGCTACCGTTTAGCGCGCGATCCGCGGCGCATTTCGGCACTGGAAGTGATACGCACGATCGATGGCCCAATCGTGCTGGCCAACTGCTTCACGGAAAATGCGTATTGCGGGCACGCGAGCCGCTGCACGGTGAAAAAGCCGCTGCGGAAGATACACGACGGGATCCTGAGACTTCTCGAAAACGTCAGCATCCAAGATATGCTGCAGGACTCAGACGGCGAACCTGCCGAGACATTTTCAGCGTCCCTGGTGACGTTGAGTTCGACGCCAACTTAGGAAAATCAGATTATGAAATTGCCGATCTACATGGACAATCACGCGACCACCCCGCTGGACCCACGGGTGTTTGAAGCAATGAAGCCGTACTTCCTCGAAACTTTCGGCAACGCCGCCTCACGCAATCACGAATTCGGCTGGAAGGCGGAAGAAGGCGTCGAGAACGCTCGTAAACAGATCGCGGAATTGATCGGCGCTACACCCAAGGAAATCGTTTTCACGAGCGGCGCTACTGAGTCGAACAACCTGGCGCTCAAAGGCATCGCGGAGATGTACGCCGAACGCGGCAATCACATCATCACGCAGGCCACTGAGCATAAGGCGGTTCTCGATACCTGCAAGCGGCTCGAGAAAGAGGGCGTGCGCGTCACCTATCTGCCGGTTCGCGCGGACGGACTGGTGGATCTCAACCAGCTGCGCGAAGCGATTACTGACAAGACCATTCTGATTTCAATCATGTACGCCAATAACGAAATCGGAGTGGTCCAGCCGATCGCTGAGATAGGAAAGATTGCCAAAGAAAAAGGCGTTCTATTACACAGCGACGCGGTGCAGGCGGTGGGCAAGATCCCGGTAAACGTGACAACCGATGGCGTCGATGTACTATCGCTGAGCGCACACAAATTATATGGTCCGAAGGGCTGCGGGGCACTGTATGTGCGCCGGCGCAATCCTCGCGTACAAATTACAGCGCAGATGGATGGCGGCGGCCATGAGCGCGGCATGCGTTCGGGGACCCTCAACGTGCCCGGCATCGTCGGTCTCGGATACGCCTGCGAACTCGCCCGGAAGGAAATGCCAGAAGAATCGAAACGAATGGCGTTCCTGCGCGACAAACTCATGAATAGATTGACGCGCGACTTGGACGAGGTTTACGTGAATGGCACTATGCAGCATCATCTGCCGAACAATCTCAACATTAGCTTCGCGTACGTCGAAGGTGAAAGCCTGCTGATGGGCATCAACGATATTGCGGTATCGAGCGGTTCGGCCTGCACCTCGGCTACGCTCGAACCGAGCTATGTATTAAAGGCATTAGGCGCAGGAGACGACATTGCACACTCTTCCATTCGCTTTGGACTCGGCCGCTTCAATACCGAAGAGGAAGTGGACTACGTAGGAGACAAAGTCGTGGATGTAGTTAAGAAACTGCGTGAACTTTCGCCGCTGTACGAAATGGCGAAGGAGGGAGTCGATCTTTCCAAAGTCTCCTGGGCGGCCCATTAAACTGAAAGTAAGGGGGAGAAATTAAATGGCTTATTCTGACAAAGTACTCGACCATTACAAAAACCCGCGCAACGTAGGGTCTCTGGACAAGAGCAGCCCGAATGTTGGTACGGGCATGGTAGGCGCTCCGGAATGCGGCGACGTGATGAAGCTGCAGGTGCAGGTGAATCCCGCCACCGGAGTGATCGAAGACGCGAAATTCAAAACCTTTGGCTGCGGCAGCGCGATTGCGAGTTCCTCGCTGGCGACGGAATGGCTGCGCGGCAAGACCGTCGATCAGGCGCTCGATATTAAGAACACCGATATCGTGAACGAGCTTTCGCTGCCTCCGGTAAAGATTCATTGTTCGGTTTTGGCTGAAGACGCAATCAAGGCGGCTATTGGCGATTACAAAGCCAAGCATGGCGCCGCTTCTAAGCCCATCGCCGAGCCGGTTACGGCCTAAGAGGTCTGATTCATGGCTGAGTTGACTCAGCTTGGGACAGCCGCGCCGCAGCCCGCAGCAGCGGAAGCGCCCAAGCAGGTTTTTGTAAGCCCGAAAGCCGTCCAGAAGATTCGAGACGCCTTCCAACGCGAAGGTGTCTCGGGAGGATTGCGTTTGGGAGTATTAGGCGGCGGGTGTTCCGGCCTGAGCTACCAGTTTAAGTTCGCGCCGGAGCCGCGGCCGCGCGATCACGTTTTTCAGTTCGACGACGTGCGCGTGTTTGTGGACCCGAAAAGCATGCTGTTCCTCGACGGTATGACGCTCGATTGGAAAGATTCGATTATCCAATCGGGTTTTGTATTCGAGAATCCGCACGCAACCAAGAGTTGCGGCTGCGGGACCTCGTTCTCCGCTTAGCTCCCTGCTATTCAGAGGCCCCAACAAGGCGGCCTGCTCGACCCGCGCACCAATATGCCTTCTTTCTCTTCCAACTATTTTGATTTTTTTCAGGTCGGCAGAAAACTCACTATCGACCTGGCAGACTTGCAGAAAAAATTCTATGAGCTGAGCAGGCAATGGCATCCGGATCGCTTTTCGCGCAAGAGCGCCGTGGAGCAGGCGGCTGCGCTCGAAGCGACTTCGATCTTGAACGACGGCTATCGCACGCTGCGCGATCCTGTGAAACGGGCCGAGTATCTGCTCACCGAAGAAGGCTTCCCGATCGGAGAACAGCGGTCGCGCGATGTGCCCCCCGAGCTGCTCGAAGAAGTATTCGAGCTGAACATGACGCTCGAAGAGCTAAAAAGCGGGGATCAAGCGGCGCGACCACAACTCGAATCGGCCAAGCAGAAGTTTGTTTCTCTGCGGGACGGAATCGATGGTGAGCTGACCGGTCTGTTTGCAAAATACGATGCTGCAGAAGCGCAAAGCGAAACCGCGAAACAGGCGCTGCACGAGATCCGCGGCGTGCTGAATCGCCGCCGCTATATCGACAATCTGGTGCGCGACGTGGATCGCACGTTGCATCCGGCTGAAGCGGCGGCCCAACCTGTAGAAGACCGGCTTTAGGCGAATTCACAATGGGAACCTTTCAAATTGATTTTGGCGAGAGCCGCCAATCCAAGATCGTCGGCATCGACCTCGGCACGACCAACAGCCTGGTGGCCTATATGGATCTGACGGGGCCGCGCATTGTAGAGGATGCGGCGGGCAATAAGATTGTGCCGAGCGTGGTTTCGCTCGGGGAGAACGACAAGCTTGTGGCGGGTGAGCAAGCGCGCGAACTATTGCTCACCAGGCCTGAGCGCACTGTCTATTCCGTGAAGCGCCTAATGGGGCGTGGTGTCGGCGATGTGCAGGACGAGCTAAAACTGTTTCCATTTCGCGTTGCCGCCGAAAGTGAATCGGTGATTAAGCTCGATCTGGGCGGACGCGAATTTACGCCTCCAGAAATTTCCGCTGCCGTCCTGCGCCAGCTGAAGGACAACGCAGAAGCAGCTTTAGGGGCGCCGGTCACGGAAGCCGTAATTACCGTGCCCGCCTACTTCAACGATGCGCAGCGGCAAGCGACCAAAGACGCCGGCCGGATTGCCGGGCTGGAAGTACTGCGGCTTGTGAATGAACCGACTGCAGCATCGCTCGCCTACGGTCTCGACAAGCGCAAACAGGGCGTAGTCGCGGTCTACGATTTCGGCGGCGGCACGTTCGACATCTCGATTCTGCGGATTCACGACGGTATTTTCGAAGTGCTTGCCACCAATGGCGATACGCATCTCGGCGGCGACGATATAGACAATCTTCTGCTGCGCATCGCGCTCGAAGACTGGCAATCGGAGTGGAAGATGGATCTCCACACGGATCCGGAAGGAGTGCAGCGCCTGCGCCGTGCCGTGATCCGGGCGAAAGAAGAACTCTCTTTCGTTCCCGAAACCAAAATCGAGCTTGAATATGCCGGGAAGAAGTATGCGCGCGCGATCGATCGCGCGCTCTTTGAGAGGCTGATTGCGCCGGTGGTGGAAAAAACGCTCGCGCCGTGCCGCGCTTGTTTGGCGGACGCCAAGCTCACGGCCGAGCAAATTGATGAGGTGGTGATGGTAGGCGGCTCCACGCGTATCCCATTGGTGCGCGCGTCGGTCGAACGGCTTTTCAAGTCGAAACCGCACACGGAACTGAATCCCGATGAAGTAGTCGCTTTGGGGGCGGCCGTACAGGCTGGCATTTTGGCGGGTGACGTAGAAGATCAATTGCTGCTCGATGTCACGCCGCTTTCGTTGGGCATTGAAACGATGGGAGGCGTAGTCTCGAAGCTCATTCACCGCAATTCAACTATCCCGGCGAGCGCTTCCGAATCCTTCACGACCGCGGTTGACGGACAGCGCAATGTGTTGATCCACGTATTGCAAGGCGAGCGCGAACTGGTAAAGGATTGCCGGAGCCTGGCGCGGTTTGATTTAAAGGACATCGCTCCTATGCCGGCCGGCTTTGCCCGGATCGAAGTGAGATTCCTGATCGATGCCAACGGCATTCTCAACGTTACGGCGCGCGATGCGCGGACAGGCAAAGAGCAGAGCGTCGAAGTAACGCCTTCGTACGGCTTGTCGGAAGAGCAGGTGGGAGCGATGATTCAGGAATCGTTCGACCATGCCGCCGAAGACATGCGTGAGCGCCAGGTGCGCGAAGCGCGGGTGGAAGCGGACAATATTCTGGGCGCAGTAGCTAAGGCGCAGCAGAACGAGGCTTGGGCGCATTTGGATTCGGCCGAGCGCGAACGGATTGAAACGGCCATCCGCAATCTGCAAGTGGTATATCACCGCGACGATCATCACGCAATTCAGGCGCAACTCGAAGCCTTGAACGTCGCCACGCAGAGTTTGGCGGAAAACATGATGAACACGGCGGTGCGCGGGGCGCTGCGCGGCAAAACGATAGATTAATTCTCGATCCTCCTACAATGGGTACATGCCTGGGTTGACGTGGGACCACACCGAAGACATCGCTTTGAGCTTGTTCGAAGCGCATCCCGAGACGGATCCGACGCACATTCGGTTTACGGATCTGCACAAATGGATTACGGAACTGCCGAACTTCAAAGATGATCCCGCGGCATCGACGGAAGGGAAGCTGGAAGCGATTCAGATGGCGTGGCTCGAGGAATACCAGGACAACCAATAGCAGCCGCTGTGGTATCCTAACCAAAGTAGTTCCGCGTTCATTCCGAGACGTACCCCGTATCGGGCGGCACTCCTGGCGTTCGCGCCGACCAAACGAAACAGGTTTATTTTATGCCCAAGTTGAAGACACATAAGGGTGCGTCCAAACGCTTCAAGAAGACCGGGACCGGCAAAATTGCGCGCCGTCATGCGTTTGCCCGTCATATTCTGACTTCCAAGCCGCGTTCGCGGAAGAGGAAGCTCGGTCGAAGCGTAATCGCCGACGAAACCGATCAGGCGAAGCTGCGCGAGATGCTGCCCTACTAAGGGACGGCATTCAGATTTTCCGGGTAAAAGCAGAGCGCCGCACGTGCCTGACTTTTCCCATTTGCCCCTGTTAGGGGCGCACTAAAAACGATAAGGAGAAAACGTGCCAAGAGTAAAAAGAGGTACCCACCGGCGGGATTACCGCCACAAGACGCTGCGCCGTGCGAAAGGATTCTTTCTCACAAAGTCAAAGCTGAATCGCGCCGCGCAGGAAGCGGTCGAAAAGGCGCTCAAGTATGGATACGTTGGACGCCGGCTAAAGAAGCGCAACTTCCGATCGCTTTGGATTGTGCGCATCAACGCGGCTTGCCGGATTTCGCAGATTTCCTATAGCAAGTTTATTCACGGCCTGAAGGGCGCCGGTATTGAATTAAACCGCAAGGTACTCGCCGACATCGCGGTGAACGATGCGACCGGCTTTGCGGCATTAGTGGAACGCGCGAAAAGCGGACATCAGGCAGGCGTTCAGTAGATCGATCCGTCCGGGTTAGATTGGTACGCATGGAAGCAGTACAAGAAGGCCTCGATACACTCGCCCACCTGGAAGAGCGCATTACCCGCGCGGTTCAGGCTATCTCTACTCTGCGCAACGAGAACAGCCAGTTGCAGGAGCGCACCAAGACAGCGGAGGAAGCGGCGCAATCCGCCCGCGCCGAACTGGACGAAGTGCAGGCGCTTTCGACTGAGTTCCAGAAAGAAAATGGCGAGCTTCTGCAAAAAGTAAATCAGCTTTCGCAGGAGCTCGAGACCATGAAGGGCGAACGCAAACAGGTGAAGACGCGGATCGAAAAGCTGCTCAACCAATTGGACCTGCTGAGCGCGAGCTAAACCGCACCCCGACCAGAGTCTTCATGGACGCACCGGACACGCCCAAACAAACCGTCCGGGTCACTATATTTAATCAGACCTATAGCGTGTCGACGGCCGGCGATCCGAAAGATACCGAGCAGTTGGCGCACGAAATTGATGAGTTGATGTCGAGCATTGCGCGGCGTGCCGGGAATTTGGATTCGACGCGCACCGCCGTGCTCGCCTGCCTGCATCTGGCCGACCGGCTGCGAACCGCGGAACGGGAACTCGGCGCGTTCCGGGATTCGGTGCTACACAAGAGCCGTGATTTCGCGCTGCTGCTTGACGAGGCGTTTCGCGCCGAAGAGTAACAAGGATGCGCCTGGCAAAGATTCTGCTGCTGGGCGTTTCGATCGCGTCTCTTCTGCCGGCGGAAACAGGGTATGCCGCGTGGCTTCGCTATTCTCCGGTTCCCGATCGAGAGCTCCCGGCGGTCGTCGTGCGGCTAGGAAGCGCGCAGACACTCGTGAGCGCGCAAGCTGAGTTGATTCGCGGCGTACGGGCGATGCTCGGGAGAACATTGCGCAGCGCGACCGGCCTGGTGGACGAGGACTCGATTGTTCTTGGCACAGCCGCCCAGGTAAAGCAAGCCCTTCCTGAGATAGACATTCCCCACAATCTTGAGACCGACGGGTTTGCTTTGCAGAGCGAAAGTCAGCATGGCCGGAAGGTTTTACTGGTTGTGGCGCAGAACGAGCGAGGCGTGTTGTATGGAGCGTTCGAGGTACTGCGGCGATTATCGCTCGATGGGCCGCTGGCTTCGCTTCATTACGCGAGCAATCCTGCCGCACCGCTGCGCTGGGTCGACCAGTGGGACAACCTCGACGGCAGTATCGAACGCGGGTATGCGGGGCGGTCGATTTTCTTTGCCGATCAACACGTGATGCCGGATCTGAAGCGGGCCGCGGATTATGCGCGCTTGCTGGCATCGCTCGGGATCAACGGATGCGCGATTAACAATGTGAACGCGTCGCCGAGAATGCTGGCGTCGGATTTTCTTCCCGAGGTAGCGCGCATTGCGAACGTGTTTCGGCCGTGGGGGGTCCAGCTAGTGGTTGCGGTTGATTTCAGCAGCCCGCAGACAGTGGGCGGCCTCGATACGTTCGACCCGCTCGACCCGCGCGTGGCCGCATGGTGGAAGGCGAAGGCGGACGAGATCTATCGGCTCATCCCGGATTTTGGCGGATTTACGCTAAAGGCGGATTCGGAGGGCCGGGTGGGTCCCTCAAAATACGGACGAACGCATGCCGATGCGGCAAACGTGCTGGCCGCAGCATTGGGTCCGCATGGCGGGGTCGCGGTGTACCGGGCGTTCGTTTACAACCACCACATGGACTGGCGCAATCTCAAGAACGATCGGGCGCGCGCCGCTTACGACAACTTTGCGCCGCTCGACGGGAAGTTCGCTTCAAATGTGGTGCTGCAAATCAAGTATGGGCCGATTGACTTTCAGGCGCGCGAACCGGTTTCACCGCTGTTTGCGGCGCTGAAGCGCACCAACGAAGCAATTGAACTGCAAATCACGCAGGAGTACACGGGACAGCAGAGGCATCTTTGTTATCTAGCGCCGATGTGGAAACAAGTGCTCGATTTTGATTCCGGAATTGGAGGACCAGATCCTGCGATTAAAGATATTGTTACGGGGCGCACGTATCACCGGCCGCTCGGGGGGTTTGTCGGCGTAGCGAATGTGGGGCTCGACCAGAACTGGCTGGGATACGATCTGGCGCTTTCGAATTTGTATAGCTTTGGGCGGCTGGCCTGGAATCCGGATCTATCGGCGCGCGCGATCGCAGAGGAATGGACGAGGCTGACGTTCGGCGATGAGGCGCCGGTGGTGGATACGATCGTGTCGCTCGAACTTGCGTCATGGCGGGTGTATGAGGGCTATACAGGGCCGCTTGGGATGGGCACGCTGACGGATATCCTGCATGGGCACTACGGACCAGGGATTGAATCGGCGGAGCGCAACGGCTGGGGGCAATGGTTTCGCGCCGATCGTCAGGGTTTGGGCATGGACCGCACGGTGGCCACAGGAACCGGGTTCATAGGGCAGTATCCGCCGGCGGTGGCGAAGCAGTATGAATCGCTGGCCACTTGCCCGGAGGCGCTGCTGCTGTTTATGCATCACGTGCCGTACACGTACCGGCTGCATTCGGGCAGTACGCTCGTGCAAGACGTTTACGACTCGCACTATGAAGCTGCGGAAGGAGCACAGGGTTTCGTTGCGCGGTGGAAGAGCTTGCGCGGACATGTGGACGAGGAACGCTACCGGGCTGTACTGGCCAAGCTCGAATATCAGGCGGGGCATGCGATTGTGTGGCGCGATGCGATCTGTACGTGGTTTTTCAAGATCTCGGGAATTCCGGACGATAAGCAGCGCGTGGAGCATGATCCGGCCCGGGTGGAAGCGGAAGGGATGCAGTTGCATGGCTATCAAGTAATCCGAATTACTCCGGCGGAAACGGCTTCGGGCGGGAAGGCGGTCGCTTGTAAATCAGCCGGCGCATGCACGGCGCAGTTTCGGTTTATGGGGGCGCCCGGTTGGTACACTGTTGACGTTTTTTATTACGACGAGACTTCGGGGATCGCCCGTTTTGAGCTGCGGGTAAAGGGGCAGGCGATTGAGCAGTGGGCGGCGGATGCATGGCTGGTTTCGAATGTGCCGAATGGCGATACGGCAACCCGCAAGCGGATCGCGGGCGTTGCGCTGCGGCCTGGCGATGATGTGGAAGTGATTGGGACGCCTAACGGCGGGGATGAAGCGGTGTTGGATTATGTGCGGCTCGAAGCCGCGCCGGGGTTCTAAGTTGCGCGTGAGGCGGATCGCGTTGGCAGGGGCTATGTAGTAGAATTTGTACTCCTCGGCTCAGTGCCGATTCAGGTTTGGTTAGAGGAGGAAAGCAACATGCGTGTAACCGCTATGTTTCTCGGCGTTGTTTCCGCGCTGTCGGTTGGTTTGTCGGCTAACGGCGCAAGCATCAGTATCTTCAATACGGGCGTGGACGCTTCGGGGGCTGCGCTTCCGGGCGGGTCGAGCGATCCGCACTGGCTGCATGGGGTGGTCCTCAGTCCGAGCAGCATGGCCAGCGTGTGGGCGGCCGACACGAGCACCTCGGCCTGGATCGGCTTGACCGACTCACCTCACCCCGGTGCGGCGCCGTACACGTTCAGCGAAACGTTCACTCTTGCAGCTTCTGACCTCTCATCGGCCGTGCTGAGCGGTACCTGGTTCATTGACGATGTCGGCACGCTGAACCTGAACGGGCACCTAGTGGCGAACGGAAACCATACTTTTTCGGGAGCGCCCTTTACGGTGAGCGGCACGAGTGGATTTTTTGCATCGGGCACAAACACGCTGAGTATCACCATGACTTCGTCCGGATGATGCGTTGGATGGCGTTCGACTGGAGGTCACCGGCGCTCCTCCGCCTCCGACGACAACACCGGAACCGGGAACGTGGGCGCTGCTGGTGCTTTCCGAAGTCAAGATCCGGCGGAGCGAAAGATTCACAGTACAGAACGACGGAATGCCGTGAGCTTTCGGCATTGCGGGAAACTTTATGGACAGCCGCCGCGGAGTTGGCCAAGCGCTACGGAGTGAATCCGACCGCGCGGGCCTTGCGACTGGACTACACAGGTCTGAGAAAGCGAGTCGAGAATCGGGACCGGCCTAAACCAAAGAAGGCGGCAGCACTGCCGCCGGCACAACGTCCATCCGAATCCTCAGCTACGACGGCCAGGGATTCTGGCCACTCTCAAATGCCTGTAAAACGGCTTCGCAAAAACCAAAATCGAAGGACGTTTTTGGCCACCTACGCAGGATATCGAAAATGTTTCGGGCTGGCCTGTATGCCCGCGTGTCCACGGATGGTCAACAGACTCTCCCGATGCAGAATCGCGCGCTGCCGGAATATGCCGTACGCCGGCCGCCTCCGGCCGTGGTCAACCACATATGAGATGTGACGACGAACTGGCTCATTCGTAGCGAAGAGCCACGATAGGGTCTACCTTAGTAGCGCGCCATGCGGGTATCACGCATGCTGTCAGCCCCACCAGGAGCGACAAAATCGCAACTCCCGCGAAAGTAAGTGGATCGACAACGGCCACCCCGTACAGCAGGCTGGCGATGAACCTGGTTAACAACATCGCGCCGGCCAAACCGACAGCGACTCCGATAAGCGCCAGCTTCGCCCCCTCGCCAAGAACCAGGTAAAGAACTTGTACCTGTGCCGAGCCGAGTGCTACTCGAATCCCCATCTCCCGCGTGCGCTGCGCCACCGAATAGGACATCACGCCGTAAACGCCGATTGTCCCCAACACGAGAGCGAGCGCCGCAAACAACGAAAACAGCGATGCCGTCGAGCGAGGCTCTTCGACCGCGCCAGACACCCAACTCTCCAAGGTTTTGACATCGCTGACCGCCACATCCGGATTGATTTGCGCTAACAAGGTTTGCAAGGAACCCGTTAGATCCGATCGATCTCCTTCGGTATGAATCACGAGCGTCATGTCGGCTGGTGGCTTGTTGGCGCCGGTGCTCCGGATGGCATGTGGGCCGTAGGGCGTGTAGAGCACCCCGTCCACCCAGTCGGCAGTTTCCTTCGACATGGTGTATTCGTGAACGTCGGCCACCACTCCAATAACCGTGCGCCACTTTTGTTCCCAGATCGGCCGGATGTGCTGCCCGATTGGGTTCTCTCCCGGCCAAAGCTTGGCAGCCGCTGACCTGGCGACTAACACCGTGTCCTGGGCTGCTGGGCCCGCATCCGCTTCACTGAAGCTCCTGCCGCGTAGTAACGCAATTCGCATCACCTTCAGGTAGTCCGGTGTAATGATTTTTTCCTCGATAAGAGGAACGTGCGCACCGGGAGTCACCGGATGTGCTTGAATCGCGACAGGCAGCACCTCTCCTCCGTCTCCGCCGCCTAGAGGAAGACTACTCACCGCAGCGACGTCTTTCACTCCTGGCAGTGCGCGGGTACGGCTGGCCAGATTGTCATAGAAAGCAAAACACCGTTCAGGAACGTCGCAGAAGGATTCGTTGGGCGTAAAACGCGCGGTAACGATGTGCTGTGAACTGAATCCGGGATTCACATGCGATAACACCCAAAGGCTTTTCACGCACAGCCCCGCGGATATCACCAAAATCACCGAAACCGCAATCTCGCCGATGACCAGCATCGCGCGTGCACTAGTGGTGGCCATTGTGCCACCGCGTTCTCCGCTCGATCTCAGTGCGGCCGTCAACTGCAAATTCGCGATGTCGCGGGCGGGAATCAGTCCGAATACGATGCTCGTGAGCATTGTAAGCAGCGCGGTAAACGCTAACACCGTGGGATCAAGGCTGGCGCCCTCTATGCGCGGTGTGTCGGAGAGGAGCGTGAACTTCAAAATGCGAAGGCCATAGGCCGCAATCAGCAGCCCCAGGGAACCGCCCGCAACCGAAAGCAGCATGCTCTCCGTGAGTAACTGCCGAACGACGCGCCAACGGGAAGCTCCGAGCGCTACTCGCGCGGCAACTTCCTTGCGCCGGGTAACCGACCGCGCTAGCAACAGGTTGGCCACATTGGCGCAGGCAATCAACAGCAGGAAAACAACCGCTCCGAGCAAAATTAACAACCTTCCTCTGGAATTGCCCACGAGATCTTCTTCTAGCGTGATGACGGTTGCTTGAGCCCAGGAGTTATCGGGCATTCGGAGCGCAGAGGCGGCGAGTATGGCACTACGCATGCTGGCCAGTTCGGCCCGAGCCTGCTCGAGGGTTGCGCCGGGGCGCAGTCGCCCGATCAGCGCCATGTAGCTTGAGCCCCAATAATCGCCAACGTTTCTTGGATCCATGAGCAAGGGAACCCAAAGTTGAGTTTTAGTGGACGGAAAATCGAAGCTGGCGGGCATAACGCCGACCACCTCGCGGTCCTGGCCTTCAAGAGCGATCAAGCGTCCGATTATATTTGGATCGGACGAGAATCTTTGCTCCCATAGCGCGTGACTAAGAATTACTTCCCGGTCCATACCTGGGCGGTTCTCATCCTGATGGAAGGTTCTTCCCAGCGCGGCTTTGCGGCCAAGAAGCGAAAAGAAATTAGCCGAGACCTCGTTCCCGATCAGCCGCACCGGATGGCCGAAGCCGGTCAAATTGAACTCTTCATTGTCGGTACTATAGCCGGCCAGATCCATCGTCCGGCTACGGCCCTGCATGACGACGAGCGGCCCTTTCGGGTAGTATTCGGACGTGGCAACGAGCCTTTCCGGCTGGGCAAAAGGTAGCGGCCGAAGGAGAACTCCGCTCACGATGCTGAAGATGGCCGTGTTGGCCCCGATACCGAGCGCCAGGGTCGCAACCGCGACCGCGGTGAAACCCGGGTTTCGGGCCAATGTGCGGAGTCCGAAACGCAGATCCTGCATAAAACCTTCAAAAGGTATCATCGAAGCGCTGGTCATAGTGGGTTCCCGCATCTCTTTCGCTAACTCTTGCAATTCGGGTTCCGGGGCAGCGTGGGACTCGAAAGCCCCCTTCCAATGGCTTTATTTCGGATCGGGGATGCTCCGGAAAAGTCCGAGCTCACTCGAATCCGGAACAATCCGTCCCAAAGACGGACAGCAGTTTGCTCGCCGCTTCGCGAAAGAATCGAAACTGCGGTGAGTCTGTCCAGCGAATCCTGCGCACTGGGAGTATCGTGTGGCCGGCGGTTCTTATCGCGAACCCATTCGACACGGCTAAGCCTGAAATCCGAAATTAGAGATTGAGTCATCGAGAAGCATTGGGGGACGGGATCAAGTAGCGACGCTGGAATGGAACTTTGGCAAAGTTGGGATTTGCCAGCGCAAGATGCTATCGAGCAAAGGGTTCTGGTTTTCAGACCCCCGGCTTTGCGACAAGGGGACAACCAATCGTGTTCCTGCGCGGCCGAGGATTGCGCCGCAGGTGAGGACTTGAGTGCGAATGGTGGCCGGCTCGCGATAGCGTGGCAAGCCGGCGGCACGCTGGAACTCTGTGCGTAAGTTGAACAGCGGAAGGACGGCGCGAAAGGCCGCTTCGGTGGCGAAGAACTGTTTGAGGCAGAAGCCATCGGCGCCCAGATCGTGCTTCAACTCGGCGATCCGATTTTCGATATCGGAGCGCCCGTTGTAGTCGCGCCAGATCTCCTCTGGTGTGTTCGTGCAAGCGGTGACGAAGATGCGGAAGACATAGCCGGGAACGTCGGTCAGCTTGCGGCCAACACTGTCGCGGCCCTCGCGCACCACTTACTCTTTGGTGGAACGGTGCCCGCAATCCTGACCTCGAATCCGGACCCACTTTGATCACCAAACGCGCTCCGATGACAGATCCGCGTCAAAACTGATCCTGTTAGGCATCCTTGGCAAAAACTCACGGAATGCCGCCGATAAGTACGGTTATGGAATCACTCGCCTGCCAAGCCGTCCCAGCGGCGATAAGGAAGCGCAAGGCTCTGCCGAAAGCTCTACAACTCGCAGTGTTTCGCCGTGACACGTGGCTTTGCTACTGGTGTAAACGACCGGTCATCTTCTCACCGGCTTTCAAGCTGCTGCAATTAGATCTACAGGCGGCGGGTATTAGACATCTGGCCTACTATCACCCACACGGGAGGCGACGGGATGCACCTCTTCTGGACAGCTTGGCGCTGCGATTGACCACGTCCAGGCATTTTCGACTGGTGGAGCTTGCTCCGAAGATAATTTCAGAACGGCTTGCTGGAAGTGCAATGTGAGGAAGAGCGACGCAGCACTGGAGAACTGGGAGCAGCGAGAGAAACGATCACCGATCAAGGGCAAATACGGCGAACCGCATCACTGGGATGGGCTTACTTCGATGTTTATCGTCATAGCTGAACGGAATCCTTCGTTACTGACGGCCACCGAACGAGACTGGCTTAAGGCTCTCAAAAGGCCATAATCACAAATATTGGCTTGATTCAAGGTCGTCCGCAACGGAGCTTATTCCTTGATTATTCAAAACGCGGCGTAATCTCTGTCGCTCTAATCTATACGCGGTCTGTAAGCCAATGCGATAATCTTCCGACCTACCTGCGGGCGCTTCCGGCACAGAACGTTCGGTGTCATCCAAATCGCGGGACAGTGCGGTGGTGCCTTGAGACGCCGTCAATTGCCTCAATCGTTCTCTCTCGTCACGGAGACCGACTAACATTCCCTTTATGCGTTCGGACATTTCGGATTTGTCAGGTCCCCAGTCTTCAAGCGTCGATATGGTGGAATTCAAAGTACTTGAATCCTTGACCAGGGCCACGTAATCCGTTGATAGATGGTAATAGGGTTGAGGACCGAAAACGGGAATTCGCCACTGAATATCTACAGACTGCCCTGGACTGAGTACCTGACTCTTATCGGGGAGTCCTCCCGATAGCTCCATTCGGTTGGTAACAAATTTGACCGTGCCCTTCACGTCTAACAGCTCAAGGCGGAGTACGAAGCCCTTGATGTCCAGGGTTGACAGATTTGTAACTTTTAGCTCCATGGTCTCCTGCTGGGTTTTGCCAAGAGACTTGTTCTGGACCTGGACTAAAATTGGACTCGTGGCCGGCATCTGGGCCAACGCACAGCACGCTGTTAGAAGTAGATATAAAATCGACCGTTTTGCCGGTGTCATTGGCATCCCCCGGAACAGGTTGAGCAAGAGCAATTGCAGCTCGCAGTTGTAACATCATATTGTCCGGTTTGACTATTTAGACGTGTACAAGAGAATGTTTGCACGTGGTAATTTGAGGGGTACGAGCCGCCGCATGGAGGGCGGGAAAGAAAACGGGCCTGCCAAATCGGATGCCAATGATAGATCCT